>NZ_SBFD01000003.1:308870-682778 GCF_014156615.1 Pantoea pleuroti | reverse complement strand
CCGTAGCGCCGATGGTAGTGTGGGGTCTCCCCATGCGAGAGTAGGGAACTGCCAGGCATTAAATAAGTGAAGAAGCCCCGCACGAAAGTGCGGGGCTTTTTTACGTCTGCGCTTTGCCACATTAAGCTGAAAATGTGACCTGCGGGCATGCGGTATGTCACCCTTAACTCCCCATTATTCACTTCTGAATGACCAGCAACCCGCTGATTTTTCGATAATTAGCGACATGGCTCACAATAATAATCTCGGATTACGCCGCCTTTACCTTCAGTAGACTTAAATGCTTTACTCACTCCTTTAAACGCTGTTGATCAGCAAGGAACAGAGGTAAGGCATGGCACCCACAAATAATAAAACTCAGACGGATGATACAAAGAAACGTATCTGGGCTATCGTCGGCGCGTCATCGGGTAACCTGGTTGAGTGGTTCGACTTCTACGTTTACTCCTTCTTCTCACTCTATTTTGCCCACATTTTCTTTCCGCAGGGCGATACCACGACTCAGTTGTTACAAACAGCGGGCGTTTTTGCGGCAGGATTTTTAATGCGCCCGATTGGCGGCTGGCTGTTCGGCTATATCGGCGATAAACATGGCCGAAAAAATTCGATGCTGGTTTCGGTCTGCATGATGTGTTTTGGTTCGCTGGTGATCGCCTGCTTACCCGGTTATGAAACAATCGGTGTTGCTGCGCCCGTCATTCTGCTGCTGGCGCGTATGTTTCAGGGATTATCGGTGGGCGGAGAATATGGGACCAGTGCAACCTACATGAGCGAAGTGGCTCTGGAAGGACGCAAAGGATTCTACGCCTCATTCCAGTATGTCACGCTGATTGGTGGCCAGTTAGCGGCGGTACTCACCGTCGTAGTACTCCAATTTCTGCTGACGGATGCAGAGCTGCGAAGCTGGGGCTGGCGTATTCCGTTCTTCCTCGGCGCACTGCTCGCCGTTGTCGCATTATGGTTACGACGCTCACTAGAAGAGACCTCAGATAAGACGAGCCGCGAACATCGCGATGCGGGTAGCGTAATCGGGTTACTGCGCAATCATACCCGCCCCTTCCTGATGGTGCTGGGTTTCACCGCAGGCGGTTCCCTGAGTTTTTACACCTTCACTACCTACATGCAGAAGTATCTGGTTAATACGTCAGGTATGGATCCTAAAACCGCCAGCGGCCTGATGACCGGTGCGCTGCTGGTTTTTATGCTGATTCAGCCGATTATCGGTGCCCTGTCAGATAAAATCGGTCGTCGCACCTCGATGATGGTTTTTGGCGCGGGCGCGGCCATCTGTACGGTCCCCATTCTGACGCTGTTGCAAAACGTGCAGAGCCCTGGTGTGGCTTTCCTGTTAATCATGCTGGCGCTGCTGATTACCAGCTTCTACACCGCCATCAGTGGCATTCTTAAAGCAGAAATGTTTCCGCCACAGGTGCGCGCACTGGGTGTAGGACTATCTTACGCAGTAGCGAATGCGATCTTCGGTGGGTCGGCAGAGTATGTTGCGTTGCTGATGAAGCAGCAGGGGATTGAGACGACTTTCTTCTGGTATGTTTCAGCGATGGGCGCAGTGGCATTTCTGGTGTCGCTGTTGCTGCACAAGCGCGGTAAGGGGATTAAGCTTTAACAGAGAAAGCTACTGACTCAGATTCCACAGGACAATGCCGCTGGCAGCACCGGCGGCATCCCAGGCGAAATCTTTCCAGCTCCAGCCGCTGCTATTCGGGCGGCTGTCATACCACTCTTTTCCCGCCCCAGGAGTTAATGAAAACAGTCTGGCTTTGCAGGTCAGAATGGTGCTGACGCTGCCCATATTCACTACCGGCAGCGGCCAGAACTGCAGAGGCGACAAAATGCTCCGCTTTATCTTGTCCGGTCCACTGATCTTCCGCCATATGGGCGCATCCGCTACACAACAACACAGCAAGCAGCACACTTCGCATAGTAGATGCCTTTTCGGCCGCAGTGATTAAAGAATCCGGCTGATCAGGCGATCGATACGTATCCGGCGCAGACGGCGAATCAGTTTGCGCACCTTGGCCGGGTAATCAGCAATACTCTCAAGCTCACGGAAATGCGTCACTACCGTTGTGTTCTGCCGGATTAACGTCAGTTCCTTCTCACGCTGAGCCGCTAACTCCTGATGAGGATCGTGGATCAACACTGCATTTTCCAGATCGAGCCGCCAGGCACGTGGATTGAGGTTATTACCGGTAATCAGCTGCCATTCGTCATCAACCCACATTCCTTTAAGGTGATAACTGTTCTCGCCATCCTTCCACAGTCTCACGACCAGCTGATCGGTCGTAACATAGTAGTGCAAACGACTCATAAAGCGACGCAGATTGATTTCATACAGGTAAGGCAGCGCACCGATGATTTTGAACGGCTGCTCGGGCGCAATATAGAAGTCATTGGCCGTTTTATCACCGACGATGATCTCAACCTGTTTTCCCTGACGCAGAAGATGAATGATATTACGTACCAGCAAGGCAGGCATGTTGAAGTAGGGGGTACAGATGATCAGCTTCTGTTCCGCACAGGGCATCAGGTGGAAAATGGTTTTATTGAGCAAGCTATGCTTACCCAGACCGACCAGCGGCGTGACCGTCAGTTCATCGTTGCCAGCATTGCCTTCAAACTGATAATTGAAGCCGCGCAAATCCTGACGGAACTGGCGTGTCTCGTTTTTAATTTCAGGACTTGAGGGACGCTCAGCAAAATCGAGTCGGTTTACCGCTTCCGCTGACTTCAGATTGAGCGTAATCCAGTCATACATAGTATTGGTCAGCTGGGAATTACGGATAACCTGATAACGGTCATAGCGATACTTATCATGCTGATGCAGGTAGACATCATTGATGCTGGCACCGCTGTAGAGCAGCATGTCATCAATAATGAACCCTTTAAGGTGGAGCACGCCCAGCGCTTCACGGGTATTGACCGGGATACCATAAACCGGGATGGCGATATCCGGATAACGTGTCGCCATTTCGCAATACCAGTCGGCATTGGTTACGCCTCGCGCTGCGCCAATTCGGCCACGCTGTGCACGGTGCCAGTCAACCAGAATCGAGATATCCAGCTCCGGCCGCGCCTGCTTCGCACTATAAAGCGCATCCATGACGGCACGTCCGGCATCATCATTTTCCAGATAGAGCGCAACAATACAGATGCGAGTCTGCGCTGCCGCAATTTTCTCCAGCAACGTCTGGCGAAATTCGGCAGGCGAGTAAAGTGTCGACACATCCGCAACGGATTGTGACAGTTTCGGCAGCTGTGCGAGGTGTTGTTGGTGTTTGTTACGTTTAAATTTAGACAACATCACAGTGCACTTCTTCTCTGTTCATTGCATGGCCTTTTGCCATCAAATCAGGGTTATAACCACAAATAATAACATCAACTTCGCCGATTCGAACGTTTTTTACCTTTCTCTACAAGGTTAGTTGATCTCATTCTGTAAAGACAATTTCAGACTGACAATCCCGTCATCCAGTTGAATATCAACATGAAAATTGAGCTTTCGTGCCAGCGTAATCATGCCTCGGTTATGGGGCATGGTGATACCGTTCAATTGTTGCAAGCCGTGATGCCGGGTGTAGCGGATCATCTTTTCCAGCAGGCGACGGCCCATGCCTAAGCCTTTCAGGTCGGAACGGACCAGCACCGAAAACTCCGCATCAATGTTATCTGCATCAGAGATAGCGCGGGTGACGCCGATGATCTCGGGTCGTCCATGGTGCTGACGTACCGCCACAATTGCCATCTCGCGGTCATAATCGATCTGGGTCATGTTGGCGAGATCATCATGAGTAAACTCACTGATTTCACTGAAGTAGCGGTAGTAGAGATCTTCTTTAGTGACCTGACTGATGAACTCGCGCAGCAGGGGTTCATCCTCTGGCAGAATGGGCCGGAACAGGCAGAATTGCCCATCCTTTAACTCCACCTGCTCTTCCAGATGCTGAGGATAAGGACGTATTGCCAGCCGTGCTTCGTTATCGCCGTGGAACGGAGCCAGCGTCAGGGTGACATCCAGCAGGGTAAAATCATTGCCCGCCGCCAGCAGCGGATGAATATCCAGTCGCTGGATCTCCGGGCAATCCACCACCAGGTTAGAGACCTGCACCAGCAGCTGGCTTAAACCGGGGATATCCAGCGGATTCAGTGCGCTGCGGCTGCGGATCTTTCCACTCTTGATCGCCTGAATCACCAGATAGCGTGCCAGCGTCATATTCAGCGGGGGAAGGGCAACGGCAGCCTGTTTATCTGCCTGCCATTCAACGCCGCCTTCCCCCAGCATAATGATCGGGCCAAACAGGGCATCCTGTTCGACCACGACCCGCAGCTCCTGTGCGCCTGCACGACTCGCCATGCTCTGAACCAGCAGCCCTTCGATACGTGCCTGCGGCAACGTCTGTTTTACCCGATCAAAAATAGCCTCAGCGGCATGCTCCACTTCGCTGGCATTACGCAGGTAGAGCATCACGCCCTGCACCTCCGATTTATGCGCGATATCGGGTGAACGCAGTTTTAGCGCCACCGGATAGCCAATCTGATCGGCAATCGCCACTGCCGCCTTACTGTCGCTGGCGATCCAGGTCGGCAGCGTGGCCAGGCCGTAAGCCTGCAACACCGGCTGCACTTCGTGGGTATCCAGCGCGGTAACACCGCGCTCCAGCGCCTGTGACAGCAGCTGGTGTGCATGGGCACTGTCCAGGTTCAGGGTGGCGGGCAGGGCAGGGGTTTCGCGCAGCTGCTTCTGGTTACGGCGGTACTCAACCTGATGCATAAAGGCGGTCACTGTTCCCTCTGGCGTGCGCCAGGTCGGTATCCCCGCCTGCGTAAAGGCTCGGCGCGCGGCTTGCGAAGAGAACTCGCCGCTCCAGTTGGTCAGCAGCGTCACCAGCTTACCGCGCGGGTGACGGGCGATGGTGTCGATCAGATGTCCGGCCGTTTCAGTCGCGGGCGCGACCGCGCTTGGCGCATGAATAATCATCAACGCGTCAAGTTCATGGCTGTCGAGCAGGATCTCTGTGCAGGCGGCATAACGTTCCGCTGTGGCGTCATCTTTTAAATCCAGCGGGTTGCCGCGGCCTGCGCCAGCGGGCAACAGCGCCTCGAGCTGCTGAATCGTCTGCTCGCTGAGCTGTGCCAGTTTCCCATTGCGGGCATAGAGCTCATCCAGCGCCAGCGCGGCGGGGGCGGCACCATTACTGATGATCATCAGCCTGTCGCCACGCAGCGGCCGCATATGACTCAGCGACTCAACGGCGGAGAAGAGCTCATGAGTATCCTGCACCCGCAGTAACCCGGCACGCTGAATGGCTGCATCCCAGGCGGCGTCCAGACCGCTGTGGGTGCCCAGCAGCGCCTGTGCTTCCCGGCTGCGACCACTCTTGATCACCAGAATCGGTTTATTACGGGAGGCGCTGCGGGAGGCGGAAACAAAACGACGCGCATCGCTGAGGTGCTCCAGATAGAGCAGGATAGCGCTGGTTTTACCGTCGCGAGCCAGGAAGTCGAGCAGATCATCGACATCGGTATCCAGACTGTCACCCAGCGCGATAAACCAGGAGAAACCGAGATTACGCTGCTGCGCCCAGTCGAGAATGGTGTTGGATACGGCGGCGGACTGAGAGATAAATGCGATACGGCCTTTCTCTATCGGCACCGGCGAGAAGCTGGCATTCAATCCCTGCCAGGGGGCCAGCAGGCCAAGACTGTTCGGTCCCAGCAGCCGTATCTGCCACTGGCTGGCGCAGGCTTTGAGTTCGGCCGACTGGCTGGCGGGCGCAGAGAGAATAATGCAGGCCTTGCAGCCTTTTTCACCGAGCTGTTGCAGCAGTTCGAGGTTACGTTTTGAGTGGGTGCAGATCACTGCCAGGTCTGGCGCAAAAGGTAAGCTGTCGATGGTGGGCCAGGCCAGTACGCCGCTGACCGCTTTATATTTTGGCGTCACCGGCAACACCGGTCCGCTAAAACCGCCTGCCAGCAGGTTACGCATCATAAAGTATCCGGCGCGCCCTGGCGTGACCGAGGCACCAATCACCGCAATTGATTTAGGTCGTAACAGCGCTTCCAGTCCGCGTTGGCTCATCTCGCTCTCCAGAGTTCGGGATTTGCGTGATTGTAAACGCTTTTTGCTGGCAGTGCTTCCGGACAGATCGCAGGCTGCGCATCCCGATTTTAATCTCTGTCACCGCAGGGACGCTCCCGCCGGAAGGTGACCGGGCGATTAAACCTGTCCGGCGTGGTGCGGTTTTCCTGCCAGATAGGCCGCGCGGAACTGATCAAAATGGTGAGACAACGCCTCAGCCGCCAGACGATCGCCCGCCTGCGCCAGCAGCGCCGCGGCCACTTCAGCGGTGCAGTGCTGACCTGCGCCGTGGGCTTCACGCAGCGTATAGCGCGACGGGGTGCTGACATCCAGCGACATCACCGGCAGGGCGTCGAGCCAGGGGCTTTTACGGAACATTTTGCGGGCTTCGGTCCAGGTGCCATCCAGCATAATAAACAGCGGCGGTTTGCCACTGGCGGGCGGCGTTGTCAGCACTTCGCGACCGGGGTCGGCATAGGCGGCCGGGAAAACCACCAGCGGCTGATAATCGGGATTGCGCACCGCCGCCAGCAGCAGCGGATCCGGCTCGGTGCGTGACCAGCCAAAAGCCTGAGTATCCGGCAGAATATCGGCAATCAGCCGGCCGGTGTTACTCGGCTTCATCGGCTCGGTATCAAACATCACCAGGCAGAAGCGGCTTCGGGCGGACTGCGGCACGATCTGACTGCAGAGACAGTTGACCTCTGGCAGCAGGCAGCCCTGACAGCGGATGACCCGATTCCCGCGCGCGAGGAAAGGACGGGTGGATCGGGCCAGGCGTTGGGTGCGCAAGCGCAAAACAGCATTATCAGACATGAGTATTCAGGGCAGGAAAAACGTCAGTGTAATCGAAGCGCAGGCGAAAAGGAAAAGGCCAGCCACGCTGGCCTCTGAAGATTAAAGTGACTCATCCAGCCATTCATTGAAAGGCGCTTTGGGCATCGCGCCATTCAACATGTCGACCCGCTCGCCGTTCTTAAACAGCATGATGGTCGGGATACTGCGAATGTTGAAACGGGCGCTCAGGGCCGGTTCCGCTTCGGTGTTCACTTTAATAAAGCGGACTTTACCACTGCGTTCACTGGCGACATCTTTAAACACCGGCGCAAAATTGACACAGGGTCCGCACCAGGGCGCCCAGAAATCGATCACCACCGGCAGATCATCCTGCAGATATTTGTCAAAGTTAGCGCTGGTGGCATTCACCACTTCGCCATCAAATAACGCATTTCCACAGCGACCACATTTCGCCACGTCGGCAAGGCGTTCTTCAGGAACGCGATTGGTTGCCTCACAGGAAGTGCATACCGTATTCATAGGAACCTCTGATGTTGAAAAGTGTCAGTCTGGTAAATATTGTTCATTATGAAAGGGGACGGATTCCCTCTCAATCTGGATTGCTCTATAGGTTCAATAGTTGATAGCTAAGCGCCAGCACATCAGGTAATCTGCGCGCTCTCAATGCAGGAGGAAGACATGAACGACGAATTTAAAGGCAAGAGCGGTAAGGTTAAGGTGATGTACGTGCGTGGCGAGGACGATAAAAGCGCGCGCGCGCCTAATCCTCGTACAGGCAAAGGTGGTCACGCTGCTGCCCGTTCGGATGATAATCGTCGTTCGTCAGGCCCCCGTACTGAACGCAGTCAGGAAGGTGGTCGCTCCGCTGGCCGTCGCAGCGATGACACCGGTCGCAGCAGTTCACCGCGTCGTGATGAAGGCGGACGTGGCGCTCCACGCCGTTCAGACGATGGCGCAGGCCGCCGCAACGAGCGTGGCGATGATAATCGCGGCGCCTATGGCAGCAGCGATTCCCCATGGCGCACCGTGTCTCGCGCGCCATCAGCAGATCGTCCGGCAACCGAAAGCGATAAGCCGGATCACGGCGGCATCAGCGGCAAAAGCTTCGTCGATCCCGAGCAGATCCGTCGTCAGCGTAACGAAGAGACGCGCGTCTATGGTGAGAACGCCTGTCAGGCGCTGTTCCAGAGCCGTCCTGAAGCGATTGTTCGCGCCTGGTTCGTGCAGGAAGTGACACCGCGTTTCCGCGAAGCGCTGCGCTGGCTGGCGGCTAACCGCAAAGCCTATCACGTCGTGGAAGATGCAGAGATTACCAAAGCGTCAGGCACTGAGCATCATGGTGGCGTCTGCTTCCTGATCAAAAAGCGCATGGGGATGGCGGTTTCTGAATGGCTGAGCCAGGCGAATTCCAAAGATTGCGTACTGGCACTGGAAGATGTCAGCAACCCGCATAACCTCGGCGCGATTATGCGCAGCTGCGCGCACTTCGGCGTAAAAGGTTTGCTGGTGAACGACGCCTCGTTGCTGGAGTCCGGCGCAGCGGTACGTACCGCAGAAGGTGGTGCTGAGCATGTGCAGGCCATCAGCGGCGCAACCTTCAGTGAAGGTCTGGAAGCGTTCCGTAAAGCGGGTTACACCATCGTCACCACCTCCAGCCATCAGGGCACGCCGCTGGCGCAGGCTCAGCTGCCGGAGAAAATGGTGCTGGTGTTAGGGCAGGAGCGTGAAGGTCTTTCTGACACCGCGTTCAAACAGGGTGACATGAGCCTGTCGATTGGCGGCACCGGCAACGTAGAAAGCCTCAACGTCTCGGTCGCAACCGGCGTACTGCTCGCCGAATGGTGGCGTCAGAACGCATAAAAAAACGGGCCGAAAGGCCCGTTTTGCTTTGTCACATCAGTGCGCACCACCACCACCGCCGCCTGCGCTAAACGGCGGACGAGCAAACCAGATCAGCACCAGCAGAATCAAAAAGACCCCCGCCGACGCCCAGAAAATTTCATTTGCTGAAATAATCAGTCCCTGGTTAGTAATCTGCTGCGCGATCCAGGCCGACGCCTGCTGCTGCGTCATCCCCATGCTCTCCAGCTGGCTATACATCTGCTGCGAATTGACGTTGTACGGGGTGATCGACTCCGTCAGGTAGCTATGATGCATCGACTCGCGGTTACTCCACATAGTGGTGGTAATCGACGTTCCCACCGAGCCTGCAAAGGTACGCATAAAGTTCGACAGGCTGGAGGCAGCGGCCATGCGCTCCGGCGGCAATCCCGACAGCGTAATGGTGGTCAGCGGCATAAAGAAGCAGGCCACGGCAAAGCCCTGAATAAACTGCGGCCAGGCTGAGGCACCAAAGTCCATTCCCGGTTCAAACGTATACGCGCGCCAGTAGAAGCAGACGGCATACATAATGAAGCTGAACGTGACCAGCCGTCGCATGTCGAGCTTATGAGCAAAGCGTCCGATGATCGGCGACAGGATCACCGGCAAAATGCCCACCGGCGCAGACGCCAGACCGGCCCAGGTTGCGGTGTAGCCGTAGACCTCCTGCAGCAGCTGCGGCAACAGAACAATCGAGCCGAAGTAGAGCATATAAGCCAGACTGATCGACAGGCAGCCAATGGTGAAGTTGCGCGACTTAAACAGCGACAGGTCAATGATCGGGTGATCGTCCGTCAGCTCCCACACCAGCAGGACTGACAGCGCAATCACGGCCACTACCCCGAGCACGATGATCTCGGACGAGTTAAACCAGTCGAGCTCCTTTCCGCGATCCAGCATCACCTGCAAACAGCCGATCCCCACCACCAGCAGCACCAGCCCGACCATATCGATCCGCCGGATTTCGGTTTTGGTTTCCCGGCCACGCAGGGTTTGCAGCGTCAGTATCACCACCGCCACACCAATGGGCACGTTGATAAAGAAGATCCAGCCCCAGTGGTAGTTATCGCTGATCCAGCCGCCCAGTATCGGGCCACAGATCGGTGCGACGATCACCGTCATCGCCCACAGCGACAGCGCAACACTGCGCTTGGCGGGCGGATAGTTGTTGAGCAGCAGACTTTGCGACAGCGGGATCAGTGGACCCGCGACGATCCCCTGAATGACGCGGAAGAAGATCAGCATCTCCAGGCTGTCTGACATGCCGCACGCCCAGGAGGCGATAGCAAACAGAATGGTCGACCAGGTAAAGAGCTTCACTTCACCGATGCGTTTTGCCAGCCAGCCGGTCAGCGGGATCGAGATCGCATTGGCCACACCAAACGAGGTGATCACCCAGGTTCCCTGGGAGTTCGACGCTCCCAGATTACCGGCAATTGTGGGGATAGCCACGTTGGCGATGGTCGAGTCCAGAACCTGCATGAACGTCGCCAGCGACAACGCAATGGTCATCAGGACCAGCGGCATTCCTTCAAGCGGTTTTTGTGCCATTACAGCCTCCGCGTCATCATCCGGCGTTGGCGCGGACGATATCGGTGATCAGCTGATTGACCGGCGCAAGGTCAATCGCCAGTGCGTTGCTGCTGTAAGCGGCTTGCTGACGGGCGCTGGTGGCCAGCGCGCTGCCCTCTTTGCTGGTGGTATCGATTTTAACCAGCGTTGAGAGGCCAATACGCAGCGGATGTCTGGCGATATCTTCCTGATTCAGTTCGATACGAACCGGCAGGCGCTGAACCACTTTGATCCAGTTACCGGTGGCATTCTGTGCCGGCAGCAGTGAGAAGGCGCTGCCGGTGCCCATATCCAGTCCTGCAACTTTGCCCTGATAAACCACTTCGTCACCATAGATGTCGGCAACCACGGTGACAGGCTGACCAATACGAACGCCAGCCAGCTGAGTCTCTTTAAAGTTGGCATCGACCCACAGATTCGTTGCAGGCACGACGGCAAGCAGTGGGGTGCTGGTGGAGATTTGCGAACCGACCTGTACGCTGCGACGGGAGACAAAACCATCCATCGGGCTACGGATTTCGGTGCGCTGCAGCGCCAGCCAGGCGTCACGCAACTCAGCCGCACTCTGTTGCACGGCAGGCTGATTTTCCAGTGAGGTGTTGAGGATCATCGCCTGATTCGCATTGTATTGCTGAATCGCCACGTCCAGTTGTGCTTTGGCCGTCGCGACGGCATCGCGGGCGTGCTGCAGCTCTTCACGGCCAATCAGATTAGCCGCACCTAACGGCTCACGGCGTTTCAGGTCAGCCTGTGCCTGCGCCAGAGCGGTCTGTTGCAATGTAATGCTGGCCTGATACTGTTTGCCATTAATCATCAGCTGATGCGTCTGACGCACGCTGGTGGCGAGTGCCGTCTGCGCTTTTTCAAACGCCTGCTCCGCATCCGTCTTATCCAGTGAAACCAGCACATCGCCTTTTTTGACGAAATCGGTATCTTCAAACCAGACTTTATTCACGCTACCGGAGACCTGTGCCATCACCTGCACCTGGTTACCCGCAACGTAGGCATCATCCGTTTCCTGAAAATGGCGCAGGACCAGGAACCAGTAAACTCCCCAGGCAATACCAATCAGCACAAAGATCAGCGCCAGCACGATGAGCACACTTTTACGCTTCTTCTTTTTGTTGGCTGACGGTTGCGGGCTTTGTGCTTCTGCCGTTGCACTCATGTCTTTCTCCACGTTTTCCATTTAGTCGGGGGACAGAAATCCCTTTTCGCCAGCGCCCGAGTCGAAAAAGCCAGCGACTGAGCGCTGGCCAGATAAAAAAGGAAATTAAAATAACGGTTCCGACAGGTGATTGTGTCGCACTTATTGCTATTAGCGGGAAAGCGAGGCGATCAGCTGATCTTCATCCATTTTATCAAGACGATTAAGTAGCTTACGGGTGATGCCTTCTAGCTGCGACTTCTCATCGACGGAGAGCGATGACCAGAGGTACTGAAGGCTCTGATGCTGAGGTGGCAGCAGCTGACGCAGGAACTCCATCCCTTTATCGGTCAGATGCAGATGCAGGCAGCGACGGTCGTGATCGCTTTCGCGACGCTCAATCCAGCCGCGCTTTTCCAGCTCATCAGCAATGCGCGTGGCATTGGTGCGTGAAGAGCCGAGGGCAGAGCTGAGCTCAGAGGGCTGAATACTATGGTTTTCCTGTGCATCCAGCGTAATCAACGCCATAAACAGGGTTTCATTAATACCCTGTGCTTTCAGCATCTTATTGCGGTTGTCCAGCAGTTTACCCTGCATATGCATACAGAGACGCGTCAGAATAATTTCCTGTAACGGAAAATCCTTATGGCGATTGGCACGGATGTTTAGCATCTGCTCAATGGGAGTAAACGAACTTTCCATTAAAAAAAACCTCACTAATTGCAACTTGTATAATAACTATGGTGACAGGATAAGCGTAGTCACTTTTTGGCAGGTGATCGCTGACAGAATCACTATTCACCATCAAAGGCGTTCCAGGCCATTCCCTGGCCCTGGGTCAAAAACCCGTACGTCCGGCGGCAGCCGCTGTGCCGGAACGTAATCAAAAAGGGGGCAAATTTAATAATATCGCGGGGAAAAATAACTGAAGTGAATAGGTTTGCTACTAACCATAACAAACCTAACCATTTGTGACCAGACGCAATGCGCTGTCCGGCCAGGCTTCAGTTGATTTTTTCCGGCTCAAAGCGCGATCCGGCCGCCCAAATCAGCAGATTAACCACAGTCAGCAGCGCGCCAGCGACACAGACGCCATACCAGCCCCAAAGATGGTAAGCGGTCGCGGAGAGCAGTGAGCCGGCCGCGCCACCCATAAAGTAGCTGGTCATGTAGCCGGCATTAAGACGGTTCCGCGCCTCCGGCATCTGCGCATAGATCACGCTTTGATTGGTGATATGGACGGCCTGTACCGCCAGATCCAACAACAGGATGCCGACGATCAGCGGCGCAAGCTGCTCCGCGCCCCACGCAATGGCGGCCCACGACAGCAGCATAAGCAGCAGGCCCAGCCGGGTGGTCAGCTTCGCTTTACCTTTGTCAGCCAGCGCGCCCGCCTGACGTGCGGCCAGCGCACCCGCGGCACCGACCAGCCCCAGCAAGCCAATCTCGCCCTCTGAGAAGTGATAAGGCGCCCCGGCGAGCAGAAAGGCCATTGAGGTCCACAGCAGGCTGAAATTGGCAAAGGAGAGGCAGCCGGTCCAGGCGCGGGTGCGGAGCACCCGATTACCGGCATACAGGCGAAAGATGGAGGCCAGCAGCTGCGGATAGCTCATGGGCACAGACTGTTTCACGCGTGGCAGCGATCGCCACAGCGCCAGGGCCATCACCACCATCAGCAGGCTGGCAGTCCAGTAAACGGTACGCCAGCCGCCAAGCTGCGCCAGGCCGCCTGCCACGGTGCGCGCCAGCAGAATCCCCAGCAGCAAACCGCTCATTACCGTCCCTACTATTTTGCCGCGCCGCTCCGGCTCTGCCAGCGTGGCGGCCAGCGGCACCAGGATTTGTGCGGCGACCGAGAACAGGCCGGTCATCACCGTGCCCAGCAGTAAAAAGAGAAAGGAGTGCGAAAGGGCGATAATCACCATGCCCGCAGCAGCCAGCAGGATCATCGTGACAATCAGGCTGCGTCGTTCAAACCGATCGCCAAGCGGTACCAGCAGCAGCAGACCGCAGGCGTAGCCCAGCTGCGCCGTGGTGACAATAAATCCGGCGAGGCTGACAGAGAGATCAAACTGTTGGGCGATGGTATTCAGTAGTGGCTGAACGTAGTAATTACTGGCTACGCAGAGGCCGGTTGCTACTGACATTAGTATTACTAAAGCAGGCGTCAGACCCTGGCGAGTCGCATTCATAAACAGCATCGGTCGCTAATAATCATTTGAGGTTAATAGTAACTCAAAAAACTATTTCACACGCATGTTTATTAACAGGCCATACCAGTCGGGATCGCAGGCATAAAAAAAGGGCAGAAAAATTTCTGCCCTCAGATAACTGCCTGACTAGAAGCGTATGCTCACTGAGCCAGCACTTTTATCAACCGCCCTGGGGCGGAAATGTTTTCAGGTTATTGCGCGGCGGCCTGCGCCTCGCTGATCCATTTATCGAACTCAGCCTGATGCGCCTTAATCCAGCCATCCACATGACGGTTAATCGCCTCTTCTGAGTTTTGTCCGGCATGCATTGCTGAGTTTTCAGCATTGATATCGGTAATGGGCAGCTTCATTACCGCAAACAGACGGGCAGCCGCCGGGTTTTTCGCCGCCCAGGCTTTGTTGGCGACGATGTGCATGGTGTTAACCGGGAAACCGTAGTTCGCGCCGTTTGGCAGCTTAGTATCCACATCCTTCTGTTCGCCAGGCAGCGAAGAGAACGGCACCTGCAGCCAGACCACATCGCGGCCCGGCTTCAGCACATCGCTCAGCCAGTAGGGCGTCCAGGTGTAATAAAGAATCGGTTTACCCTGTTTGTAGCGTGCCAGCGTATCCGCCACCATCGCCGAATAGTTACCCATATTGGCGGTCACGGTATCACTGAGACCAAAAGCGCTGTTCTGATGATTAATCACCGCTTCACAACCCCAGCCTGGCGTACAGCCGGTCATATCCGCTTTGCCATCGCCGTTGGCGTCAAACAGGCTGGCGATCTTAGGATCTTTCAGCTGTTCGATATTGGTGATGTGATATTTCTCGGCGGTCTTCTTATCAATCAGATAACCCTGGGCAGCACCGGTAACGTAAGTTCCCTGACGATAGAGCTTCTGATCGCCACCGGCGGCTTTGTACATGTCGTCATGCAGCGGCTGCCAGTTCACTGCGGTAAAGGTGGCGTCGCCAGCGGCGATAGAGGTGTAGCCAACGTTGTAATCCACTTCACTCGGTTTGCTGACCTGATAGCCGAGTTTTTCCAGCGCGCGGCTGACAATCAGGGTCTGAAAAGTCTCTTCAGCGATAGTGCTCTGTATGGGTTGTACCGTAATACCTTTGCCCGGCATATCGGCAGCGTAGACGTGTGAAACGGCCAGCGTGGTTACCACGGCGGCGAGCAGAGAGGCTCTGTTGCGCATAGTCATTCCTTATTTCAGATGTCGCGTCAGGATGGGCGGCGCGCAGGCACCGCCCGACAGATTATTTTTTACGCGAAGGAGAGAAGATCAGGCCCAGCGGGCCGGTGTGATACCAGTGGCGATTACCGCGGCTGCGGCTATCGCGACCAAAAGATTGGGTCAGGCGGTCAAGGATAATGGCAAGGATCACAATCCCTACGCCACCCACCGTAGCCAGCCCCATATCGAGACGGCCAATACCGCGCAGGACCATCTGACCGAGTCCGCCCACGGCGATCATCGAGGCGATCACCACCATCGACAGCGCCAGCATCAGGGTCTGATTGACACCCGCCATAATGGTGGGCATCGCCAGCGGCAACTGCACTTTGAATAGCAGTTGACGCGGACTGGCACCAAAGGATTCGCTCGCTTCGATCAGATCGGCGGGCACCTGCTTAATGCCGAGAATAGTCAGACGCACAATCGGTGGCAGGGCGAAGATAATCGTGACCACCACGCCTGGCACGTTACCGATACCAAACAGCATTACAATCGGCACCAGATAGACAAAGGCGGGTGTCGTCTGCATCGCATCCAGCAAGGGACGTACGATACGCGCAGCCCGTTCACTGCGGGCCAGCCAGATCCCCAGCGGCAGGCCGATGAGAATGCAGAACATCAGCGCGGTAAGCACCAGCGCCAGCGTGACCATCGCCTGTGACCAGGCGCCAATTGCACCAATCACGATCAGCGATACCAGCGTGGCGATGCCCATGGCGGGCGTCGCGATCTGCCAGGCGATAAGTGCAAACACCAGAATCGCTACCGGCGCGGGCATCCCCAGCAACAGCTGCTGAAAGGCGCTGAGAATATAGTCAACCGGCACCCGGATACCCTGAAACAGCGGGCGGAAATGGTTGACCACCCAGTCGATGCCGGTAGTCACCCAGTGATCAAGCGGGATCCAGGTTTTGTGGAATGGATCCATGATATTGAAATGTTCCGGCGCGGGCGCAGGGGCGCTGTTGAGCCAGTCACTGCTGCTGGCTGCATCGGGTGTCGCGCTGCCATCGGGCGTGCCCCAGGCATCGGCACCGCCGCTGCTGGTGGGCGCAGCCTGACTGCTGGCGGCGGTGCCGCTATCCCACGGATTGGTGGTTTCCTGACTCATGGCTGGGCTCCTTCACGATCTAACGCGCGCAATAGCGTGCTTTTGGAAATGATACCGACATACTGATTCTCCTCACCGACCACTGGCACCGCACAGGGCGCCTGAGCGACGTGCGAGAGCAGATCGCTCAGTGAGGTATCGGCGGGCACCGCGGCTGGCGAGTCGAGGAGGGCGCTATCGAGTCCCAGACCTGCTGCCAGCGCGGCTTTCAGCGAGTCGGTGGAGACCACGCCAAGAAACTTCTGTTTCTCCAGCACGTAGCCATAGTCACGGTCTTCATCCTGCAGCAGCTTAATGGCGGAGCGCGGGCCGAAACCTGGCGCTTTGCGGATCAATGCTCCCGCGCTACGACGGGCGATATCTTTGGCGCTGAATACGTGGCTGATATCGACGCCACGGAAAAAGGTGCGGACATAGTCATTGGCTGGGTTATTCAGGATTTCATCCGGCGTACCAACCTGTATCACTTCGCCGCCCTGCATAATGGCAATACGGTCGCCAATACGCATCGCTTCATCAAGATCGTGGGAAATAAAGACGATGGTGCGCTGATGCCTGGCTTGTAAATTAACCAGCTCATCCTGCATTTCAGTACGAATCAACGGATCCAGTGCGGAGAAGGCCTCATCCATTAATAAGATGTCGGGATTGATGGCCAGGGCGCGGGCTAATCCGACGCGCTGTCGCATCCCTCCGGAAAGTTCATCCGGGTAAGCGTGCGCATAATTCTCCAGCCCTACCTGACGTAACGCTTCCAGTGCTTTTTCCTGGCGTTCAGCCAGTGCGACGCCCGCTAATTCCATGCCAAATGCCGTATTATTTAATACATTCATGTGCGGCATCAAAGCAAATGACTGGAATACCATACTGATTTTATTTCTGCGCACGTCACGCAGTTCGCTGGCTGATATTTTGGCAATATCGACACCGTCAATAATCACCTGGCCGCGCGTCGGCTCTATCAGACGATTGAGAAGGCGAACCATGGTCGATTTTCCTGAGCCGGATAATCCCATGATGACGAATATCTCGCCTTCTTCAATGGCCAGACTGGCGTTCTTTACGCCAAGGGAGAGCCCGGTCTTCTCAAGAATGACATCTTTGGTCGCACCCTTTTCAATATATTTAAACGCGCGTTCCGGATTGTCGCCAAATATTTTATAGAGATTTTTTACTTCGAGCTTAATAGCCATGCAGTCATTAAATCCTGGTTGAAATATCTAATATTATCCTGTCGTTCCCGCTGAAATTTAAGCAGGCCATACCGTAGCACACTGACGTTATCTGACAACCCTGAAGTGGGATATTGACCGGCCGCGGGACATTCAGATGCCGATTATCTTCAGTGCTCACAAGGGATAAGCGCGGATTAATTTTTTGTGAAATTATTGGGGGGGTTATTGGCATTTCAGCCGATTTGCCGTGTGAAAGGGAGAAAAACAAGCGTCACCAGGGTGAAATATTACGGAAATAATGGAGTCCGATGCAGGGAAATAATCACGCCTGAAACGATCATATTAAGTGGAATAATCGGCCGTAAAAAAAGGAAATGCGGGGTGAGTGAAAGTCAATAAACGGTGAAATAGTCAGGCTGTGTTGCAGTGATAATTTTTTCTTATGATTAGTCGGGGTGGCGCGGCTGACGCGGCACTGCCAGTGAAAACCGGATGCTGAAAAAACAGCACCCGGTAACCCTCAGAAATTCCAGTCTTCGTCTTCGGTTTCGACCGCTTTTCCCATCACATAAGAGGAGCCTGAACCGGAGAAGAAGTCGTGGTTTTCGTCGGCGTTGGGCGACAGAGCCGACAGAATAGCCGGATTCACCGCTGTCAGTTCCGCCGGGAACAGCGCCTCGTAGCCCAGATTCATCAACGCTTTGTTGGCGTTGTAGTGCAGGAAGGTTTTCACCTCCTCTACCCAGCCGACATCGGCATAGAGCGCCTCGGTATAAGCCACTTCGTTCTCATACAGCGCCAGCAGCAGATCATAGGCGAACTGCTGCAGCTCTTCGCGGCGCAGATCGTCAGCGGCAGCCAGCGCCTGCTGATATTTGTAACCGATGTAGTAACCGTGTACCGCCTCATCGCGAATAATCAGGCGAATCAGGTCAGCGGTGTTGGTCAGCTTGCCACGGCTCGACCAGTACATCGGCAGCCAGAAGCCGGAATAGAACAAAAACGACTCCAGGAAAACGCTGGCGATCTTCTTCTTCAGCGGATCATCGGCCTGGTAGTGTTCCAGAATGATGCGCGCCTTGTTCTGCAGCGGCGCATTCTCTTCGCTCCACTGATAAGCGGCATCCACATCCTGGGTGTTACACAGAGTTGAGAAGATCGAACTGTAGGAGCGGGCATGCACCGCTTCCATAAAGCTGATATTCGACAGCACCGCCTCTTCATGCGGGGTAATGGCATCTTCCATCAGCCCCGGCGCACCGATCACGTTCTGGATAGTGTCGAGCAGCGTCAGGCCGGTGAATACCCGGATGGTCAGCTGCTGCTGCTGTTTATCCAGCGTCTGCCAGCCGGGCAGATCGTTGGAGAGCGGCACTTTCTCCGGCAGCCAGAAGTTGCTGGTGAGACGATTCCACACCTCAAGATCTTTGTCATCCTGAATGCGGTTCCAGTTAATTGCCTGAATCTGTTTTAGTTTCATCGTTTTCATCACAGGGAGCATGAGACGCAGCCCTGAACCTCCGTGCCCTGAAGCGCCATCTGGCGCAGTCGAATGTAATAGAGCGTTTTGATGCCTTTTTTCCACGCGTAAATCTGCGCTTTGTTGATGTCACGGGTTGAGACGTCATCGCGGAAGAACAGCGTCAGCGACAGGCCCTGATCAACATGCTGAGTCGCTTCTGCGTAGGTATCAATAATCGCTTCCGGCCCAATCTGATACGCATCCTGATAGAGATGGAGGTTCTCATTGGTCATAAACGGCGCGGGATAGTAGACGCGGCCGGTTTTGCCCTCTTTGCGGATCTCGATTGGGGAGACAATCGGATGGATGCTGGAGGTGGCATGGTTGATGTAGGAGATTGAACCGGTTGGCGGGATCGCCTGCAGGTTCTGATTAAACAGCCCGTGCTGCATCACCGCGTCGCGCAGCGCCTGCCAGTCCGCCTGTGTCGGCAGCGTCAGTCCGGCGTCGGCAAACAGCGTCGCTACCCGTTCCGTTCGCGGCAGCCATTCGCGCTGCAGATACTTATCGAAGTAGGCGCCGCTGGCGTACTGCGATTCCGCAAAGCCGTCGAAGGTCTGCTGACGCTCCTGTGCCAGTTGATTAGAGGTGCGCAGCGCATAATAGGTGATGCAGTAGAAGTAGAGATTGGTGAAATCCAGCGCTTCCGGTGAACCATAGGCGATGCCTTCCCGCGCCAGATAGCCGTGCAGGTTCATCTGACCCAGGCCAATGGCGTGCGAACGGCGATTGCCTTCGGCGACCGAGGGCACCGAGCCGATCTCGCTCATCATCGACACCGAGGTCAGGGCGCGGATCGCCACATCCACGGTGCGCGCCAGATCGCGTGAATCCATGGCGTGCGCAATGTTCAGTGAGCCGAGATTACAGGAGATATCTTTGCCGATCCGGCGATAGCTGAGATCGTCATTGTACTCGCTGGCGCTGTTCACCTGCAGGATCTCAGAGCAGAGGTTGCTCATATTGATGCGACCGGCAATCGGGTTGCTGCGGTTCACGCTGTCCTCATACATGATGTAGGGATAGCCCGACTCAAACTGAATCTCGGCCAGCGTCTGGAAGAAGTCGCGTGGCTGAATATAGGTTTTACGGATGCGGTCGTCGGCCAGCATCTCTTCATATTTCTCGCTGATGCTGATATCGCCAAACGCCTGGCCATAGATCCGTTCAACGTCGTAAGGCGAGAACAGCGCCATCGGTTTGTTCTCTTTTGCCAGCTGGAAAGTGATATCGGGGATCACCACGCCCAGCGACAGGGTTTTGATGCGGATCTTCTCATCGGCGTTTTCGCGCTTGGTATCAAGGAAGCGGAAAATATCGGGATGGTGTGCATTGAGCCACACCGCGCCAGCGCCCTGACGCGCGCCGAGCTGATTCGCATAAGAGAAGGCATCCTCCAGCATTTTCATCACCGGGATAACGCCCGACGACTGATTTTCAATACGTTTGATTGGCGCACCGGACTCACGCAGGTTTGACAGCAAAAAGGCGACGCCGCCGCCGCGCTTTGAGAGCTGCAGTGCCGAATTCACGGCGCGACCAATCGACTCCATATTGTCTTCGATGCGCAGCAGGAAGCAGGAGACCAGCTCACCGCGTTGCTGTTTGCCGCAGTTCAGGAAGGTTGGCGTGGCGGGCTGAAAACGGCCGCTGAGGATCTCCTCCAGCAGGGCCCGCGCAAGCTTTTCATCGCCCTGAGCCAGCGTCAGCGCCACCATGCAGGCGCGCTGTTCGAAGGTTTCCAGATAGCGTTTGCCGTCGAAGGTCTTCAGGGTGTAGCTGGTGTAGTACTTCCAGGCACCGAGAAAGGTTTTGAACTCAAATCCCCAATTTTCCGCCACCTCATGCAGCGCAAGCAGGAACGAAAAATCGTACTGGTTCAGCACTTCCGCTTCGTAATAGCTCTCTGCCACCAGATAGCGTAAACGCTCAGCGCAGCTATTGAAGGGGACGGTATTGGGTTGCACATGCTGCAGATAAAACTGACGTGTCGCTTCGCGATCCTTGTCGAACTGGATGCGGCCCTCGGCGTCGTAGAGATTGAGCATGGCATTAAGGGCGTGATAATCGAGCGTCACGCCGTTGAGGGTGTCTGTTGTTGCCAAAATTGGGTTACTCCCGCTTTAACTTTCGCGATATCGTCAGGCGTTCCCATCAGCTCGAAGCGGTAGAGGCAGGGAACCTGACATTTTTTTGCAATGATGCTGCCCGCCAGGCAGTAACCGGCACCGAAGTTACGGTTGCCCGCTGCGATCACGCCACGAATACCGCGTCGGTTCGCCTCATCATTAAGAAACTGAATCACCTGACCGGGCACCGCACCGCGACTGCTGCCACCGCCATAGCTGGGCACGACCAGAATATAGGGCTGGTCGATATGCAGTTGTTGCCGGGCATCAAGCGGGATGCGCCGGGCAGGCAGGCCGAGGCGCGTCACAAACCGGTGGGTGTTTTCCGACTGGCTGGAAAAATAGACCAGCGGGAACATGTGTTTACCCCCCGAAAGCAGAAAGCGTGCGCAGAGTGGCGATTTTATCCGGGCGGAAACCGCTCCAGTGATCGTTATCTGCCATCACAACCGGTACCTGGCGGTAACCCAGTGATTTCAGGTTGTCGATCGCCTCGGGCTGGCTGTCGAGATTGATAAGCTGATAGGCGAGACCCTGACGGTCCATCGCATTTTTGGTTGCCGTGCACTGGACACAGTTATCTTTAGTGTAAATAATAATGCGCATGATTCGTATTTCCCTCTATATGCGGTTCTGATGTCAGGAAACAGAGCAGGAGGAGCAGGTTGCGGGCCTCATTCTGCCGGACATCTGGTGTCGTGCTGATGAGGCAAATACTAGATGTAGTGTTTTTGTGGGTCAAGCCCACCAGATATAGGGTTTTATGATTTGCATTTGCGCAACAGCGGCAAAGCCAGCAGGGATGCGCCCTGCAGCCTGGAAAAATTTTTTGTAAATGTCACCAGCCAGAAAAAGGGCATAAAAAAGCCCCGCACAGGGCAGGGCTCAGGGGATTTTCTGGAGCTTAGCTTAGCGGCGTGAAGCCAGCAGCACACCCACTACGATACCGAAAGCGGCACCGATACCAACACCGTGCCATGGCTTGTCATGGACATAGGTATCAACCTGCGCACTGGCATCACGCGCAACCTGTGAAACACGGTTGCTGCCGCCGTTCAGTCTGGAGCGGGTCTGTTTCAGCAGCTTTTCTGCCTGACTGCGTGCAGAATCGACTTCGTCTTTGGCGTCACTGCCGTAAGATTTCAGCAGCGCTTCCAGTGAATCGGCCAGTTCGTTAACATCCTGATTAATATCAATGTCATCGTTTTTTACAGTGCGATTAAACATTTTTTAGCTCCCTTTGATTTAAAAACGTAATACTAGTGTAGACGACCTTGAGATAAACGAGACGCGGGAGTGTTCTTTAGGGAAAATTCCGAATGCCCACTCTGTCATGCTGTTGTAAGGTTGCGAAGCTTTTGAAAGAGGAGAGGATCGAGCATGTATTTACGACCAGATGAGGTAGCGCGCGTACTGGAAAAAGCGGGTTTCGAAGTCGATGAAATTACCCCACGGGCCTATGGTTATCGCCGTGGAGAGAACTATGTTTATGTGAATCGCGAAGCGCGCATGGGGCGCATGGCACTCGTCATTCACCCGACACTGAAAGAGAAGAGCCAGCCGTTCGCTGAACCTGCTTCAGAAATGAAGACCTGCGATCACTACACCCAATTCCCTCTCTACCTGGCGGGTGATTCACAGGAACACTACGGCATCCCGCACGGATTTAGTTCCCGCATGGCGCTGGAACGTTATATTCAAAGCGTTTTCGGCTAACGCATCAGGCCCCGCCGCGACGGGGCACTGAACCGCCTTTAACTCCTCCCTGTTTCCCTGCCGTTGCAATTACCGGCTGTGACGCGTATAAAACTGTTCCTTATAGATGTTTAGACGTCCATACGGATAAAAGTGATGAGCGAACAGCCAACTCCCTCGCAGGAACAATTCAAACGCACCATGAAAGTGCGCCATCTGGTGATGTTATCGCTGGGCGGTGTAATCGGCACCGGCCTGTTTTTTAATACCGGCTATATCATTTCAACCACCGGGGCGGCGGGTACGCTGCTCGCCTATCTGATTGGCGCGCTGGTGGTCTGGCTGGTGATGGTCTGTCTGGGCGAACTCTCGGTGGCGATGCCGGAAACCGGCGCGTTCCACGTCTATGCCGCACGCTATCTCAGCCCGGCAACCGGCTACACCGTGGCCTGGCTCTACTGGCTGACCTGGACCGTGGCGCTCGGCTCCAGCCTGACGGCGGCGGGCTTCTGTATGCAGTACTGGTTCCCGCAGATCCCGGTGTGGATCTGGTGCCTGGTCTTCTGCTGTGCCATCTATCTGCTGAACGTCATCTCAACCCGCTTCTTCGCCGAAGGGGAGTTCTGGTTCTCGCTGATTAAGGTGGTGACGATCGTCGCCTTTATCGTGCTAGGGGGCGCGGCGATGTTCGGCTTTATCCCGATGAAGGATGGCACGCCCGCACCGGGCCTGAGCAACCTGACGGCGCACGGCTGGCTGCCCAACGGCGTTCTGCCGATTCTGATGACTATGGTGGCAGTCAACTTCGCCTTTTCCGGCACCGAGCTGATCGGTATTGCGGCCGGTGAAACCCAGCAGCCGGAGAAAGTGCTGCCGCTGGCGATCCGTACTACCGTGGCCCGGCTGATTATCTTCTTCATCGGCACGGTATTTGTGCTGGCGGCGCTGATTCCTATGGATCAGGCGGGTATCGTGAAAAGCCCGTTCGTGCTGGTCTTCGAAAAGATCGGCATCCCGTGGGCGGCTGATATTATTAACTTTGTGATCCTGACCGCTATCCTGTCTGCGGCCAACTCCGGACTCTATGCCTCCGGGCGGATGCTCTGGTCGCTGGCCAATGAAAATACGCTGCCGCGCGCCTTTGCCCGGGTGAATAAACGCGGCGTGCCGATGCTGGCGATCACCGTCAGCATGGTGGGTGGTTTGCTGGCGCTGGTCTCCAGCGTGGTCGCGCCCGACACGGTGTTTGTGGCGCTGTCGGCCATCTCCGGCTTTGCTGTGGTGGCGGTCTGGCTCAGCATCTGCGCTTCGCATTTTGTTTTCCGTCGTCGTCATCTTCAGCAGGGCAAATCGCTGACCGATCTGGCCTACCGTGCGCCGCTCTATCCGCTGACGCCGGTACTGGGTTTCCTGCTCTGCCTGCTGGCCTGTGTCGGTCTGGCGTTTGATCCGACTCAGCGTATCGCGCTGTGGTGTGGCATCCCGTTTGTGCTGTTCTGCTATGCCGCTTACCATCTGACCCACAAATCATCCCCGAAGCCTGAGGAGGCCAATGATGTCGTATAACCCTGTCGCGCAGGCTTTAGCAGAGTCGCCACTGCTGATTCTGGATGGTGCCCTGGCCACTGAGCTGGAAGCCCGCGGCTGTCATCTGGCCGATGCGTTATGGTCAGCTAAGGTGCTGATGGAAAATCCTGAGCTGATCTATCAGGTGCACTACGACTATTTTGTCGCCGGCGCGCGCTGTGCCATTACCGCCAGCTACCAGGCGACGCCGCAGGGCTTTGCCACTCGTGGCCTTGATGAGGCGGAGTCACTGGCGTTGATCGCGCAGAGTGTCGAACTGGCGCGACGCGCCCGTCAGGATTATCTGGCGGTCCGGCCCGACGCAAAAACGCTGCTGGTAGCGGGATCGGTCGGTCCCTATGGCGCTTTTTTGGCGGATGGTTCGGAATATCGCGGCGACTATGCGTTGCCGGAAGCGGAGATGATGGCGTTTCACCGCCCACGCGTGCAGGCGCTGCTGGCGGCGGGTGCCGATCTGCTGGCCTGCGAAACCCTGCCTTCGTTTGCCGAAGCGCAGGCGCTGGTGAAGCTGCTGGCTGAATTTCCTGAAGGCCGCGCCTGGTTCTCGTTTACCCTGCGTGACGCCGGACACATCAGCGACGGCACGCCGCTGTCAGACGTCGTGAGCTGGCTGAATCAGCAGCCGCAGGTGGTAGCGGTGGGGATCAACTGTGTGGCACTTGAGAGCGTGACGCCTGCGCTGCAGCAGTTGCAGAAGCTGACCGACAAGCCGCTGGTGGTCTATCCCAACTCTGGCGAGCAGTATGATGCCAGCAGCAAAACCTGGCACTCAGCGCCATCAGGCTGCACGTTGCATGACAAACTGGCAGAGTGGCAACAGGCGGGCGCGAAGCTGATTGGCGGCTGCTGTCGCACCTCACCCAACGACATCGCGGCTATCGCCCGCGCTTGTCAACCGCAATAAGCTGGCTGAATCGGGCGATGATAGCCCGATTGAGGCGGAGAGGGCGGTCTACACTCTGATCACTGATCACTCTGTGGACCCCTTCATGAAACAGCGAATTCTGGCCCTGGCCGCCGCGCTGCTGCTTAGCGGCTGTGCCACCATTGTCGGCAATGAAACCCAACTGGTGCACATCGACTCCTTGCCGCAGGGCGCGCGCTTTACCGTGCAGGATGAGCGTGGCTATGCGGTTGCGCAGGGTTTCACGCCGCAGACCGTTGAGCTGGAAAAATCTACCGGCCGCTACTTCGGCAAAAAGCACTACCTGCTGATGCTGGAAAGCCCGGGCTACGTGCCGGTCACGGTGCCTATCGAGGCACGCGCTAACCTGTGGTATCTGCTGGGCAATATCCCGCTGGGTGGATTCCCCGGCTGGCTGCTGGTTGATCCCTTCTATGGCGGCATGTACGACCTTAAGCCTGAACACCCGCGTCCCTTTATGAACCCGGTTGGCGCGCGCGGCTGATTACTGCGCGGTCGGCTTCACCATTCCGCCTGGCGTTTTATGGCGTTCCAGATACTGATGCTGGAAAATGCACATGCGGATGGTGTTGCGGTACTCGCCGTTGATGAAAAACTCATGTTTAAGCACGCCTTCGATCTCGAAGCCGAGCTTGGTGTAGATGTGGATCGCTTTTTCGTTCTCCTGATCGACAATCAGGTAGAGCTTGTAAAGATTCAGCACCGAAAAGCCGTAATCCATCGCCAGTTTCGCCGCCTGGGTTGCCAGTCCTTTGCCCTGATGGGCCGGATCGATAATGATCTGAAACTCGGCGCGCCGGTGCACATGGTTGATTTCCACCAGTTCCACTAATCCCGCTTTCTGCCCGCTGTGCTCGACCACAAAGCGACGTTCGGTCTGATCGTGAATGTGCTTGTTGTAGAGATCGGACAGCTCCACAAATGCCTCATACGGCTCCTCAAACCAGTAACGCATCACGCTGGCGTTGTTATCCAGCTGATGGACAAAGTGCAGATCTTCCCGCTCCAGCGGACGCAGTTTTACCGTCATTACCTTTTCCTCTCATGAAATAATGGTCGCGAGTATACCGCTTCAGCCAGCCGCTGCGTTTTGCGCTGTCGCATTCGCTGCCTGCTTCAGTCTGTAAAGGTTTACAGCGTCGCGTGGCAATCAAATGACTCAGGGGAAAACAATAGAGCGCCGTTCTGGCAATAGAGAGGATGAGGCTGAAGGTGGAAGAAGGGGATGTTACGGAAAGGCGTGGCGGATGCAGCAGCGCCGGACGGCAGGTGAACGCCGTCCGGCCTGATTTCAGGCAGAGATCTGTTCGATGATGCGACCCTGCGACATGTGCACGGCGCGATCGCACATGTGATCGATCACGTCGGGATCGTGGCTCACCAGCACCATGGTCAGGCCATCCTGCTGTTTCAGATCGTTGAGCAGATTGAGGATCTCCGCCTGCACTGACATATCCAGCGCCGACGTCGGCTCATCCAGCAGCAGGATCTTCGGCTGCAGCAGCAGGGCGCGCACGATGGCGACGCGCTGACGCTGACCGCCGGAGAGCTGATGCGGATAGCGATCCGCCAGGGCGGGATCGAGCCCGACGTGACGGAAGCCCTGATCGATACGATCGTTGATATTGTCGCGTTTCAGCAGCTTCAGCGGCTCCGCCAGCGTGCGACGCAGCCGGTGACGCGGATGCAGCGAGGCATAGGGATCCTGAAACACCATCTGCACTTCCTGACGCAGCGCGCCGGTGAAGGCTTTACCCGGCTGAACCTCGTGACCGGCAAGCTGCATCTGACCCTGCCAGTGTGGGTTCAGACCTGCCAGCACCCACAGCAGCGACGACTTGCCGCAGCCTGACGGACCCACCAGACCAAAACACTCGCCAGCGTTAACCTCCAGGTTAACCTCATGCACCACGGTGCGCAGCTCGTAACCCTGTTTGTGGGCGACGCTTAGATCCTGCAGCTTAATCATCATTCGCCTCCAGCGCAGCGCGATCCAGCACCGGTAATGTCTGTCCGTGGGTCGCTTTGCCCGGACGGCAGGCCCACAGCGTGCGGGTGTAGGGATGGGTAGCGTGCGGCAGATCGGCGGCGGGTAGCGTATCCAGCAACCGGCCTTTATACATCACCATCACCCGCTCGCAATGTTCTGAAACCTGCTGCAAATCATGGCTGATCAGCAGCAGGCCCATGTTGCGCGCCTCCACCAGACCGCGGATCAGCGCCAGCACCTGATCGCGCATGGCATGATCCAGCGCGGAGGTCGGTTCATCGGCGATCAGGAAGTCCGGATCGGTAATCAGGGCGATCGCCAGCATCACGCGCTGGCCCATGCCGCCAGAGAGCTGATGCGGATACTGCTGCATCAGACGACGCGGATCGGGCAGGCCGACCGCATCCAGCATTTCACACACTTTCTCTTTGCGCTCGGCACGGCTCAGGCGGCGATGCAGGATCAGCGGCTCTTCCACCTGCCAGCCAATGGTGCGCGTCGGGTTAAGCGCATACTTCGGGTCCTGCATCACCATCGCCACTCGGTTACCGCGCAGCTGGTTCCAGTGACGCTCGCTTAGCGTCAGCGCATTCTCACCGGCCACCTGAAGCTGGCTGGCCTGCAGATGCAATGCAGGTGACAGTAAGCCCATCAGGCTGCGGGCGGTCAGTGACTTGCCGGAACCGGACTCACCGACCAGCGCCACACGTTCGCGGCCTACGGAAAAACTGATGTTATCGACCAGCAGCGCATCGTCGCTGCGAATGGTCAGCCCCTCGGCATGGAGCAGATTATTTTGCATGACGGGTATCCAGTCGGTCGCGCAGGCCATCGCCTGTCAGGTTAAAGGCCAGGCTGGCAAACAGAATCGCCGCGCCCGGTGCAGCAGCAACCCACCACTGATCAAAAATGACTTTACTGCCTTCGGCGACCATCGAACCCCATTCCGCCGTCGGCGGCTGAACGCCCATACCGAGGAAACCGAGTCCGGCCGCGGCCAGGATAATCCCGCCCAGGCTCAGTGCGGCGCGGACTACCGCCGTCGGCATGCAGAGCGGCAGGATATGACCGAACATCAGGCGAAAGCCCGTAATCCCCTGCATCCGCGCGGCGGCAAGGTAGTCGCTGCGGCGCAGTGCCAGGGTTTCAGCGCGTGCCTGACGGGCAAACGGCGGCCAGCTGGTCAGTGCCAGCGCCAGCGCGCCGTTCATCAGGCCAGGGCCGAGAATCGCCACCAGCGCCAGCGCGATCACCAGGTTGGGCAGTGACAGAAAGATATCGGTAATGCGCATCAGCAGGCGTTCGGTCCAGCCGCCCACGTAACCGGCGGTGATGCCAATCAGCAGTCCGGCCGGAATGGTCAGCACCAGAATCAGCGACACCAGCAGCAGAGTCGGACGCGCGCCGTAAATCACACGCGACAGCAGATCGCGGCCAAAGCCGTCGGTGCCGAACCAGTGCTGTGCTGACGGCGCCAGCAGACGGCTCGACATGGTCTGCACGTTCGGATCGAACGGCGCAATCAGCGGCGCCAGCAGTGCCATCAGGATAAGAATCGCCACCAGCGTCAGCCCAACGGTTAACGAGGTAACGCGTTGACGGCGACGGCGTGGTCGCAGCGTTTCGAGTTCAGAGAGTTGTTGCGTCATCGGGTTCTCGGATCGGTTAACCAGGTTAAAACATCCGCCAGGGTGTTAATCACGATAAAGCAGCTGCCGATTAACAGGGTTGAGCCCAGAATCGCCGGCACATCGCCGGAGAACAGCGCATTGGTCATATAGCGACCCACACCTGGCCAGGCGAAGACGGTTTCTGTCAGCACCGAGCCTTCCAGCAGCGTGGCGTAGGAAAGGGCGATCACCGTGACCAGCGTGCCCAGCACGTTGGGGAAGATATGGCGCAGCAGGATGCGCACCCGACCCGCGCCTTTAGCACGCGCCAGCACCACATACTCTTTGCTGCTCTCTTCCAGCAGCGCAGCACGCAGCAGGCGGGTAATGCCCGCCATCGCCAGCAGGCCGAGGATCACCACCGGTAGCCAGAGGTGCGCAATTGCATTGCGGAACATCTCCGGTTCACCCGACAGCCAGCTGTCGATCAGCACAAAACCGGTCTTCGGCTCCAGGGTATAGACCCAGATATCATCCAGCCGTCCCGGTCCGGCGGACCAGTGCAGCACCGCATAGAAGAGCAGCAGGCCCAGCAGGCCGAGCCAGAACACCGGCACCGAGTAGCCCAGCAGCGAGACAAAGCGGGCGAGATTATCGATCCAGCTGCCCGGTTTCCAGGCAGCCAGCAGCGCCAGCGTCACACCGAACACCACCGCGAAGATCATCGCGCAGGTCGCCAGCTCGATGGTGGCGGGGAAGGTGGTCATCAGGTCACCGCTCACCGACTGATTGGTGAGGCGGGAGACACCCAGATCGCCCTGCGCCAGATGTTCGACGTAGCGCCAGAACTGCATCAGCACCGGCTGGTCGAGACCCAGGTCATGACGCACCTGCTCATAGGTCGCTTCACTGGCGTGATCGCCGGCGATCTGCTGCACCGGATCGATCGGCGAGAGATGCGACAGCATAAAGGTGAAGGCGAGCAGGCCAAGCAGCGTAACCAGCAGCGACAGTACGCTACCGATCAGGCGCCCGCCACGCTGCCAAAAAAGCCGGGCGAACCCGGCTGAAGGAACAGACTGTGCCATTACTTAGTGACCTGCGAGTAATACACCATGTCAGGGTTAATGCCCTGCACATAGCCTTTCAGGTTGTCGCGCAGGGCGATCAGGTTCTTCGCCTGCATCCCAATCACATACGGTGAGTTCTTCATCACTTCACGCTGCATCGCTTCATACAGCGCCACACGTTTCTTCGGATCGCTCTCGGCGGTCGCCGCAATCACCTGCTTGTTCAGCTCAGGAATGTGCCAGTCTGAACGGAAGGCGATGGTTTTGCTGCCATCTTCCGGATTGTAAGCAAACGAGGCGGCATTGGTGTTGGGATCGAAGTAGTCGGAGCCCCAGGCGTTCAGCGTCGCTTCATATTTATGCGCTTTCACGTTGGTCGACACTTCGGAGCTCAGACCCGGCACTACTTCCACTTTCACGCCCGCTTTGGCGAAGCTACCCTGCAGCGCCTGTGCGATATCCAGATAAGGCGGCTGGTTGCTGGTGGAGAGCTTGAAGGTGACGTTGTTCAGGCCCGCTTTCTTCAGAATCGCTTTGGCTTTTTCCGGATCGTAGCTGTATGGCGTGTCGTTGATCGCACCCAGGAAGCCCTTAGGCAGGAAGCTCTGATGCACGTCGAACTGACCTTTCAGCAGCTCACTGGCAATGCCTTTGTAATCCCACAGGTAGCGTGCCGCTTCCCAGAAGGCGGGGTTCTTCATCGTCTCGTTCGCGCCGATGTTGAACTGGATGTAGTAGAGCGACGCCATGGGAATCGCTTCCGTCTTCACGCCCGGTTTGCCGTTCAGCGCAGCAATCTGATCGGCACCCAGGTTACGGGCGATATCGGCATCACCCTGTTCCAGCAGCAGACGACGCGCAGCCGGTTCAGGCACGTTTTTGATCAGGATGTTCTTCATTTTTGGCGCGCCCGCTGGTGAGGTCGGGTTAGCGCTAAGCAGCACCACCTGATGCATCACCACTTTGCGGATCTGATACGGGCCGCTGCCCGCCGAGTGGGTGGCCAGCCAGGCGTTACCGAAATCGCCGTTCTTCTGGTTCGCCATCGCGGTTTTTTCATCAATGATCGATGAAACCGGGGCAGAGAGCAGGCTCAGAACGTAGGTCGGGCTGACGTTGGCGGTCCAGCTGATCTGCACATGATTGTCGTCGACTTTCTTCAGGAAGCCATCGACGTTATCTTTGTTCCAGCCGAGCTGCGTCAGGATGAAAGAGGGATCGAGGTTCAGTTTCACCACGCGGCCCAGCGAGAAGATCACATCTTCCGGACGCAGCGGGTTGCCGGTAGAGAATTTCGCATCTTTGCGCAGTTCAAAGGTCAGGCTGCGGTTGTCGCTGCCGGGCTGCCACGAGGTGGCCAGCGTGGGTTTCAGATCCACCGGATTCTGCGGGTCAGACTGCACCAGACGCTGATAGATGTTCGTAAAGGCCTGAACGCTGGTCAGTTCAAACCCTTTGGCCGGGTCGAAGCTGTCTGCGTCGTCAGTTGATTGTGCAATCACCAGCGTATCTTTTGGTGTTGCGGCCTGGGCTGTGAAGGCGGCAGCCAGCGTCAGCGCCAGCAATGATGGAATTATAGTTTTCATGAAATTTCCTTGCCTCTGAAAAGTTACGCGAGTTTACGAAAGGGCCGATGCGAAGAATAGTCGAATATGGGCTAATCATATGCCAAAAGGTTATAAGCATTACCTGGCGGTTATAAGAAGATCGCCTCGCTGTTACCGAAGCGGCAACCTGAGCAGAAACAAAACCTCAACGAAACCGTTATTCAATACGTTATTGCTTTACCGAAGCCGGCCTCTCTTTATAATGGCGGCAGATAACTTCAGGAGAATTCAGTTGGACAGTCACCCGAGATTAACCTTTATTCTGGCAAGCTGAGTTTCCTCTGCTGCTTGCCAACCGGCGAGCAGCGATCCCCGCTTTAATTAACGATCGCGCTCCTTATTTTTAATCCTGCTATCACCAGGAGTGCGCGTTATGCTGCTGTTTATATTCGCTCTTTTTCCTCCGCCCCGTCTGGCGTAGCCCAGGCTGCGCCCAATCGCTGATATCAGACTTTTAAAACGCCGCGTATAACCGGTGTCAGGTAACCCTGCGCGCGTCATTATTTAGCGCGCCGGCGGAATAACCTGACTGTTTCTGAAAGTCACCCCATTAAATAACCCGGCCACGCCAGGTTTTATCCATGCACGTTATTTCCCGTGCAGGACAACTATTGCTTTAAATCAGGGAGATGTCGAAATGAGCGACATGAAACTGGAACAGGTTGCGATCACTTCATCCGGCAACCGTAATGATAAAAAAAGTAAAAAAATGTTTGCCGTGGCGCAGCAGGCAGACCAGCACATTGATATGACGCTGGCGAACCTGCGCAGTCAGCGTCAGGGCCTGACCCAGGCTGAAGCGGCGAAACGACTGGCTTTGTATGGCCGTAATGAAGTGGCGCATGAGAAAGCGCCACCTGCGCTGATTCAGCTGCTGATGGCATTTAATAACCCGTTTATCTACGTATTACTGGTCCTGGCGCTGGTGAGCCTGTTTACCGACTATATTCTGCCGCTGCGCGCCGGTCAGGAGACCGATCTCTCCGGCGTCATCATCATCTTCACCATGGTGATGCTGAGCGGGCTGCTGCGTTTCTGGCAGGAGTTTCGCACCAACCGAGCGGCGCAGGCACTGAAGTCACTGGTGCGCAGCCAGGTCACCGTGCTGCGGCGTGAGCCGGGCAGCGAAACCGCACAGCGTCAGGATGTGGATATGAGTGAACTGGTGCCGGGCGATATCATTCTGCTCAGCACCGGCGATCAGGTGCCTGCCGATGTCCGTCTGCTGAGTTCACGTAATCTGTTTATCAGTGAAGCAGTACTGACCGGCGAGTCGCTGCCGGTTGAGAAACATAGCAGCGATGCGGGTATCGATGCCGAAGGTCAGACCGCCCAGGAGCGGCTGGCATCACCGAATATCTGCCTGATGGGCACCAGCGTGGCCAGCGGCACAGCCAGCGCAGTCGTGGTAGCGACGGGCGGCGAAACCTGGTTCGGCTCCCTGGCCTCATCGCTGACCGGAAGCCGTCCGCAGACCGCCTTTGATCGCGGGGTGAACAGCGTCAGCAAGCTGCTGATCCGCTTTATGCTGGTGATGGTCCCGGTGGTGCTGCTGATTAACGGCTTCACCAAAGGCGACTGGATGGATGCCACGCTGTTTGCACTGGCCGTTGCGGTCGGGCTGACCCCGGAAATGCTGCCGATGATTGTCAGCGCCAACCTGGCTAAGGGCGCGATTGCGATGTCACGCCGCAAAGTGATCGTTAAAAAGCTCAACGCCATTCAGAACCTCGGCGCGATGGATGTGCTCTGCACCGATAAAACCGGCACGCTGACACAGGACACCATCCTGCTGGCGCATCATCTGGACGCGCGAGGCAACGAAGATGCACAGGTGCTGCTGCTGGCATGGCTCAACAGCGGCAGCCAGAGTGGCGCGAAAAACCTGATGGATCGCGCCTTACTCTGCGCGGGCGACAAGGTCATTTCACAGTCTCAGCGCAGCCAGTTCCAGCTGATCGATGAGCTGCCGTTTGATTTTACCCGCCGTCGGGTGTCGGTGCTGGTGGAGAATCTGACTCAGCATCGTTCACAACTGATCTGTAAAGGCGCAGTGGAAGAGATGCTGGCCGTCAGCATTGCCGTGCGGCAGGGCGACACGGTGGTCGCACTGGATGCGGCACAGCGTGCGGCGCTGCTGGCGCAGACCGAACACTATCATCAGCAGGGTTATCGCGTGCTGCTGGTGGCAACCCGTGATGGCGAGCTACACGCGCCGCTCAGCGACAGTGATGAGCGCGATCTGATTATCCAGGGAATGCTGACCTTCCGCGATCCGCCTAAAGCCAGCGCGGGTAAGGCGATTAAAGCCCTGCGTGACAGCGGTGTGACGGTGAAAGTGCTGACCGGTGACAATCCGCTGGTGACGCTGCGGGTCTGTGCCGATGTCGGGCTGACCGATCCGGCGATGCTGACCGGCGATCAGATTGAGGCGATGAACGATGATGAGCTGGCTCAGGAAGCAGAGCGCTGCACCCTGTTTGCTCAGCTGACGCCGCTGCAAAAATCCCGTCTGGTGCGGCTGATGCAGCAGAACGGTCACACCGTCGGGTTCCTGGGCGATGGCATTAACGACGCGCCTGCGCTACGGGCAGCCGACACCGGGATTTCCGTAGACAGCGCGGCGGATGTGGCGAAAGCCTCATCGGACATCATCCTGCTGGAGAAGGATTTACAGGTGCTGAATGAGGGTGTACTCAAAGGACGCGAGACCTTTGGCAACATCATCAAGTATCTCAACATGACCGCCAGCTCCAACTTCGGCAACGTTTTCTCGCTGCTGGTGGCCAGTGCCTTTATTCCGTTTCTGCCGATGCTGTCGATTCATCTGCTGATTCAGAACCTGATGTATGACGTTTCCCAGCTGGCGCTGCCGTGGGACAAGGTTGACCGTGAGTTTCTGAATAAGCCGCGTAAATGGGATGCCGGCAACATCAAGCGTTTCATGCTGTGGATGGGTCCGACCTCGTCAATTTTTGACGTCACCACCTTTGCGCTGATGTGGTTTGTTTTCGGCGCTAACCATGCAGGCGTGCAGTCGCTGTTCCAGTCCGGCTGGTTTATTGAGGGGCTGCTGTCACAGACGCTGGTAGTGCATATGCTGCGTACCCGGAAGATTCCGTTTATTCAGAGCCGCGCCACCTTACCGGTGATGCTGACTACGCTGGCGGTGATGGCGCTGGGCATCCTGATCCCGTTCTCCCCGCTGGGTGCGATGGTCGGTCTGGTGCCACTGCCATGGCAATATTTCCCGTGGCTGGTGCTGACGCTGTTCAGCTACTGTCTGGTGGCACAGGGCATGAAGCGTTTCTACATCCGTCGTTTTGGTCAGTGGTTCTAGGGAGGAGAAGATGAAAAAAGGCAGGCTCGATACGGTCTTTGTCGGCGTGATGATCATCGGCTTAACTCTGATTGCGCTGACGGTCATCGTGCGGTGATGGCGTTGTGATAGTGCGGTAAGTGAGAGGCAGCGAGGTGACTCGCTGCCTTTTTTTATTGATGCAGTTACTCTTCGTCGCGCTCACGGCTGGCGCGCTGGCGCTCGTAATATTCATCTTCTGCCGTGATGATCTCATCCATCAGAGAATCCATATCGACTACGCGTTCCTCTTCCACAAACTTCCCGGTAAGCGGTGTTTCCGGGGTGAGCTTGCCATCTTCATAGAGCAGCCAAATCTCTTTGGCGTAGCGCGTCTTCAGCAGCTGCGGAGCGAACTGACCGTAGTAGGAGGTGATGTTGTCTACGTCACGTTCAAACATCGACTCGGCATGGTTATTGGCCGCCGCATCGACCGCCTGTGGCAGGTCGATAATCACCGGGCCTTGGTCATCCAGCAGTACGTTGAACTCGGATAAGTCACCGTGAACGATACCGGCACAGAGCATGCGGACGATGTTGCGGATCATGGTGTGGAAATCCGTGACCGCCTGCTCTTCAGACAGAGAGACATCGCTGAGACGTGGCGCGACCGAGCCATTGGCATCGGTCACCAGCTCCATCAGTAACACACCGTCGATGCAGAGATAAGGCTGTGGCACGCGAACACCGGCGTTCGCCAGGCGGAACAGGGCATCTACTTCGGCGGTCTGCCAGGACTCTTCCTGCTGCTTACGGCCGAACTTTGTGCCTTTCTGCATGGCGCGGGCGTTACGGCTGTTACGGGTTTTACGACCTTCCTGATACTGCACGGCCTGCTTGAAGCTACGCTGGGTCGCTTCTTTATAGACTTTGGCGCACTGCACCTTGCCGCCGCATAGCACGGTATAGACGTCTGCTTCTTTGCCGCTTTTCAGCCGCTGCAGGACATCGTCAATCAGGCCGTCATCGACCAGGGGCTGGATTCTGTTTGGGATTTTCATGCGGCTTTATACCTTATTTCACCCGCTTTTCGTATCACTTTGCGATGATGGAAAACATTGGCAATGACTGAACAAAGTTTCTAATTCTACCCTGGAAAGTCGCTTTGTGGGGATGAACCTTGATGAGCTGCGCTTTTGACCTTTGTTTTATCATAAACAATGGATTAGAGGGGAGAGCAGGACGGTTTTATCCGCCAGAGGAACGCTTTGTCATGTATCAGCCCTGTGGGCGGGGATTTCGTGTCAGAGAAATATGCCTGAAGTGCAGGCTGGCAGGAGGCTGAAGGCCGAAATTCTGCCAACAGAATTTCGGCCCGCCTGCGGGATTACTTCAGGCCTTTAAGCACTTTAACCGTGCTTTCAATGTCGATCTCATCTTCAGAGAAGATCAGTGTCGTACCCTGGAAGGTGGTGACCGCCAGCTTTTTCAGCGAGCGCATCTCATTGGCGTTCGGGTCAGTTTTCGGCCGGATATTATTCAGCAACAGACCCACTGACAACACCGCGTTCTCTTTATCGACACCGGCATCGACCGGCACTTCTTCGTTGTAGACCAGATAAGACTTAATCGAGGTGATCTTGAGCCGCTCGCCTGCGATATAGATGTATTTGCTTGTCGGCGCGACCTTCACCGCATAGGCGGATAAGCCCTTGTTGTTGGTGGTGGGTTCAAACGTCACCGCCGCATCTTTCTTGATCAGATCAGGATTGGCGACCTTAATCACATGAAAATAGCGGTTATCACCGTTTTCATCTTTGATAAAGCCAAAACCTTTATCTTCAAACCAGGTTGTGATCGTTCCGTTCATCGCCATTTTTGCCTGCTTAATCTACTCAGTTTTTTACAGCGCGCAGTGTAAAACACAATGCCTGCGCAGACTATATAAGTCTGGATGATAATTTTCAGGTGCGCCAGAGGATGTGGGGCGGAAGGGGACTTTGTGGCTGGTTAAGGCGAGAGCGATGGAGTGTGTAGCGGCAGATAAAGACGAAGTGATGGGTTGGTAGAGCAGGTAACGGACATCAGCCACGTGAGACACGTGGCTGTCAGCATTGTGCGTTGTTACGGGAATACCGGCGGGCGAATGCGGTACTGAGTCAGGCAGATTAACCGGCGAACTGCGCAAAGCTCGTCTGCCGGTGAGCGTCTGTTACTCGTTGCCCCAGCGGTTCAGAAACTCGGCAATTTCATCAATACGCTGCTCATCGATACCCGCTTCACGCGCCATATCCTGCTGCGACTCTTCACTGATCTCTTCGTTGTTCATCAGACGGGTGATCAGCAGCTGGAAGTAGTGCGCCAGCGGGGTACGTTCAGCCTCGCTCACCGGCTTAGCGGACTCCGTCGCGTACTCATCTGCGACATCATAGTATTTGAGAGAGATTTCGTTATTCATAGGGTGTCCGCAGAGTTGAGTTTGGGTTTAAGCGTTGGCAGGGCGTTGTGGCCCGGCGTAGAGGGGTATTATTTCGTGTTTGGGTTGGGGCTGTAAAGGGGAACAGGGCACACGAGTCTGACTACAGAACCAGCGGTGGTAGCTGTTTGAAGGTGCTGACTAAGCCTTCTCCCCAGCCTTTACGGATAGTCGTGAAGTAGGGATGGTCTTCGGTAATGCGGTATTGCCGGGCATCGCTGAAGCTATCACAAGGGTAGATCATGACGTCGAGCGGCAGGCCAACAGACAGATTACTGCGCAGGGTCGAATCCAGTGAAATCAGCGCGCATTGCATCGCTTGCTCCAGAGACATGTCGTAGTGCAGCACCCGGTCAATTATCGGTTTGCCGTACTTGCTTTCACCAATCTGGAAATAGGGCGTATCGCGAGTTGCTTCGATGAAATTACCCTGTGGGTAAATATGGAACAGACCAATATCATCCCCGTTGATTTGACCGCCGAGCAGCAGGTTGCAACTGAAGTCTGTCGTACTGCCATTCTGTTGTGCCTCACTGTCACGCTGGATCACCTCACGAACCGTCTCTCCTAACAGTGAAGCGGCCTCGTAAAGGCTGGAGGCATTCAGCAGATTGGGACAATCGGCATTCCTGCTGCGGTGTCGCAGCAGACTGATAATGCTTTGAGTGGTCGCCAGATTCCCGGCAGTCTGAAGCACCAGCGTACGATCGCCGTCCTGATGAAATACATGCAGTTTACGGAAGGTGGAAATGTGATCCACCCCTGCATTGGTACGTGAATCGGATGCAAAGACCAGCCCGGATGACAGGCGCATGGCCACACAATAGGTCATACCACACTCCCCTCAAAAAAATGTGCACGCCATCAGCGTGCATGAAGTTTTCACCATCAGCAAGTCGCTACAGGTCAATCTACATCATTTGTACGGCGGCAATCGCGCACATATCTTCGTATCCACCGCCAATGCGTAAACCGCGCACCGGACAGGCATCCAGGTAATCAATACCCACAGCAAGCTTAAGATGTTGATCAGGTATACGGGTATTGTTGGTAATGTCAAAGCAGTGCCAGCGGTCTTCCACCCAGACTTCGGCCCAGGCATGGGTCGCGACATGTGCAGAATCTTTGCTGTGCAGGTAACCGCTGACGTAGCGTGCCGGTATATTCAGGCTACGGCAGCAGCTCAGAAAGACATGAGTATGATCCTGGCACACTCCGCTACCGGCGGCGAAAGCCTCAGCGGCACTGTCGGTCACAAGGGTAGAGCCAGGGGTGTAAGGCATCCTGAGCAGCAGGTCTCCCATCAGATTTTCCAGGGTGGTCAGAATTGCCTGGGGTTGATAATAGCGCAGGGCAAAAGCCTGAATCGCCGTATCGGGCTGGGTTAGCGGACTGTGGCGCAGGAAAACTAGCGGCGACAAATGCCCCTGCGCCTGATCTTCAATGCCGTGTTCAATCTCCACCACGCCATGTGCCTGAATGGTAATGGACTCATGCGGTTCATCGAGTGTCAGCACATGCATGATGTTGCCGAAGGCATCAGTGGTGCAAACCGCCTTATCCGGTAAGGTCAGTTCCCAGGATAGTATGCGTTGATGAGGCGATTCCTGAGGCGTCAGCCGCAGGTACTGGATACTCCGTTGCACCGCCTGGTCGTAGCGATAATGCGTGTTGTGCTCAATGCTAAGTTTCATTGCGCCTCCAGATAAGTGTGATGAATACTTTCGGCGATCTCGTTTAACTGGGCGAGAAAGGCTTCCAGCCAGTTGTTCAGCCCGATTCTGCTGAGGTCTTTCATGGAACTAAAGCGCAGCTCGGCGTGCAGGATGTGCGCCAGGCGGCGTGGCTGGTTTGCACGGCCACCTATCAGCTCCAGTTGCTGAACCATATCGTTGATACACGCCAGCAACGAACGCGGCAGCTCGTTGCGCAGGATCATCAGTTCGGCGATGGTCTCCCGGCTCAGCGGCTGCTTATAAATACTATGGTAGGCTTCGCGCGCGCTTACCGCCTGCAGCAGTGTGTCCATGCGGTAATATTCGCGCACCGGATCGTCATCAATATCCATCAGCCTGTTTTTCACCTCCAGCAGACGGGCGGTGCCATCAGCCCGTTCCAGCAGCGTCCCGAGACGAATAAAGTGCATCGCGTCGCTGCGGAGCAGGGTACCGAACATGGCACCACGGAACAGATGAGATCGCTCTTTCACCCAGTCAAAGAAGGCATCGGCACCGTCTGAGCCTATGCCCTGACGGCGTATCGATTTCATCGCGATCCAGGTGGCATTGATACATTCCCAGACTTCGGATGACAGGCTGCCACGTACCGCATGCGCGTTGTTCCAGCCCATCTGCAGACAACTAAAAATGCTGCTGTAATTCCGGCTATCCAGGGCGAAAAAACTGACCAGATTGGGCATCGTCAGTGTCGGGTTGGTCTCAGCATACAACTCGCTGGTACTGGTCAGGTTGAGCGGTACCAGCAGATCATGATTACCCCCGTTGCGGATTGGCATCATCGACAGCTTGTTGGTGACGTCCAGTACCCTGGCGATATTTTCTGCCCGCTCCAGATAGCGGGCCATCCAATAGAGTTCACTGGCCGTCCGGCTTAGCATATATCATCCTCCAGTACCCAGGTGTCCTTGGTTCCGCCGCCCTGTGAAGAATTGACGACCAACGAACCTTCCGTCAACGCTACGCGGGTAAGGCCGCCGGGCACCAGTCGAATCTCCGCACCACTCAGCGCAAAGGGTCGGAGGTCGATATGACGTGGTGCCAGTCCGTCGTTGACAAAAGTGGGACAGGTGGACAACGCCAGCGTGTTTTGCGCGATATAATTCTGCGGACGAGCCAGCAACAGGTCACGGAAGTGGGCGAGCTCAGCTTTGTTCGCGGCGGGTCCAATCAACATGCCGTAACCGCCAGCACCGTGAACCTCTTTCACGACCATTTTTTCGAGGTTGGCCAGCACATACGACAGCTCATTTTTATGTCTGCACTGCCAGGTTGGCACGTTGTTGAGGATCGGTTCTTCCTGCAGATAAAAGCGCACCATATCCGGTACATAGGGGTAGATAGATTTGTCATCAGCCACGCCAGTGCCGATGGCATTGGCCAGGACGACATTGCCAGCCCGGTAAACCGACAGCAGTCCCGGAACGCCGAGCATGGAGTCCGGGCGGAATGCCAGCGGATCGAGGAAGGCGTCATCAACCCGACGATAGATCACATGTATTCTGCATGGCCCGGCAGTCGTGCGCATGAACAGCATGCCATCCTTAACGAACAGATCGGCGCTTTCAACCAGTTCAACGCCCATCTGCTGGGCCAGGAAGCTGTGTTCGAAGTAAGCGCTGTTAAAGCGGCCTGGGGTCAATACCACCACGGTGGGATCGTTAATGGGTGAGCTTTCGCGAAGCGTTTGTAAAAGATGCGACGGATAGCGTTCTACGGGAGCAATGCGTTGCTGCGCAAAGAGTTCCGGATAGAGCCGCATCATCATTTTACGGTTCTCCAGCATATAGGAGACGCCGGAGGGGGTACGCAGGTTATCTTCCAGGACGTAATATTCGCCATCACTGTTGCGCACCATATCTACGCCAACAATATGCGCATAGATATCACGGTGGAGATCAACGCCTTGCATACAGGGTTGATACTGTTCGTTAGCCAGAACCTGTTCTGCCGGAATGATTCCCGCCTTCAGAATATGTTGTTCATGGTAGATATCGTAGAGGAAGGCATTGAGTGCCTGCACACGCTGGCGAATGCCGGCATCGAGCATGGCCCATTCGGCGGCCGGTATAATACGTGGCACGCTGTCGAACGGGATCAACCGCTCAGCACCATTATCGTCATCGTAGACATTGAAGGTAATACCTACCCGGTGAAACAGGAGGGCGGCTTCTTCCCGCTTGCGCTGTATAGCCAGGTGATCAGCCTGTTGCAGCCATTGCCAGTAGGCGGCGTAGTGGTCACGGTGCTCACCTTCAGCCAGAAGCATCTCATCAAAAAAGGGTGAAGCGGAGAGATTGATATTCAGCATCGTCACCTCGCAGACGTTAAAGGCTGTCAATCTACCCAAGCATAAAGTGTGCCAGCATCTGAAGAAGCGAAACGGTGCAGAGCCGTAGTGTTGCAACGTCCAAAGCCCTTTTTTGGTGCAGGCCCGGCGCGGGAGTGTCTTAATATGGCGCTAAATGTGCCGTGGTGGACAAAAAACCACCTTCGCCATAACGATTCCGATATGAGCTGGATCCCCGCGGAATCGATCAAACGTATCGAAGTGGTGCGCGGGATAATGTCGTCCTTATACGACTCCGATGCGCTGGGCGGATACTCCATCTGGAATACAGGCGGGTCGTATAAGGTGAGTAAAACGGTAAAGATCCGCGCAGGGGTTTTGAATCTGACCGATAAAAATCTCAACCGTGGCGACTATAGCTATAACGAAGATGGCAGCAGATATTTCGCTGCGGTTGATTATAGTTTCTGGCGTAATGTTCTGGCCGGGACGGTTGAGGTCCCGGCTGTTTTCTGTGTCCGCAATCTGACTGACGGGATATTTTCACTGGCACTGCACGAAGTGGGGAAGCTGTTTTACGAGCTTTGTTCACTACCCGATAATCAGTGTGAAAGATTATTTTGCGCGTGCAAGAATCGCGTACGCCAGGGCTTGAGCACCCATAACGCCAGACCGGCGGTGATAAAGTCGAAGGTAATAGCGCAGCTAAAGACCAGGTGCCAGTTATGGGTGTGCTGATACATCAGTGCCGCCAGCGGACCGCCAAAGATTGCGCCGATACCCTGTGAAATATACAACCAACCATAGTTCGCTGAAGCATTTTCACTGCCAAAGGTGTCGGTCAGTGTGGATGGGAACAGCGAGAAGATTTCACCCCAGCCAAAGAACACTACGCCTGAAAGCAGTACGAATAGCAACGGATCTTCGCGGCAGGCAAGCCACAGCGTCATCGCAACACCTTCCAGCGCGAAGGCAACAAACATAGTATTTTCGCGGCCGTAGCGGTCAGAAATAAAACCAAACAGTGGGCGTGTTAAACCGTTAGTGAAACGGTCGATAGTCAGCGCCAGGGGCAGCGCGGCCATACCGAAAATTACCGCCTTGCTGATGCCGAAGTCTTCGGCAAAAATCGCCATCTGCGAGGTTACCATCAGTCCCGATGTCGACATCATGGTCATCATGATGAACATCAGCCAGAACAGTGGCTGGCGCAGCATTTCCCCGGACCTGAACTGGCGCTGGTCCGGCACAGGCGACGGTATTTTGCTGACCGACATCGTCATGCTGGTTTCAGGCAGTCTCAGGCTTTGACTGGCGAGAAGACCCACGGCGGCAAAGAGCAGGCCAAATATGGTCATTGTCTGTTCCAGCCCGTAGCTGTTTAGAGAAATGGAAATCGGGAAGGTGGTAAAAATTGCCCCCATGCCGTAGCCCGCCGCCACGGTTCCGGCGGCAAAACCGCGCTGCTGTGGAAACCACTTCATTACCAGTCCCACCACGCCGATATAAACAATACCCGTACCCAGTCCGCCAAGACAGCCATAGACCAGATACAGTGAAGTCAGGCTATTGACCCGGGCGGCGATTACCCAGCTAAAACCTGCCATTAGTGTACCGATAGAGATCAGCAGACGTGGACCAAAACGCTCTACCAGTCGACCCTGGAAGGGTGAGAAAAATGTCTGCAGAATAATCAGCAGCGAGAACGTTACCTGCAGTTCCGCCAGCCCGACGCCGAGTTTAGCAATCATAGGTTTGGTTAACAGCGTCCAGACATACTGCGGACTGGAAATTGACGCCATGCAAAGTAATCCAAGCAGAAGCTGTACCCATTTGCTGTGTTTCGCTATTACCACCGGTTCGCTCATCGAGGCCATTGTCTGTCTCCAAAATTACGCTTTGCTCTGCTTAACCACTTTTTTGTCGCATTACCTGCTAATGCTCCATCCCCGAAACCTTCATCCTGACACGCAGATGTATACGTAAAGCCAAAAGCAGGATGTGTGCCAGTTTAAAAAAGGCATTAAATTCAACTGGTAATGGAATGGTGGTGGGAGTAAATGTTATGGGCTGCAAAAAAACAGTGCGCTGAGATGGTGCGTGGGAAGAGGGGTGATGGCCCGAAAAGCAATCCGGTACATTTTGATTTCCGGGATAATGCACTAATGACGTTTGTCGAAAAGTTGACCAGGTGCCTGAAATTCTCGGATTGGGGGTACAAAAAAGCCCGCAAGGCTTTCACCTTACGGGCTCTCAGGACTTCGATGATGGTTCTGCCATGATTGTCATATAAGTTTTTAAGCCTGATGTTCGCTTAACACCGCGTGGATCTGAAAAGAAGGGAAGACGTAAACGCGGTGAATCGGAAACCTTTATCGTCCAGACTGCATCATCAATAAAGTGAAAGTGAACGCTTTCACGGCTTGTACTGAGCTTTTCAAAAAAACCGGAGGAATATTCATTACCTAACTGCAAAGATTCAAGAACGCCATCATTGAGACTAATCAGCGTTACCGTAAGAAGTTCTTCATAAATTACATCATCCGTGGTGAAAATAAGGTAGCGGTCATTATCAACCTGAACTGCCGCCTCCAGTACATGGCCGGAAACAATAACACCGGTTGTTTTCCCTGCAACAATCACTTCTGACTTCGCTTGTTTAAATTCAGTCGCCGGACTGTTTTCAATCAAAGTTACTGTATTAACCGGCTGCATACTTATCTCCATATACGTCCCATCTCCCACGCAGCGACTGCGCCTCCCACAAATCCACCGAGGACAACGCAGACTGGCGCACCCGGACCGCACATTAACCCAGCCATCGCTCCGCCAGCAGCTCCTCCCGCAATGCCCGCACCGTTAATAGCCAGCTGTCTCCCCATTTCTGAAACCTTGTTCTCAGCTGTATAGATTTCATAAAAGGAGATGGCAATAGAAAGTACTATTAGTCCTTTTCCTGCGCGGGAAAGCCGCATCATCCTCAGATTAACTTGCGGGTTGGATTTACCAGCTGATTCAACAATGCTGGCATAAACCTGATTTTTTTGCGTTTCAGAAAGGGTATTAAAATTGGCCGTGGGACCGAAAAGTGAAGTTGCTTTTTTTGCTACTAACTCATTCAGCGTTTTGCCAGATGATTTCATCTGCTCTGCCATTGCACGGCCCAGCGGAGTACTTCTCGATCGGACCATATCCATTATCAGGTTTCGAGTTTCGTGGGCCTCACGTGCAGCCTGTTCCCATGTGATGAGGCCGATATTAGCCCGTGATCTGAGGTCTTCAGCCATTTCTTTAATGCGCTTTGAATATTCAAGACGTAAACGAGGATCTACTGAAAGCCGGGCCGCTGCCGCTGAAACATCCCCCTGAAGCGCATTAACAGCTTCTTCAAATCGCTCGCGTCCGCGACTATCCATTGAGTTCAAAAAAGAAGTGTCCATTTTTACTCCATTTCCCGCATTTGCCTGACTGTACCAAAACAAGCTGGGGATCAAAAATCAAATCATCCTGTTAAAAATGATTTTATAGAAAATCTTTCACACTATTCATCTTTGAGTTTTTGCATTAATAAACAATAACTTAAATTGTTATGGGTGGGTATGGTATTACGGATATCCTTCATCCGCGATGAAGCATGAGCGTAAAAAAAACCGGCTTTCGCCGGTTCGGGTAGTCAGGCTGCTGCCGGATCGTCGCACTTCGGCAGCCAGTCGGTGCTGCTTTCTTTCGCCAGGTAAAGGTTGGTCTGCATCCCCAGCTTTGTCCGCCGCTTAATGTAATGCTGTCCGTACTCCCGCATAATGCTTTCCAGCAACAGGCCGAACATCTTCATGCTGAGCGGATTCTTGTATCCGTTGCCTTCCATATAGGCCAGACAGGCCTGATAAAGGTAACGCCTGGGCTGAAGCGGCCTGATGCTGGCGTTCCCCATGTAAAGCGCGTTTGGCTCCGGCGTCGTGATCAGGTAGCTGCAGAAGTCCACCATCGGATCCGCATCGCGCTTGATGCGCATCGCCTCGTCAGAGTTCTGCTGCGACTGAAGCAACGCCCTTGCATCCTGTGGCTGGCTGGCTGGCTGGCTGGCTGGCTGGCTGGCTGAACTGCTGCATCAGCTGGCGCACGATAACGGCCAGCTCACCGCTGATTTTTTCCTTCAGCTGCGGGTCGCGCTCGTCTTCCGGGATGATTTCCGGGAAGTGCAGGATCACCCGGCGGCGTGATACGCCCCCGCTGCGGTCGGTGAAGCGCATCGGGTTGTTGTTTACCGCCAGAATTACCGCCGGAATGTGCGTTGAGTAGGCGTCGCAGTACTTCGGATTTACGGACAAAGTATCGCCGCCGTTAATGGCTTTGATGCGCACCGTCACTGCTACAAAATTACCGAATTGGTTTGGATGACTTCGGCTAATCACAAACACAAAAAAGCCCGCAAGGCTTTCACCTTGCGGGCTCTCAGGACTTCGATGATGGTTCTGGTAACCATCAACCAAGAATTTGGTGGAGCTGGCGGGAGTTGAACCCGCGTCCGAAATTACTACACCGTCGGCACTACATGCTTAGTCAGTTTTTACATTCGCCGGTTAGCTGCGAACAGACACGCCACTAACAGACTAGCCTGATTGGATTTAACGCTTCAACCCCAGGCAAGGCATCCACGCGATCTCTTTTGGGTTTGACTTCTCTTGATCCCCGTCTTAAGAGCGGAAGCTAGGGAGAGAAGGCTCTAAGCAGGTTATTAAGCTGCTAGTGCGTAGTTTTCGTCGTTTGCGACTATTTTTTTGCGGCTTTTTACGAGGCAAACCGCCCCTCGGCATGCTCCTAAGGCTTCACAATCCCGTCGAGTCCAGAATCAGCCCCAGAACTTCAAATACTAACAACAAAACAACTCAAAATCCAGTGCTTAACGCTTTGAATTCTTCATGATACGTGCTTTGTCTAATTGCCATTCGCGGTCTTTGATATCATCGCGCTTGTCGTGCTCTTTTTTACCGCGTGCAACACCAATCTTCAGTTTGCACCAGGCGTTCTTCCAGTACAGCGACAGCGCCACGATGGTGTAGCCTTCGCGGTTGACGCGGCCATACAGGGAGTCGAGTTCACGTTGCTTCAGCAGCAGCTTACGGCTGCGCGTCGGGTCACAGACCACGTGACTGGAGGCAACGGCTAAGGGTTGAAAGGTTGAACCGAACAGAAAGGCTTCGCCATCGCGCAGCAGAATATAGCTGTCGCTGATGTTGGCTTTACCAGCACGAAGTGACTTAACTTCCCATCCTTGTAACGACAATCCCGCTTCGTACTCCTCTTCAATGAAGTACTCGTGACGGGCGCGTTTGTTCATGGCAACAGTGGCAGAACCGGGTTTGTGTGCTTTTTTCTTTGTCATAGTGCGGCGTATTTTACATCACTTAGTCGGTTATCGCATCCCCAGTCCAGCGGGGCGGCAGGAAACGGGATATTCTAGCACACCCTCACTCGGGGGCATTTTTGTTTAATCGCTGAAAATGCTATTATTCAGCGGTTTCGTGATGAACAGGAACCATTATGGCTCAGATTAGTCGTTCGGCGCTGGTCCCGTTTAGTGCCGGGCAGATGTACAAACTTGTAAATGATGTGGATGCCTATCCGCAATTCCTGCCGGGTTGCACCGGAAGCCGCGTGCTGGATGCGTCAGATAATCAGATGACTGCGTCCGTGGATGTGTCGAAAGCGGGCATCAGCAAGACATTTACCACCCGCAATACCCTGACAGATAACCAGAGCATCCATATGCAACTGGTTGATGGACCGTTCCGCAAGCTGACCGGCGGCTGGAAGTTCGTCTCGCTGGGCGATGACGCCTGTAAGGTTGAATTAAGCCTGGAGTTTGAATTCACCAACATGCTGGTAGAGATGGCCTTTGGACGTATCTTCAAAGAGCTTGCCAACAGCATGGTGCAGGCTTTCACTCAGCGTGCCAAAGAGGTCTACAGTGCCTGAGATCTCCGTTGAGGTGGCCTACGCCTTACCTGAAAAACAGTATCAGCTTTACGTGAAAGTGGAGCAGGGCAGCACGGTAGAGCAGGCCATCCACAAGTCAGGGCTACTGGAACTGCGTCGGGAGATTGACCTCAGCAGTAACAAAGTCGGCATCTACAGTCGGCCTGTGAAGCTGGGTGATGAGGTTAATGAGGGCGATCGTATTGAGATCTATCGTCCGCTGATTGCCGATCCCAAAGAGCTGCGCCGTCAGCGCGCAGAGCGAGCGGCAGAAAGCAAAAAATAAGCCGTTATCCTGTCAGGCTCAGTGGATAGCGGGCATAAAAAAAGGCGCTCAGTGCGCCTTTTTGCTGTCTGCCGTTTAAACGGTCTTCCGTTCAATCAGTCGCTGTTGCTGACCAGGTTCTGCTTATTGTCGATGTTAGTCAGAACACCGTTACCATCAAAGTTCAGCGTCAGCGTCTGCTGCTTCACGCGCTCATGACCTGGCTCCTGACGGAAAACGTAATACCATACGTTGCTGCCAAACGGGTCTTTCATCATCGGCGTACCGAGCGTGTAAGCCACCTGTTGCTGTGTCATACCGGTATGGATCTTGGCTACGTCGTTGGCTACCAGATAGTTACCCTGGTTGATATCAGGACGATAGACCACGCGCTCTAAGGTGGAACATCCGGCGGTCATCATCAACATTACTACTGCCGCGGCAGTCAGCGTTTTACAGCGCATCTATACATTCCTTTTCCGGGGCCAAACGCCTTTTACAGGCGGTTTTCTTGCCATCAAAATCTGAACTCTGCCTGCGGCAGGCTTTATTACTTTGGCGACATAAGTGCCGATGATAATAAACCTTTTCGCTATTGGAAACCTCTACAGAGCAAGCTTATGACCCCAGCCGGTTAAAAAAGTGCGCTGCTATGCGGCTAAAAGTTCTTTTGCGTTGGCCAGGGTGTTACGTGTGACCTCGCTGCCACCCAGCAGTCGCGCCAGTTCCTGCAGACGTGCACGCTTGTCCAGCGGCTGCATATGGGTCTCGGTCATCGCACCATCAGTCTCTTTGCTGACATAAAAATGCTGATGACCACAACCGGCAACCTGCGGCAGGTGGGTTACACACATCACCTGAGTCGATTCGCCCAGCTGACGCAACAGTTTACCGACCACAGCGGCGGTCGGGCCGCTGATCCCGACATCCACTTCATCGAAAATCATCGCCGGCGTTTCCATTTTCTTCGCGGTGATCACCTGAATCGCCAGGGCGATACGTGACAGTTCACCGCCCGAAGCGACTTTACCCAGCGGCTGAAGTGGCTGACCTGGGTTAGTCGTCACCTGAAAATCAACGCGGCTCGCACCGTCTGCGGTCAGCTGATCCGGATTGAAGGTCAGCGCGATTTTAAACTGACCATGCGGCATCGAGAGCAGATGCATACTCTGGGTAATCAGCAGCTGCAACTCATCGGCATAGTGGCTGCGCTGCTGGTGCAGCTGCTCTGCGCTTTGCAGCGCTGCCTGATAGTGTTCACCCACCAGTAATTGCAGGCTCTCCTGATCGCTCTCATGCTGAGACAGCAGTTCCGCTTCTGCCAGCAGTTGCTGATGCAGTTCAGGCAGCCCTTCCGGGGTGACGTGATGCTTACGGGCTAAGGCGATCTGGCGCGAAATACGCTGTTCCAGTTCATACAAGCGGTTAGGATCCAGATCGAGGCTGTCGCAGTAGTGGCGCAGCTCATCGCTGGCTTCGCTCAGCTGAATCGCCGCCTCTTCCAGCAGGTTATGTACACCGTTCAGTTTCTCATCCAGCGAGGTCAGTTCTGAAATCATTTCACGCGCGCTATAGAGCAGGCTGTTGAGATTATTATCATCGCTGTCAGCTAACAGTTGCAGTGCCTGCTGGCTGGTCGACAGCAGCTGTCCGCTGTTGGCCAGACGCTTATACTCTTCGTCGATCTGCTCATATTCACCCTGCTGCGGAGCGAAGTCGTTCAGCTCTTTCAGCTGATACTGCAACAGCTCGCGGCGGGATTCGCGCTCCTGCGCCTGCTGCTGATGCAGCGCCAGGGTGCGGCAGCTCTGATGCCAGGTCTGATAGCTGGCGCGCATTTGCTGCAGCAGATCGTCGTGACCGGCATAGGCATCCAGCAGATGTTTCTGGTGGTCTGGTTTGAGCAGAAGCTGATGGGCATGCTGGCCGTGGATCTGAATCAATAACTGGCCAAGATCGCGCAGCTGAGAGAGCGGCACTGCTGTGCCATTGATAAAGCCGCGGGAACGTCCGTCAACGCTGATAACCCGGCGTAGCAGACATTCATTGCCATCGTCCAGATGATTATCAATCAGCCAGCGCTGAGCAGAAGGGGAGGACTTAAGCTGGAAGCGGGCGCAGAGGTCAGCCCGGCTGGCGCCCTGACGCACCATGTCGGCATCAGCACGACCACCCAGACATAACCCCAGCGCATCAATCGCGATAGACTTACCGGCACCGGTCTCACCAGTGATTGCTGTCATGCCGCGTTGAAAATCAATGTCGAGCTCACGAACGATAGCGAAATTACTGATGGTCAGTTGGGCCAGCATAGGTTCACCTGTATGAATAAACACATATGGTTTTTCATACAGTATAAACTGGTTTTTTATCCAGTAAAGAGGGGAGGCCGCATTTCAGAACAATTTTTTTGACCAGCCCAGTTTTGAACTCAGCGTATTGAAATAGCTGTAGTTTTTGGGGTGAATCAGGTTCAGGTGATTGGCGCTGCGTCGTATCAGTACATCTTCGCCTTCCTGAATCGGCAGTGCAATCTGGCTGTCACAGCTGATTTCCAGGTCGCTGCGGCGCGATGAAAAGCGCAAACGGATGGTACTGCTGCTGTTGATCACCAATGGCCGCGCTGACAGCGTATGCGGGAACATCGGCACCAGCACGATTGCTTCGAGTGACGGCGTCAGAATCGGGCCGCCCGCAGAGAGTGAATAGGCGGTCGAGCCGGTGGGGGTTGAGATAATCAGCCCATCCGATCGCTGGGAGAAGGCGAACACTTCATCGATATAGACTTCAAATTCGATCATGTGCGCGACTTTGCCGGGATGCAGCACCACTTCGTTGATAGCGGAGCCAATGCGCGGCGAGCAGTCAGATTTGCACACCTGCGCTTCCAGCAGAAAGCGGCTCTCGACGAAATAGTTGCCCTGCAACACCTCATCCAGCTGCTGCTGCGCATTGTCCGGGTCAAGGTCGGTAAGAAAGCCGAGATTACCGCGGTTAATCCCAATCACTTTAATGTCGTAGCGCGCCAGTACCCGCGCTGCGCCCAGCATATTGCCATCACCGCCCACCACGACCGCTAAATCAGCCTGCTGACCAATCTCCGCCAGCGTGCCCGTCTGAACGTCGTGAAGCGACAGCTCCTGCGCAATTTGCTTCTCAACGATCACTTGATAACCTTTGGCTGTCAGCCAGCGCCAGAGCATCTCATGCGTGGTTAACGCGGTGGGATGGCGCGGATGACCCACAATACCAATGCAGTTAAAGTGTTTGTTCATCTGGTCGGTGTTCCTTATAAGCCAAAACGGTAAGGCAATGTGATAGGTTCCCTTGAATCCGTCATACCAATCCCCATAATAAGCCAACCAGCGAAATGAATGTGCAAAACGCGGAGAAATTCATGAGTAGTAAAGAACAGAACACCCCAAACGAGCAAGTCTCAGACGAAATTCAGCAGGATCAGCAGCAACCTCAGGAAGCGGAGACAGCGGCAGAGGTGGATCCGCGTGATGAGCGTATTGCTCAGCTCGAAGCTGAATTAGCGCAGTCACAGACCGGTGTGCGCGATGCCCAGCTGCGTGCGCAGGCAGAGATTGAGAACATTCGTCGTCGTGCCGAGATGGACGTTGAGAAGGCGCACAAATTTGCGCTTGAGAAGTTTGCCAACGAACTGCTGCCGGTGATCGACAGCCTCGAACGTGCGCTGGAAGTGGCGAACAAAGAGGACCCACAGCTGGCTTCGATGATTGAAGGGATTGAACTGACCCTGAAAGGCCTGCTGGGCGCCGTGCGTAAATTCGGTGTTGAAGTGGTCGGCGAAACCGGCGTGCCATTTAACCCGGAAGTGCATCAGGCGATGTCGATGATGGAGTCTGAAGAGTTTGAGCCTAACCATGTCATGCTGGTCATGCAGCGTGGCTATACGCTGAATGGTCGCCTGCTGCGCCCGGCGATGGTTGCGGTTTCCAAAGCGAAAAGCTGATTCAACGCCTGAATCCCGTTACACGGCCGCGCACTGACGCGGCCGTGTGCTTTCTGGCGTCAGTCAGGTAAAACCGGCGTCCAGTCCACCGGCTTTTTACCGGCAGCGCTCAGCAGCTCATTGGTTGTTGAAAAGTGTTTGCAGCCGAAAAAGCCACGGTGCGCGGAGAGCGGCGAGGGATGCGGTGCCTGCAACACGTGATGGCGCTGGCGATCGATAATGCTGCCTTTCTTCTGCGCATGTGAACCCCACAGCAGAAAAACCACCCCTTCACAGTGCTGGTTAATCGCCGCAATCACATTATCCGTAAAAGTCTCCCAGCCAAATCGCGCATGGGAATGCGCTTTGCCCGCCTCAACCGTCAACACGGTGTTCAGCAACATCACGCCCTGTTTTGCCCAGCTCTCAAGAAAGCCATGATTTGGCTTCTGAAAACCTGGAATATCCTGCATCAGCTCTTTGTAGATATTCTGCAGAGATGGCGGCACCTGGACGCCGGGCAGTACCGAGAAGGCCAGGCCGTGCGCCTGATGAGGCCCGTGATAGGGATCCTGACCGAGTATCACGACGTTGACGTCGCCCAGCTCCGTCAGGCGAAAGGCGTTGAAGACATCTTTCTGCGGCGGATAGACCGTGACACCTGCGGCGCGTTGATCGGCGACCTGCTTCAGCGTCTCGATAAAATAGGGTTTCTCTTTCTCTTCAGCCAGCACGTCGTGCCAGGTCAGCTTTTCAGCCATGTTTAACTCCCTTAACGTTAGTGCCATAAGCTTAGCGGTTCCTGCCGCTGACCTGAAGGCAAAAATAATTTGAATAATACAAATTAAGTTTAGGTGGCAGGGGTATTGAGATCAACGGGTTAGCTTAAAAGCGGCCGGAATGCCTGATTAATATTGATACAAGTCAAAACTGTCCGAAATCAAAGGTGATATACCGGGGCCTCAAATTTGATTTATCCACGTATTACCCGGGAGACGCAATCATGATCACTGGTATCCAGATCACTCAATCAAACAATTCACAACTACTGAACTCCTTCTGGCTGCTGGACGAAGAGAAAGCCGAAGCGCGTTGCCTGTGTGCAAAAGCGGGCTACGAAGAAGATCAGGTTGTCGCCATCAGCGAGCTGGGCGAATTCGCTTACCGTGAAGTGCCGGTTGAAATCAAACCTCAGGTACGTGTTGAAGGTGGACAGCATCTGAACGTCAACGTTCTGCGTCGCGAAACGCTGGAAGATGCAGTTAAACATCCTGAAAACTATCCGCAGCTGACTATCCGTGTTTCAGGCTATGCCGTGCGTTTTAACTCACTGACGCCTGAGCAGCAGCGCGACGTGATTACTCGTACCTTTACTGAAAGTCTTTGAGCAGCCTGAGTTAGCGGCTGCTGAAAATTAGCGCAAAGCGCACACAGCAATTTTTATTAATATTATGAATAAGATAAACAATTAACTGCCCGGCACGCTGATGCCAGTGTCATGAAGAAAGCGCTCTGGCAGCCAAAAGTTTGTGAAAGGGCTGTTACTGATTATCAGATAAAAAAAATCGCCTCCTGTGAGGCGATTTTTTTATGGCTGCGATGATTTATTCCGCATTCTCGTTAGCTGGCGTACTGCCGCTTGCCTTGCGGCGTTTGCCGACATTTTTGGCATCACGATGGCGTTTTTTCACACGCGGTTTTTCTGTTTCACTGGCTTTCTGCTCTGCACGCTTCGCCAGAACCTTTTTCGACGGTTTGCCGGTCGTTTTAGCACTTGGCGCCCGCGTCTCAGGACGCAGCTCATCAATCACGCGCGCTTTGATCGGCTCGTTCACATAGCGGGTGATTTTGCCCAGCAGCACGAAATCGTGCGCTTCAACCAGTGAGATGGCGATGCCTTTACGGCCCGCACGACCGGTACGCCCGATGCGGTGCAGATAAGTATCGGCGGTGCGCGTCATGTCATAGTTGAAGACGTGACTGACATCTTCAACGTCAATACCGCGCGCGGCAATATCCGTCGCAACCAGCACGTTAACGCGGCCTTCACTCAGACGTTTAATCGCTTCGTTACGCTTTGCCTGCACCATTTCGCCTTCAAGATAGCTGCTACGAATCCCCGCTTCGTGCAGCCAGCTCACCAGCTCATGCAGACGTTCACGCTTACGCACGAAGACGATGCTGCGCGTCACATCCGGCTGTTTCAGCAGATGGATCAGTAATTTGGTCTTATGCTGCAGATCGTCAGCGCGGTAGTACCACTGCTGGATCTTTTTGCGCTCACGGCGGCTTGGGTCCGCTTCCAGCTCAACCGGATCGTTCAGCAGACGCTCGGCGAAGTCACGGATATTGTCGCCTTCCAGCGTGGCCGAGAACAGCAGGGTTTGCTTGCGCCAGCGCGTTTCAGCCGCGATGGTTTCGATATCCTGGGCAAAGCCCATATCGAGCATGCGGTCCGCTTCATCCAGCACCAGGGTTTCTACTGCGCGGCAGTCAAAGTTCTCTTCTTTGATGTACTGCAGCAGACGGCCGGTGGTGGCGACCACGATGTCCTGGTTTTCGCTGAACACTTCGGCATGGTTCATATAGGCCACGCCGCCAGTGATGGTGGCGATGTCCAGATGGGTATGTTTCGCCAGCTCACGCGCATGATCGGCGACCTGCATCGCCAGTTCGCGGGTCGGAGTCACAATCAGGATGCGTGGCGGGCCAGATTTCTTACGCGGAAAATCAAGGAGGTGCTGCAACGCCGGTAACAGATACGCGGCGGTTTTCCCGGTCCCTGTAGGTGCCGAACCCAGAACGTCACGGCCCTCCAGCGCGGGCGGAATTGCAGCAGCCTGGATCACTGTTGGGCGCGTAAAGCCTTTTTCCTGCAACGCTTGTAGCAGGCTTTCGTCGAGTTCGAGTTCGGAAAATGTGGTTACTGTCATGGTCTACCTCAGTTTGGGGCGCTGATTATAGACAGATCAGACTGAATCTTCATCTGTTAATCCGTTTCGGCTGCGCCTGGGATTGTCTGCCGCGTGAATTCCCTCTGTTGTCACGTTACACTCATGCGCTGCCGTACGGCAGGAAAAAAACGATGGTAGTGACGAATGATGCAGGATAAGCCGCGTGAACGGCCACAGTTAAACAAGAACGGTTTTACCTTTAAACAATTTTTTGTCGCGCACGATCGCTGTGCGATGAAAGTGGGCACCGATGCCATTCTGCTTGGGGCCTGGGCGCCGGTTGCCGGGGTAAAACGTATTCTGGATATTGGCAGCGGCAGCGGGCTTATCGCGCTGATGCTGGCGCAGCGTACGCCGTCGCCGGTCAACATCGATGCGGTTGAGCTAGAACCGCAAGCCGCGCTTCAGGCGCAGGAGAATGTGCAGCAGTCGCCGTGGCCTGAACGTATTCAGGTACATCAGCGTGATATCGCCGACTGGGCTGAAGAGTGCGATAAACGTTACTCGCTAATCGTCAGCAATCCGCCTTATTTTGCACCTGGCGTGGCCTGTTCTACTGCGGCACGGGACAGCGCCCGTGCGACTGCCTCGCTCGATCATCAGACACTGTTGCGCAGTGCTGCATTACTGATTGAAGAAGAGGGGATGTTCTGCGTGGTGCTGCCCACCGCGACCGGCCAGGAATTCATCGCCCTGGCGCAGGCGGATGGCTGGCACCTGCGTTTCCGGCTGGACGTGGCGGAATATGCCCATCGTCCGCCGCACCGCGTCCTGCTGGGGCTGTCGCCGCAGGCCGGGGAAAACCTGCTGGAGCGCCTTGCTATCCGCACGCCGGACACCCGCTATTCTGATGAGTGGTGTAGCCTGACGCGGGAGTTCTATCTTTTTATGTAGTCCGGCGGCGTCAGGATGGTTGGCCGCGCCTCGGGCAGTAAATCCGGGTAGTCGCGGATATAGTGCAGGCCGCGACTCTCTTTTCGCTCCAGCGCACAGCGCACCATCAGGTCAGCGACCTGCACCAGATTCCGTAGCTCCAGCAGGTTATTGGAGAGGCGGAAATGACGATAATATTCATCGATCTCCTGCTGAAGCAGGTTGATGCGACGCAGCGCCCGCTCCAGCCGCCGGGTCGTGCGGACGATTCCCATGTAATCCCACATGAATAACCGCAGCTCGTGCCAGTTATGCTGGATCACCACGCGCTCATCGGCGTCATCGACCTGGCTTTCATCCCATGCGGGTAGCGCAGTAACGGCTTCGATGGCGGGCAGGGTGCGAATCAGCTCCTCTGCGGCGGACCAGCCATAAACCAGACACTCCAGCAGCGAATTGGATGCCATGCGGTTAGCGCCATGCAGGCCGGTATAACTCACCTCACCGATGGCATAGAGGCCACTGACGTCGGTCTGGCCGTGCTGATCAACGACCACGCCGCCACAGGTGTAGTGCGCGGCAGGCACAATCGGGATAGGTTCTTTGGTGAGGTCAAAACCAAAGGTCAGCAACTTCTCATAGATCATCGGGAAGTGCGCGCGAACAAATTCCTCAGGCTGATGGCTGATATCCAGATACATACAGTCAACGCCCAGCCGCTTCATCTCATGATCGATGGCCCGGGCGACGATATCGCGCGGGGCGAGTTCGGCACGCTCATCGAAATCGGGCATGAAACGGCTGCCATCGGGACGCAACAGCCAGGCACCTTCTCCGCGTAACGCTTCGGTTAACAGGAAATTCTGCGCCTGCGGATGAAACAGGCAGGTCGGGTGGAACTGATTAAATTCCAGATTGGCAACCCGGCAGCCGGCACGCCAGGCCATCGCGATGCCGTCACCGGAGGCGATGTCGGGGTTAGTCGTATATTGATAGACTTTGGCGGCACCACCGGTTGCAACCACCACGGCCCGTGCCCGACAGGTTTCCACCTGTTCGCGATTGCGGTTCCAGATCCACGCGCCTACTACACGGCGTGGGCCTGGCAGGCCGATTTTATCTGAAAGAATCAGATCGACCGCGTTGGTGCGTTCCAGAATCCGGATGTTGGGATGGCTCAACGCCTGGCTTACCAGCGTCGTTTCAACCGCATGGCCGGTGGCGTCAGCGCTGTGCAGGATACGGCGATGACTGTGGCCGCCTTCCCGCGTCAGGTGATAACGCATGTCGCCGGCCGCCTGCGGATCGAGATCAAAGGCGACACCGTTGTCGATCAGCCACTGCACGCAATGCCGGGCATTACTGGCGATAAACGAGACGGCTTCACGATCGCATAATCCTGCTCCGGCAATCAGCGTATCTTCGATGTGCGACTCGATGCTGTCAGTCTCATCAAACACCGCAGCAATACCGCCCTGGGCATAAAGGGTTGACCCCTCATTGACCTGCGCTTTACTGAGAACTGTCACCTGATACTGTTTTGCCAGCCGCAACGCCAGCGACAGGCCAGCAGCACCGCTGCCCACAATGAGTACATCACACTGATAATCCGGGTTCGCATTCATCATAATGTTTAATTTACTAAACAAGAATAGGCCTGAGCATAAGCGCAATGGGGGTTGCTGTGAAGTATTTTAAACATCTGGCGCAGGTTTTTGTCTGATGATTTCCCAAAGTTACTTAATATCAGTGAGTTAAAACCGGGTTGGTTTTGTCGCGGTTTTTTATAGCAAACTTATTAAACCTAAAGGATTTAATGATGAAAAAGCTGTTGTCATAGGTTACTCTGCCTGCGATTTACGCTCCTTACACTGAACGAAAACGAAGAACCTGTGTAATGTCCATTGGAGCGGTAAATATCAGGGCGAGAAGTGAACTTCGCACCACATCACAACTCTAAGCGCATGCTTGCTCAGAACCATGAGATGTGCTGGCAGTTACTTTTATGCGTATGAAAAATTTGGGGAGACATTACCTCGGATGAGCGAGCAGTTGACGGACCAGGTCCTTGTCGAGCGCGTACAGAAGGGAGATCAAAAAGCTTTCAACTTACTGGTGATTCGTTACCAGCATAAAGTGGCGAGCCTGGTTTCACGCTATGTTCCCTCGGGCGACGTACCTGATGTAGTACAGGAATCGTTTATTAAAGCGTATCGCGCACTGGATTCATTCCGGGGTGATAGCGCGTTTTATACCTGGCTGTACCGCATTGCGGTTAATACAGCGAAAAATTACCTGGTTGCTCAGGGGCGTCGTCCGCCATCCAGCGATGTGGATGCTATTGACGCAGAAAATTTCGAAAGTGCGGGTGCATTAAAAGAAATTTCGAACCCTGAGAACTTAATGTTGTCAGAAGAATTGAAACAAATTGTCTTTCGTACCATCGAGGCGCTACCCGAGGACTTGCGTATGGCAATCACCCTCAGGGAACTGGACGGTCTGAGTTATGAAGAGATCGCCGTCATTATGGATTGCCCGGTAGGCACTGTTCGATCACGTATCTTTCGTGCGCGAGAGGCCATTGATAACAAAGTTCAACCGCTTATCCAACGTCAGTGATAACGGCTACTGGAAGGGTACATAGGCATGCAGAAAGAAAAACTTTCCGCTTTAATGGATGGTGAGACCTTAGATAACGAGCTGTTTTCCGCCTTGTCTAAGGACGCAGAATTACAGAAAAGCTGGGCAAGCTATCATCTCATTCGCGATACCATGCGCGGTGATGTGGGCGATGTCCTGCATTTTGATATTTCTGCGCGCGTCGCTGCTGCCATCGAAAAAGAACCGTTGCGTACGGTTACAACGCTGATCCCTGAAGCTCAGCCAGAACCTTCCCGCTGGGAAAAAATGCCGTTCTGGAAAAAAGCGCGCCCGTGGGCTGCGCAACTGACCCAGGTCGGTGTCGCTGCCTGTGTTTCACTGGCCGTGATCGTAGGCGTTCAGCACTATAACCAGCCAGAGGGCAGCGCCACACAGACCTCTGACTCTCCGGTGTTCAATACGATGCCGATGATGGGCAAAGCGTCTCCGGTGAGCCTGGGCGTACCGTCTGATGCATTTGACACCAACAGTTCTAACCAGCAGGTTCAGGACCAGCGTCGTCGCGTAAATGCCATGCTGCAGGATTACGAACTGCAACGTCGCCTGCACGCTGACCAGCTGCAGTTTGAAACCACTGCGCCAAAACAGGCGCAGGTTGATGTTCCCGGAAATCAATCATTAGGACAGCAACAGCAGTAATGAAGCCGCTTTGGTATGCTGTTAGCCTGCTGACAGGCAGCCTGTTGTGGTCATCTGCCGCCCCGGCGCAACCTTCTGCGTCCGGGGCGCTATTGCAGCAGATGGAGCAGGCAAGTCAGAACCTCAACTACGAATTCGCCTATATCAACGTCTCCCGCATCGGTATCGAATCGCTGCGTTATCGTCATGCTGTAATCGATAACCGGATATTCGCGCAGCTGTTGCAGATGGACGGGCCACGTCGGGAAGTGATCCAGCGCGGCAACGATATCAGTTACTTCGAACCCGGCCTCGATCCCTTTTCGCTCCCCGGCAATCACATTATCGATGCTTTGCCGTCGGTGATTTTTGCTGACTTCACCAAGCTTGCTACAGCCTATGATTTTATTACCGTAGGCCGCTCGCGCATTGCCGATCAGATGTGTGATGTGTTGCGCATCGTTTCACGCGATGGTACTCGTTACAGCTATGTGGTCTGGCTGGATGTGGACACCAAGCTGCCGCTGCGCATCGACCTGCTCGATCGTGATGGCGAAACGCTGGAACAGTTCCGCGTCATCAGCTTTGCGGTGGACGAAGGGGTGCGTAATCTGATGCAGGGGCTGGAGAAAGCCAATCTGCCTCCGTCGCTTTCGGTGCCGAAAGGGGATGCGGTCACGCTCACCTGGCAGCCTGGCTGGATACCTGCCGGTATGTCGCTGGTGTCGCAGAATCGTCGCACGCTACCCGGTCTGAACAAAAATATGGAATCGAAGCTCTACAGCGATGGCCTGTTTAGTTTCGCGATCAACGTGACGCCGGCCGATAAAACCAGCACAACGCAGACATTGCGCACTGGGCGTCGTACGGTCCAGACCGTTGTGCGCAATAATAACGAAATAGCGGTGATCGGCGAATTACCGCCCTCTACCGCAAAACGTATTGCGGACAGCATCGACCTGGGGTCACAAAAATGATGAGAGAATGGGCCACCGTGGTGGCATGGCAGGATGGCATCGCCACGCTGCACACCGAAGCTAAAACCTCCTGTAACAGCTGCCAGGCGCGTAAAGGCTGTGGCAGCCATATGCTGAATAAGCTCGGTCCGAAGAATGCCCATGTGATGCAGATCGCCAGCAGCAAGCCGCTGCAGCCGGGGCAGCGGATCGAACTCGGTATCAAAGAGAGCAGCCTGCTGGGTTCAGCGTTGCTGGTCTACATGACGCCGCTGTTTGGCCTGTTCCTGGTTTCCGGGCTGTTTCAGGCGCTGTTCAGCAGCGATCTGGCCGCCGCCTGCGGTGCGCTGCTGGGCGGTATCGGGGGCTTTATTGTCGCCAAGGGCGTTTCAATGAAATTCGGCGATAGAGAAGCCTTTCAGCCGGTCATTCTGAACATCGCCTTGCCTCCCGATGCGCTGCGTGTTGAAAGCGAAGCGTAACGCACGTCCAGGCCGCGCATCCCGCGGCCTTTGTCTGTTCTGCCTCGCGCAGATATCTGTTTCGCTTCCACCACGTTCCATTCTTTTATGCGCGGCGTTAACAGTGTAATATGCGTCGTCATTAATGAGGCTGACAGGATTGTGGGTAAAGAGCGATCTTCCTGAATGTGTCTGTGCTCAGGTTTTCAACTGAATTTTAAGCGAAGATATCCCAATAAATGAAGCACATAAGAAATTTCTCCATCATCGCTCATATCGACCATGGCAAATCTACGCTCTCTGACCGCCTGATTCAGATTTGCGGCGGCCTCACCGCTCGTGAAATGGCTGCGCAGGTTCTTGACTCTATGGATCTGGAGCGTGAACGTGGCATCACCATCAAAGCACAGAGCGTCACACTCGATTACCACGCGAAAGACGGCCAAACTTACCAGCTCAATTTCATCGATACCCCAGGCCACGTAGACTTCTCCTATGAAGTTTCCCGCTCACTGGCCGCCTGCGAAGGCGCGCTGCTGGTGGTGGATGCCGGTCAGGGTGTTGAAGCGCAGACACTGGCGAACTGCTACACCGCGATGGAGATGGATCTGGAAGTGGTGCCGGTTCTGAACAAAATTGACCTGCCTGCTGCCGATCCCGATCGCGCCGCGCAGGAAATTGAAGATATCGTCGGCATTGATGCGACTGACGCGGTGCGCTGCTCAGCCAAAACCGGCGTCGGCGTTCCGGAAGTGCTGGAACGCTTAGTGCGCGACATTCCGCCGCCTGAAGGCGATCCGGAAGCGCCGCTGCAGGCACTGATTATCGACTCCTGGTTCGATAACTACCTGGGTGTTGTTTCCCTGGTGCGCGTGAAAAACGGCACCATGCGCAAAGGCGACAAGATCAAAGTCCTGAGCACCGGCCAGGTTTATAACGCTGACCGCCTGGGTATCTTTACCCCGAAACGGGTTGATCGTAATGAGCTGAACTGCGGTGAAGTAGGCTGGCTGGTCTGCGCCATTAAAGATATCCTCGGCGCACCCGTGGGCGATACGCTGACTACCGCACGTAACCCGGCAGACAAAGCGCTGCCAGGCTTTAAAAAAGTGAAGCCACAGGTTTACGCCGGTCTGTTCCCTATCAGCTCTGACGACTATGAAGCGTTCCGTGATGCGCTCGGTAAGCTGAGCCTGAACGACGCCTCGCTGTTCTATGAGCCAGAAAGCTCAACGGCGCTGGGCTTTGGTTTCCGCTGCGGCTTCCTCGGTCTGCTGCACATGGAGATCATCCAGGAGCGTCTGGAGCGCGAATACGATCTCGATCTGATCACTACTGCACCGACGGTGGTGTATGAAGTCGTGACCACCAGCGGCGAAATCGTTCATGTCGACAGCCCATCCAAGCTGCCGGCACTGAACAATATCGAAGAGCTGCGTGAACCGATTGCCGAATGTCACATGCTGCTGCCGCAGGAATATCTGGGCAACGTTATCACGCTCTGTATTGAGAAGCGTGGCGTGCAGACCAACATGGTTTACCACGGCAATCAGGTAGCACTGACTTACGAAATTCCGATGGCTGAAGTGGTACTCGACTTCTTTGACCGTCTGAAATCAACCTCGCGCGGTTATGCCTCGCTGGATTACAACTTTAAACGGTTCCAGCCTTCAGACATGGTACGCGTCGACGTACTGATTAACTCTGAACGTGTGGATGCGCTGGCGCTGATTACCCACCGTGACAACGCGCCTTATCGCGGACGCGATCTGGTTGAGAAAATGAAAGAGCTCATCCCGCGTCAGCAGTTTGATATTGCGATTCAGGCTGCCATCGGCAACCACATTATCGCGCGTTCAACGGTGAAACAGCTGCGTAAAAACGTTCTCGCCAAGTGTTATGGCGGTGACGTCAGCCGTAAGAAGAAACTGTTGCAGAAACAGAAAGATGGTAAGAAGCGAATGAAGCAGGTTGGTAACGTTGAGCTGCCACAGGAAGCGTTCCTCGCCATTCTGCATGTCGGTAAGGACAGCAAATAAGGATTTCCAATGGCTAATATGTTCGCCCTGATTCTGGCGATAGCGACGCTGATTACTGGCATCGTATGGGTAATTGATCGTTTTAAATGGGCACCCGCGCGTCGCGCGAAACAGGCTGAGGCTCAGGCCCAGACCGGTAACGCGCTCGACAGCAAAACGCTGGCGAAGGTCGCTGCTAAGCCAGGCTGGGTTGAAACCACCGCATCTGTGTTCCCGGTGCTGGCCGTGGTTTTCATCGTGCGTTCGTTTATCTACGAACCGTTCCAGATTCCCTCTGGCTCGATGATGCCGACGCTGCTGATTGGTGACTTTATCCTGGTGGAGAAGTTTGCTTACGGCATCAAGGATCCGATCACCCAGACGACGCTGATCCCAACCGGTCAGCCGAAGCGCGGCGATATCGCGGTATTTAAATACCCGAAAGATCCGAGCCTGGATTACATTAAGCGCGTTATCGGCCTGCCGGGCGACAAAGTCATTTATGATCCTTACAGCAAAACGCTGACGGTGAAACCGACCTGCTCCGATGATAAAGCCTGTGACACAGCGTTAGCGGTAACTTACACCGACGTTGAGCCAAGCAACTTTGTTCAGACCTTTAGCGGCTTTGATGGCAACGAAACTGGCAACGGTTTTTATCAGGTGCCGCAGGGCGATACCCTGCGCGGTGGTTTGCGCCTGGGAACCCGCAAAGAGACAATTGGTAACGTGACGCATGACATTCTGCTGGTAAACGAAGCGCAGAGTCAGGCAGGCATGTATTATCAGCAGCCGGGTCAGCCGCAGGCGAGCTGGGTCGTGCCGAAAGGGCAATACTTCATGATGGGCGACAACCGTGATAACAGCGCCGACAGCCGCTACTGGGGCTTTGTCCCGGAGCGTAATCTGGTCGGTAAAGCGGTCGCTATCTGGATGAGCTTTGAGAAACAAGAAGGCCAGTGGCCAACCGGCGTGCGATTCAGTCGCATCGGTGGTATCCACTAACATTATTGTCTGATTAACAGGCAAATCGGGTGGCCTCCTCAGGGAGGCCACTGCACACCAAACGGAACGTGTTGGATTACCAGCCCCGTTTGGTATGCAGAGTCACAGACGCAACAAAGAACTGGAATCGCATGAACCCCATCCTGATTAACAAGCTTCAGCGCAAACTGGGCTACACTTTTACTCATTCGGAACTGTTACAGCAGGCCCTGACTCACCGCAGCGCCAGCAGTAAGCACAACGAACGCCTGGAATTTCTTGGCGATTCTATTCTTAGCTATGTGATTGCTAATGCCCTTTATCACCGCTTCCCGCGGGTTGATGAAGGTGACATGAGCCGCATGCGCGCCACGCTGGTGCGGGGCAACACGCTGGCTGAAATGGCACGCGAATTTGATCTTGGCGAGTGCCTGCGCCTGGGACCCGGTGAGCTGAAAAGCGGCGGTTTCCGTCGTGAATCGATCCTGGCGGATACGGTGGAAGCGCTGATTGGCGGTATCTTCCTCGACAGCAGTATCGAGCGGGTAGAGCAGCTGATCCTCGACTGGTATCAGACCCGCCTCGACGAAATCAGTCCTGGCGACAAACAAAAAGATCCGAAAACGCGCCTGCAGGAGTATCTGCAGGGACGTCATCTGCCACTGCCAAGTTATCTGGTGGTACAGGTACGTGGCGAAGCCCACGATCAGGAATTCACCATCCACTGTCAGGTGAGTGGCATGGCCGAGCCGGTTGTCGGCGTCGGCTCCAGCCGTCGTAAAGCTGAGCAGGCAGCGGCTGAACAGGCACTGATAAAATTAGGTCTTGAATAGATCTGTCGGGATGACAGTGCCGGAACCGGCACTGAACCATTAACCCGACACTCTATCCCGGCGTCAGAAGACGCTGAATGACACATGACTCAAATAGCACTCTTTCGGCGCCGCATCAGGCGCTGAACAATTCAGGACTCGAATGAGCGAAAACGTTACTTATTGCGGCTTTGTCGCGATTGTTGGCCGACCAAACGTCGGTAAATCCACCTTACTGAACCAGTTGCTGGGGCAGAAGGTGTCGATCACCTCGCGTAAGCCGCAAACCACGCGCCACCGCATCATGGGCATTCATACCGAAGGCGAATATCAGGCGATCTACGTCGATACTCCCGGTCTGCACATGGAAGAGAAGCGCGCCATTAACCGTCTGATGAACCGCGCAGCCAGCAGTTCCATTGGCGACGTAGAACTGGTGATCTTCGTGGTTGAAGGCACCCGCTGGACGCCCGATGATGAGATGGTGTTGGGCAAACTGCGCGACAATAAAGTGCCGGTGGTGCTGGCGATCAATAAGGTCGATAACATCCAGGATAAAAGCATTCTGCTGCCGCATCTGCAGTTCCTGAGCCAGCAGATGAACTTCCTCGATATCGTGCCTATTTCCGCTGAGAGCGGCAAAAACGTCGATACCATTGCGGCGATTACCCGCAAGCATCTGCCGCAGGCCGATCATCACTTCCCGGAAGATTACATCACCGACCGCTCACAGCGTTTCATGGCGTCAGAGATGATCCGTGAAAAACTGATGCGCTTCCTGGGTGCTGAACTGCCTTACTCCGTTACGGTTGAGATCGAGCGTTTCGTGACCAACGAACGTGGCGGTTACGACATCCACGGTCTGATTCTGGTTGAGCGCGAAGGGCAGAAGAAGATGGTGATTGGCAACAAAGGCGCCAAAATCAAAGTCATCGGAACAGAAGCGCGCAGGGACATGGAAGAGATGTTCGAAGCGAAAGTGCATCTCGAACTGTGGGTGAAAGTGAAATCCGGCTGGGCAGATGACGAACGTGCGCTGCGCAGCCTGGGTTATACAGACGATCTCTGATTCAATGGAAGGCTGGCAACGCGCCTTTGTGCTGCATAGTCGTCCCTTCAGCGAAACCAGTCTGCTGCTCGACCTGTTCAGCGAAAGCGAAGGGCGGGTGCGGGTTCTGGCCAAGGGCGCACGTTCGCGGCGCTCGCAGCTGAAGGGGGCGTTACAGCCTTTTACCCCGCTGCTGGTTCGCTGGAGCGGGCGCGGGGAAGTCAAAACCCTGCGCAATGCCGAGGCGGTGTCGCTGGCCTTACCGCTCAGCGGCATCACGCTCTACTGCGGTCTTTACGTCAATGAGCTGGTCTCTCGCGTATTGCAGCAGGAATTCCCCTTCTCAGAACTCTTCTTCGACTATCTCAACTGCCTTCAGGCATTAGCCTCAACGCACGGCAAGCCCGAACCGGCACTGCGACGTTTTGAACTGGCGCTGCTCGGTCACCTGGGTTATGGCGTCGATTTCCTGCACTGCGCCGGCAGCGGCGAGCCGGTCAGCGACAACATGACGTACAGCTACCGCGAAGAGCGCGGCTTTATTGCCAGCCTGGTGGTCAATCAGCGTAGCTTTACCGGCCGCGAATTGCGCGCCCTGTGCGAGCGAGAGTTTCCCGATGCCGACACCCTGCGCGCCGCGAAGCGGTTTACCCGCATCGCCCTGAAGCCCTATCTTGGTGGCAAGCCGCTGAAGAGTCAGGAGCTGTTCCGCCAGTTTACCCCGAAGAAAAAGCCTGAACAGGCAGAAGAATAGCGCTGGTCGTACCGCCTGTTTCACTTTGCGCGGTACACTCAACATCACGATGAAAAAGAAGTGAGGATGGTCATGGCTGAGTTGCTGTTAGGCGTCAATATCGATCACATTGCCACGGTGCGTAACGCCCGTGGGACAAACTATCCCGATCCGGTGCAGGCGGCGTTTATCGCCGAGCAGGCGGGCGCAGACGGTATTACCGTGCACCTGCGCGAAGATCGCCGTCACATCACTGACCGCGACGTGCGTATCCTGCGTGACACTATCCAGACGCGGATGAATCTGGAGATGGCGGTCACCGATGAGATGATCGGCATCGCCTGTGATATCCAGCCCCATTTCTGTTGCCTGGTGCCGGAAAAGCGTCAGGAAGTGACCACTGAAGGCGGGCTGGATGTGGCGGGGCAGCAGGAGAAGATGAACGCGGCCGTACGACTGCTGAGTGACGCAGGCATTCTGGTTTCGCTGTTTATCGATGCCGATCACCGTCAGATTGAAGCGGCCGTGGCCAGCGGAGCGCCTTACATCGAAATTCATACCGGCGCTTACGCCGAAGCACCAGAGGGACTGGCGCGTGACGCTGAGCTGGCGCGTATCCGTCACGCCGCAACCTTTGCCGCCAGCCTGGGACTGAAGGTCAATGCCGGTCACGGTCTGACCTATCACAACGTGCTGCCGATTGCGGCGCTGCCGGAAATGCACGAGCTGAATATCGGCCATGCGATTATTGGTCGTGCGGTGATGAGTGGCCTGCCGGATGCGGTCAAAGAGATGAAGCAGCTGCTGCGTGAAGCCCGTCGCTGATGGCTATTCTGGGACTGGGTACGGACATCGTTGAGATTGAACGTATCGCCGGGGTGATAGAGCGCTCCGGCGACCGGCTGGCACGGCGGGTGCTGAGCGAAGCCGAATGGCAGCAATATCAGTCGCACAAGCAGCCGGTGCGCTTTCTCTCTAAACGCTTTGCGGTAAAAGAGGCGGCAGCAAAAGCCTTTGGCACCGGCATTCGCGGTGGTCTGGCGTTTAATCAGTTTGAAGTTTATAACGATGCGCTGGGAAAACCGGGATTACGCTTCTTTCAGCATGCCGCTGAAGTGGCAGAGAGGCTGGGCGTTAAACACGTTCACGTGACGCTGGCCGATGAGCGTCACTACGCCTGCGCCACGGTGATCATTGAAAGCTAGCCGTGCAGCAGCACGAACTTCTCCCACAGCGCATCACGTGATTCGGTGTGCTGTGGGTCAATGATGATGGTGTTATCGATGGGGCATACCTGCTGACAGGTTGGCGTCTCATAGTGCCCGACGCATTCCGTGCAGCGGCTGACATCAATCTCATAGATCGCATCGCCCAGTGAAATGGCCTGGTTCGGACACTCCGGTTCACACATATCGCAATTAATGCATCTGGACGTAATCAACAGCGCCATTTTACCCACCTGATAACAACAGAAAAAGCGCGGGTATTATACGCGCTGCCGCTGCTCAGACCAGCTTTTTCACCAGCGCTTCGCTGTGGCGAATATGGCTGGACGCGCGTTCCGGATCGTTTTGCACCAGCGCCATAAACAGCAGATCGGTCAGTGCCAGCTGCGCCGTGGTCGAGGAGATGGCCGCGCTGCGGGTACTCTGCTCCTCCGCCACCGTATAGAGACAGTAACTGGCGCTCTGCTGCAGCGTATTCGGCGTAAAGCCGGTAAAGGCCACCACATCGGCGCCCACCTGAACCGCTTCCTGCGCAGCCAGATTGATCTCCCGCCGTTCACCGGTGTAAGAGATGGCGAGCAGCACATCGCCTGGCCCCATCGCCTGCACGCTGGCCAGCAGGGCGTGCATATCCTGCTCCGCCACCGCATTAATGCCGATCTTCATCAGTTTCCAGGAGAAGTCCTTCGCCACCAGACCCGAAGCGCCGATGCCCACCAGTAAAATACGCCGGGCATTTTTCAGCAGCTGCAACACATCGTTGAGTTTCTCTTCGCTGTTGATATCCAGCGTGGCGCGGATCGCCGAGAGTTTCTCCGTCAGCAGCTTCTCACCCACCATTTTAAGGGGATCGTCGCTGAGGATATGGTTATGCACGGTAATGGCATCCTTGTCCGCCAGTGACTCACTCAGGGCCAGCTTAAGCGCCGGAAAACCTTTGTATCCCAGTTTCTGAGCAAACTTCACCACGCTCGACTGGCTGACGCCAGACTCTTCCGCCAGCTTTTGCGAACTCAGGTGGCGCGCCCGATCGGGTTGCGACAGTAAAAAATCAGCCAGCCGACGCTCGTTCAATGCCAGACGTGGATAAAGCTGGCGAATGCGCAGCAATGAACTCATGCCCAATCCTCGTAATTCAGGGATAATCTGTGAAGAATAAACTATTCATCAGGCATTGTAGTCATCGGAATTAAAAATGATAGTCATCGCCGTAGCGCCTGATGATGGCTACACTACTCTTTATCATTCCAGAATCAGCCTGAAGGAGAGTTGTTTGACCAGGGGAACACAACGTCGCGTCGTATTTTTTGACCTGGATGGCACTTTGCACCAGCAGGACATGTTCGGCACTTTTATGCGCTATCTGCTGCGTCGCCGACCGCTTAATCTGCTGCTGGTGGTGCCGTTATTGCCGGTAGTAGGTATCGGCTTGCTGTTTAAAGGCCGGGCGGCACGCTGGCCCATGAGCCTGCTGCTCTGGTCTATTACTTTTGGCCGTTCTGAGCGGACGCTGCTGCAACTCGAAGCCGAATTTGCGCAGTGGTTTCGCCTGCGCGTCAAAGCCTTTCCGGTGGTTCAGCAGCGTCTGACCGATTACCTCGGCAGTGATGATGCTGACGTCTGGCTCATCACCGGATCGCCACAGTCTCTGGTGGAGCAGGTCTATTACGACTCCGCGTTTCTGCCACGGGTGAAGCTGATTGCCAGTCAGATGCAGCGCGGCTGGGGCGGGCGGGTACTGGCAATGCGCTGCCTCGGCCATGAGAAAGTGGCACAGCTGGAAGAGAAAATCGGCACGCCGCTACAGCTTTACAGCGGCTATAGCGACAGCAAACAGGACAACCCGCTGCTGTTTTTCTGTCAGCATCGCTGGCGCGTAACACCCGCAGGTGAGCTGCAACAGCTGGAATAAGTTTCTAAAGGATCGGTGAGACCGCTATAATGCGCCGCTTTTCTGTCGCCCGGAGTGGTCAGCATGAAACAACAAGATGAATACTGGATGCGCCATGCGCTTGACCTGGCGCGCCGGGCGTGGGAGCAGGGCGAAGTGCCGGTGGGTGCGGTGCTGGTTCAGAATGACCGGGTGATCGGTGAAGGCTGGAACCGGCCCATCGGCCAGCACGATCCGACGGCGCATGCGGAGATTATGGCGTTGCGGCAGGGCGGTAAAGTACTGGAAAATTATCGTCTGCTGGACACCACGCTCTACGTGACGCTGGAGCCGTGCGTGATGTGCGCCGGCGCCATGGTTCACAGCCGCATCAGCCGGCTGGTCTACGGTGCGCACGATATCAAGAGTGGGGCGGCAGGATCGCTGCTCGATGTGCTGGGGCACCCCGGCATGAATCATCAGGTTGAATTACAGAGCGGCGTGCTGGCTGAAGAGTGTGCCGCTATGCTGAGCGACTTCTTCCGTATGCGTCGCGAGCAGAAAAAAGCGCTGCGTCAGGCGCAACGCCAGGATTAATTCATGGCGATCTTTGGTTCGACCGCCGGATAGCCTTTGGCCAGTTCGGCCTGTGCTTCATGTGCTTCAGCCTGCTGCGCCAGGCGTTTTTCCTGCTCCTGCAGATAACCCACCAGGCTTAACTGATATTTGCGGATGTTCTCCACATAGTTATAGGCTTCATGCCCACGGGCATAGCCATAAGCCGTCTGGGTGTAGTAACGCTTCTGACTCAGCATGGGCAGACGCAGCTTCACATCCGCCCAGCTATCCGGATTACCCCCCTGGCGGGCAGTGAGTTTACGGACATCCAGCATATGGGCATAGCCCATGTTATAGGCCGCCAGCGCAAACCAGATGCGCTCATCTTCCGGGATGGTCTGCGGCACCTTCGCCATCATATCCTGCAGATACTGACTGCCGCCGCGAATGCTCTGTTCGGGATCGGTCCGGTCGCCCACATCCAGGCTCTCAGCGGTGTTACGGGTCAGCATCATCATGCCGCGCACGCCGGTAGGGGAGGTGGCCTGCGGGTTCCAGTGCGACTCCTGATAGGAGATCGCCGCCAGCAGTCGCCAGTCAATGCTGGTGGCGTACTTCTCAAACAGCGGTTTGATGTCAGGCAGCGTGTTGTCGATGGCGCGCAGGAAAGTGCGGGTATCGACATAATCAAAGGTGCCGACGTGGCCGAGATATTTCTCCTCCAGCCGCGCCATCGCCCCTTCTTCACCCATACCGTTAAAGAAGTCGAGCATCGCGGCATTCAGGCTGTCGTCATCGCTGTGCCGCACATACCAGGTGACCGGCTCTTCATCAGTGACGTCAAACGCCACCGCCAGCTGCGGATAGATGCGCTGCAGCAGAGCGATGGTCACGGAGTCGCCAATCGTATAATCGAGCTTGCCGTCTGCCACCGCTTCCAGCAGGGCTTTAGGACTTTGATCGGTGGAGATAGCCCAGTCCAGATCGGGGTACTGATTTGACCGCGCGCTCTTCAGCGTAGACAGATACGCCGATCCAGACGCAACAGTCAGCCGCCCCTTTAAGTCACCGAGGTTTTTAGGGCGCGGCTTATCCACGCGATAGACCAGCTGCTGCGAAACGTTGTAGTAGCCTGGCCCGGTCTGATAGCGGGTCAGGCGTTCGCTGTTGTAGTTCAGACCCGCGGCCAGCAAATCGGCTTTGCCATCATCTAAATCGTCAAACAGATCGCTCAGGTTGGGACGTACTGTCACCTTGAGTTTGACGCCCAGATAATCGGCGAAGCGTTTTGCCAGCTCATAATCCATACCGGCCGGAGATTGGTTCACTGTGTAGTAAGTCAACGGGGAATTGATGGTACTGACACGCAGTACTCCCCGTGATTTAATCTGTGAAATCTGGTCCTGCCCACCCCCATACCAGGGAATGGATGGCCATAGCGCTAACGCTAACAGCACGGCAACCAGACCGATAAACAGATAATTAAATTTTAGGCGTTTCAAATAGTTATCTCTCGCTGGCTCTAAGGCCTCTGTCTTTTAAAGGCAGTATTTGTCTTCTTTGAACTCCCAGAGCGAGGGGCATTTTGCGCAACAAAATCACGCTGAGCAACTTTTATAGCAGCTTTTGCGCAAAATTCAGGCAAATCCGGGTCGCCAAAAATTGTGCGCAAACGGTTTCGTCGCGAGGTCGCTTTCTCTATAATACGCCCCGTTTTCCCTGTTGCGCCCAATGAAGCGTCGCCCGGCGCCCTGACGAGAGATTTATTAATGGAAATTCTGCGTGGTTCGCCCGCCCTGTCGGCATTTCGTGTAAACAAACTGCTGACCCGCTTTCAGGACGCTCATCTGCCGGTGAGTGATATTTACGCTGAGTACATCCATTTTGCTGATGTCAGCACGCCCTTAAGCGCAGACGAACAGAGCCGTCTGCAGCGCCTGCTGAAATATGGTCCCTCTCTCGCTGAACATGCCCCAAAGGGTCGTCTGCTGCTGGTGACGCCTCGTCCCGGCACCATTTCGCCCTGGTCATCCAAAGCCACTGACATTGCCCACAACTGCGGCCTGCCGCAGGTACGTCGTCTGGAGCGCGGCCTGGCCTTTTATGTGCAGGCCCCACAACTGACGGAAGCGCAGTGGCAAACGCTGGGCACACTGCTGCACGATCGGATGATGGAAACGGTCTTCGGCGATCTGGCGCAGGCTGAACAGCTGTTCGCGCATCACACGCCACAGCCGGTGAAAAGTGTCGATCTGCTGGGTGAGGGCCGTCAGGCGCTGGTTCAGGCGAATATCTCCCTGGGTCTGGCGCTGGCCGACGATGAAATCGACTACCTGGTGGCGGCGTTTACCGCACTGGGCCGCAATCCCAACGACATTGAACTCTATATGTTTGCGCAGGCGAACTCTGAGCACTGTCGTCACAAGATCTTCAACGCCGACTGGATTATCGACGGCGAGAAACAGCCAAAGTCGCTGTTTAAGATGATCAAAAACACCATGGAGCAGACGCCGGACTACGTGCTCTCTGCCTACAAAGATAACGCCGCCGTGATGGAAGGCTCAGAGGTTGGCCGCTTCTTTGCTGACGCCGGAGAGAGCGAATACCGCTGGCATCAGGAAGCCGCACACATCCTGATGAAGGTGGAAACCCATAACCACCCAACGGCCATCTCGCCGTGGCCTGGTGCTGCGACCGGTTCCGGTGGTGAAATCCGTGATGAAGGCGCAACCGGAAGGGGTTCGAAGCCAAAAGCGGGCCTTGTCGGTTTCTCAGTATCGAACCTGCGTATCCCAGGCTTTGAACAGCCGTGGGAAGAGGACTTCGGCAAACCGGCCCGCATCGTCAGCGCGCTGGAAATTATGACCGATGGCCCGCTGGGCGGCGCTGCATTTAACAATGAATTTGGTCGTCCGGCTCTGAATGGTTACTTCCGTACCTATGAAGAGCAGGTCACCAGCCACAACGGCACTGAGCTGCGTGGCTACCATAAGCCGATTATGCTGGCGGGCGGCATCGGGAATATCCGTGCCGATCACGTGCAGAAAGGTGAAATCACCGTAGGCGCGAAGCTGGTGGTGCTGGGCGGTCCGGCAATGAACATCGGCCTGGGCGGCGGCGCGGCGTCATCGATGGCATCGGGCCAGTCTGATGCCGATCTCGACTTTGCCTCGGTACAGCGTGACAACCCGGAGATGGAGCGCCGTTGTCAGGAAGTGATCGACCGCTGCTGGCAGCTGGGCGATGAGAACCCGATTCTGTTTATCCACGACGTGGGCGCTGGCGGTCTCTCCAATGCGATGCCGGAGCTGGTCAGCGATGGCGGTCGTGGCGGCCAGTTTAACCTGCGTGACATCCTGAGTGATGAGCCAGGCATGAGTCCGCTGGAGGTCTGGTGTAACGAATCACAGGAACGTTATGTGATGGCAGTGGCACCCGATCAGCTGGCGCAGTTTGAGGCAATTTGTCAGCGCGAACGCGCACCGTTCGCGGTCATTGGTGAAGCCACCGAAGAGCTGCACCTGAGCCTGGAAGATAGTCATTTCGGTAATAAGCCGATCGATATGCCACTTGATGTCCTGCTGGGCAAAACGCCGAAGATGACGCGGGATGTGGTGACGCAGCAGACGCAGGGCACTGCCCTGCAGCGTGACGGCATTACGCTGGTCGATGCGGTGAACCGCGTGCTGCATCTGCCTGCCGTGGCGGAAAAAACCTTCCTGATCACCATCGGTGACCGCAGCGTGACCGGCATGGTGGCGCGCGACCAGATGGTGGGACCGTGGCAGATCCCGGTTGCCAACTGTGCGGTGACTACCGCCAGCCTCGACAGCTATCACGGCGAAGCGTTTGCACTGGGCGAACGTTCACCGGTTGCGCTGCTGGACTTCGCAGCGTCGGGTCGTCTGGCGGTCGGTGAAGCCCTGACCAACCTGGCAGCTACCCACATTGGTTCGCTGAAGCGTGTGAAGCTTTCCGCAAACTGGATGTCCGCAGCCGGTCATCCGGGTGAAGATGCCGGTTTATATGCGGCGGTGAAAGCGGTCGGCGAGGAGCTTTGTCCGGCGCTGGGGATCACCATCCCGGTCGGTAAAGATTCGATGTCGATGAAAACACGCTGGCAGGAAGGCAGCGAACAGCGCGAAATGACCTCACCGCTGTCGCTGGTGATTACCGCTTTTGCCCGCGTCGAAGATGTCCGTCGCACCGTCACGCCACAACTGCAGGCCGATCAGGATAACCTGCTGCTGCTGATCGATCTGGGCAACGGCGCGAATACGCTGGGCGCAACGGCGCTGTCACAGGTTTATCGTCAGCTTGGCGACAAACCTGCCGACGTGCGCGATGCCGCTCAGCTGGCGGGCTTCTTCAATGCCATCCAGGCGCTGGTGGCTGAGCAGAAACTGCTGGCTTATCACGATCGTTCCGACGGTGGTCTGCTGGTGACGCTGGCCGAGATGGCCTTTGCCGGTCACTGCGGTGTTGACGTTGACCTCGCCTCGCTGGGTAACGATGCGCTGGCTGCCCTGTTTACCGAAGAGCTGGGCGCGGTGATTCAGATCAACGCCGGCGATCGCGCCGTGGTTGAGCAGATCCTGGCGGATCACGGTCTTGCCGGCTCGACACATCTGCTGGGCAGCGCGCAGCCGGGCGATCGCTTTGTGATCCGTTCTGGTGACAGCGCGGTCTACAGTGAAAGCCGCAATACGTTGCGTACCTGGTGGGCGGAAACCACCTGGCAGATGCAGCGTCTGCGCGACAACCCGGCGTGTGCCGATCAGGAGCATGAAGCGAAGAAAAACGACAGCGATCCTGGCCTGAACGTTAATCTGACCTTTAATCCGCAGGAAGATGTTGCTGCCCCGATGATCGCCACTGGCGCACGTCCAAGGGTGGCGGTGCTGCGTGAGCAGGGCGTGAACTCCCATGTAGAGATGGCCGCCGCCTTTGATCGGGCAGGCTTCACCGCCATTGACGTTCACATGAGCGATCTGCTGGCCGGACGTCGCGGTCTGGAAGAGTTCCAGGCGCTGGTCGCCTGTGGTGGCTTCTCTTACGGTGATGTGCTGGGAGCCGGTGAGGGCTGGGCGAAATCGATTCTGTTTAATCCGCGCGTGCGTGACGAGTTCGAAACCTTCTTCCACCGTCCGCAAACCCTGGCGCTGGGCGTCTGCAACGGTTGCCAGATGATGTCTAATCTGCGTGAACTGATCCCAGGCAGCGATCTCTGGCCACGCTTTGTGCGTAACCAGTCTGAGCGTTTTGAAGCGCGCTTCAGTCTGGTAGAAGTGGCCGCCAGTCCTTCGCTGTTGCTGGACGGCATGGCCGGTTCGCATATGCCTATCGCCGTTTCGCACGGTGAAGGCTTTGTTGAAGTGCGTGATGCTTCACATCTGGCGGCGCTGGAGTCGAAAGGGCTGGTGGCACTGCGCTTTGTCGATAACTTCGGCAAGGTAACAGAAACCTATCCGGCTAACCCGAATGGCTCACCAAACGGCATCACTGCCGTGACCAATGAAAGTGGTCGCGTCACTATCATGATGCCGCATCCGGAGCGGGTGTTCCGCACCGTCAGCAACTCCTGGCATCCGGCAGAGTGGGGCGAAGATAGCCCGTGGATGCGTATTTTCCGCAATGCGCGTAAACAGCTGGGTTAATTTAATCCACAGAAAAGAGCAGGAGGCCAGTGTGCCTCCTGTTCTTTTTTGTGGCTCTGTTGGCAAATGGCGACAATGAGCATCTCGCACTGTCTCTTTATGGCGACATCTATCTCGTTGATTTTTAATGAGCGCCCATCAGGCGCGATTTCATGTCGCTCTGCGGAGACAGTTTTCACTTACTGTAATCAGATTTTGCGCAACAGTTGTCCGGTAAGCTTATTCAATCTCCTGAAAAATATAATGATTTATTTTCTGGCATGGAACTTGCTATACTCATGCAGCTGCTCATTCACCTGTTTATGATTGCCCCGCTTAGCGGAGAAGAGCTCATAAAGCCCGAATGACGCACCAAACGGAGCCTGCCGTCCAACTGACCGATAATCGCTTGCGTTATCAAACACCGGACGTAACGTTGAGTAAGGCTCCACCCATTTTTACGCGATGCATCACGCGTCGTGCCAGCGGCAGGCCATTGAGCCTGCCGTTTTCTTTTGTTCCCCTTTCTTCCGCCGACACCTTTCTTCCGCTGACAGAGTCCGTTAGCATCCAGACAGCAAATCTTAAGGAAGCGGCTGCGTGAAAAAATGGCGTTTATTTCCCCGTTCTCTGCGTCAGCTGGTGCTGATGGCATTTGTACTGGTGCTGCTGCCGTTGCTGGTGCTGGCCTGGCAGGCGTGGGAAAGTCTCTCTGCGTTAAGCGAACAGGCAGCGGATACCAACCGCAACACTTTCACCGACGTTCGCAGAAGTGAGGCGATGGCGCGAACGGCGGTGGAGCTGGAGCGCAGCTATCGCCAGTACTGCGTGCTGGATGATGCCTCGCTGGCGCGCCTTTATCAGACCCAGCACACCCGCTACAGCCAGATGCTGAGTTCGCACAGCGCCAGCCTGCCCGAGCTGCCCGCATTCCAGACTTTACAGGCGACGTTGCCGCTGCTGACACCGTTAAAGTGCGATAACGGCAATCCGGTTACGCCTGCCGCAGAGGCGCTGGATCGTTTTTCTGCCACCAATGCGCAGATGGTGCAGGACACGCGCGAAGTGGTGTTTTCGCGCGGCCTTCAGCTGCAGCGCGAAATTGCCGATCGCGGCCAGTTTTTTGGCTGGCAGGCGCTGATTCTGTTTATCATCAGTCTGGCGTTGATGACGCTGTTTACCGGCATGATTATCGGGCCGGTCAAGCGTATTGAGCGGATGATCAACCGGCTTGGCGAAGGCCGGGAACTGGGTAACAGCGTGACATTTCGCGGCCCGCGCGAGTTACGCTCGCTGGGACAGCGCATCGTCTGGCTCAGCGAACGGCTTCAGTGGCTGGAATCGCAGCGCCATGAATTCCTGCGCCATCTTTCTCACGAACTGAAAACGCCGCTGGCCAGCCTGCGTGAAGGCACCGAACTGCTGGCGGACGAGGTAGCCGGGTCGCTGAACGCCGATCAAAAAGAGGTGGTCACTATCCTCGACGGCAGCAGCCGTCATCTGCAGCGGCTGATTGAACAGCTGCTTGATTACAATCGTAAACTGGCAGATGGCCCGATCCAGCTGGAACCGGTCAGCGTGGCGGAAATTGTGGCGGGGGTGGTGAATGCACACGCACTCTCGGCGCGCGCCAAACTCATGCAGACGGTTGTCGATCTGGCGGTCAGTCACTGCCTTGCCGAACCGATGTTACTGATGCGGGTCATCGATAATCTCTATTCGAACGCCGTGAACTACGGCAGCGAATCCGGTACCATCTGGCTGCGCAGTCAGCAGCAGGGCGATCGGGTCTGGATTGATGTCGCGAACAGCGGTACGCCGATCCCGCCGGAAGAACAGGCAATGATTTTCGAACCTTTTTTCCAGGGTAGCCAGCAGCGCAAAGGGCCGGTAAAAGGCAGCGGGCTGGGATTGAGTATTGCCAAAGATTGCCTGCGCCGGATGCATGGCGACCTGACGCTGGTCTCCTGCGAGCAGGCTGACGTCTGTTTTCGAATTGAACTGAACACCACCGCCGGGAATGTCTGACTGATGAAATATTTACCCGCTTTGCTGTTGAGCACACTGACCACGCTGCTGCTCAGCGGATGTACGACCTCCCCGGCCACCTCATCCCTGCCGTCAGGCCATCAGGTGGCGGAACCCGAGATCAGAGTGGCTGATTACCTGGCGACCCGCTGCAGTGACCTGTGGACGATAGAGAATAGTGCGGCACTGAGTAATCCCCTCTACTGGATGCGGGCGATCGATTGCGCTGAACGCCTTTCCCCCGCCGAGGCCCGAGCCGAAGCCCACCGCTGGCCGGTTGAAAGCTGGTCGCGCGCTTTCAAGCAGGGCGTGCTGATGTCGAACGGCAACGTGACGCCAGTGGAGCGTCGTCGCTATGTTGAAACCCTGGATCGCTACAGCAGCGATTTCCCGCAGTCTGTGCGTCCGCTGCTCCAGTTGTGGCGCAGTAATCAGGCCGCGCAGCTCGACCTGAGTGAAGCGCGCACCCGTTATGTTCATCTGCAACAGAGCAGCGATACGCAGCTGGAGGCGATACGCCAGCAGATGGTTAAACAGCAGCAGCAGCTCAGCGACACGCAGCATAAGCTGGAGCGACTTACTGATATTGAGCGCCAGCTTTCATCGCGGAAAGCCCCGGATGTTTCTGACAGCGGCCATGGCACTGCGCTGCCGCAGGATGAGGAGCAATAATGGTCAGACAAGCGGCAAAATTGCTGCTGGTGGATGACGATCCCAGCCTGCTGAAGCTGCTGGGCATGCGTCTTCGCAGCGAAGGTTATCAGGTCACCACCGCGGCCAGCGGCCCCGAAGCGTTGCGTCTGTTGCAGAAAGAGAAGATCGAGCTGGTGATCAGCGATCTGCGAATGGATGAGATGGATGGTCTGGCGCTGTTTGGCGAAATCCAGAAACGCCACACCGGTCTGCCAGTAATTATCCTGACGGCGCACGGCTCAATCCCGGACGCGGTTTCCGCCACGCAGCAGGGCGTCTTCAGCTTCCTGACCAAGCCGGTGGATAAAGATGCGCTCTACAAAGCGATTGATGAAGCACTGGCTCAGCAGGCGCCAGTCAGCGATGACCGCTGGCGGGAAGCGATCGTCACCCGCAGCCCGCTGATGTTGCGGCTGCTGGAGCAGGCGCACATGGTGGCGCAGTCGGACGTCAGCGTGCTGATTAACGGTCAGAGCGGCACCGGTAAAGAGATGCTGGCACAGGCGATTCACGCCGCCAGCCCGCGAAACGGCAAGCCCTTTGTCGCCATTAACTGTGGCGCACTGCCGGAGCAGCTACTGGAGTCAGAGCTGTTCGGGCATGCCAAAGGGGCCTTTACCGGCGCAGTCAGTGCCCGTGACGGCCTGTTTAAAACTGCAGGCGGCGGCACGCTGTTCCTGGATGAGATTGGCGACATGCCGCAACCGCTTCAGGTTAAGTTGCTGCGGGTGTTGCAGGAGCGTAAGGTCAGGCCGCTGGGCAGCGATCATGATATTGAGATCGACGTGCGCATTATTTCAGCCACGCATCGCGATTTGCCCAAGGCGATGGAGAAAAAGGAGTTTCGTGAGGATCTCTTCTATCGTCTTAATGTGGTGAACCTGAAGATTCCGGCGCTGCATCAGCGCACTGAAGATATTCCGCTGCTGGCTAATCATCTGTTGCGTCAGGCGGCGGAACGGCATAAACCGCAGATCCGCAGTTTTTCCGTTGATGCGATGAAGCGGTTGATGGCGGCCAGCTGGCCGGGCAATGTGCGCCAGCTGGTTAACGTGATTGAGCAGTGTGTGGCGCTGAGCTCATCGCCGGTGATCAGCGATGCGCTGGTGGAGCAGGCGCTGAGCGGTGAGAACAGTGCTTTGCCGACCTTTGCTGAGGCGCGCAATCAGTTTGAGCTGAACTATCTGCGTAAGCTGTTGCAGATGACTAAAGGCAATGTGACCAATGCCGCACGTCTGGCTGGACGCAACCGCACGGAGTTCTATAAGCTGCTGTCTCGTCATGAGCTGGATGCCAGTGATTTCAAAGAGTAGCGGAGGCTGCGGCGTGATACCGGCAGGTTGCCTGCTCAGGCCCGAATCAGAATGGGTGCGGTCAGCATAATCTGGCAGCGCTTGCGGCAACCTGAATAATCCCGGATATTACCGCCCGACAGCGCCAGCAACATTTATACTTGATAAACCCTCTGACCATGGAGGGAGTGAAAAAGGGTCTGACATGAAAAAGATTGATGCGATTATCAAACCATTCAAACTCGATGATGTCCGTGAAGCCTTAGCGGAAGTCGGCATCACCGGGATGACCGTGAGTGAAGTAAAAGGTTTTGGCCGCCAGAAAGGGCACACCGAGCTTTACCGCGGCGCAGAGTATATGGTCGACTTTTTGCCTAAAGTGAAAATCGAGATGGTGGTGGGCGACGATATCGTTGATACCTGCGTCGAGACCATTATGCGCACTGCGCAGACCGGCAAAATCGGTGACGGTAAAATCTTTGTCTTCGACGTGGCGCGCGTGGTGCGCATCCGTACTGGCGAAGAGGATGAAGAGGCGATCTGATTGTCTCTTTATCAGCATAAAAAAGCCCGCGCTGCGGGCTTTTTTTATTGCTCAATTACATCCCTTTATGGGGGCCAAAGAGTTCGTAATGAATGCGTGTGTCTTCCACGCTGGCATCGCGCAGTTGTGCCACCACATGCTGCATAAAGGGCAGTGGACCGCAGAGGTAGAAGTGGGTGTCGGGTGAGGCGAGACGTGCGGAGATCGCGGTGATATCCATCAGACCCTGCGCGTCATAGCGACCGGCATCTTCAGCGGCGGGATCGCGATACCAGACCTGACTGACGAAATCGGTGAGCTGCGCGCCCGTGGCTATCACTTCCGGGCCAAATGCATGCTGTTTGCCGTTCTCTGCTGCGTGCAGCCAGCTGACCGGCGCGCGGTGCTGACGGGCCGCCAGGGCATGCAGCATGGCCAGCATCGGCGTCTGACCCACCCCCGCGGAAATCAGCGCCACCGGGGTTGCAGCATCGACCTCAAGGAAGAAGTCGCCATGCGGTGCGGCCAGCATCAGCTCATCACCCACTTTGCCATTCTGATGCAGCCAGCCGGAGACGGTGCCCTGCGCTTCACGTTTCACCGCAATCCGATAATCTTTGCCATTACTGAGGTGAGTAAGCGAGTACTGACGAATCTGGTGATGTTCGAAACTGGCGGGCTGCAGATGCACCGTCAGATACTGACCCGGTTTAAAGGCCACCACCGGGCCGCCATCTGCCGGACTGAAGGTAAAGCTTTTAATCACCTCGCTCTGTTGCTCAATAGCACTGATGCGAAACGCACGGGTGCCGCGCCAGCCACCGGTTTGCTGCTCCGTCGCCTGATAAATCTCCTCTTCGCGATTAATGAACACATCCGCCAGTACGCCATAGGCCCGGCCCCAGGCTGCCAGCGCCTCTTCACCCGGATTCAGCAGCTCTTTAATGGTTGCCAGCAGATTTTCACCGACGATGGCGTATTGCGCAGGCTGAATGTTCAGGCTGGTATGTTTCTGCGCAATCTTTTCCACTGCGGGCAGCAGCACGGCCAGGTTCTCCAGATTCGCGCCATAGGCACAAATGGCATTGAACAGCGCTTCACGCTGATCGCCATTGCGCTGGTTGTTCATATTGAAAACATTTTTGAGTTCCGGATGGTGCGACAGCATGCGGTCATAGAAGTGTGCGGTAAGCGCAGGACCACAGGCGGCGATGGCAGGCAGGGTCGATTTAACCGTGGCGATAGTGTGTGCATCAAGCATAAAAACGGCCTCTCATTTAAAGTTGTATTTTAAATGCATCTTATAGCCGTCTCGCCTGTTGTGTAAATAACCCGATAAATTTCCCGGTTGTCAGAGTGGCAACTTTTAGGTGCATCCTGAGAAACCGCCGTCACATCCTGAAGAAAAATCGTGGCGTCTGAACAGGGTGAAAAGGTGTAAAAAAGCCCTGCCAGTAGCCAGCCAATCGTTTGCGTAAAAAGAGGAGGTTCACCCTACCTTCACCTGTTAAAACGGTTTACACTGTGGGCCTTCGCCCCTGAAGGGGGGTAAATACCGTCAGAAAGTTAGCTGAGTCAGGAGATCCGGATGTTAAAGCGTGATATGAACATTGCCGATTACGATGCCGAGTTGTGGCAGGCGATGGAGCAGGAGACAGTGCGTCAGGAAGAGCACATTGAACTGATTGCTTCTGAAAACTACACCAGCCCGCGTGTTATGCAGGCACAGGGTTCTCAGCTCACCAATAAATACGCTGAAGGGTATCCGGGCAAACGCTACTACGGCGGCTGTGAGTACGTTGATATCGTTGAGCAGCTGGCGATCGATCGCGCAAAAGAACTGTTTGGTGCCGATTACGCTAACGTACAGCCACACTCAGGTTCACAGGCTAACTTCGCGGTTTACACCGCGCTGCTGCAGCCGGGCGATACTATTCTGGGGATGAACCTGGCGCACGGTGGGCACCTGACTCACGGCTCACCGGTTAACCTGTCGGGCAAACTCTATAACGTCGTGGCTTACGGTATCGATGAGACCGGTAAAATTGACTACGACGAACTGGCTGAACTGGCGAAAACCCACAAGCCAAAAATGATCGTTGGCGGATTCTCAGCTTACTCCGGCGTTTGCGACTGGGCGAAAATGCGCGAAATCGCGGATAGCGTAGGTGCATGGCTGTTTGTGGACATGGCACACGTTGCCGGCCTGATTGCTGCAGACGTTTATCCAAGTCCGATCCCACATGCGCACATCGTGACCTCTACCACCCACAAAACGCTGGCGGGTCCGCGCGGTGGTATCATTCTGGCGAAAAACGGCGACGAAGATTTCTATAAGAAACTGAACTCTGCCGTCTTCCCTGGCGGTCAGGGTGGCCCTCTGATGCACGTTATCGCTGGTAAAGCGGTCGCGTTCAAAGAGGCTATGGAGCCGGAATTCAAAACCTACCAGCAGCAGGTGGCAAAAAACGCCAAAGCGATGGTTGAGGTGCTGATTGAGCGTGGCTATGACATCGTTTCTGGCGGCACGTATAACCATCTGTTCCTGATCGATCTGGTGAGCAAAAACCTGACCGGTAAAGAAGCGGATGCGGCGCTGGGCCGTGCCAACATCACGGTTAACAAAAACAGCGTGCCTAACGATCCGAAAAGCCCGTTTGTGACTTCCGGTATCCGTATCGGTACACCAGCTGTTACCCGTCGTGGCTTCAACGAAGCAGACGTGCGTGAGCTGGCTGGCTGGATCGCGGATGTGCTGGATAACATCAATGACGAAGCGACCATTGAGCGCACCAAGAAGAAAGTGCTGGAAATCTGCAGCCGTCTGCCGGTCTACGCTTAATCGTTAACCTGTTGTGAGACAGCATACAAAGGATGGCATCAGCCATCCTTTTTTATTGCCTGTCCTGCGGCGCTCTGCCAGAGTAGCGCCCACTCATGCTGCCAGGCAGCACTCTTGCTGGAGGGAATATGGCAATCGGCTCCGCCAGATGGCTCGGATTGGGCTACTTCACTTACTTCTTCTGTTACGGCATCTATCTGCCATTCTGGGGCGTGTGGCTGAAAGGCACCGGTCTTGATGCTGAAAAGATTGGCCTCCTGCTCGGCTGTGGCATGGTGGCACGCTTTGTCGGCAGTCTGCTTATCGCCTCTCAGGTCAAAAATCCCGCCCGACTGATTACGGCGCTGCGCCTGCTGGCGCTGATGACCTGCCTGTTCGCCGCCGGTTTCTGGGTGGGTGAGCAGTGGATGTGGCTGCTGACGGTCATGATCGGCTTTAACCTCTTTTTCTCGCCGCTGGTCCCGCTCAGCGATGCGCTGGCTGCTACCTGGACACAGCAGATTGGGCTGGCGTATGGGCCGGTCAGGCTGTGGGGTTCGCTGGCCTTTGTGATCAGCTCGGCGTTAACCGGCGTGCTGGTCAGTGCTTACTCTTCAAACGCCATTTTGCTGCTGCTCTCCGTCGGTGTCATCTCTATGCTGGCAGGCATGATGCTGACCCCCGCCACCCAGCCACAGGGTAATGAACGGCAGGGCGCGGCGGGCGGCGGCTGGCAGGTGTGGCGTGAATTGCTGCGTGAGAATGCGGTATGGCGATTTATGCTCTGCGTAACACTGCTGCAGGGTGCGCACGCCGCCTATTACGGCTTCAGTGCTATCTGGTGGCAGGAGAGTGGCTATTCGGCCTCCACGGTGGGTTATCTCTGGTCGCTGGGCGTGGTGGCCGAGATCGTCGTGTTTGCTCTGAGCAACCGGTTGTTCCGCCGCTGGAGCGCGCGCGATCTGCTGCTGCTTTCGGGCATTTGTGCGTTGATCCGCTGGAGCCTGATGGGGGCCACTACCGCGCTGCCGCTGCTGATTGTGGCGCAAATCCTTCACTGTGGCAGCTTCACCGTCTGTCATCTGGCGGCGATGCGCTTTATCGCGGCGCGTCAGGGAGCGGAAGTGATCCGCCTGCAGTCGCTCTATTCCGCGCTGGCGATGGGGGGTGGCATTGCGATAATGACCATGATCTGCGGCGTGCTGTTCGCTCATCTGCAGGGGCATCTGTTCTGGGTGATGGCTCTGGTGGCACTGCCCGCGCTATTTCTGCGTCCCGGCTACGACTCCAGTAAATAACGAATCCGCTGCTGGTGGTGTAACGTCAGCGGCAGCTCCGCATGCACCAGCGGCGGAGAGAAGAGTGGCAGCGAGGTGGGGTAGGGCGAAATGATGATGTCCACATCCCGCGGTGCGCCATCCCGCTGAAACTGCTTCACGTCCTGATAGGTAATATTGATCGGCAGCAGCGTGATCTCCCTGATCTGCTGTTCCACATCCTGCTCCAGATCGGTATCGTCACCCGTCAGAATCAGCACCTGCTTCTCCTGCAGCGCATTCTCCTGCATGAGCCAGGCACCAAAAATAACGGTGATTAAGCTCACCTCTTCCGGGCTGAACGCAATCCCATATTGCTGCTCAAACGCCTGCAGCGCCTGCTGAGTGGTGCGCAACAGGCGAGGATAGAGGCGGCTGACATCCAGCGCCACGCTGTTGTCGATGCCGATAGTGAAGTGGGTGCGATCCAGCGCCTGTGCCAGATGAGGATAGAGCTGGTTAAGCAGCTCGTCGCGATCAGCAAAAGTGATGTCGGCACACCGTTCAAAGTCATTGATCAACTGCTGGGTCGCAGCCATTAACTGCTGCTCAGCAGGATGGGCAATCGCATCCACGACAGGCGTATGTATCTGGCTGAACAGCAGTGTCCAGAAGTCGGTTTCACTGACGGGCGGCGCAAGGTGGCAGCGTTTTCGCCAGTGGTGAATTACATCCTCGGCGGCCTGCCGCTCAGCCTTCTGCTGCAGCCAGTGACACTGCGCCTCACTGAACAGCACCGGCTGGCGCTGGCACAATCCATACTTCATGAAAATCTGCAGAAAAAGCCGGTCGCGTTCGCTGAAATCGCGCTTCAGACGCAGGCTACAGTGCTGGATCAGCGCCTGTAAATTGGTCTCATCCCAGAGCGCTTTCTCAATCTTCATTACCTTCAGGCGCTGACGCAGGGGGGCTGCAAAATGCTCGCAGACGAAATCCTGCGATAAACGCAAACTGCGTCGCAGGTTGTGCAGCAGACAGAGGCGCCGATCCAACTCTCTGCCATGAAGACGAAAGCTGCCATCCACCATCTGATGCAATTCCAGCTGGTGATATCGCTGTATCTCAAAGCCCACATCCGCGATATCCTGTCGGGCAACAGCTGGATCGACACCATTCAGCTGGCAGACTTTTTCAAGCGTGAGCACGGGTGTCGGCAGAAACAGCAGCAATAAAAGATGGCACTGACGCTGTGAGCGGGTGAAGAGTGGTGCCAAAGGGGTAGCAGAACTCATCAATCAGATTTCCAGCAGGCTATTTTGAGCTAAGAATAGTCAACCCCGTCAGTGCCTGCGCGGTTTACGCGGTTTATTTGCCGGAGGTTTAAGGCGGGTCACAAAATTTTGTTACTTATAGATTCTTTTCATCGGGAACGTTACTTTATAACATTATGAAACGCACACTCTTTGCCCTCTTGATGGTCTTAAGTCCTGCTGTAATGGCCCATCCTCACAGCTTCATCGATATGAAAACCGAACTGGTGGCGCAGGATGACACCTTTACGGGATTGAAGATGACCTGGACCATGGATGAGATTACCTCCGCCGATCTGCTTTATGACGCGGGCGAGGCGAAACCAGGCAGCGTGGTGTGGAAGAAGCTGGCGGCAGGCGTGATGGCGAACGTGCTGGGCCAGCACTACTTTTCTGAAATCTGGCACAACCAACAGCGGGTAAAGTTTTTGAATCTGCCAACCGAATACAACCTGTCACGTAACGGCCATAAAGCGGTGCTGGAATTTATTCTGCCGCTGGCGGAACCCCCGAAGCTGACCGGGCAGCGCTTTGAGATCCTGACTTTTGATCCCACCTATTTCGTCGATATGTTCTATGACAATCCCGGTGCATTAACGCTGCCGCCGGCGCTGCAGGCGCGCTGCAAGTTCGCGCTGAACACGCCAAAGCCTAATGATTCGCTGAAGCAGTATGCGCTGTCGCTGGATAAAGCCGACGCGCCTGCAGAGGAGATGGATTTAGGCCGCCAGTTTGCCCAGACGGTGATACTGACATGTCAGTAATCTCCACTCCGTTAAGGGCTTCCCGCCTCTGGCCGCTGTGGCTGATGGCGGGCGTGCTGTTGAGCAGCGCGTTGCTGGTCTGGCTCTACTGGTCGCAGATTCTGATGCAGAGCGTACTGTGGCAGAAAGATCTGCATCGGCAGATGACTCAGCTGTTACAGCAGGTAGCGGAGCAGCCCCACCAGGCAGGCATTTCGCTGGTGATATTCAGCCTGCTGTATGGCGTACTGCACGCGCTGGGACCGGGCCATGGCAAAGTGGTGATCGCGACCTTTCTGGCGACCCATCCCACCAGAGTGAAAACCAGTATCAGGCTGACGCTGCTCGCCTCACTGCTGCAGGGTTCGGTGGCGATTGTCCTGGTGACGGTGATGCTGGTGCTGCTGAAAACGTCATCGCGACAGCTGCATCTCAGCAGTTTCTGGCTGGAGAAGGGCAGTTATCTGCTGGTGATCGGGCTGGGCGTGATGATCGGTTATCGGGCGCTGCGTTCGCTGTGGCGGACATTGCGTCCACGTCCGGCCCCGGTATTTCACGCCTTCAAACCTCACCATCAGCATGATGATCAGTGCGGATGCGGACACGCGCATATTCCGACACCGCAGCAGATGAGCGGCAATCTCAGCGTGAAAACCCAGCTGCTGGTGGTGGTGTCGATGGGATTACGTCCCTGTTCCGGCGCGATTATGATGCTGCTGTTTGCCAAGGTGATTGGTGTCTATGGCTGGGGGGTTATCTCTGCTGCGGTGATGGCGCTGGGCACGGCACTGACCATTTCGGCGATTGGCCTGCTGGTTCAGCAGGCGCGCACGGTGGCACAACGGCTGGCACAGCCTGGCGTTACCGCAGGCATGACGCGACTGCTGATCCCCGCGCTGGCCTTAACCGGCAGCCTGATTTTAATCGTAGCGGGTATCGCGCTATGGCAGTCAGCGCAGATGACGCTAGGTGGCGGAATTCGACCTTTCTGAATAAAAGCGCAGCGGAAATAAAATTGCCGCTGCGCTCTTCTCTTCGTTAATTATCTCTGAATTCATCTCTTTATTTTTTTCTCTGGCTGGTTTAGTGGTGAAATGACTATTCCCTGTCTACGCTGATAATACCAAAACGGCATTCCGCCGTCGGGATGATAAAAGATCAAGACCGCTTTCTGTTTATTGCGAGGAGTATATTTCATGGCTGATACCCGTATTAATAATGGCTACACCGAAACGCTGGCGACCGGGCCTGCTGGATTGCCGTTAAAACGTATTTCCTGGAGCGCCGTGTTTGCCGGTGTCATTTGTGCGTTGATCGTTCACATTATCCTGACGCTGCTGGGAACCGCCATTGGTGCAACAACCATTGATCCGATGAAAGAACAGAATCCACTCGACGGCCTGGGCACAGGTGCGCTGGTCTGGACTGCCATTGAAATGCTGGTCGCGATGGCTGCAGGTAGTTATGTTGCAGGCCGACTGGCTCAGCGCGAAGGCGCACTGCACGGTTTACTGATGTTTGGCCTTAGCACAATTTTCACTATTTACCTGGCTATTGCGCTGGCGACCAGTGTATTAGGCGGCGCGATGAATATTGTGGGCTCAGGCTTCCAGGCGCTGGGTAGTGGTATTTCCGCCGCTGCGCCATCCGTTACCCAAATGGCAAAAGACAAACTGCAGGAGAGTAATATTAATTTAGATAACCTGCAGAACGAACTGGAAACGACTTTACGCCAGACCGGGAAACCGGAATTACAGCCAGAGAACTTAAAGCAGGATGCAAATAAAGAAGCGCAGAATGCTGAAAACCAGGCTAACAACACCGCAAACCATCCACAGACAGCGGATACTGATCTGGCTAACTGGTTAAAAGGGGTGATGGATCGTCATTCCGATACCCTGCAGGCAGCCGATCGTGATGCGCTGAAAAATATTATCAAAGCGCGCACCGGCAAAAGCGATCAGGAAGTGGATCAGATCGTGGCCAAAACTGAACAGAGCTATCAGCAGGCGGTTCAGAAATATCAGGAACTGAAACAGCAGGCTGAACAGAAAGCGCGTGAAGCCGGTGAAAAAGCCGCTGCTGCGACCGCGAAAGCGAGCTGGTATGCCCTGATTCTGCTGATCATCGAAGCAGTGCTGGCAGGCGTGATGGGTATGGTAGGTCGTCGTACTCAGCCTCATCAGGTGCTGTCACACGAACGTCGTTAATCATCACTGAATAACAGGCAATAAAAAAGGCGGCTGAGAAGCCGCCTTTTTCTGTACTGAGACTTAGCGCTTTAACGCTTCGCTCAGCTCATCACGCATGTTCGACAGCATCGATTTCACCACACGTGGGTTACCCGCGACCAGGTTACCTGACAGCAGATAGCCGTGGTTGCCGGTGAAATCAGTCACCAGACCGCCCGCTTCACGGACCAGCAGTTCACCCGCCGCAAAATCCCACGGCTTCAGGCCAATCTCAAAATAGCCATCTACGCGACCGGCAGCCACATAGGCCAGATCCAGCGCAGCAGAACCGGTGCGGCGGAAGTCAGCACACTGGGTAAAGAGTTTGGTCATGATATTCATGTAAGCCGGCGCGTGCTGCTTCATTTTGAACGGGAAGCCGGTCGCCAGAACGGTGCCATCCAGATCGCGTGCCGTGCTGCCACGCAGACGATAGCCATTCAGCTGAGCGCCCTGACCGCGTGAAGAGGTGAAGAGTTCATTGCGCATTGGATCGTAAACGACGGCGACTTCGGTGCGGCCTTTAATGCGCACAGCGATAGAAACAGCAAAGTGGGGTAAACGTTTGATGAAGTTTGAGGTGCCATCCAGCGGATCGATAACCCATTGAACATCCTGATCTTCGCCCGCCAGTTCACCGCTTTCTTCGGTGATGATGGTATGTTTCGGGTAAGATTTACGAATAATTTCGATAATCAGGCGTTCTGCTTCGCGGTCAACATTCGTTACGAAGTCGTTGCTGCCTTTCTGGCTGGCTTCGACGGCGTCCGGGGTTTCATAATATTTGGCAATTAAATTTCCGGCCTTGCGCGCTGCGCGCACGGCAATGTTGAGCATTGGATGCATCGGTATCTCTCGCTGGATGTTAAAGAACGGGGAAAACGGCGCGGAGTATAGCAGCGTGTTCGGTAAATGTCCTGCTTTATGTTAATATTCTCTCTACTGATTTTACTGACCCGTTTCTGAGTATCCCTAATCATGTTGCAAAATATTCGTATCGTGCTGGTCGAGACTTCTCACACCGGTAACATGGGCTCCGTTGCGCGCGCCATGAAAACCATGGGCTTAACCAACCTCTATCTGGTTAACCCACTGGTCAAGCCTGACTCACAGGCTATCTCACTCGCGGCCGGTGCCAGCGACGTTATCGGCGACGCAAAAATTGTCGACTCTCTGGATGAGGCCATTGCCGGATGCAGTCTGGTGGTCGGCACCAGCGCACGCTCCCGCTCGCTGCCCTGGCCGATGCTGGATGCGCGCGAATGTGGCGTGAAAAGCGTGGAAGAGGGCCAGCAGGCACCGGTTGCGCTGGTATTTGGTCGCGAACGTGTCGGCCTGACCAATGACGAGTTGCAGAAGTGCCACTATCACGTCGCGATTCAGGCAAACCCGGAATACAGCTCGCTGAACCTGGCGATGGCCGTACAGATTATCGCCTATGAAGTGCGCATGGCATGGTTACAGGCGCAGGAGCAGGCCAGCCCGCCGCCGCAGTATGAAGAGTCACCTTATCCACTGGTGGATGACCTGGAGCGTTTCTATCAGCATATGGAACAGATGATGCTGAACAGCGGCTTTATCCGTGAAGTCAGTCCTGGCCAGGTGATGAGCAAACTGCGCCGTCTTTACACCCGCGCCCGCCCGGAACGCGATGAGCTGAACATCCTGCGCGGCATGCTTTCGTCGTTTGAAAAGCGAAAAAACGATAAAAAACAAGCAGATAATAGTTGAGTAAATTACCAGGTTAAATACCTGACTAATTTACCAGGTTAAATAGTTGACCAATTTACTCGGGAATGGCAGACTTCAGAGCATCTGTTGCTAATCCTCCGATAACCGGACGCTATTGAGGTCGTACGCTATGAGACTGACATCCAAAGGACGTTATGCCGTTACTGCAATGCTGGACGTTGCCCTTCACTCCCATGAAGGCCCGGTCCCGCTGGCTGATATTTCAGAGCGTCAGGGCATTTCGCTCTCCTATCTGGAGCAGTTATTCTCCCGATTGCGTAAAAATGAGCTGGTTTCCAGCGTACGTGGTCCGGGCGGCGGTTATCTGTTGGGCAAAGCGTCTAATACCATCTCTGTCGGTGAAGTGATCACTGCCGTTGATGAGTCTGTTGATGCCACCAAGTGCCAGGGTAAAGAAGGCTGCCAGGGCGGCGAGCGTTGCCTGACCCACGTGCTGTGGCGCGATCTGAGCGTGCGTATCAGTGACTTCCTGAACAATATTACACTGGCTGAGCTGGTGAATAATCAGGAGATCCTGGATGTAGCCGATCGTCAGAATGCTATTGATAATCGTCGCTTCCAGAGCCCGCGCACGCAGGAAATTAACGTCAACCAACGCGCCTCGTAATCCCCGCTGTTGCGGCCCTTACTGCTAACGCGGTCAGGGCCGAATCTGCTATAAAGACGTATGATTTTTTATACGGAGCTGTAGCGCAATGAAATTACCGATTTACCTGGATTACGCCGCCACCACGCCGGCCGATCCGCGTGTGGCCAGCAAAATGATGCAGTTTCTGACGCTGGATGGCACGTTCGGTAATCCGGCCTCGCGATCGCACCGTTTTGGCTGGCAGTCTGAAGAAGCGGTTGATGTTGCGCGTAATCAGATCGCCGAGCTGGTCAATGCCGATCCGCGTGAAATCATCTTTACCTCAGGCGCCACTGAATCCGATAACCTCGCGATTAAAGGCGCAGCTCACGCCCATCAGGCGCGCGGCAAACATATCATCACCAGCCAGACAGAACACAAAGCGGTGCTTGATAGCTGCCAGCAGCTTGAGCGTGAAGGCTTTGCTGTCACTTATCTCACCCCGGCGGCTAACGGCATTATCTCGCCTGACCAGCTGCGTGCGGCGCTGCGCGACGACACGATTTTAGTCACCCTGATGCACGTTAATAATGAAACCGGGGTGATTCAGGATATCGCCGCCTTTGGCGAACTCTGCCGCGAACGTGAGATTCTGTTTCATGTGGATGCGACCCAGAGCGTCGGCAAGCTGCCTATCGATCTCAGCCAGTTACCGGTCGATTTGATGTCCTTTTCTGCCCACAAACTCTATGGCCCGAAAGGCATCGGCGCACTCTATGTCCGGCGTAAACCGCGTGTGCAGATTGCTGCGCAGATCCACGGCGGCGGACATGAGCGCGGTATGCGATCCGGGACATTGCCGGTGCATCAGATTGTCGGCATGGGCGAGGCGTATCGTATCGCAGCAGAAGAGCGCGAAACCGAGATGGCGCGGCTGCAGACTCTGCGCGATCGTCTGTGGCAGGGCATCAGCACACTGCCCGACGTCACCCTCAATGGCGATCTGCATCAGAGCGCACCGAACATTCTTAACCTCAGTTTTGCTGACGTTGAGGGTGAATCACTGATCATGGCGCTGAAAGATCTGGCGCTCTCTTCCGGCTCGGCCTGCACCTCCGCCAGCCTGGAGCCTTCCTATGTATTGCGGGCGCTGGGCCTGAGTGAAGAGCTGGCGCACAGTTCGCTGCGCTTCTCGCTGGGACGCTTCACTACCGAGGAAGAGATCGACTACGCCATTGCCCTGGTGCAGAAATCAGTGACCCGTCTGCGGGCCTTAATGAAATCCTGACACCCGGTCATAGTCCGGAAATTGCGCCTATATTTGCACTTCGCTGGCAACACCTGACGGAATCTGTTATCAGGTCTCTCTGCGAATTATATTTAACATCTTATTAAAGCCGTTATAACAATCAGGCTGGATGAAACAGATAACGATTATGGAGCTTTTCGATGACCACACAACCCATGAATATTACGCTTAGCAGCCAGCCCGCCGATGCGCGCTGGGGCGAAAAAGCGATTCTCAGCAGCAACGACAGCGGCATGACACTGCATCTGACCGGCGCGGATGCGCTGAATAGCATTCAGCGTGCGGCTCACAAAATCGACAGCCAGGGGATCCGCCATGTGGCGCTGACCGGCGAAGGCTGGCACCTTGAGCAGTGCTGGGCATTCTGGCAGGGCTTCCGTGGTCCGAAAGGCCAGCGTCAGGTTGAGTGGCCGGCGCTGGGGGAACATGAGCAGGCGGAGTTTGATCGCCGTCTGAAAATTATCGACTGGGTGCGCAACGTTATTAACCTGCCTGCGGAAGATCTGGGGCCGGAACAGCTGGCGCACAATGCAGTCGATCTGATCAGTGAAGTGGGCGGCAGCGCCGTCAGCTATCGCATCACCAAAGGCGACGATCTGCGGGTACAGGGGTATATGGGCCTGCACACCGTTGGACGCGGTTCAAATCGTCCGCCGGTATTTCTGGCGCTCGATTACAACCCGACCGGCGATGACGATGCCCCGGTCTACGCCTGCCTGGTCGGTAAAGGCATCACCTTTGATACCGGTGGCTACAGCCTGAAGCAGAGCAGCTTCATGGACTCAATGAAATCTGACATGGGCGGCGCGGCGACCGTCACCGGCGCGCTGGCCATGGCGATTTCGCGCGGTCTTAACAAGCGCGTGAAACTCTATCTCTGCTGTGCCGATAACATGGTCAGCAGCAACGCCTTTAAACTGGGCGACATCATTCGCTATCGCAACGGTAAATCGGTGGAAGTGATGAACACCGATGCGGAAGGGCGTCTGGTCCTGGCCGACGGTTTAATCGACGCCAGCGAGCAGAACCCGACGATGATCATCGATGCTGCGACGCTGACCGGTGCGGCTAAGACGGCGCTGGGCAACGATTACCATGCGCTGTTTACCTTTGATGATGTGATGGCACAGTCGCTGATGGGCAGCGCGGTGAGTGAGAACGAACCTTTCTGGCGTCTGCCGCTGGCCGAATTCCATCGCAGCCATCTGCCGTCTAACTTCGCCGATCTTAATAACATCGCCAGCCCGTCACATGCGGCGGGTGCCAGCAGCGCGGCAGCGTTCCTGTCACACTTCGTCAGTAACTATCAGCAGGGCTGGCTGCATATCGACTGCTCCGCGACCTATCGCAAAGGCGCAGTTGACCAGTGGGCGGCGGGTGCAACAGGTCTTGGCGTGCGTACCCTCGCCAATCTGTTACTGAAATAAGCCGATCTCAGCGGTGGCTGATGCCGCCGCTGTTCAAAGGAAAACTATGAACCGTCTTGAAGAGGTGCTGAAGCTGGCGGCCACTGAGCCAGCTCACCGGCCCGAATTTTTTCAGCTGCTGCTGGAAGCTGATGCGTGGGTGCCAGGTGAAAGCACCACGCAACAGCTTGATGCCAGCACGCCCGTTGATCTGCAGCACTGGGAAAAAGAGGATGGCAGCAGCATCATTCCTTTTTTCACGTCAGAAGAGGCGATGAGTGAAGCGGTGAGCGGTGAGCAGTCCTGGCTGCGTCTGCCGGTACGGACGCTGTTTGAGATTACACGTGGCGAGACGCTGTTTCTCAATCCCAAACTGCCTTCCGGTAAAGAGTTTACTGCGGCCGAGATCACCCATCTGCTAGCTGAAGAGGGCAGTGCGCTAAGTCAGCAAACCGTGCTGGAAGGCGGACAGCCACTCTTGCTGTCTGAGGTGGCTGAACCCCCTGCGCAGATGATCGACTCACTGACTCAGCTCTTTACTAAGCATAAGCAGGTGCGTCGCGCGTTTATCGCCAGTATCCGTGAGCGGGCTGACGAAGCGCCCAATCTGCTGATTGGCATTGAAGCGGACAGCAACATTGAGACGATCATTCAGGCGGCAGGTAGCGTGGCAACCGATACGCTGCCGGACGACGCGCCGGTTGATATCTGTGAGGTGACGCTGAACGATCGCGGCATCAGCCACTTCTTTACCGCCCATATCACGCCATTCTATGAGCGTCGCTGGGGCAGTTTCCTGCGCGACTTCAGGGGCAGTGAGCGGATTATCTGAGACAACAAAGTAAACAGGCGGCTCATGGGCCGCCTGTTTTTTATTTCGCGATAGGTAAGTCGTCGCGACTGCCCCATTCGCCCCAGGATCCGTCATACAGCGTGACATCCCGTGCGCCCAGCGCCGTCAGCGCCAGAATCACCACCACTGCCGTCACGCCTGAGCCACAGCTGGCGACCACCGGTTGGGTGATATCGACGCCCGCATCGGCAAACAGCGTCTGAAGTTCCGCCTCCGGCTTGAGTTTTCCCTGTTCAACCAGGCTGTTCCACGGCACGTTCAGGCTGTTGGGAATATGTCCGCGATGCAATCCGGGACGTGGTTCATCCACTTCGGCGTTAAAGCGATTGGCAGGACGCGCATCAATAATCTGTGCGCCGCCTTCATGGCTGATCAGCAGTACGTCCGTCAGGCGCTTCACCCGGCTTTCATCTGCGTGGGCCTCAAACTCACCTTCCGGCAGATTCACTTCGCCGGTTGCCAGCGCAAAACCGGCTTCTTTCCAGCCCTGCAAGCCCCCGGCCAGAATCGACACCTGAGCCACACCAAAGGTTTTCAGCATCCACCAGGCGCGTGGCGCAGAAAAGAGATTACCCTCGTCATACACTACCAGGTGCTTATCACTGCTGACACCCAGTTCACGCATCGCGACGGCAAAACTTTCGGCGCGGGGCAGCATATGGGGATAAGGGCTGGTGTGATCGGAAAGCGCTTCAATATTGAAGTAAGGGGCGTCGGGTAAATGACCCGCCAGATATTCGGCCCGGACATCGCGGACCGCTTCCATACCGGGTGGCAACAAACGTGCATCCAGCACCTGAAGCCGCTCATCGTTGTAGTGCTCTTGTAACCAGTCGGCGGACACAAACAGTGGCGTCGTCATAACAACCTCATCTCAGCAATCTGTCATACCAGTGTCAGGGAATGTGCGCACCATCTCAAGAGAAGCGTTGATTAAATGCGAGCATTGATATGAAATTGCGCGGCGTAATCAAACGACACTCCCTGCGTCCCGGTGAAGGAACTACCATGAAGAAACGCAATACCCGGCTGCTGCTCAGCATGCTGATCGGTGGCTCGCTGCTGTCAGCGACCCTGTTACCTGCTTTGCCTCTCCAGGCGGCAGAAGCACCCGCAACCTCCCAGGTCAGCAAACCGCTGACGATTATCGATCTCTCGGAACTGCAGATCGATAATGCCGCTGCGCTGGTCTTAACCTTCAGTCAGCCGCTTGATGATAAACAGGATATCGCGCAAAAAGTCAGGCTGACCGACGATAAACAGGGCCGGGTGGATGGTGGCTGGGAGCTTTCCGCTAACCGCAAAACGTTGCGCTTCCGCCATCCCGAGCCGTCGCGTCACTTCACCGTCACGGTGGATGCGGGACTGCGCGCGGCCAGCGGTGAGACGCTTGCCGCCGATTACAGTCAGAAAATCGCCACCCGTGATATCCAGCCGATGGTGGGCTTTGCCAGTCGCGGTTCACTGCTGCCGCTGCGTATCACCCAGGGACTGCCGGTGCTGGCGCTGAATGTTGACCAGGTCGATGTCGATTTCTTCCGGATAAAGAATGCCGGCCTGGCGGAATTTCTCTCGCAGTGGAATTACGGCAACAACCTCTCAAGCTGGCAGTCGCAGGAGCTGCTGAAAAGCAGCCAGCTGGTCTATAGCGGACGCTTTGAGCTCAACCCGGCGCGTAACACACGTGAAAAACTGCAGCTGCCGATGCGTGACATTACCGCACTTCAGCAGCCGGGCGTCTATCTGGCGGTGATGAAGCAGGCCGGTACTTATCGCTACAGCCAGCCCGCCACGCTTTTCACCCTGAGCGATATTGGCCTGTCACTGCATCGCTTCCCGACCCGGTTTGAACTGTTCGGCCAGAGTCTGGCAGACGGTCAGCCGCTTTCCGGAGTCAGCGTCAGGTTACTGGATGAGAAGGGGCAGGTGCTGCAAAGCGGTACCAGTGACAGCACCGGTCATCTGAGCCTCAAGGCGGATGAAAAAGGCAAGCTCCTGCTGGCAATCCTGGGAGAACAGACCTCAATGATCGACCTGGCGCGTCCGGCGCTGGATCTCGCTGAGTTCCCGGTCGCCGGGCCGCAGGGCTATGACAAACAACTGTTTATTTTTGGTCCACGCGATATCTATCGTCCTGGCGAAACGGTCATCGTGAATGCGCTGCTTCGTGATGCCGACGGACACCCCTTGCCCGCGCAGCCGATCAAAGCAGAGCTGGTGCAGCCCGATGGCCAGGTGATGCGGACTTTTGTCTGGCAGCCTGAAGCAGGATTCTACCAGCAGCGACTGGCGCTGCCCGCGTCGGCCATGACCGGCGACTGGATGTTGCGACTGAATACCGGCGATAACCTCAAGCGCGAGTGGAAGTTTCACGTCGAAGATTTTCTGCCGGAGCGTATGGCGTTAACCCTGAAAAACGACCCTCAGCCGCAGGCCGCTGATGCCAGTGTTGAGTTCGGTATTGAGGGGCGCTATCTCTATGGCGCCCCGGCAGCAGGTAACACGCTACAGGGTCAACTCTATCTGCGACCGGCACGCGAGGCGGTGACTGCACTGCCAGGCTACCAGTTTGGTGACATCACCGAAGAGGGGTTAAAGCGCACGCTGGATGAGGTGGATCTCAAGCTTGACGCCAGCGGTAAAGCACAACTCACGGTAGAAAATCAGTGGGATCAGCTCCACTCCCCGCTCAATCTGATCCTGCAGGCCAGCCTGCTGGAGACCGGCGGACGTCCGGTCACCCGTCGTGCCACCCAGGCCATCTGGCCCGCTGAAGCGCTGCCAGGTATCCGGCCGCTGTTTGGTAACAAGGCGGTTTATGACTACCGCAGTGACAGCTATCACGATGAGCCGACCGTGCCGGAACAGAGCCTGGCCGAATTCGACATTGTCTATGCCAACAGTCAGGGCAAAAAACTGGCGGCAGAGAAGCTGGATGTTCGCCTGATCCGTGAACGTCATGATTACTACTGGAGCTTCTCTGACAGCGAAGGCTGGCAGTCGCAGTATAGCGACAAGGATCTGCAGGAAGATGAACGCGCCATCTCTGTCCCGGCTGATGGCAGCACCAAAGTCAGCTTCCCGGTCGAGTGGGGCCACTACCGGCTCGAAGTGCAGGCGGGCGAGAAGATCGTCAGCAGCGTGCGGTTCCAGGCGGGTTATGACTGGCAGGATAACACCAACGGCACGGGTGCATTGCGCCCGGATCAGGTCAGACTGAAGCTGGACAAAGCCGCTTACCAGCCGGGCGATACCGTGCATCTGCAGGTTGAGTCACCGGCAGCCGGTAAAGGTTACCTGATGGTGGAGTCGAGCAGCGGCACGCTCTGGTGGCAGCCACTGACCGTACCAAAGGGCGGCACAACGGTGGATGTCCCTGTTGCTGAGAGCTGGCAGCGTCACGATCTCTACTTCAGCGCCATCGTGGTGCGTGACGGCGATAAGGTCAGTGGCGCAACGCCAAAACGCGCGGTGGGGCTGTTGCATCTGCCGATGGCGACGGAGGCGCGCCGCTTAAATCTGACGCTGGATGCGCCCGATAAAATCCGTCCTGAGCAACGCCTGACGGTAAAAGTTCACGCCAGTCGTGACGGCGGCCCGCTGCCTGAAAAAGTGAATGTACTGCTGTCAGCAGTGGACAGCGGCGTTCTGAGTGTCACGGATTATAAAACCCCCGATCCGTGGCAGGCTTTCTTTGGCCGCAAACGCTACAACGTCGATCAGTACGACGTCTTTGGCCAGCTGATTGAAGGCGGTGGCCGGCTCGCGGCGCTGCGTTTTGGTGGTGATGGCGAGGATGAATCGATGACGCGCGGCGGTAAAAAGCCGGTGACGCACGTCAATATCGTGGCGCAGCAGTTACAGGCAGTGACACTGGATAAAGAGGGCAACGGATCGATTACGCTGCCGATCCCGGCCTTTAACGGTGAGCTTCGGCTGATGACCCAGGCCTGGAGCGATGACAGCTTCGGCGCGGCAGAGCGCAAACTGGTGGTTGCGGCGCCGCTGATCAGCGAACTGGCCACCCCGCGCTTCCTTGCCAGCGGCGATACAGCCTCACTGGCGCTGGATCTCACTAACCTGACCGATCTGCCGCAAACCCTGAACGTGGATCTGAGCAGCAGTGGCTTAGTGGATCTGGCCGGGGCTGCCAGCCAGAGCGTGACGCTGGCCAAAGGCGCACGTACCACACTTCAGATTCCGGTCACGGCGAAAACCGGCTTTGGTGATGGCGAGGTCGCCGTGCAGATTTCCGGTCTGAACCTGCCGGGCGAGCAGGTTAAGCCCAGCAAACAGCAGTGGAAAATCGGCGTCAGGCCACCTTATCCGGCCCGGACGCTGAATTTCGATGCCGTCATCAATCCCGATCAGCCCTGGCAGGTCGCGGCAGCCGCGTTTACCGGGCTGGATGCTCAGACCCTGAGTGGACAGCTGACGCTGAGCAATCGTCCGCCGCTCAATATCGCCAGCTATATCAGTGCGCTTTATGCCTATCCCTACGGCTGTCTGGAACAGACCACCAGCGGCCTCTGGCCGTCGCTCTACACCAGCCATGCTGAGCTGACCGCGATGGGGATAAAAACCAGCAGTGATGAGGCGCGCCGGGCCGCCGTCGACACCGGCATTGCCCGTCTGGCGGGCATGCAGCGGGCCAACGGTGGCTTCGGGCTGTGGGACAAACAGAGTGAGGAGGAGTTCTGGCTGACGCCTTACGTGACCGATTTCCTGCTTCGCGCCAGCGAGGCGGGCTATGCGCTGCCGGATAATGTAGTTGAGCGCGCTAACGCACGGCTGCTGCGCTATCTGCAGGATCCCGCGCAGATCAGCGGCGGCGGCAGTGATAACAACGCCGCGCTGCAGTTAAGCGTGCAGGCTTACGCCGGACTGGTGCTGGCGCGTCAGCAGCGTGCGCCGCTGGGTGCGCTGCGCGCCTTGTATGAAAAGCGTGAGAAGGCCCGCTCCGGCCTGGCGCTGATGCAGCTTGGCGTGGCGCTGAAGCTGATGGGTGACGGGCAGCGCGCATCGCTTGCGATCATGCAGGGTGCCAGTCTGACGCGTTCAGATAAAGAGTGGTATGGCGACTATGGCAGCACGGTGCGCGATCAGGGGATGATGATAGCCCTGTTAGCAGAGAATAAGCTGCAGCCTGATTTGCAGAATAGTCTGCTGCTGTCGCTGTCAAAAGAGGTCAACGGCAAGCGCTGGTTCTCGACTCAGGAGAATAACGCGCTCTATTTAGCGGCGCATACGCTGCAGCGTGCGCAGGGCGGAAGCTGGCAGGCGCAGCTGTCGGGCAATGCACAGCCTCTGCAGGGCGATGCGCCACTGAATAAAGGGCTGGGGGCTGAACGACTGTTGCAGGGCTTAGCCGTCAGTAATCCGGGCAGTGCGCCGCTGTATGGTCGTCTGGATGTCACCGGTTATCCGCTGGCCGCGCCACAGCCGGAGAGCAATGTGCTCGGGATAAAACGTGAATACTTTACGCTGGATGGCAAAGCCGCCGATCTCAGCAATCTGCGCAGCGGCGAGTTGCTGGTGGTGCGTCTGACCGTTTCGTCGAAGCGCAGCATCACCGATGCGCTGGTGATGGATCTGCTGCCTGCCGGTCTGGAGCTGGAAAACCAGAACCTGGCTGACAGCAGCGCCAGCCTCGGCGACAGTGCGGATGCGCTGAAGGAGAGCATGGGTGACATGCAGCAGGCTGACATCAGACACATTGAGTTCCGTGACGATCGCTTTGTGGCGGCACTGGCGGTAGATACTTATCGTCCCGCGACGCTGGTCTACCTGGCGCGGGCGGTCACACCGGGGCGCTATCTGATGCCACCACCGCAGGTCGAGTCGATGTATGTGCCGGAGTGGCGCGCCACCGGCAGCACGCCGTCGCAGCTGCATATTCAGTAAGTGACGCGACGCGTGGTAAACATCAGCAGCATCAAAAAGTGGTGGCTCGCGCTGCCGCTTTTTTTTCTGGCGCTGTGGCTGGCGATATGGGGGCTGGATCGGCTTTTCCCGCTGCCGCTTAAACAGGTTCAGCCTGCGCGGGTGGTTGTTGCCAGCGACGGTACACCATTGTGGCGCTTTGCAGACAGCAAGGGGATCTGGCGCTATCCGGTCACGCCAGAGGAGGTGGCTCCGGCCTATCTGCAGGCGCTGCTGACCTATGAAGATCGCTGGTTCTGGTATCACCCCGGCATCAATCCCCTGGCTCTGCTGCGCGCCGCCTGGCAGGATCTGCGCCATCAGAGCGTCATTTCCGGAGGCAGCACGCTGACCATGCAGGTGGCACGCCTTATCGACCCGCAACCCCGGACGCTGCGCGGCAAGCTGATTCAGGCGTGGCGTGCGCTGCAGCTGGAGTGGCATCTTTCCAAACGTGACATCCTGACGCTCTACCTTAACCGTGCGCCCTTTGGCGGCACGCTGGAAGGGGTGGGCGCGGCAAGCTGGAGCTGGCTGGGAAAAGCCCCGTCACAGCTGACGTCGGGCGAGGCGGCGCTGCTGGCCGTTTTGCCGCAGGCACCCAGCCGTCTGCGGCCCGATCGCTGGCCGGAGCGGGCAGAAGCCGCACGCAACAAAGTGCTGGATCGGCTGGCGGAATACCGCATCTGGTCCGCTGAACAGGTGGCGGAAATCCGTCAGGAGCCGGTGTGGCTGCCGCCGCGCCAGATGCCACAGATGGCGCCGCTGCTGGCCCGGCGGCTGCTGTCGATCAGCCACAGCGATAAGATTGTCTCTACGCTTGACCCCTCACTGCAGCGCGAACTGGAAAGCCTGGCGCTGAATGTTAAAAATCAGCTTCCTCCACGCACCTCGCTGGCGATGCTGGTGGTGGATCACACCACCATGGCGGTTCGCGGCTACGTCGGCTCGGCTGACTTTACCGATGACAGCCGTTTTGGCCATGTGGATATGATCGCCAGCGTGCGTTCGCCAGGCTCGGTGTTAAAACCCTTTATTTACGGGATGGCGCTGGATGAGGGGCTGATTCATGCTGAATCACTGCTGCAGGATGTGCCGCGTCGCTTTGGTGATTACCGGCCAGGCAACTTCGATACCGGATTTCACGGGCCGGTCAGCGCCAGTGACGCGCTGGTGCGGTCGCTGAATCTGCCTGCGGTGCAGCTTCTGGAGGCGCTGGGACCGAAAAACGTTGCAGCGCGCCTGCGCAATGTCGGTCTCAACTTACGTTTTCCCCCCGGCGCTGAACCTAATCTTTCCCTGATTCTCGGCGGCACCGGAGCGCGCATGGATGAGATCGTGGCAGCCTACAGCGCCTTTGCCCGCCACGGCAACGCCGGCCAGCTGCGCTGGATGCCCGATCAACCCTTACAGCAGCGGCCGCTGCTTTCGCCTGAGTCGGCGTGGATCATCCGGCGTATCCTGGCCGGGGAAGCGCAGCCCGCGGGCAATGGCAGCGTACCCGATGTGGTGCCACTGGCCTGGAAAACCGGCACCAGTTATGGCTACCGCGACGCCTGGTCGGTGGGGATCAATCCCCGTTATCTGATTGGCGTCTGGGTCGGAAGACCGGATGCCACGCCGGTTGCCGGGCAGTTTGGTTTTGCCTCTGCCGTGCCCGTCATGAATCAGATCAACAGCCTGCTGATGAGTCGCCTCGGCAGACGTGACGTTCCGGGCGATCCGCGCCCGGCCTCGGTGACGGTGGCGAGCATTTGCTGGCCTGGCGGTCAGCCGTTGCCCGCCGGAGACGAAAACTGTCGCCAGCGGCGGCAAAGCTGGGTCGCCGCCGACACGCTGCCGCCGACACTGCTGGCTCCCGGCCAGGAGAGCCTCAGCGGATTACGTCAGGGCTACTGGCAGAATGCGCAGGGACTGCGCGTCGCAGCTGATTGCCCCGGCGCCACCCGCCATGAACGGCTGGTCTGGCCGCTGCCGCTGGAAGCCTGGCTGCCGCCTCAGGAGCGGCGGGCGCAACGCCTGCCTCCTGTTGATGCCCGATGTCCGCCATTACAGCAGGGCAGCAGCGCGCCGCTGATCGTTACCGGCGTGATTGAGGGGCAAATCGTCAGACCGCTGCCGGGCAGGAGCGCGCTGACGATCCCGGTCGCGGTGCAGGGAGGGCAGGGCGCGCAGCGCTGGTGGTTCCTGAATGGTGAGCCTCTGATGACGCAGAATGCCGCAGACAGCCTGTCGCTGCAGCTCGATCATCCGGGCGAGTATCAGCTGGTGGTGATGGATGAAGAGGGGCAACTTTTCTCGGTCACCTTCAGCCGGGGCTGACGCTTTTTTGCGCTAAATCATAACTATGGCGCGTTTGCTTCGACTCAGATCAAGATTTTTCATCAAATTAGGGATCTCTGATAGGCAACGCCGGACTCAGCCCCTATAATCGGCGCCGTTTCTTAACCGGGGCGGACGCCACCGGTTTCTTCAGAACGTCAAGACAGAGGTCATCATGGCAATCGAACGTACTTTTTCTATCATCAAGCCAAACGCCGTCGCTAAAAATGTGATTGGTGCTATCTACAACCGTTTTGAAAGCGCTGGCTTCAAAATCGTTGGCGCAAAAATGCTGCAGCTGAGCAAAGAGCAGGCTGAAGGTTTTTACGCTGAGCACCAGGGCAAGCCATTCTTCGATGGTCTGGTTGAATTCATGACCTCTGGCCCGGTTGTTGTTTCCGTGCTGGAAGGTGAAAATGCCGTTCAGCGTCACCGTGACCTGATGGGTGCCACTAACCCGGCAAACGCACTGGCTGGCACACTGCGTGCTGACTACGCTGACAGCTTCACCGAAAACGCCACGCACGGTTCAGATTCTGCTGAATCCGCTGCCCGCGAAATCGCTTATTTCTTTGGCGAAAACGAAATCTGCCCACGTACCCGTTAATCGCCTGGCGATAAACGTTACGTCGGCTTTACAAAAATCTGCGTAGGGGAGGTCACTCCCGCCTGTTATCAGGCTGCAGATGTTGTACAATATTGCGCCTTCATTGACTCAGCTTAATGAAGGCGCAATTTTTTTCACCTATCCCTGAACAGCGCCATAACGTGTAACAACGAGGCCAGAGAATATTATGTCCGAACAGATTGTGACGTCCGCGTCCGCATCCCCTATTATCGTCTCCCCCAAAAGCCAGAAAATAAACCTGCTGGATCTCAACCGTCAGCAGATGCGCGAATTCTTCCTGTCGCTGGGCGAAAAGCCTTTCCGCGCCGATCAGGTCATGAAGTGGATTTATCACTACTGCTGCGATGACTTCGAGCAGATGACCGACATCAACAAAAAGCTGCGTAACCGGCTGATGGAGCTGACGGAGATCCGCGCGCCAGAAGTGGCAGAAGAGATGCGCTCCACCGACGGCACCATCAAATGGGCCATTCGCGTGGGCGACCAGCTGGTGGAAACGGTCTATATCCCGGAAGGGGACCGCGCCACGCTCTGTGTCTCTTCACAGGTGGGTTGTGCGCTGGAGTGTAAATTCTGTTCGACCGCACAGCAGGGTTTTAACCGTAACCTGCGGGTGTCAGAAATTATTGGTCAGGTGTGGCGTGCGGCGAAAATTGTCGGCGCAGCGAAAATCACCGGCCAGCGTCCTATCACCAACGTGGTGATGATGGGCATGGGCGAGCCACTGCTCAACCTCAATAACGTGGTTCCGGCGATGGAGATCATGCTGGATGACTTCGGTTTTGGTCTGTCGAAGCGTCGCGTGACCCTCTCCACCTCGGGTGTGGTGCCTGCGCTGGATAAACTGGGCGATATGATCGACGTCGCGCTGGCGATTTCCCTGCACGCGCCTAACGATAAGCTGCGTGATGATATTGTCCCGATCAACAAAAAGTACAATATCGAAACCTTCCTGGCGGCGGTGAAACGCTACATTGGCAAATCCAACGCCAATCAGGGACGCGTGACCATCGAGTACGTGTTGCTGGATCACGTCAATGACAGCACAGATGATGCGCATGAACTCGCCGCATTACTGAAAGAAACACCGTGTAAAATCAACCTGATCCCCTGGAACCCCTTCCCGGGCGCGCCTTATGGCCGTAGCTCCAACAGCCGCATTGATCGTTTTTCCAAAGTCCTGATGGACTATGGTTTTACTACCATCGTGCGTAAAACCCGTGGCGATGATATCGATGCCGCCTGTGGTCAGTTAGCCGGTGAGGTGATCGACCGTACCAAGCGTACGATGCGTAAAAAAATGGCGGGTGAGGCCATCTCTGTGAAGGCTCTCTAGAAGAGTGACTCAGAGCGTTTCCTGAAGTGATGACGCGTGGCAGGCTGCAGCCTGTCAACGTCAACCGGATGGAAACGATTATGCGTAACGGATTACCTGCAGTTTTACTGGCGCTGTTTGTTGTAAGCGGGTGTGTCAGCCAGCATCACGAACCCGGAGCAGAAGAGGTGCGTCTGCAGTTAGGGATGCACTATCTGGCGGGTGGCGACTATGCCGCGGCTGAGCGAAACTTTCTGCGGGCACAGGCCGCCGCGCCAGAGGATTACCGGGTCTCGCTTGCGCTGGCTCGACTGGCGCAGAAGCAGGGTAATCAGACAGCGGCGCAGGCACGGTTTATACTGGCACAGCAGCAGGCCCCGGATAATGGTTTTGTTGCTAACAATTACGGTGCGTTTCTCTGCGCTTTAAGGCAGTATGGCGAAGCGCATCAACAGTTTAGTCGGGCAAGCGCAGCACCGCAGTTTGATGCACGCAATGACGCGCTTGAACTGGCAGGGTTTTGTTATCTGCAGGCTGGCGATATTGCCGCTGCCCGCAGGACACTACGCCAGGCCATTGAGGCTGACAGACGCAAAGCTGATTCGCTGCTGTCGGAAGCTGAAAAGCAGATGGCAGATAACCATCTGGCGAAGGTGCAGATTTTGCTTGATGTTTACCAGCAACAGCTGCCCGCAACGGCACGAAGTCTGGCGTTACACTTACGTTTCGCCGCGCTACAGGGAGATGCCGCTGACGTTTCACGTTATGGCGACCAGTTAGCGCGACGTTTTCCGCAATCGATACAGTACCAGCGTTATTTAGCTAATGAATACTGAAGCCACTCAAGAAAACTCTGCATTACATTCAACAGGTGAACGCCTGCGTCTGGCCCGTGAGCAGATGGGGCTGACGCAGCAGAACGTCGCTGAACGCCTGTGCCTGAAACTTTCTACCGTGCGTGATATCGAGGAAGACAAATCGCCTGCCGATCTGGCCTCCACGTTCCTGCGCGGATACATTCGCTCCTACGCGCGTCTGGTGCACATTCCTGAAGAGGAACTGCTGCCGATGATGGCGAAACAGACACCGATTCGGGCTTCAAAGATCGAGCCGATGCAAAGTTTCTCACTGGGCAAACGCCGCAAGAAACGCGACGGCTGGTTGATGATTTTCACCTGGCTGGTGGTGTTTGTGGTGGTGGGTCTGACCGGTGCATGGTGGTGGCAGAATCATAAAGCGTCGCAGGATGATCTGGTGCCGATGACCGATCAGAACAGCAGCGGTGATAGCGGCCAGTCGATTCCGCTTGGTGAATCCAGCGGTGACAGCGCGGCACCTGCCGCGCCTGACGAAAGCAATACCACCAGTGACAACAGCGCAGCGAGTGCGCCAGCGAGTGCGGCTCCGGCCGCCAGCGCCAGCAATAGCGCGACCACCGCACAGCCAGATACCACCAGCAATGCCGTGGTTTCGCCGAGCCAGGCGCCCGTAGACAACTCAGCGGCTGCACCTGCGGCCACGAATACCAATACCAGCACGGCACCTCAGATGCCAGTAGGTGCAGCGGCGGTCAGTGAACCGGCTGCTGATCCTAATGCGGTGGTGATGACCTTTAACGCCGACTGCTGGCTGGAAGTGAGCGATGCCACCGGCAAAAAACTGTTCAGCGGCATTCAGCGCAGTGGTGGTAAACTCAGCCTCGCAGGAACGCCTCCGTATCGTCTGAAAATTGGCGCGCCTTCCGCTGTTCAGGTGCAATATCAGAATCAGCCCGTTGATTTAAGTCGTTTTATCCGTAATAACCAGGTTGCTCGCCTGACGTTGGGTGCGCAATAACAGCGTATCGCGTACCGGGCAATTGTGGAGAAGAAATATGCATAACGAAGCACCCATTATCCGTCGTAAATCCAAACGCATTTACGTCGGCAAGGTGCCGGTCGGTGACGGCGCACCCATCGCTGTCCAGTCGATGACCAACACCCGCACCACTGACGTGGAGGCGACGGTAAATCAGATCAAAGCCCTTGAGCGAGTCGGTGTCGACATCGTTCGTATCTCGGTGCCTACCATGGATGCCGCAGAAGCATTCAGACTGATCAAACAGCAGGTAAACGTCCCGCTGGTTGCAGATATTCATTTTGACTACCGCATCGCCCTGAAAGTCGCCGAGTATGGCGTCGACTGCCTGCGCATCAATCCCGGTAATATCGGGAACAATGAGCGTATCCGCATGGTGGTCGACTGCGCGCGCGACAACAATATTCCGATTCGAATTGGCGTGAACGCCGGTTCGCTGGAAAAAGATCTGCAGGAAAAGTATGGCGAGCCGACGCCGCAGGCGCTGCTGGAATCTGCCATGCGCCATGTCGATCATCTCGACCGTCTTAACTTCGATCAATTCAAAGTCAGCGTCAAAGCCTCTGACGTCTTCCTCGCGGTTGAATCTTATCGTCTGCTGGCGAAACAGATTGAACAGCCACTGCATCTCGGTATCACCGAAGCGGGCGGCGCGCGGGCAGGCGCAGTGAAATCGGCGATTGGACTGGGTCTGCTGCTGTCAGAAGGGATCGGCGATACGCTGCGTATCTCGCTGGCCGCCGATCCGGTAGAAGAAGTCAAAGTCGGTTTCGATATCCTGAAGTCACTGCGCATCCGCTCTCGTGGCATCAACTTCATCGCCTGTCCGACCTGCTCACGTCAGGAGTTCGACGTTATCGGCACGGTCAACGCGCTGGAGCAGCGTCTGGAAGACCTGATCACCCCGATGGATGTCTCCATTATCGGCTGCGTGGTCAACGGACCCGGCGAGGCGACCCTCTCTACGCTGGGCGTGACCGGCGGCAGCAAGAAGAGTGGTTTCTACGAGGATGGTGTGCGTCAGCGCGATCGTCTCGACAACAATGACATGATCGATCAGCTGGAAGCGCGCATTCGTGCTAAAGCGTCGATGCTGGATGCCAGTCGCCGTATTGATGTGCAGCATCTGGAAAAATAATGGCGTACGCGGTCTGCGTGCGTGACTTTTTTGACTGAACCTGTGCGGTTTCATCCTCATAAGGTATGATGCCGGACAGGTTTTTTTGCATTAAGAGATTCTAACGTGGCGAAGAATATTCAGGCGATTCGCGGGATGAACGACTACCTGCCTGCGGATACCGCCCTCTGGCAACGGATTGAAGGCGTTCTCAAGCAGACGCTGGCGAGCTACGGTTACAGCGAAATTCGCTTACCGCTGGTGGAACAAACCCCACTGTTTAAACGCGCCATCGGTGAGGTCACCGACGTGGTTGAAAAAGAGATGTATACCTTCGAAGACCGCAACGGTGAAAGCCTGACACTGCGTCCGGAAGGCACTGCAGGTTGCGTGCGAGCCGGTATTGAACACGGTTTACTCTACAACCAGGAGCAGCGCCTGTGGTATATGGGCCCGATGTTCCGCTATGAGCGTCCGCAGAAAGGCCGCTATCGTCAGTTCTACCAGATTGGCGTGGAAGTGTTTGGTCTGCAGGGACCGGACATCGATGCTGAACTGATCATGCTGAACGCCCGCTGGTGGAAAGCTCTGGGTATCTCTGAGCACGTTCGTCTGGAACTCAACTCTATCGGTTCGCTGGAAGCACGCGCGCATTATCGCGACGCGCTGGTCGCCTTCCTTGAACAGCACAAAGAGGTGCTGGATGAGGATTGCAAACGCCGCATGTACACCAATCCGATGCGCGTTCTCGACACTAAAAATCCCGATATTCAGCAGTTACTGAATGATGCGCCACAGCTTGGCGACTATCTTGATGACGAATCACGTGAACATTTCAGCGGCCTGTGTGCCCTTCTGGATGACGCCGGGATCAGCTACACCGTCAATCAGCGTCTGGTACGCGGGCTTGATTATTACAATCGCACCGTGATTGAGTGGGTCACCGATAGCCTGGGTTCACAGGGCACGGTATGTGGTGGCGGCCGCTATGATGGCCTGGTTGAGCAGCTCGGTGGCCGCGCAACACCTGCCGTTGGCTTTGCCATGGGCATGGAGCGTCTGGTACTGCTGGTTCAGGCGGTTAATCCTGAATTTGAACCGACGAGCAATGTGGATGTCTATGTTATCGCTTCAGGTCAGGGCGTGCAGTCTGCAGCAATGCAGCTGGCTGAGAAATTGCGTGATGAAGCGCCAGAACTGAGGCTGATGACCAACTTTGGTGGCGGCAACTTCAAGAAACAATTTGCCCGTGCTGACAAGTGGGGCGCTCGCGTCGCACTGGTGTTAGGCGAGGATGAGGTCAAAGCCGGTCAGGTCGTCATTAAAGATCTGCGCCGTGGCGAGCAGCAAACGCTGGATCAGGCAGAGGCTGCTGCTGTCTTGCGCTCGCTGTTACAGTAAGCGTGACACAGCACCAACCATAGAAAGGAGAGGGATTGCGTGGAAGTGTATAGCAATGAGAACGAGCAGACCGACGCGCTGCGCAACTTTTTTGCCAACAATGGCAAAGCGTTAGCTATTGGCGTGGTGATCGGCATTGCTGCGCTGGGCGGCTGGCGTTACTGGAGCAGTCATCAGGACGATACGGCGAAGACAGTATCAGCGCAGTATCAGCAGCTCACCAGCGCCATGCAGGCCGGCAAACCGGAGACGCTGGAAGCGGTAGACCGTTTTGCCAGTGAAAACAGCAACACCTACGGTGCGCTGGCTGCAATGGATCTGGCGAAGCAGTATGTTGACGCCGGTCAGCTTGATAAAGCCGCGACGCTGCTGCAAAACGGACTGAAAGATACCAAAGATGCCAATCTGCAGGCGGTGATTAACCTGCGCCTGGCACGCATTCAACTGCAACAGAATCAAGCGGATGCGGCGCTTAAAACCCTTGACGGTGTGAAGGGTGATGGCTGGACAGCCATTGTGGCCGATATTCGCGGCGAAGCGCTGCTGACCAAAGGCGACAAGCAGGGCGCGCGCGATGCCTGGAGTAAAGGGGTTGAATCTGACGCCTCTCCGGCATTGAAGCAAATGATGCAGATGAAGATGAATAACTTAAGCTAAGCCAGTCAAGAGAGAGCGCATGGAATTACGTAAATACCTGCTGCCGGGACTGATTTCAGTCACTTTGCTCAGCGGTTGTTCGCTGTTTAGCGGCGAAGAAGATGTAGTAAAAATGGCCCCGTTGCCGAAGGTGGAAAATCAGTTCACGCCACAGAAAGTGTGGAGCACCTCAGTAGGCGATGGTGTCGGTGATTTCTACTCAAATCTGCATCCTGCCTGGCAGGATAATACGGTTTATGCTGCCGACCGCTTTGGTATCGTCAAAGCGCTGGATGCCGCAGACGGTAAAGAAAAATGGAAAGTCGATCTCTCTGAGAAAACCGGCTTCTTCTCTAAAAACCGCTCAGCCATGTTATCAGGCGGCCTGACGGCTGATGGCGATCGGGTCTATGTTGGCAGCGAGCGCGGCCAGGTTTATGCCCTTAACAGCAGTGATGGCAGCCTGGCGTGGCAGACGAAAGTCGCCGGTGAAGCCCTGTCACGTCCGGTAGTCAGCGATGGTCTGGTGCTGGTTCATACCAGCAACGGCATGTTGCAGGGTCTGGATCAGAGCAGCGGTGCCGTGAAGTGGAGCGTCAACCTGGATATGCCAGCGTTGTCTCTGCGCGGTGAATCTGCTCCGGCTGTCGCTTTTGGTGGCGCGATTGTCGGGGGCGACAACGGTCGTGTCAGTGCCGTGGTGCTGAACCAGGGACAACTGATCTGGCAGCAGCGTATTTCACAGGTCAGCGGTGCCACTGAGATCGATCGTCTTAACGATGTCGATACCACACCGGTTATCGTCAATGGCGTGGTTTACGCGCTGGCGTACAATGGCAATCTGACAGCACTGGATCTGCGTTCCGGCCAGATTTTGTGGAAACGCGAAATTGGCGGTGTGAAAGATCTGATTGTGGATGCCGGCCGCATCTATCTGGTCGATCAGGACGATCGTGTGATTGCGCTTAACGCTGACGGCGGTGTCGCCATCTGGCGTCAAAGCGATCTGCTGCATCGCAACCTGACTTCGCCGGTGCTCTACAACGGCTATCTGGTTGTCGGCGACAGCGAAGGTTATCTGCACTGGCTGAACACCACGGATGGTCGTTTTGTTGCGCAGCAGGAACTGGATAGCTCAGGCTTCCAGACCGAGCCGGTGGTCGCCAGCGATAAGCTGCTGATCCAGTCGAAAGATGGTGAGGTTTATGCGATTACCCGTTAACGGGTAAACGTCTGGCAGGTGAAATTCTCCGTTCCGACGGCTCCTGATTTAATCAGGGGCCGTTTCGTTTTTAGTCAGGCATGGTATTCTTTGCGCCTTAAGCCTGAACTTGACGGCCAGAGCCGTTATAATCACGCCATTCGGGCGATTAATTATTTATTGAGGCATTTTGTTATGGTACCTGTGGTCGCGCTGGTTGGGCGTCCCAATGTGGGAAAATCTACGCTATTTAACCGCTTAACCCGCACACGTGATGCGCTGGTAGCGGATTTTCCTGGACTGACTCGCGATCGCAAATATGGTCGCGCCGAAGTGGAAGGGCGCGAATTTATTGTTATTGATACCGGTGGTATCGACGGCACCGAAGAGGGTGTTGAAACGCGGATGGCCGAGCAGTCACTGCTGGCGATTGAAGAAGCGGATGTCGTGCTGTTTATGGTCGATGCGCGTGCGGGCATGATGGCCGCCGATCAGCAAATCGCTAAGCATCTCCGTTCCCGCCAGAAAGCGACTTTTTTGGTGGCCAACAAAACTGACGGGATGGATCCTGATCAGGCGGTTGTGGACTTCTATTCACTGGGCCTGGGCGAGATTCACGCCATTGCGGCATCGCATGGTCGTGGTGTCAGCAGCCTGATAGAAGAGGCACTGCTGCCATGGATGGACAAAGTTGAGACGGTCGAGCTCACGGAAGAAGAAGAGAATCAGGCGTACTGGGCTGCGCTTGAAGCTGACGAGATTGCTGAGCAGGAAGCCGCAGAGGAAGAAGAAAACTTCGACCCGACGGGCCTGCCGATCAAACTGGCGATTGTTGGCCGTCCTAACGTAGGTAAGTCAACGCTTACCAACCGTATTCTCGGTGAAGACCGCGTGGTGGTCTACGATATGCCGGGCACCACCCGCGACAGCATCTATATTCCGATGGAGCGTGATGGACGTGAATACGTTCTGATCGACACGGCGGGCGTGCGTAAGCGTGCCAAAATCTCTGACACCGTAGAGAAATTCTCGGTGATCAAGACGCTGCAGGCGATTGAAGATGCCAACGTGGTGATGCTGGTCATTGATGCCCATGCCGGTATTTCCGATCAGGATCTGTCGCTGCTTGGCTTCATTCTCAACAGTGGTCGTTCGCTGGTGATTGTGGTCAACAAATGGGATGGCTTGTCGCAGGAAGTTCGCGATGAAGTGAAAGAGACGCTGGACTACCGTCTGGGCTTTATCGATTTCGCCCGCATCCACTTTATCTCTGCGCTGCACGGCAGCGGCGTCGGTAATCTGTTTGAGTCGATCACTGAAGCCTATGACTGTTCGACGAAGCGCGTAAACACCTCGCTGCTGACCCGCATCATGAATATGGCGGCAGACGATCACCAGCCACCGCTGGTACGCAGTCGTCGCGTTAAGCTCAAATACGCGCACGCGGGGGGCTATAACCCGCCTATCGTGGTAATCCACGGTAATCAGGTTAAGGATCTGCCCGATTCTTACAAACGCTACCTGATGAACTATTTCCGTAAATCACTCAACGTGATGGGAACGCCAATTCGTATTCAGTTCAAAGAGGGTGATAACCCTTATGAAGGCAAACGTAACCTGCTGACACCAACGCAGCAGCGTAAACGTAAGCGTCTGCTGGCGCATATGAAAAAGAACAAGCGTTAAGAATAGAGGGCCATCTGGCCCTCTTTTTTTGCTCTGAATAAACCGGAGCAGGGAGAAAATAGTGACTACTATTTGCGAAAAATGTCAGCAACCGCTGTCGCTCAGCGATGGTGAATTTATCTGTATTACCTGCGGTACGCATTACCCCGCACAACCCTGCTGTCCGGAGTGTCATCAGCCGCTTGAGGTGCTTAAAGCCTGCGGCGCGGTGGACTATTTTTGCCGGAACGGACATGGTCTCATCTCCCGCAAGCGCGTCCTTTTCCAGCCGCCAGGTCACTGACGTCACTTTCAGCTACGCTTAAAACGTCTGAGAGTGCAGAGCGACGACTGGCTTATTTTGTAGCAAAAATGCTATTGCGCCGTAACAAATGGGTTGTAGATGTTCACTCTATAATGTACCAGGTGGTACAATCCTGCCGCGTCGTGGGAGGGGCCAGCCACATCCGTGTTCTTCCGGCCCATCGATCTCACGGACGCGGGTCTGTTTATATTTGATTTGAAACCGAGCGGTGCCCGGCGCGGACTGACTTAACGCGCCGGCGTCCGGATGGCATCTGTCCGGGCGCTCTGTTTATTCAGGAGAGTAAGTATTATGGCTGAAACATCCTCCCGCTCCGGAAAGGGGCTGGGAATAGCATCCGTGCTGCTCGGACTGGTGCTGCTTGCCACCGGTCTGTTTTTTGCAATTGGCGGCGGCAAACTGGTTGCACTTGGTGGCAGCGGGTACTTTTTAATTGCGGGTATCGTCACTGTACTCTCCGCAATTCAGTTCTTCCGTCGCAAATCCTCGGCAGTGGTTCTGTTCCTGCTGGTCTTTGTCGGCACCCTGATCTGGTCGCTGTTCGACGCGGGCCTGGAGTTCTGGCCGCTGGTATCACGCCTGATGGTGCCTGCCGGACTGATGCTGCTTGCCTTCCTGATCTGGCCTTCACTGCGTAAGCATGAAGGTAAGCACTCACTGGCAAAACCCTCTTATGCGTTCTCTGCGCTGCTGGCGGCAGGCATGGTTGTTACGCTGGTGCAGATGTTCCAGCCACATCCTACCGTTGCAGGCACGGGCGAAGAGCTGCCGCTGATCCCGGTAGATAAAGCGAAACAGCAGAAAGACTGGGATAACTACGGTAATACCCCGCAGGGCAGCCGCTTTGTGGCGCTGGATCAAATCACCCGCGACAACGTGAAAGATCTGCAGGTGGCCTGGACCTTCCGCACCGGTGATACCCCTGTCAGCCCGACCGGCAACGGCGCAGAAGATCAGCAGACACCGTTGCAGATTGGCAATACCCTTTATCTCTGCACACCGCACAACAACGTCATCGCCGTTGAAGCCAACAGCGGTAAGCAGATCTGGAAACGTGAAATCAATGCCAAAGCGGAAGTCTGGCCGCGCTGCCGTGGTCTGGCTTACTTTGACGCCACGAAACCGCTGCAGCAGCCAGATAAGCCGGGGTCTTCACCTGTGACTGCCGCAGTGTTGCCAGCCGGTGACAGCTGTCAGCGTCGTATTCTGATGAACACCATCGACGCGCGTCTGATTGCGATCAATGCTGACAACGGTGAGTTCTGTGAAAACTTTGGCGATCATGGCATCGTTGATCTCAAAGCGGGCATGGGCAAGGCACCGGATCCGCAATATCAGCTGACCTCAGCGCCAACCCTGGCTGGCACCACTGTGGTGGTCGGCGGTCGCGTAGCGGATAACGTGCAGACGGATATGCCGGGTGGCGTGTTGCGTGGCTTTGACGTTATCACCGGCCAGATGCGCTGGGCGTTTGACCCAGGCAATGTTGACCCGAATGCGATATTGATGCCGGGTAAAGATTATACCCGCAGTACGCCAAATTCATGGGCACCGATGTCTTACGACCCGGCAATGAACACCGTGTTCATTCCAATGGGCAGTTCGTCGGTTGACCTCTGGGGTGCGAACCGTACTGAACTGGATCACAAATATGGCGCATCGGTTCTGGCGCTGGATGCCACGACCGGTAAAGAGAAGTGGGTCTATCAGACCGTGCATAACGATCTGTGGGACTTTGACCTGCCAATGCAGCCAAGCCTGATCGACTTCCCGCAAAAAGATGGCACTACCACACCAGCGGTAGTGATTGGCGGCAAAACCGGCATGATCTTCGTACTTGACCGTATGACCGGCAAGCCGCTGACCAAAGTCGAAGAACTGCCGATGCCGCAGGGTCATATCCCGAACGAGCAGTACACCAAAACGCAGCCACATTCGACCGGGATGCCGCAGATTGGCAACCAGACGCTGAAAGAGTCTGACATGTGGGGTGCCACGCCGTTTGATCAGCTGGCCTGCCGCATTGGCTTCAAATCTATGCGCTATGATGGCCTGTTCACCGTGCCGGACACCGACAAGTCTCTGAGCTTCCCGGGTTCGCTGGGCGGTATGAACTGGGGCAGCATGTCGGTCGATCCGAACAACCACCTGTTGTTCGTCAATGATATGCGTCTGGGTCTGTGGGTTCAGATGATCCCGGCTGATACCAGCAATATTGCGCGCGGCAGCAACGGCGGCGAAGCGATCAACACCGGTATGGGTGCCGTTCCGCTGAAAGGTACGCCATATGCTGTGAATAAAAATCGCTTTATGTCACCGCTGGGTATCCCATGTCAGAAACCGCCATTTGGTACGCTGTCGGCGATTGACATGAAAACGCAGAAAATCGTCTGGCAGGTGCCGGTCGGCACGGTGCAGGATACCGGACCATTCGGTATCAAGATGCGCGTGAAAATGCCGGTTGGCATGCCAACGCTGGGCGGTACGCTGGCCACGCAGGGCGGCCTGGTGTTCATCGCAGGTACGCAGGATTACTATCTGCGCGCCTTTGACTCTTCAACCGGTAAAGAGGTGTGGAAAGCACGTCTGCCGGTGGGCAGTCAGGGTGGCCCGATGAGCTACGTCTCACCGAAAGATGGAAAGCAGTACATCCTGTTCTCGGCAGGTGGCGCACGTCAGTCACCGGACCGTGGTGATTATGTGATTGCTTACGCGCTGCCAGACAGCAAGTAACAACGCTTAATGAAAAGGGCCGACATATTGTCGGCCCTTTTTTACGGAAAAGTCTTGCCTGGTTTGCTGTAAGCCCGAGCATGCGCAGGGAACACGGTCAGATCGGAAAGTCGCAAAATCGTCATCCATGACTGCTCGGCCCGCGCCGTCCATGGCGCGGGACGCTTTCCTCCTCTGAACGTGTTACCTCCGCTTTAAGCTCATTTGTCGCTGCAAGATTCACATCGGATTATCAGCTGTTTCAGGGCCGACATTGTCGGCCCTTATTTTTGCTTATTTGCCGTCGCGCCACAGCGCCTGCAACTCAGGCGGCGCCACCTGTTCCGGAATCAACAGCACTATCGTCCCAACCTCGCGGTGGGTTGCATACTGAATCTGGATGCGAAAATAGCGCTGGTCGCCACTGCCCACCTGCGCGGCTTTCTCCTCCGGTTCGCCCAGCGGCATCGCCTGCTGCAGCGCATGGCAGACGCGCTCTCTTTCTGGCGGCGGCAGATCGCCCAGCATAAAGCGTCGTTCGGCGCGTAGCCCCGGAATAAAAGCCATGCCGCCTTCACGCGCGACGATGATGGTGGCGTCATCAGTGAGTTCGGGCAGGTCACTCATAGCACGCCAACCTCCTTCCACGCCTGTTCAATGGCACTGCCAACCGATTCATTAAACCGTTTTTTACCATGCTGAACGGTGAAGCGGGCAAAGGTCTTAAAGTCAGCATCCTGTGGCAGTTCGTCGTCACACACCGTGTCATACCAGGCATATCCCGCCTGTTCCCACGCATAACCACCCAGCGCTGTTGCTGCCAGATAAAAAGCCCGGTTAGGAATACCGGAATTGATATGAACCCCGCCATTATCTTCGCGTGTCTTCACGTAGTGATCCATGTGCGCCGGTTGCGGATCTTTGCCCAGCATCGGGTCATCATAGGCGGAACCAGGTTCAGACATTGAGCGCAGACCACGCCCATTGATGCCGCTTGCCAGCAGGCCTTCGCCGATAATCCAGTCCGCCTCATCGGCACGCTGTTTTTTACTGAACTGTTTCACCAGCGAGCCAAACACATCTGACAGCGACTCGTTCAGTGCACCAGCCTGCTCAAAGTAGATCAAGCCGGCTTCATTTTCCGTCACGCCATGCGCCAGTTCGTGCGCCACAACGTCAATCGCGATGGTGAAGCGATTAAAGATTTCGCCGTCACCATCACCAAATACCATTTGCTGACCGTTCCAGAAGGCGTTCTGGTACTTGTCACCGTAGTGCACGGTACCGAGCAACTTCAGCCCCTGATTATCCAGCGAGTTACGCTGATAAGCCTGCCAGAAGAAGTCATAGGTTACGCCAAGATAGTTCCAGGCTTCCTCAGCCGCCACGTCGTCATTGCCGGGCTGGCCCTCCTGACGAATCAGCTTACCTGGCAGGGTCTGCTGACTTTGCGCATCATAAATTTCACGATCCACGTGGCCGCCTGCCGCGGTTTTTGCCACCGGCTGCTTTTGCCAGTGTTCCGCCATCAGGTGCTGAACGTGTGTCAGGGTGCGACGCGCCTGCTCCTGCTGGTGGCCGGAACCATGCGCGATGATTTTGCGAAGGATATAGGGAGGAATAACGCAATAAGCCATCTGAAACTCCTTGGCATTAGGATGTGCCAGAAAGTATAGACCCGTCAGGCGGGTTAGACCTCATTAGTGAGGCCAGCGTTAAGTGTAAAAGTGTGAGCTGAAGGGCAGAGTCAGGAGGCGGTTTTGCGGCGGCGCTTTTCTGAGGCAACAATTTTGGCAAGCCATCTGAAACGCCCTGGCGACAGGGAATGTGCCAGAAAGTATAGACCCGTCAGGCGGGTTAGACCTCATTAGTGAGGCCAGCGTTAAGTGTAAAAGTGTGAGCTGACGGGCAGAGTCAGGAGGCGGTTTTGCGGCGGCGCTTTTTCTCAGGCAGTAACTGCGTCACCTGGCTTTCAACCCAGCCATCATCAAGACGGGTACGGAGCAAGTCGCCGCTCTGGAGCTGTGCGGTTTTCTTCACCACCTGTCCGGCGGTGTCGGTGGTCACGCTAAAACCGCGCGCCAGCGTCGCCAGCGGGCTGACGCCTTCCAGCTGCGCCACTAACTGACCAAAGTGCTGTTTGCTGGTGCTCAGCTGTTTTGTCATGCTCTGCTGCAGGCGGTAGTGCCAGCTTTGCAGCTGTTTTTGCGCATCGAACAGCCGCTGCTGAGGCTGCTGGGCATTGAGCCGATGCGACAGGCGATCCTGCTGACGCGTAGCGTGACGCAGGCGGTTTTCCATCGCTTCACCCAGTCGCTGCTGCAGGCGGAACAGGGCGGTCTGCTGACGGGCCAGACGCAGCTGCGGATGCTGCTGTTGCAGACGATGCTCAAGGCGGGAGTAAAGCCGCTGCTGACGTGCCAGGTAGTAATCCATCGCCATCTCCAGCCGCTGTTGCTGTGACTGCAACTGACGCAGCAACTCCAGCTGGTTACGGCTGACAATTTCAGCCGCGGCGGAAGGGGTGGGTGCACGTAAATCGGCGACGAAGTCGGCAATGGTGACATCGGTTTCATGACCCACCGCGCTGACGATGGGAATGCGGCTGGCAAAAATGGCGCGCGCCACGCGTTCATCGTTAAAGCCCCACAAATCTTCCAGCGAACCGCCGCCGCGTCCGACAATTAATACGTCGCACTCGTTGCGCAGGTTGGCGATTTCAATCGCGCGGACGATAGCCGCTGGCGCATCGACGCCCTGAACCACGGTCGGGTAGATGACCACGGGCAGGGAGGGATCACGGCGATGCAGCACGCGTAACACATCGTGCAGCGCCGCGCCGGTGGAAGAGGTGATCACCCCGACCTGACGCGCCGGTTCCGGCAGCGGTTGCTTATGCTGCGGATCAAACAGTCCTTCGGTGGTCAGTTTTGCTTTCAGCAGTTCAAACTGCTGCTGCAGCAAGCCTTCACCCGCCGGATGCATACTTTCGGCAATCAGCTGATAGTCACCGCGTGGCTCATAAAGAGTGATGTTGGCGCGCACCAGCACCTGCTGACCATGCTGCGGACGGAAGGTGACGCGTCGGTTGCTGTTGCGGAACATAGCACAGCGAACCTGAGCGCCATCATCTTTCAGCGTGAAGTACCAGTGACCGGATGCCGGTTGCGTGAAGTTGGAGATCTCGGCGCTGATCCAGACCAGGCCCATCTCTTTCTCCAGCAGCTGACGCACTGTCGTATTGAGACGGCTGACGGTAAAAATATTGGCGATGGGTGGCAGCGACATGTGACGAAGATCAAATTCCAAATCAGCAGGTTAATTCATCGATACTACAGGGCTGTCAGTGCGGATCAAGAGTTTTTCGTAAATAATGCTGGAGGCAATCGATTACGGCCTGTATAATGCCGCGGCAATATTTTATCTATTCTCAATCACCCGAGGTGGAGTATTGCCATGTTAAGAATCGCTAAAGAAGCACTCACTTTTGACGACGTTCTGCTCGTCCCTGCACACTCCACCGTCCTGCCGAATACGGCCGATCTCAGCACCCAGCTGACCAAAAATATCCGTTTAAATATTCCTATGCTTTCTGCTGCTATGGACACCGTGACCGAGTCGGGTCTGGCGATTGCGCTGGCACAGGAAGGCGGCCTTGGCTTCATCCATAAAAATATGTCAATCGAACGCCAGGCGGACGAAGTGCGCAAGGTGAAGAAACATGAAAGCGGCGTGGTGACTGAACCACAGACCGTCCTGCCAACCACCCCACTGGCTGACGTTAAAGCGCTGACCGAGCGCAACGGCTTTGCGGGTTATCCGGTGGTTAATCGCGACAACGAACTGGTGGGTATCATCACCGGTCGTGACGTGCGCTTTGTCACTGACCTTTCACAGCCTGTCTCTGCAGTCATGACCCCGAAAGATCGTCTGGTGACGGTGAAAGAGGGCGAAGCGCGCGATGTCGTGCTGCACAGGATGCATGAAAAGCGCGTTGAGAAAGCGCTGGTGGTGGATGACAGCTTCCATCTGCTGGGCATGATCACCGTTAAAGATTTCCAGAAAGCCGAACGTAAACCTAACGCCTGTAAAGATGCGCAGGGTCGTCTGCGTGTCGGTGCGGCAGTTGGCGCAGGTGCAGGTAATGAAGAGCGTATCGATGCGCTGGTTGCAGCGGGCGTTGACGTGCTGCTGATTGACTCTTCACACGGCCATTCTGAAGGCGTGCTGTCACGTATCCGTGAAACCCGTGCCAAATACCCGGACCTTGAAATCGTTGGCGGCAACGTAGCCACTGGTGCTGGCGCACTGGCGCTGGTGGCGGCAGGTGTCAGCGCCGTTAAAGTGGGTATCGGCCCGGGCTCTATCTGTACTACCCGTATCGTGACCGGCGTGGGCGTTCCGCAGATCACTGCCGTCTCTGACGCAGTTACCGCGCTGGAAGGCACCGGTATTCCGGTGATTGCCGATGGCGGTATCCGTTTCTCCGGTGACATCGCGAAAGCGATCGCCGCCGGTGCGTCCTGTGTCATGGTCGGTTCGATGCTGGCGGGGACCGAAGAGTCACCGGGCGAGATCGAACTCTATCAGGGCCGTTCGTTCAAATCCTATCGCGGTATGGGTTCACTGGGCGCGATGTCTAAAGGCTCTTCTGACCGCTACTTCCAGACCGATAACGCCGCTGACAAACTGGTACCGGAAGGTATCGAAGGTCGCGTGGCCTATAAAGGCCGTCTGAAAGAGATCGTGCATCAGCAGATGGGCGGACTGCGCTCGTGCATGGGCCTGACCGGTTGCCCGACCATTGATGACCTGCGCACTAAGGCGGAGTTTGTCCGCATCAGCGGCGCCGGCATCAATGAGAGCCACGTGCATGATGTGACCATCACCAAAGAGTCACCGAACTACCGCATGGGTTCATAATCCCGATTTCCCGCCCGGCTTCAGCCGGGCGCTTTTATTGATTAAGTCACCGTTCTGGAAAACCCTCAATGACGACGGAAAATATCCATAAGCATCGCATTCTGATTCTCGATTTCGGCTCACAATATACTCAGCTGGTTGCACGTCGCGTGCGCGAGCTGGGCGTTTACTGTGAACTCTGGGCATGGGATGTCACCGAAGAGCAGATTCGCCAGTTCAATCCAAGCGGCATCATCCTTTCCGGTGGCCCGGAGAGCACCACCGAACTGAACAGCCCGCGTGCGCCTGAATATGTCTTCAGCGCTGGCGTGCCGGTGCTGGGTGTCTGCTACGGTATGCAGACGATGGCGATGCAGCTGGGCGGCACCGTTGCTGGCTCAACCGAGCGCGAGTTTGGTTATGCGCAGGTCGAAGTGACGACGCCAAGCGCCCTGGTTCGCGATATTGAAGATGCGATCAGCGCCGCCGGCAAACCGCTGCTGGATGTCTGGATGAGCCACGGCGACAAAGTCACGGCGATCCCGGCTGACTTCGTGACCGTTGCCAGCACAGAAACCTGTCCGTTCGCCATCATGGCTAACGAAGAGAAGCGTTTCTACGGCGTGCAGTTCCACCCGGAAGTGACCCATACCCGCCAGGGCCTGCGGATGCTTGAGCGCTTCGTTATCGACATCTGTGAATGTGAAGCCCTGTGGACGCCAGCCAAAATCATTGAAGATGCGGTTGAACGCCTGCGTGTGCAGGTCGGCAACGACAAAGTGATCCTCGGTCTGTCAGGTGGTGTTGACTCCTCCGTAACGGCAATGCTGCTGCATCGCGCCATTGGCGACCGTCTGACCTGCGTGTTCGTGGATAACGGCCTGTTGCGCCTGAACGAAGCACAACAGGTTATGGATATGTTTGGCGACCACTTCGGCCTCAACATTATTCACGTTGAAGGCGAAGCGCGTTTCCTCGACGCGCTGGCAGGTGAGAATGAGCCGGAAGCGAAACGTAAAATTATCGGTCGCGTCTTTGTGGAAGTCTTCGACGAAGAAGCGCTGAAGCTGCAGGACGTTAAGTGGCTGGCACAGGGCACCATCTATCCGGATGTCATTGAGTCTGCGGCCTCTGCAACCGGTAAGGCGCACGTCATCAAATCGCATCACAACGTCGGCGGCCTGCCGAAAGAGATGAAGATGGGCCTGGTTGAGCCGCTGCGTGAGCTGTTCAAAGATGAGGTGCGTAAGATTGGTCTGGAGCTGGGCCTGCCTTACGACATGCTCTATCGCCATCCGTTCCCGGGTCCAGGTCTGGGCGTGCGCGTGCTGGGCGAAGTGAAGAAAGAGTATTGCGACCTGCTGCGCCGTGCCGATGCCATCTTCATTGAAGAGCTGCATAAAGCGGATCTCTATAACAAAGTCAGCCAGGCGTTCACCGTCTTCCTGCCGGTACGTTCAGTCGGCGTGATGGGCGATGGCCGTAAATATGACTGGGTTGTCTCGCTGCGTGCGGTGGAAACCATCGACTTTATGACCGCACACTGGGCGCACCTGCCGTATGAGTTCCTGGGTCGTGTCTCTAACCGCATCATCAATGAAGTCGACGGCATCTCCCGCGTGGTGTATGACATCAGCGGTAAGCCACCAGCGACGATTGAGTGGGAATAACCTGGCCTCAGCCAGTTAAGCCCTGATAATTCTGAAGCCCGCTCCCCAGCGGGCTTTTTTATTGCTTTGACCGTGCGCAGACTCGCTATTTTAACCTTTCAGCACATCCAGGTCCGTCGCTGGTGTTTTCCTGTTCACTTTGCCGGAAATTACGCTATCCTCCATGCAGTAAAAGCCCGCAACTGACGTCAGTTGTGTCCCGCTCTTACCCGCCGCTTTCATCGATCGTCCGTATCCCAAAGCCGCCGCTTACTGAAACCGCCTGCTGAACAGGCGATTCGCGATTCTTACGTCACCAGGAATGTTGTCATGCTCTCACTTAAAGTGTTCAGCCTGTTTTTTGTTGCCGTACTGCTGCTATCGCTGGGAGCCAGCATTGCGCAGGCGACGCGTCACAGCGAAACCGCAGAGCCGGGCGGTTGGGCGACCGCCCGACGTGATTCGTCCGGGATAGCACCCGACCCGCGCGCTTTATATAGCCTGGCTATTGTACAGGTCTATGCTGCGCCGACCTATGGCTGGAAAGGGGCGGTGGCGGTGCATCCGTGGATCATCTTCAAGCGCGCAGGTGAAACGCGTTTCACTCGCTACGAAGTGATTAGCTGGGGCAGCGGCGATAAAGTCCGGCGCAACACCAACCTGCCTGATGGCTACTGGTATGGCGCAAAACCGCGGCTGCTGGTGGAACATCGCGGACCGGAAGCAGAAGCGATGATCCCGCAGATTGAAGCCGCCATTAAATCCTATCCGTGGCCGACAACCTACCGCGCCTGGCCAGGACCGAACAGCAACACCTTCCTGGCGCATATTGGCCGCGAAGTACCCGCTTTAAGGCTTGATCTGCCCGCTAACGCGCTGGGTAAAGATTACCGGCCACTGTGGCGTCCGGTCGGGCTGCCGCCATCCGGGCGCGGTGTGCAGGTGTCGATTCTGGGTGTGGCGGGAGTGACGCTGGGTGCAGAAGAGGGATTTGAAGTGAATCTGCTGGGTCTGAACATGGGAGTCGATTTCACACCGTTCCGGCTGCGTCTGCCGTTTATTGGCGGCCTGGGAAATGACAACCTTCAGCAGGATAAGCCCTGACAGTATGGCCCCGTCAGGGGCCGTTTCACCTCAGCACACGCCAAAGTCACCCTCTTCGTGATAGAGATTGACGCTCTCTGCTTTCACTTCGATCTCTTTTTTCGCTGCATCATCAACGCGTGCACACCATAAGGTGTCACCTTCGACGCGCAGCACCTGCATTTTCGGACCGCCGGTTTTCGACTGAACAAAATCCTCTGCTTTAAACATATTGCCTCCGTTGTTAATCGTTTCTGCTGCCAGATGACTTCTGGCGCTGATCGTTTTTTGTGTGACGTTTTCCAGTTTATACCCTGTCTGTTTTACTGCGAGAAAAAGTCTGCGCATGCTGAGCCGCACTAAGATAATTTCATCAGGTTGTCAGTTGACAACTTATCAATTCAGCGTCAGGATAGGGAAAAACATGGCAAGGAAGCGGCATCCCAACAAAGAGATCGAAACGGCGTTACGTTACGCCGAATCCCATGGCTGGCTGGTCGTCACGGGAGGCCATCACGCCTGGGGCAAAATGTACTGTCCGAAAAATCTGTTGATGTGCCGATGTGGGGAGTTTTGTCTGACCTGTATCTGGAGCACACCAAAAAACGCACATCAGCATGCCCGTGCGCTGCGGCGCGTGGTCGACAACTGTCACTATCTGAAGTCCTGATGCAGCACAAGGAGAAGCATATGGAATATTGTTTCACATTACGGTTCAGCCTGCCGGAAGGGCACGCGCCGGTGGATGAACTGCTGGAAACGCTGGCAGCGGCAGGCTGTGATGATGCGCTAATCGGCCTGGGCATGCCGGGCAGAATTGCACTGGAGTTCACCCGCGAGTCTGACTCCGCAACGGATGTATTGAAACAGGCAGAAGAGGATGTGCTGCGTGCGATACCGGGTGCCACGCTGGTGGAAGCCGCACCCGATTTTGTGGGATTGACGGATGTGGCGGAGATCATCGGCATGACGCGTCAGAATATGCGTAAGCTGATGCTCAGCCACCGCCCGCCGTTTCCGCTGCCGGTGCATGACGGTAAAACCGCCATCTGGCACTTAGCGGATGTGCTGGAGTGGCTGAGTCAGCGTGGTAACTATACGCTGCCTGCGGCGACCCGAGAGCTGGCACAGGTAACGCGGCAGCGCAATCTTAACGGGTCGCTGCAACGTTACGGCCTGCAAGCCTGAAGATTAGTGCGGCAGCAGGAAGATCGTCGCCAGTCCCAGGAAAATAAAGAAGCCGCCGGTGTCAGTAAGGGCGGTGATCAATACGCTGGAGCCCACGGCGGGATCGCGATTCATTTTAGTCATGACCAGCGGCACCAGCACGCCCATCAGCGCGGCCAGCAGCAGATTCAGCGCCATGGCCAGCATCATAACGCCGCCCAGCGCCATATTGTCATACATCAGCCAGGTGATACCGCCCATGATGCCGCCCCAGAACAGGCCGTTGATCAGCGCCACGCCAAGCTCGCGGACGATCAAAAACGAAAAGTTGCCCGGTTCAACCTGATGTAAGGCCAGCGCCCGCACAATCATGGTGATGGTCTGATTACCGGTATTGCCGCCGATACCCGCGACGATCGGCATCAGCGTGGCCAGCGCCACGATTTGCGAAATCGTCCCTTCAAACAGCCCGATAACCCGAGAGGCGACAAAGGCGGTGCAGAGGTTAATCGCCAGCCAGGCCCAGCGTTTACGTACCGATTTACGCACCGGCGCGAACACATCCTCTTCCTGACTGATCCCCCCCATTTTACGGATGTTGCTTTCGTTTTCGGCATTCACCAGGTCGATGATGTCTTCAATGGTCACGCGGCCAATCAGCTTGCCTTTGGCGTCGGTGACGGCGGCAGAAATGAGGTTATAACGTTCAAAGGCGCTGGCTGCGTCTTCGGCCTTATCGTTAAGCTGGAAGGTGGTAGGGCGGGCGTTCATCACGTCGCTCACCAGGGTTTTGGGTTTGTTAAGCAGGATGTCCGTCAGCAGTAGTTCGCCCAGCAGCTGATTATCTTTATTGGTGATAAAGAGTTTATCGGTACCGCCCGGCATGCTTTTGCGCTTGCGCAGAAAGCGTTGCACTGTTGCAAGCGTGACATCTTCACGCACCGTCAGGATATTGAAATCCATCACCCGGCCCACGCGGTCACGGTCAAGCTGCACCATATCGAGCATGCGGGCGCGCAGGGCGGGCTCCACAGTTGCCAGCAGGCGTCCGGTCAGGTCACGTGGCAGATAACGCGCCAGCCAGACCTGATCGTCGATATCCAGCGGCTGGATAGCGCGCAGGATATCGCGGTCGCTCATCTCTTCGGTGAGGCTGGCCCAGACCGTTTCAGACGCTTCAACCAGCACATGGCCGCGCCGCTCGTTCGGCACCAGCCGCCACAGCGCCTGACGTTCTTCTTCGGGCAGGGCTTCGAGAATATCCGCGAGGTCAGCGGCATGCAGTTGCAGAATGTCCTGTTCCAGCGCGTCACGCTGGGCCGCATTTTCACGTTGCTGTTCAGGATTGAGATCGCCCGATTTCTCCAGCAGGGCATCAACCAGATCGTGCTCGCTGAGCAGCAGCGTCAGAATGCGATGACGTATTTCACTTAAACGTTGAGAGTGAGAGGCAGACACATTGGATCCCTTAAGTCTGAAAGCACCAGCACGAAGTGTAGCGTTTCGCCTGAAAAAGGGATGCAAAAAAGAGTCCAGTTATCTGGATAACGTTTAAGTTTCAGGTGCGTTTCAGGCGAAATGTCGTTATTGGTTATTCGCTATCGCGTATCGCCTGATGTTATGGCAACCGGTTCAGGAATAGCTTTCTGTTGCTGATGATGCTCGAAGGCAGCAGGCAGGATAAAAATCAGGCGACTAAAAAGAATGATAAAACTAATCAGCAGCACAATGCGGGTCATGGTGCCGGTTTTTTGACGTCTTCGGGGAGAAATAGCGCTGTTCACGCGGGGTGGTTCCTGTAATGACCCCATCTGGGGCGACTGCAATATTTAGTCACAGTCGCCTGATGAAATCAATCGCTGTTGAAAAAAACAGCAGATAAAGATCAGTAACTCGCTTTTTGCGCCAGCAGCGTCGCAAACCGACAGGTGATGCGGTTGCCATTTTCATCTGTGCGATGCAGCTGACCGGGGTGCTCGTTGTACTTCACGATGTGCCAGTTGCGGTAGTAGTGGCTGAGCTCACCTGATTTAAACGCAAAGGAGAAATCAGCCGGGCAGGGCATATCGTCCGTGTTCATCGCCGCCACGATCAGGTTAAAACCGTCTCTGACCGTACAGGCCTGCATGTCGGCAATCAGCTGCGGAATAGTCTGCGGCTGAAGGAACATCATCACCACGGTCGACAGCACAAAGTTGAAGCCGCCATTAAAGCGCGTGTTGTTCAGGTCGCGCTGCTCGGTATGAATGCCGCTGAGATTTTCCTGCGCAATAATTTCCTGCAGGCGCGCCAGGCTTTGCGGGTTATGATCCCACGCCGTGACGTCAAAACCGTGCTGATTCAGAAACAGCGTATTGCGTCCCACGCCACAGCCAAGGTCAAGCGCCTTGCCAACGTTGAGCTGGGGCAGCGCCGCAACCACTTCGGAGTGGGGCGGCGTTAAACCATAGGTTTCGGCAAAATAGTTTTCGCCTGAAAGTGGTGCGGTTGGTTGTGTCATATTCATCAATTCAGTTAAACGGGCGCCAGGCGCCCGGGTTGTCAGACTTCTTCTTCGAGGATCAGTTTCCATCCCGTGACGTCATTCCAGTAAACCTGCTCCCGTTCAAGATCGAGCTGAACCAGGTTGTTCTGCGTGAAGTAGCCCGCCGGGAAGGTCAGCGTCCAGTGGCCGTCATCGCATTTCAGGGTTAACGCCTCCGGACGCGTGGTGGCCTGTCGCTGATTATTCAGCAGGGTACCCAGGCGCAGCAGGAAAATCAGCGGCACAAACTGCTTTTTCTTGAACAGCGTCACGCGCGGCAGCTCATCAAGCTTTATCGCTTTACGATGGAATCTGACCAGCGCCGCCAGCAGCATCTGCTGATCCTGATTGAAGCCCGGCAGGTTGGTGTTTTGCAGAATATAGGCTGAATGGCGTTGCAGGCCGCTGTGATTAATGGTCAGGCCCACTTCGTGCAGCATCGCCGCCCATTTCAACAGCGCGGCCAGTTGTGGATTCGCCAGTTTCTGATTCTGCTCGCGCCACTGCAGATAAAGCTGCTCGGTGGTGTCGAGCACGCGTCGTGCCTGATCGCTGTCGATAGCGTAATGGTTCGCCAGACTCTGTGCCGTACGGCTGCGAATATCCTGATGGCGGAAACGGCCCTCCATCTCATAGAGCACACCTTCACGCAGCGCACCGTCGGAGAGGCGCAATTCGCGAATGGCCAGCGCATCAAAGACGCCGCACAGAATCGCCAGCCCGGGTACAAACACGCCTTTACGCTCTTCAGACAGACCCGGCAGGCTGAGTGCAGCAAAGGATTTGTGTTTCATCACCTCGTCATAGAGCTTTTCGAGGCGCTCAGGCGTAATCAGCTTCTCTTTTTCATCCATCGCCAGCAGCACTTCGCAGGCGGCTTTGATGGTGCCGGACGCGCCCAGCGCATATTGCCAGCCATGCAGACGATATTGCCACGCCAGCGTTTCCAGTTTCTGCGCGGCCGCTAAACGCGCGCGACGGAAGTTTTCACGGCTGATTTCACCTTTCGGGAAATAGAGCTGGGCGAAACTGACACAACCCATGCGTCGGCTCTCAACCAGTTGCGGTTCAAAATCCTCGCCAATGACCAGCTCGGTTGATCCGCCGCCGATATCGATCACCAGCTTGCGGCCTTTCTCCGGCTGGGTATGTTCAACGCCCATAAAGATCAGGCGAGCCTCTTCATGGCCCGAAATCACCTCTATCGGATAGGGGATCACCTCGGCCGCACGTTGCAGGAAGGTTTCGGCGTTGACCGCCTCGCGCAGCGTATGGGTACCGACAATCGTCACGTTGCTCGGACTGAACCCCTGCAGGCGCTCGGCGAACAGGGCCAGGCAGGCTAACCCCCGCTCCATCGCTTCCTCGCTGAGGTTGTGCCGGGCATCCAGCCCGTCAGCCAGATGGACGCGCTGCTTAAGGCGGCCCAGTACCTGCATCGCACCATCGACAACCCGCGCAATCACCATATGGAAACTGTTCGAGCCCAGGTCAATCGCCGCAAACTCCTGGGGTTTTGGCGTACTTTTATGAGAAATTGGCATAGGATTTATTCAGGTTGTTCCAGTTTCTTGATGTAATCATAAATGGCCAGCTGCGATCGCACTTTACGACGATTGCCGCGCTGGACGTAATGGTTACTCAACTCTTTATCGACGATGCGGGCTTTCACCGTATCACTCAACTGAATAGCAATAATGTCGAGTATGCGCTGCCGGATGTGGGGATCGAGAATCGCCACTGCCACTTCGATACGGTAATCAATGTTACGTGTCATCCAGTCAGCGGAGGAGAGGAACACCTTCTTATCGCCGCCATTCTCAAAAATATAGACGCGATCGTGTTCCAGATAACGGTCAACAATACTGATGACACGAATATTTTCACTGATCCCGGGCAAGTCAGGGATTAATGAGCACATTCCGCGCACCAGAAGATTGACCTTCACCCCTACGCTGGAGGCTGTATAAAGCCGATCAACCAGACCTTTGTCCACCAGATTGTTGATTTTCAGAGTAATGCCGCAGGGCTTATTCTGCTGCGCATTAGCAATTTCGGTGTCGATTAGCTCATACAGCATCCGGCGCGAGTTCTGCGGCGAGACCATCAGATGATCGAACGTCACGGGTCGATAGGGATTCTCAATAAAGTTGAACACCCGACGCACTTCATTGGTGATGCGCGCATCCGCGGTCAGCAACGAATAGTCCGTATAGAGACGCGCGGTTTTCTCGTTAAAGTTGCCGGTACCGATATGCGCGTAGCGCACAATCTCTTCGCCTTCGCGGCGTGAAATCAGGAACAGCTTGGCGTGGATCTTCAGGCCTGGTGCGGAGAAAATGACATGCACGCCCGCTTCAGTCAGGCGTTTCGCCCAGTAAATATTGGCTTCTTCATCGAAGCGCGCCTGCAGTTCCACCACCACCGTGACTTTTTTACCGTTATAAGCGGCATGGATCATCGCATCCATGATGCGGGAGTGTTTAGCAACGCGGTAGATGTTGATTTTGATCGCCAGCACGCTGGGGTCGAACGACGCCTGACGCAGCAGCTCCAGCACATGCTCAAAGGTGTGGTACGGGTAGTAGAGCAGTACGTCGCGATTGCGAATCGCATCGAAGCCGTTGCGGAAACCATCAAAGCCGATGTGGCGAATCTGCGGTAACGGTCGGTTCACCAGGTTGTTTTTGCCGACGTTCGGGAAGCCGATAAAGTCTTTGAAGTTGTGGTAGCGGCCGCCTGGCAGGATGGAGTCCAGGTTTGAGATGGAAAGCTTGTGGCACAGCAGCGACACCATCGTGTCGGGCATATCGCGCTGGTAGACGAAACGCACCGGTTCCGCCGTCAGTCGCTGCTTCAGGCTGGAGGACATCAGTTCCAGCAGGCTCGACTCCATCTCCGTGACCAGGTCGTACTCGGCGTCACGCGTCATTTTCATGGAATAGGCGTTGAGCGCGTCGTAGTCGTAGAAGCCTTTAAAAATGTCATCCAGGCAGTAACGTAAGATGTTATCCAGCAGGATCATCGGTTTACGGCGGCGCGGTGGCTCAGCCGGTAAATTGATGAAACGCGGGACTTTGTCGGACGGAATTTCCAGCAGCGCATACTGAATATTGTCACCGCGAATTATCTCTACCGCCAGATAGGTGTAGTCATCTTTTAGGAATTCGGTCAGATCCGTTTCATGGGTGATCAGAATCGGCGAGATATGCTGACGCAGTTCGTGCTTGAAGTAGTGGCGCAGCCACGCCTGCTGATTGGATGAGAGCTGACGTTCGTTGATCAGGAAGATCTGGTTACGTGCCATCTCCAGCAGCAGATCGTTATATAACGCATCAAACTCCTGATCGGACTTCATTACCCGCTGCTGAATTTTCTTAAACAGATGGCGTGGCGTACTGGCGGAACCCTGCTCTTCACCAATCAGAATGCGGCGTTTGAGGTCGGCAAAACGCACTTTGTAGAATTCGTCGAGATTATTGGAGTAGATACCCAGAAAGCGCATCCGCTCAATCAGTGGATTGCTTTTGTCTGCTGCTTCCTGCAAAACCCGTTCATTAAAGGATAACCAGCTTAATTCTTTTTCAATATAAAGCTTTACCTGACCCATTCTCACTCCATTTAGCGGTTGCAGGACTGAAGATCCAGTATCCACCAACATTATGGCGAGAGTATGGCAGCGTTGTCCAACGCCAGGAGTTGTCTTATCAATCGGCTACGGGCAACATAGCGGCTTATTTTGGCCTGCTAGCGGAACCGCATGAGCGCAAACCACATTCCTGTCCAATTCAGCGATCGTAAGCGTCGTGCCGTTGACCGTCTGACACGCCGACTGGTCACCTGCTGTGGCGTGGCGATCCTGCTATTGATGCTGCTGCTCTTCTGCTGGCTGATTGGCGTGGTATTACCGCTGTTTAATGCGCCGGGCCTGCAGATTGCGGCCAGCCAGCAACTCTGGGATCGTGCGCCAGCCTTAGCGATTGGCAATCAGGGGAAGGTCGGCTGGCGCATCAGCGAGCGCGGTGCGGCGCGTTTTATCCCGCTGGATGGTCAGCCTGCGGAACCGGCACTGGCCCTGACCCCGCCGCCCGGCGAGATAGTGCGGAGTGCCGATGAGCAGACGCTACTACTGAATATGCAGGGTGCGCTGACACTGATGCAGCCCACGGCCGACCAGCAGTGGCGTTTTCCGCTGGGCGACAAACCGTTTCATCTGCCCGATGGCGCAGTGACGAAGATGGCGCTGGCGACGCGCCATGCGGGTCAGTGGCGTATAGCCGCACTCACTGAGGCCGGACTCCGGGTGCTGACGCTTGGCACCGATCGCCAGGCCTCGGTTATCCCGCTGCCGCAACGCCAGCTGGATCTGCTGGCGCTCTCGCCGTCCGGCGATCTGCTCTACACCACCGAAGGCAATCTGCTGCGGGTCTGGCAACTTGATGATGACCGTGCACTATTGCGCGAAACGCACACCCTGCCGCATCAGCCAATAAGTCTGCATCTGCTGGTGGGCGGCAGAAGCCTGCTGATCCAGGATCGCAGCGGTGTCACGCAGTGGTTTGCTATCGCCAGCGACCAGGGGCCGCGCCTGCAGCGCATTCGTACCTTTGCCAGCAGCGACGGCGAGACCATTCTGGTGACGGAATCACAACGCCGCGTGTTTGCGACGCTCAGCAAACAGGGGATGCTGCGGCTGTTTGCCAGCAAGCAGAATGGCCCGATACTGCAGCGTCAGCTGGAACCTGGCATTGTGCAGGCGCAGTTTTCGCCACGTGGCGACAGCCTGCTGATTGAACGGGCGGGAAGCTGGCAGACCCTGCGGCTTGATAATCCGTGGCCGGACGTCACCTGGCGCAATTTCTGGCAAAAAATCTGGTATGAAAATTACCCCGGACCGGACTGGATCTGGCAATCGACCGCGGCGGGTGACAGTTATCAGGCCAAGTTCAGCCTGATGCCGATGGTGATGGGTACGCTGAAAGCGGCGAGTTTAGCATTGCTGTTTGCCACGCCGCTGGCGCTGGCGGCGGCGATGTACACCGCCTGGTTCATGGCGCCCGGCCTGCGACGCTGGGTCAAACCGGCCATTGAGATGATGGGTGCGCTGCCAAGCGTAGTCGTGGGGCTGATTGCCGGGATCTGGCTCGCGCCGCATATTGGACAGGCGCTGGTGGGTGTGCTGCTGCTGCCGCTGACGCTGGCGGGCACGCTGCTGCTGTGCGGCGTATGCAGCGCGCGTTTACCGCCGCGCTGGCGTCAGCCGGGTCGTGAAGTGCTGATTCTGCTGCCGCTGTTGCTGCTGGTCACGCTGCTGACGCTGTGGCTGCCCACGCTGTTGATACCGGATGCGGGCGACTGGCTGCCGCATTACGAACAGCGCAATCTGCTGGTAGCCGCGCTGGCGATGGGCTTTGCGCTGGTACCGCTGATCTTTACCCTCTCTGAGGATGCGCTGTTCAGCGTGCCTGCTGCACTGGGGCAGGGCTCGCTGGCACTGGGCGCGACGCCGTGGCAAACCCTGACCCGCGTTGTGCTGCCGGGTGCTTCCGCCGGTATTTTTGCCGCCCTGATGATTGGTCTGGGGCGTGCCGTAGGAGAAACCATGATTTTGCTGATGGCGACCGGCAACACGCCGCAAAGTGAAGGTGGCCTGTTCAGCGGCCTGCGCGCGCTGTCCGCCAATATCGCCATTGAGATGCCGGAAGCGGCGGCGGGGAGTGCTCATTATCGCGTGCTGTTTCTCAGCGCCCTGATGCTGCTGCTGTTTACGCTGGTGATCAACACGGTTGCCGAGCTGATCCGTCAGCGACTGCGCCAGCGCTACAGCCAGCACGAGGAGCAGGCATGAAAGCGATGCGACAGAACGATCGCTGGCGCTGGCTAACCGCCGGTGCCGTAGCCGTCTGCCTGCTGGCCTTTACGCTGCTGATTGGGTTACTGGCCTGGCAGGGCGTGCGCGCTTTCTGGCCGCAGCGCGTCGATCTCTACACGTTTAGCCAGCCTGAAGGGGGCGAGACGCGGCTGCTGGGTGAAACCCTGGAACATCAGCGGCGCTTTCCGGCCCCGGCAGATGAGCAGGGCAACAGCGGCGGACAGGTTAATCGCTATCTGATTAAAACCGGTAACCGTGACTGGGACGCACCCGATTTCCGGGTAGTTTACAGTCGCACGGCGGCGCAGGTCAGCCAGCCCGCGGACGTCATGGTGCTGCAGCGCCGCAGCCACGGTCAGGCATACGGCTGGTTTGTCGGCCTGCGTGAAGATAATGAAGAGCTAACTGCGCAGGATCCCGATGCACTGCTGCATCAGCGGCTCGGACAGGTGCAGATGCTGGTGCGGCAGGCTAATCAGATTCGCCGGGTCGATATGGCGCGCCTCAACAGCCAGCGTGAGCAGCTTGATGAGCAGGCGACCACAAGCCGTGCTGCCGGGCGCTTTGATCTGCAGGCCGAGTCAGAATATCAGGCCAATCAGGCCGCTTTGCAGCGCCGTTTTAATCAGCTGAGCGAGACACTGGCTTCGCTGCAACAGCAGAGTCAGCGCGATCTGTTAATCCTGCGGGATGTGCATGGCACCGAACATGCGATCCCGCTGACCGAAATCGTTGACAGCTGGAAGCCGAACGCGATGACGCTGACCGGCAAAACGCTGCATTTCCTGGATCAGCTGTGGCGTTTCGTCAGTGATTCACCCGCTGAAGGCGAGAGTGAGTCCGGGGCGTTCCCGGCGATCTTTGGCACCGTGCTGATGGTGCTGCTGATGTCGGTGGTCGTGATGCCGCTGGGTGTCATCGCCGCCATCTGGCTGCATGAATATGCCGGACGCAATGCGCTGACCAGACTGGTGCGCATCGCGGTGGTCAATCTGGCAGGCGTCCCTTCAATCGTCTATGGCGTATTTGGTCTGGGCTTCTTTGTCTGGCTGGTGGGCGGCACGATAGACCAGCTCTTCTTCGCCAGCGCGCTGCCCAATCCTACCTTTGGGACACCTGGTTTGCTGTGGGCATCGCTGACTCTGGCGTTATTAACGCTGCCGGTGGTGATTGTGGCGACCGAAGAGGGACTATCCCGCATTCCCAACAGCCTGCGGCAGGGTTCGCTGGCGCTGGGCGCGACTCAGGCGGAAACCCTGTGGAACGTGGTGCTGCCGATGGCGGTGCCTGCCATGCTGACCGGCCTGATTCTGGCGGTGGCGCGTGCCGCCGGTGAAACCGCGCCGCTGATGCTGGTTGGCGTGGTAAAAATGGTGCCGGAACTGCCCGTCGACGCTGTGTTTCCTTATCTGCATCTGGACCGCAAGTTTATGCATCTGGGCTTCCAGATTTACGATCTGGCGTTTCAGAGTCCGAATATTGAAGCTGACCAGCCGCTGGTGTTCGCCACCGCGCTGCTGCTGGTGCTGATTATTCTGTCGCTTAATCTGCTGGCGATGGGCCTGCGTCACCGTCTGCGTGAACGCTATCGCCTTATGACTCAATAACAGGCTATGACTATGACGTCCGACACGGATATCGCGCTGACCGTTAACCAGCTGTCGCTGTGGTATGGCGAGCGCCAGGCGCTGCAGGCTATTTCGCTGCAGGTGCCGAAAAACAAGATTACCGCGCTGATTGGCCCCTCCGGCTGTGGCAAATCGACGCTGCTGCGCTGCTTTAATCGCATGAATGATGTGATTGATCATTGCCGGGTCGAGGGTGAGGTGTTGCTGGGATCGCAGCCGATCCTGCGACCTGAACAGGATCTCTCGGCGCTGCGTCGTCGGGTCGGCATGGTGTTTCAGCGCCCCAATCCTTTTCCAAAATCGATCTATGAAAATGTGGTCTACGGGCTGCGCTTACAGGGGGTACGCGATCGGCGGGTGCTGAACGAAGCCTGTGAACGTGCGCTGCGCGCGGCGGCGTTGTGGAGTGAGGTCAAAGATCAGCTGTCACAGAATGCACTGACGCTCTCGACCGGACAGCAGCAGCGGCTGGTGATTGCCCGCGCCATTGCGATTGAACCGGAAGTTCTGCTGCTGGATGAGCCGACTTCCGCGCTGGATCCCATCTCCACGCTGGTGATTGAAGAGCTGATGACCACGCTCAAGCAGCATTTCACGCTGGTGCTGGTGACGCACAACATGCAGCAGGCTTCTCGCGTGTCAGATTACACCGCGTTTATGCATCAGGGCGCGTTAGTGGAGTTTGATGAGACTGACCGTATCTTTACCGCGCCAAAACAGCGACGCACCGAAGATTACATTACGGGGCGCTACGGCTGAGGAAGGGGAAAAGCAGGCTTTCGTGAGGTGGGAATGAAGCACTGGCTCAGGGAGCCTGTACCCTTCGTAAAGATGCAAAAAACGCCATCCCTGGCGGCTCAGCGCGGGCGATTACGCACCTCATCCCTGAGGTGCGCCCGTAGCCGGGCCAACGCTTTGCGTTGTTCAAAAACGCTCCCGACGTTTTTGTCCATGGCCCGCGATGCTTTACTACGGGTACAGTCTCCCATCGCTTTGATTTTTTCAGCCGTCTGTGGGAAAACCCGCAACGGCTTCTGAAACGTCAGTCGTTAGCATAACCCTGCGGCGGCAGCGGTTCGCCATCCAGCCAGGCCTGGCCGTCACGCATCGCCAGACGATCCTCCACAAACCAGCCGATTACCATCGGATAGATGGCATGCTCCTGATGCTGCACCCGCTCCGTAATCTCCGCTTCGCTGTCGCCGGGAAAAACCGGGACTTTTGCCTGCAGGATCACCGGCCCCCCATCCAGTTCGTCAGTGACGAAATGCACGGAGGTGCCATGTTCGCTGTCGCCATTTTCCAGCGCCTGACGATGCGTATGCAGACCCGGATATTTCGGCAACAGGGAAGGGTGGATATTCAGCAGGCGATCGTGAAAATGGGCCACGAACGCGCTGCTGAGAATGCGCATATAGCCGGCCAGCACAATCAGGTCTGGAGTGTAGGCTTCGATTTCAGCGATGAGCTGGCGATCGAAGGCTTCGCGGTCGGCGAAGTCGCTGGCGGCAAGCGAGTGGGCGGGAATCCCCGCCTCCTGCGCCCGCGTCAGGCCATAAGCGGCGGCACGATTGCTGAACACGGCAGCCACGCTGCCGTGAATCCGCCCGCTTGCACAGGCGTCAAGGATGGACTGAAGGTTACTTCCGTTGCCGGAAATCAGTACAACCAGCTTTTTCATCCGTTGATGACCACTCGCTCTTCGGCATCAGACGCTTTAATCACGCCGAGCTTCCAGGCTTTCTCGCCCGCAGCCTGCATCAGCGCAATCGCGTTATCCGCGTCTGCCGGACTCAGGGCGATGATCATGCCGACACCGCAGTTAAAGGTACGGTACATCTCGAAACGGCTGACGTTGCCCGCCTGCTGTAACCAGCTGAAGACGGCCGGCCACTGCCAGCTCTTCTCGTCGATCACGGCCTGAGTATTGTCGGGCAGCACGCGCGGAATATTCTCCCAGAAGCCGCCGCCGGTCAGGTGTGCGATAGCGTGCACATCGACCTGCTCAATCAGGCTCAGAATATTTTTCACGTAGATGCGGGTCGGTTCCAGCAGATGATCGGCCAGCGGTTTACCTTCCAGCTGTTCAGTCTGTGGATCGGTGTTGCTGACTTCCAGAATCTTGCGCACCAGCGAATAGCCGTTGGAGTGCGGGCCGCTGGAGCCGAGGGCAATCAGTACGTCGCCATCCTGCACCTTGCTGCCATCAATGATCTCTGACTTTTCCACCACGCCAACACAGAAACCGGCCACGTCGTAATCTTCGCCGTGATACATGCCTGGCATCTCAGCGGTTTCACCGCCCACCAGCGCACAACCCGACTGCAGACAACCTTCGGCGATGCCGGTGATGACCGCAGAGGCAGTATCCACATCCAGTTTGCCGGTAGCGTAGTAGTCGAGGAAGAAGAGGGGCTCGGCGCCCTGTACTACCAGGTCGTTGACGCACATCGCCACCAGGTCAACACCAATGGCATCGTGACGTTTGAGATCCATCGCCAGACGCAGCTTGGTGCCAACGCCATCGGTGCCGGAGACCAGCACCGGTTCACGGTATTTTTGCGGCAGCGCGCAAAGCGCACCAAAACCGCCCAGTCCACCCATCACTTCCGGGCGACGCGTCTTTTTCACTACGCCTTTAATACGGTCAACCAGAGCGTTACCAGCATCAATATCAACACCGGCGTCTTTGTAACTGAGAGAGGTTTTGTCGGTCACTGCGAGGTCCCCACGCGAGTTGCGGTTGGTGGTTTAAAATAAAGCGCGGCAATTCTATCAGTGCAGGCAAACGTTTGCGAGTCCGGGATTGCGTATCGGACGAATTTCATTAATCCTCTATTTGTCCCGGTAAAACCCGCGGCTTTGCGCAAGAGCAGGTGGCGCGGAGCGCAAAAGGCGGTATAATCCCGCGATTTTTTTTTAGCTCAACTCATTCCGGGAGAACACCAATGAAGATCGTGGAAGTCAGACACCCGCTGGTCAAACATAAACTGGGCTTGATGCGTGAGCACGATATCAGTACAAAGCGTTTTCGCGAGCTGGCGTCTGAAGTGGGCAGCCTGCTGACCTACGAAGCGACCGCCGATCTGGAAACAGAGCGCGTAACCATTGAGGGCTGGAACGGCCCGGTAGAGATCGATCAGATCAAAGGCAAAAAAATCACGGTGGTGCCGATTCTGCGTGCCGGCCTTGGCATGATGGAAGGGGTGCTGGAGCACGTTCCCAGCGCCCGTATCAGCGTGGTGGGTGTTTACCGTGATGAAGAGACACTGGAGCCGGTTCCCTATTTCCAGAAGCTGGTTTCTAACATCGAAGAGCGCCTGGCGCTGGTCGTCGATCCTATGCTGGCGACCGGCGGTTCCATGATCGCCACCATCGACCTGCTGAAGAAAGCGGGCTGCACCAGCATCAAAGTGCTGGTACTGGTTGCCGCACCAGAAGGGATTGCCGCGCTGGAGAAAGCGCATCCTGACGTTGAGCTTTACACCGCGTCAGTGGATCAGGGACTGAATGAGAAGGGTTACATCATTCCCGGGCTCGGCGATGCCGGGGACAAGATTTTCGGAACCAAATAATCGCACAGCCGACCAGAGAGTCGGCTTTTTTTTGGCAAAAAAAAGATCCCCGAACGGGTTTGGTGTGGCTGCAAGGCTCACCGGCGTGCCTGCTGCTGTGCCAGAGGCGCGCGCCCTGGGGGATAAATAACACAAGGGGATAAATGATGACTCGTCGCGCCATTGGCGTCAGTGAACGACCGCCGTTACTGCAAACCATTCCACTCAGCCTGCAACACCTGTTCGCCATGTTTGGTGCCACGGTACTGGTACCGATTCTGTTCCACATCAATCCGGCGACGGTGCTGTTATTCAACGGCGTTGGGACGCTGATCTACCTCTTTATCTGTAAAGGCAAAATTCCCGCTTACCTCGGTTCCAGTTTTGCCTTTATCTCGCCAGTACTGCTATTGCTGCCGCTGGGTTATGAGGTCGCGCTGGGCGGATTTATCCTCTGCGGCGTGCTGTTCTGTCTCGTGGCGCTGATTGTCAAACGCGCGGGCACCGGCTGGCTCGATGTGATGTTTCCCCCGGCGGCGATGGGCGCGATTGTCGCCGTCATCGGTCTGGAACTGGCAGGGGTAGCCGCCAATATGGCAGGGCTGCTGCCCGCGGAAGGCAGCGCGCCCGACAGTACAACCGTGCTGATTTCGCTGGTCACGCTGGCAGTGACGGTATTCGGTTCCGTGCTGTTTCGTGGCTTCCTGGCGATCATCCCGATTCTGGTCGGGGTGGTGGCGGGTTATCTGCTCTCTGCATTTATGGGCATCGTTGACTGGAGCGGCGTGGTCAAAGCCCCCTGGTTTGCGCTGCCAACCTTCTATACCCCGCGCTTTGAGTGGGTGGCGATGCTGACGATCCTGCCTGCGGCGCTGGTGGTGATTGCCGAGCATATCGGTCATCTTGTAGTCACCGCCAATATCGTAAAGAAAGATCTGATTCGCGACCCTGGCCTGCATCGTTCGATGTTCGCCAACGGCTTATCAACGGTCATCTCCGGCTTCTTTGGTTCAACGCCTAACACCACCTACGGTGAAAACATCGGTGTGATGGCGATTACCCGCGTCTACAGTACCTGGGTGATTGGCGGTGCGGCGATTCTGGCGATCCTGCTCTCCTGTGTCGGCAAACTGGCGGCGGTGATTCAGGCGATCCCGGTACCGGTAATGGGCGGCGTGTCGCTGCTGCTGTATGGCGTGATTGGCGCATCCGGTATCCGGGTGTTGATCGAATCCAAAGTCGATTACAACAAAGCGCAAAATCTGATCCTGACTTCGGTGATCCTGATCATCGGCGTCAGCGGTGCGAAAGTGCATATCGGTGCTGCGGAGCTGAAAGGCATGGCGCTGGCGACGATCGTGGGGGTGGGATTAGCGCTGATCTTCCGTGTGATCTCGCTGTTGCGTCCGGAAGAAGTGGTGCTGGAGGCTGAAGAATCGCGCGAGCCGTGATCGCAGCAAGCCTGACAGGATCGGGGCAGGGACGCCCCATTCATCTCTTTCTGAAAACTGTGTTAGACTTCCCCCGATTTTTTGCTTGTTCTCTTGCTGAGGTGCTTCTGAACACGCCGGCACAATTGTCATTGCCACTCTATTTACCTGACGATGAAACCTTCTCCAGCTTCTGGCCGGGGGAAAACCCGTCGCTGATTGCCGCGCTGAAAGGCGCTCTCAACCAACAACATGGCAGCTATCTCTACTTCTGGTCACGCGAAGGCGGAGGGCGGAGCCATTTGCTGCACGCCGCGTGCGCCGAGATGTCAGCGCGCAGCGAAGCGGTCGGTTACGTTCCGCTGGATAAACGCACCTGGTTTGTACCGGAAGTACTGGAAGGGATGGAGCAGCTGTCACTGGTCTGCATCGATAACATCGAGTGCATTGCAGGCGAGCCTGAATGGGAAATGGCGATCTTCGATCTCTATAACCGTATTCTTGAAACCGGTAATACGCGCCTGTTTATTACCGGCGATCGTCCGCCACGCCAGCTTAATCTGCAACTGCCTGATCTCGCCTCGCGGCTGGACTGGGGGCAGATCTATCGCCTGCAGCCTCTCTCCGACGAAGACAAATTACAGGCGCTGCAACTGCGCGCCGGGTTACGCGGATTTGAGCTGCCGGAAGATGTGGGACGCTTCCTGCTGAAGCGACTGGATCGTGAAATGCGCACCCTGTTTGATACGCTGGATCGGCTTGATCGCGCCTCGATCAGCGCCCAGCGTAAACTCACCATTCCGTTTGTGAAAGAGACACTCGGCCTTTAAAACAGGTCGAGCACCGCTTCGGGTGGACGTCCGATCCGCGCCTTGTCGCTATTGATCACTATCGGCCTTTCAATCAGCACCGGATGTTCCACCAGCGCATCCAGCAGTGCACTTTCGCTTTTGTCGCTGAGTGCCAGTTCGCTATAGATCGCCTCTTTAGTCCGCATCAACTGCTGTGCGCTCTGCATTCCCAGTTTCTGTAACAGGATTTGCAGCGTCTCGCGATCGGGCGGCGTTTGCAGATAGAGCACCACTTCCGGCTCTATCCCGCGGGCGTTCAGCAGCGCCAGCGTCTCGCGGCTCTTGCTGCAGCGCGGGTTGTGGTAAATCGTCACCATCTCAGACTCTCCTTTATTCGCAGCATGAATGCTCAGCCTTTCTGATATTGCTTAAAGCGCTGTTGTAACTGGCGCAGCTGATCGATACGGGCATCGTAGCGCGCCTGTTTCAGGCTGCCGAGCGGCACCTGTGCGCTGGCGCTGCCAAGTGCGGTGATCGCCTGATCGAGCTGGCCATTCAGCGCCAGACTCTCTGCCCGCGCCGATAACTCTTCATCATTCAGTCCCTGCTGTGCAGACGCCTGGGCCAGCAAATCCCAGCCGTTGGGATCATCTTTATTAGCCCAGGTGTAGCGATTCAGAATGCGGCTGGCGTTGGCATACTGTTTCGCTTCAACGTAGGCGTTGGCCAGGTTGAGCTGCACCACCGGGCTGTTTTTTGCACTGGTGGCGGCGCTGAGCAGGGCGATCGCCTGTTGGGGCTGATTCAGGCCGATATCGATGTCTGACATAAGATCCAGGAACCAGACGTTATTCGGCTGTTTCGCCAGCAGCGGCGTCATAATCCGCTTCGCATCGGCAAAACTTTTCGCCTGCAAAAACTGTATGGCTTTGCCATATTGTGACGCCAGCTGCTCACGAGAATTGCCGCTGGCATACTGGTTCAGCAGTTCGTCGGTAAGCTGATTACGCCCGGTGGAGTACATGCCCAGTGAACGCACCTTTGCCAGATAGAAATCTTCTGTAGATTGCACCACCACCGGGCGCATCTGGTTAGCGCGGTTGCGGGCATCCGCCAGACGGCTGTCGGGCAGGGGATGCGTCAGCAGAATTTCAGGTGGCTTCGAGGAGAAGCGGCTCTGATCGGCCAGCTTCTGCAGAAAGTTCGGCATCGCCTGGGGATCAAACCCGGCGCGCTGCAGTACCTGAATTCCGATGCGGTCGGCTTCCTGTTCATTACCCTGGGTAAAACTGATAATTCCCTGCTGAGTTCCCGCCAGGGTGCCGGTCAGTGCTGCCATGCCCGCCTGCGGATTGGCCATCGCCAGCAGAATTGAGCCCAGCGCACCGACCCATGTCAGTGGCGCATTGCGCTTCTGATCTTCCATTGCGCGCGCCAGATGGCGCTGGGTAACGTGTGAAATCTCATGCGCCATCACTGACGCCAGCTGGCTTTCATTTTCGGTATAGCGGAACAGCGCTGAGTGCAGCACCACGTTGCCTCCAAAAAAGGCAAAGGCGTTGAGCTCATCGTTCTGAATCAGAAAGAAGTGGAACGGGGTTTTCACCGAATCGGCATGCGACACCAGTCGCTGACCCAGCTGATTAATATACTGATTAAGCAGCGGATCGTTGATCAGCGGCGCACTGGCACGCAGCTGGCGCACATAAAAGTCGCCCATCTGCAGTTCCTGATTAATCGACAGCGTCGAACCGGCCGTAGTGCCAATATCGGGAAGTGAATCACTGACATCGGCGTAAGCAGGTGACAGAGTAGTGAAAATGAGCGTCGGAAGGAGCGCGGCGATCAGCGTTTTCTTTAACCGGTTCAACATGCCTTAATCCTGTAGAGAGGCCCTGAAAATGGACAGGTGCGCAGCGGGAATGTTCCATTTTTCGCAGATAACGACGGTTCGTGACTATCTTAACCAGAGCATCAAAAGAATGAAATGTCGTTTTCTGGCAAACGACCGGCGTGATTTGTGCAAGATCGCCCATTTTGACGAAAAAAATTGAACATCCTTCCAACGTAAACCGCAGCTAAACGAACAGAAACCGGCGGAGTATCGCCGGGTTTGTGAGCGTTTAAGTGACGCCTTATTCATTTATTCCCAATGCGCTTCGGCAGAATAAAGCAGAATCTGCTGCCACGCAGATTTAGCCAGTGAGCGTATTTTTTTAAAGTTATGTAAATTCACTCAAAAAAACTGACTATGGCATGAGTTTTTCCAGGTCTACTCTGAAAAAATAGCCCTCTCTGAGCCGTTAATCTCCTCTTTGCCATTGATAAATTAAATCGTAACCCCCGCCTTTATCCTGCTTATTCCAGCTATGCCTGGCTGTTATTTATTTCTGTTAATGTCACAGGAAGGGATAAGAGCTAAAAGAGTCAGGTCCATTCTGATTAAGACCTTTTTTTCCTCATAATGAAAATTTTCGATTAATTCGTAAGGTGAATAATTTCAGCAGTTATCAGCCGCGCGCTGACCTGAATTTACACAGGCGAGAATTATGCCTGCGCTGTGATATAGATAGCCGACCTGATTCTGTCCTGAATCTGCCAGACATATTTGCCGGAGAGAAGTGTTATGCGTTCAGTGGTTTCATACGCGTTAATCGCCATTATTGGCGGAGTCGTTGGCGCGGCTGTCACACAGAGTGGCGAGATTTATGACAAAGTGACACGCCATTTTGCAACCGAGCCTCAGGAAGCTCCGGGATTCTGGAGCACACCGGCGATTGAAGGTTATGGCAAAATTCATTATGAGCCCGACGCCGCGTTTAAACCGGTGGCGGGCCTGAGCAATAAAATTGTTTTCCAGATTACCCGAAGCGATGGCGCGATGACCTCGCCCAATCTGGGACTGGAACGTGTGGCGCGCGTGGTGAATTTATATATCGCCTCCGGCATTCCGGCCGATCAGCTGAAGTTTGTCGTTTCGGTCACCGGCGATGCGACGCCCGCCATGCTGGATAATGCTCATTTTAAAAAGTTTTATGGCATCGAAAATCCAAACCTGAAGCTGATTAATGAGCTGAATCAGGCGGGAGTGAAAGTCTCGGTCTGCGATCAGTCCGTGGCATTCCATCACTATCCCAATAACTGGATTGATAAATCTGTAGTCCATGCACTTTCCAGTCCGACCACCGTATCAACCCTGCAAAACCAGGGCTACGCGTGGCTGGCAATGTAATTAATGTTTTAAACGATCGGGAGAAGAGTTAATGCGTCCAGCAGCTTTAGTGGTTATGGCAGCCGTAGCGGGATTTATCGGCGGCAATGTTTTACAGTTGCCGGAATTATTCGATAAGGTCAGCGGAAAAATGGCGGATAATAAATCCGAACCTGCTGATTTCTGGAGTACGCCAGCGATTGAAGGCTACGGCAAAATACATTATGTCGATACGCCTGCATTTAAACCCGGCACGACAGCGGGCCTGAGTAATAAAATAGTATTCCAGATCAACCGCAGCGAAGGGGATATTCGTAAGCCGAATCTCGGTCTGGAGCGCGTAGCGCGCGTCACCAACCTCTATTATGCGGCGGGTGTGCCACTCGACCAGCTGAAATTTGTGGTGTCAATTAATGGCGACGCGGTTTCATCAGCGCTGAATAATGACCAGTTCAGCAAAGCCTACGGCGTCGATAACCCGAACCTGAAGCTGATCAGCGAGCTGAAAAAAGCGGGCGTTCAGGTCACTATCTGCGATCAGTCAGTGGCGTTTCATCAGCTTGAGCGCAACTGGATCGACCCGATGGTCACTCACACCATCTCCAGCGGCACCACCGTTGCGACCCTGGAAAACAGCGGTTACGCCTTCCTGATGCTTTAATTCCCTCACAGCGGCGTCACTGCCGCTGTCATCTGCCCGTCAAATTGCTGTGATGCCCCTGTCATAAAACGCCACTAGTGTTGTCGCAATGAGATCGATCTCATCGACAATACACGAGGCAGTCATGACCGATTTAATCAGCGTAGCCAGACTGGCAGGGGTCTCCCGCGCAACCGCTGCGCGCGCCTTTTCTGACCCTCATCTGCTAAAACCGGGCACGCTGCAAAAGGTGCTTGCCGCCTCGGAACAGATCGGTTTCCGCCCGAATCATATTGCCCGTCAGCTCCGCACCCAACACTCCACCACGCTTGGCGTCCTGTTGCCTTCACTGCTCAATCCGGTTTTTGCCATGCAGTTACAGGCGATGGAGCAGCAGGCTCGTCTGGCGGGATATGGGCTGCTGGTAGCAACCAGTGATTATCAGGCTGAGCGGGAAGCGGCCATTGTCGAACATATGCTGCACCAGCGTGTCGCCGGTCTGGTACTGACGGTGGCAGATGCCGACAGCAGTGCGCTGCTGCCGACACTGGCGGCGGCGAAGATGCCCTTCGTGCTGACCCACAACGTTCCGCAACAGCAAGAATGGCCCGCGCTGTGCGTAGATAACCGCAAAGCCATTGCCGAAGCGACCGCCCATCTGGTGTCACTGGGCCACCGCCACATCGTGATGGCTGCGGGTCCTATGCAGCAATCTGACCGCGCCCGTCTGCGCTACCTTGGCTACTGCGATGCCATGCAGCAGGCCGGTCTGACGCCGCAGGCGATGATTGAGATGCCCAGCCATATCCAGTCCGATTTCCATCCGCTGCTGCCGCTGATTAATGCACCTTCGCCGCTGACGGCGGTGATTTGCAGTAACGATCTGCTGGCTATCAGCCTGCTGGGTGCCGCTGCGCGTGCCGGCGTCAGTGTACCGAATCAGCTCTCCGTGGTCGGCTTCGATGGCATTGAGCTGGGCGAACAGCTTTCACCTTCACTGGCCAGTGTGGTGCAGCCGATTGCGCTAATGGGCGCGCGCGCCATTGACCTGCTTCTGAATCCCGTCGGCGGTAAAACCCATCTGCTGGCACATCATTTACGTCTCGGGGAGAGTGTCGCCCCGGCATTTCATGGCTCTTTTTCAGGGGAACATCATGTCACTCACCGTTAACTTCAAACCTATCGCCAGCGCTGCGCTGCTGGCCGGATGCACGCTTGCCTCATCGTGGGCGCAGGCGGCAGAAAATGCTATCTGCTACAACTGCCCGCCAGAGTGGGCCGACTGGGCGACACAGCTCCAGGCGATCGAAAAAACGACGGGCATTCATGTGCCGCAGGATAATAAAAATTCGGGTCAGGCGCTGGCGCAGCTGGTCGCCGAGAAAAGCAATCCGGTCGCCGACGTGGTCTATTACGGCGTCAGCTTCGGCATTCAGGCAGTCAGCGCAGACGTGATCAGCGCTTACAAACCGGCAAACTGGGATCAGATCCCGGCAGGCATGAAAGATCCCGCTGGTAAGTGGGTGGCGCTGCACTCCGGTACCATGGGCTTTATGGTCAACGTTGATGCGCTGGGTGGCGCGCCGGTGCCGCGTTCCTGGGATGATCTTCTGAAGCCGGAATATAAAGGCATGGTGGGCTATCTTGATCCGGCCAGCGCCTTTGTGGGCTACGTTGCAGCCGTCGCGGTGAATCAGGCCAAAGGCGGCAGCCTGCATGACTTCACCCCGGCCATCAACTGGTTCAAAGCGCTGCAACGCAACCAGCCGATTGTGCCTAAGCAGACCGCCTATGCCCGGCTGATTTCAGGCGAAATCCCGATTCTGATCGACTATGACTTTAACGCCTACCGTGCCCGTTACAAAGATCACGCCAATGTGGAATTTGTGATCCCCAGCGAGGGGACGATCACGGTGCCTTACGTCATCAGTCTGGTGAAAAATGCGCCGCATCCGGCCAATGGTAAGAAAGTGATCGATTTCGTGCTGTCAGATGCTGGTCAGGCGATCTGGGCTAATGCCTGGCTGCGTCCGGTCCGGGCGGGGGCGATGTCACCCGAAGCGAAGAAATATTTTCTGCCTGACAGCGACTATGCGCGCGCTCACACGGTTGATTATCAGCAGATGGCCGACGCGCAGAAGAGCTTCTCCGCCCGTTATCTGAGCGAGATCCGCTGATGTCACTCTCAGAGATCAATCCGTTTGCTGCTGGCGACTCAGTTCGCCACCGCCTTCGGCCGCTGGGGGCAAACTGGCCGTGGATGCTGCTGCCTGCGCTGCTGTTCTTTGCTGCCTTCTGGTTGTTGCCGTTTGCTCGTCTGTTGCAGATCGGTATGACGGAGGATCGCACGACTCACCACAGCGGCTACTGGACGGTAATCAGCCAGCCGCAATATCTGCAAAGCCTGCTGAATACCGTGCTGCTCTCGGCGGCGGTCACACTGGTGACGCTGCTGATTGCTGCGGTGGTCGGCTGCTTTCTGGCACGGCAGCGCTTTACCGGGCGAGGCACTCTGCTGGCGCTGCTGACCTTTCCGCTGGCCTTTCCGGGCGTGGTGGTGGGATTTCTGATGGTCATGCTGGCGGGGCGTCAGGGGGTTCTGGCGCAACTCAGTCTCAGTCTGTTTCATGAGCGCTGGATCCTGGCCTATTCGCTCAGCGGCTTATTTATTGGCTATCTCTATTTTTCGCTGCCGCGCGCCATCGTGACGCTGGTGGCGGCCAGTGAAAAGCTGGACCGTTCGCTGGAAGAGGCCGCCCGATCGCTGGGTGCCAGCCAGTGGCGCATCATCATTGACGTCATCATTCCTGGGCTGAAACCGGCGCTGCTCTCCTGCGGCGCGCTCTGTTTCGCCACCAGCATGGGCGCCTTTGGCACCGCATTTACCCTTGGCACAGAGCTCGCGGTGCTGCCGCTGACCATTTATGGCGAGTTCACTAATTACGCCAACTTTGCCACCGCAGCGGCGCTTTCGGTGGTGATGGGGGCGGTGGCCTGGCTGGCGCTGATGCTGGCGAACGGACTGGCTGCCCGCCGTAAGGAGACGGTATGAAGCGCCGGGGGCTGTTCTGGCTGCAGGTGGTGATCACCAGCCTCACCGCGCTGTTTATGATTGTGCCGGTTGTGCTCTCGATGCTGGCGGGCGTCACGCAGAACTATTTCACTGGCCTGCGCAGCGGCCTGACGCTGAAGTGGGTGGAACAGGTGTGGCAGATGTATGCCGACACCTTCTGGCTGTCGCTGCTGATCGCTCTGAGTTGTCTGGCGGTGACGGTTATCGCTGGCGTGCCGGCCGCCTGGGGCTTACTGAAATCACCGTCACGCTGGGCCAGCCGCATTGAGGAGTGCCTGATGCTGCCAGTCGCATTGCCGGGCCTGGCCACCGCATTGGGCATCATTCTGCTTTATGGTCAGTTCAGCGCGTTGCGCGACAGCTGGCTCTTCATCCTTATCGGCCATGTGCTCTTTACCTTGCCCTTTATGATCCGACCGGTGCTGTCGGTGATGCAGGCGATTGATCTGCCGCGCCTTGAAGAAGCTGCCGCCAGCCTGGGGGCGGGCTTCTGGCGCCGCTTCTTTACCGTGGTCGTCCCGAACTGCCGCAACGGCATTCTGGCGGGCGCATTTATGGTGATCACCCTGTCGGTGGGGGAGTTCAACATTACCTGGATGCTGCACACGCCACTGACCAAAACCCTGCCGGTTGGTCTGGCCGACAGCTACACCTCGATGCGGCTGGAAGTCGGGTCCGCCTATACCCTGATCTTTATTATGATGATTTTACCGCTGCTGCTGTTGCTCAACGCCTGTAATCACTGGCTGGAACGGCAATCTTCGCGGCAGCAGAGAGAGGAAACCGTATGAATGAGGCCGTCAACGTGACGCTGCGCCACTGCTCGCGTCGCTTTAATCAGCAGGTCGCGCTGCATCCGCTCGAACTGCAGGTTCACGCCGGTGAAACACTGGTACTGCTGGGGCCGTCAGGCTGTGGCAAAACCACGCTGCTGCGTATTATCAGCGGTCTGGATAGCAGCGATCCCCCGGGAGAGATCTGGTTTGACAAGCGTAACGTCACCGCGCTGCCGATTGAGAAACGCAATGTTGGCATGGTGTTTCAGAACTACGCGCTGTTCCCGACGCTCAACGTGGCGCAGAACGTCGCCTATGGACTGAAGGTGCAGGGCGTGCCACGTGCCGAGCGTGACGCGCGGGTCGCGGAGATGCTGGCACTGGTTGACCTGACACATCTGTCCCACCGGGCGATTGATAAATTGTCCGGCGGGCAGAAGCAGCGGGTGGCGCTGGCACGTGCGCTGGCCGCCCGGCCCAAAGTCCTGTTGTTCGATGAGCCGCTGGCGGCGCTTGACGCCAGGCTGCGCGATCGGCTGCGACTGGAGATCGGCGCGCTGCTCAAGCGGCTGGCGATTACCGCGGTTTACGTCACCCACGATCAGCAGGAGGCGATGGCGCTGGGCGATCGCATCGCGGTGATGGAGCAGGGCCGTCTGGTGCAGTTGGATACTCCGCAGGGAATCTATCAGCGCCCGGCCTCCCGCTTTGTGGCGGATTTTGTGGGCGCCATTAACTGCATTGCGCACGATCCCGACGGTCATCCCCTGCGTTTTTGCCGCCCGGAAGATGTGCTGCTGGCCGACGACACCCGCTATGCCCAGCGCGGTGTGGTGGTGGGCAGTACGTTTCTTGGCGCCTCGCAGCGCTTACTGATCGATATCGGGCTGGATAACCCCATTCAGGTCGAGCGTCATGCCCGCGAAATCTGGCAGGCGGGACAGCGCATCAGCTGGTCGCTGACCCGCCAGGCCGCGCTGGAATTTAGTTGCTAAGGAGTCGGTTGTGTCTGTTCAACCCACGGTCATCGCTCAAATCAGCGATCTGCATATCAAGGCCTTTGGTCGTCTCTCTTATAAACAGGTCGATACCCATGCCGCTTTACTGCAGGTTATCGATACTCTTAACGCGCTGCAGCCGCGCCCCGATGTGGTGGTGATTACCGGCGACCTGGTCGATTTTGGCAAGCCGGAAGAGTACCAGACGCTGCGCGAAGCCCTGCAGCGCCTCCAGCTGCCCTTTTATCTGATGGCGGGCAATCACGACGATCGCCAGGCACTGCGGGCTGCCTTTCCGGATCACACCTACCTGCAGGCGGGACCAACCCTGAACTGGCAGCTTAGCGTGGGCGGCGTCAGGCTGCTGGCCCTGGACTCCAGCGTACCGCAACAGCCGTGGGGCGAGGTGGATGAGCAGCAGTTGCAATGGCTGGATCAGGCACTGCACGAGGCCGCGGATCAGCCCACGCTGGTGATGCTGCATCATCCCCCTTTTGCCTGTGGCATTGCGCATATGGATCGGCAACGGTTACGCCATCCTGAGGCACTTGAGGCGATCATTGCCCGCCATCCGCAGGTTGAGCGGGTGCTCTGTGGTCATCTGCATCGCAGCCTGCAGACCCGTTTTGCCGGAACCCTGGCCTGTGTCGCGCCAGGCGTGTCGCATCAGGTGGCTCTGGATCTGCATCCGGAGGGGCCGGCTCATTTTATTCTGGAGCCGCCTGGCTTTTTGCTCCATTGCTGGCAGCCAGTGCAGGGAATGGTCACGCATCAGTGCGCGATTGGCCACTTTTCGGGACCCTGGCCATTTTACGATAGTCAGGGGTTAATCGATTAGTGCCAGCTAAATCTGTATTAAGCGGGGTGATATTTGTCTTAATGCTGCTCAAAAATGCCGACACAGTGTAGACTTAAGCCCGGCTATCAGGGCTTCTGGCACACATTAAAAAAATAATCAGGCATTCACGACATGACACTCTTCTCCAGGGCGGCGACGCCATGCTAAAGCTCTTTCGGCCCAAGGCCGACTTGCGCAATCTGATCGCCCTGCTGGTGATTGTCAGCATTGTTATCACGCTCGCGAATACGCTCTACGCCACCTGGCGGGTGCAGCGCCAGGTACTGATTGACACCACACTTGAGGCTAACCGGGCCTATGCCGCCAAGCTGGCCTCAACCAGTGAAATCTTTTTCCAGCTGGCGCAGTCACAGCTGCACTACAGCGCCAACCAGCTAAGCCGTGATTTTAATAATGAAGAGCTGCTGAATAGCGAAGTCAATCGTCTGCGTGAGCAGACCACCAGTTTCAACTCGGTGGCCGTGGTGGATGAGCAGGGCGCGATCAAAGCGATCTCGCCCGAATCCCTGACGCTGAAAGGGATGCGTGTCACCAGTGACGCCTCCCGCGAAGCGCTGACGCTGCGGCAGCCGATCATCAGTAAACCGACCCTTTCTGCAGCCAATAATCTGCTGGTGTTTGTCTCCTGGCCAATCTGGAGTCCCGATGGCGACTATCTGGGCTACATCGGCGGCACAATCTATCTGAAGAAAAAAAGCATTCTGAATGCGTTACTGGGTGAACAATTTTACCGTGATGGCACTACGGTCTATGTGCTCGACAGTAATAATGAGGTGTTGTATCACCAGAATCGTCAGCTGATTGGTAAAGTTCTGCCCGCCATCGTCAGTCCGCGTGACGAGAAGACCAATGGCTCGCTGATGCTTGCGGGTGCAGGTGAGTCCACGCAGCTGGCGGGCTATGCCGTCGTGCCGACCACCGGCTGGACGGTGGTGGCGCTGAAGCCGATTAACGTCACGCTGAACCCGCTCTCAGGCCTGTTAATGAAAGTCCTGAAAAACTCGGTGCCGTTCGCGTTGCTGACCCTGCTGGTTGCGCTGGTGCTGGCACGGCTGATTGCCCGGCCGCTGTTCCAGCTGGCCCGCAAAGCCAGCCGTATGGATGCGCAGGGCGTATCAAAAGAGATTGGCGGCATCAGTGCCTGGTATTTTGAGGCGGCGCAGGTCAAGCGCGCGCTGCTCACCGGCATCGGACTGGTGCAGGATAAGATCGGTCGTCTGAGTTCGGAAGCCCAGACCGATCCCCTGACTCAGTTGCTGAATCGGCGTGGTCTTAATGCGGTACTGGAGTATTACCGCACGCTACGCCAGCCTTTCTCGGTGCTGGCGCTGGATATCGATCACTTTAAAAGCGTCAACGATAGCTGGGGCCACGATGTGGGTGACCGGGTAATTCAGCAGGTCGCTAGCACGCTGCGTGCCAGCGCCCGTCAGTCTGACGTGGTGTGCCGCAACGGCGGAGAGGAGTTTCTGATGCTGCTGCCGGGAACGGCGCTGGATGAGGCGCAGATTATCGCCGAGCGCGTGCGACTGGGTATTGCAGAAGCCTGGCTCACCGACGTGGGACGCATTACCTTGTCTATCGGCGTCGCGGCCTGGAATGGTTCGCAGGATGCCGGGCTTGAAGGCAGTTTAAAACAGGCGGATGCGGCACTCTATGAAGCGAAAAATGCCGGGCGCAACTGCGTTATCGTGGCCGCCGCGTAATCGCTTGAACTCAGAGTATTTCGTAACGGCAGGATAAAAACGGGCGGGGAAGAGGCAGCTAAGCAGGGCACGGCGTTAAGGCTACCGCGCCCCTCAACATCAGGCTGACTTGACGTAATCCAGCACCATGTCGTGGTGATTCGAGGTCTTAAAGTTATCAAACACTTTTTCGATCCTGCCCTCAGCATCTATCAGGAAGCTGATGCGATGAATGCCGTCATAGGTTTTCCCCATAAACGTTTTTTCACCCCAGACGCCAAACGCCTGGCAGACTTCATGGTTTTCATCGGAGAGCAGGGTAAAGTTCAGCAGCTCTTTTTCGACAAACTTTGACAGTTTTTCCGGTTTGTCGGTGCTGATGCCCAGCACTTCCACGCCCGCTTTTTTCAACTCATCCATGTTGTCACGCAGACCGCACGCCTGCACGGTGCAGCCTGGTGTCATCGCTTTCGGGTAAAAGTACACCAGAACGCGCTGTCCCTGGAAGTCGGTCAGATTCACGTGTTCGCCGTCCTGATCGGGCAGGCTAAATGCGGGTGCAGTATCTCCGGCTTTCAGTGGATTCATTACATCTCTCCATTTTCTTATTCAGGCTGTGGGTAATACACCATCCGGTCAGAAACGGCCAGAGGGAAAATTACCATCAGGGGGTATTTCACCACATAGCCGGTCACCTTTCAGTGGCAGTAATGTGGAGAAATAACTCCGGTTAATTGACCAAAGCTTAGCGTACCGCGCTGACAGATTCGCTGCTGTCGGCATCTGACACACTGTAAAGGCGCAGCGTTCCCTGAGCATTCAGCTCCTGACACAGGGTATTAAACGCCTGCTCAAACGGGGTGCCACTGGTTCGCGTCGGACTGTGAGCGGTCATTTGAATATAGAGCGTAGGTGGCAAATTGTGTTGTGCTGGCGTGATGCGCGACACCAGTTCGGCCACATTCATCTGATGCTTATCGATAAGATCGGTAAAGCGTTCAATAATATGCGGCGAATCAGCCACCTCAACCTGAATGAACGCGGTGTCGGGCATCGGCGGACGGAGCCGGGCATTGGTGCGCTTCATGACGATCAGCAGTTCCAGCTCTGCCCCTTTCAGTGGCAGGGTCGATTCAATCAGTGTGATCGCGTTCCAGCTGCCCGACAGCAGCATGATAAAGGTGAACTCATCCCCAAGCATGGCAAGACGGCTATCTTCAATATTGCAACCGCAGCTGCTGACGTGTCGGGTAATGGTGTTGACGATACCCGGACGGTCAACACCGAGCGCGGTGATCACCAGATGATGGGGCTGAGATTGCGGCAAAATGGCTTTTCCTCTGCTTTCGCTAATAACCATAAGGTAAACATAAAAAAAACTGCTGACAAGCGCGGGAATGGCGTGGCTGGCTTGCTTTTCCCTAAGTGTAAAACGTACCATGAAGCACTTGTTTGTCGAGGGGATCGCCAATGTTTACGGGAAGTATTGTTGCACTCGTTACGCCAATGGATGACAGCGGTAATGTCTGCCGGTCGAGTCTGAAAAAACTGATTGATTATCACGTCGCCAGCGGCACCGCGGCGATCGTTTCCGTCGGCACCACAGGCGAATCTGCTACCCTGAGCCATGAAGAACATGGTGATGTGGTGATGCTGACCCTGGAGCTGGCCGATGGCCGTATTCCGGTGATTGCCGGAACCGGGGCAAACGCCACCGCTGAAGGCATCTCTCTGACTAAGCGTTTTGAAAATTCCGGCGTTGTGGGTTGCCTGACCGTGACCCCATATTACAACCGTCCGACGCAGGAAGGGCTGTTCCAGCACTTTAAAGCGATTGCGAATAGCACCAGCCTGCCACAGATGCTGTATAACGTTCCCTCGCGTACCGGTTGTGACATGCTGCCGGAAACCGTTGCCCGCCTGGCCGAAATCAAAAATATTATCGGAATCAAAGAGGCAACCGGGAACTTATCGCGGGTTAGTCAGATCCAAGAGCTGGTTAATGAAGATTTCATTCTGGTGAGTGGCGATGACGCGACTGCGCTGGACTTTATGCAACTGGGCGGCAAAGGCGTCATTTCGGTGACGGCCAACGTGGCTGCGCGCGAAATGGTCGAACTGTGTCAACTCGCACAGCAGGGCAATTTCGTCGGGGCACGCCGCCTGAATCAGCGTCTGATGCATCTTCACCAGACGCTTTTCTGTGAACCCAATCCTATCCCGGTGAAATGGGCTGCGAAACAGCTAGGATTAATCGCTAACGACACGCTGCGTCTGCCAATGACGCCACTGACTGCAGCCGGCCAGCCGAAAGTGGAGCAGGCGCTGGTGAAAGCGGGTTTGCGATAATTTAGGGAGTTTGAATGAATTACTCAGTAAAGCGGTCAACAGTAGCCACAGTGGTGGGGCTTTCTACCCTGATGCTGTTGTCGGCCTGTTCAAGCGATCAGCGTTATAAGCGCCAGGTCAGCGGTGACGAATCTTATCTTGAAGCCAGTCAGTTAAATGAACTGAAAGCGCCTGCCGGAATGATCCTGCCGGTGCAGCGTGGTGATTTCGATGTGCCGCGCACGACCAGTCAGGCACCCACCGGCAAGCAGCTCGACATCCGTCCGCCAGCCCAGCCGCTGGCGCTGATGAACGGCACCCGCGCACAGTTCAGCAACAATACCGGCGCGCTGATGATTGATAACAGCCGCGGTTCAGTCTGGTCGCAGGTCGTCAACGTGGTGCAGTCATACAAATACCCGATTGCCTCCCGTAATGACGCAGGCCAGCAGCTGACGACGGACTGGGTGCAGTGGAACCGTGCTGATGAAGATCAGCAGTATCGTGGCCGCTACCAGATCAGCGTGCAGTCGCAGAGCTATCAGCAGCAGTTAACCGTTCGTCTGCTGGAGCTGCAGCAGGATGGTAAAACCATTACCTCACCTGTGCAGATCCAGCGTTACACCGCGCAGATGCTGAATGACATCAGCACCGGTATGGACAAGATTGATACGGCGAGTGAAAACGCGGCCTCTGGTCGGGTGAATGGGGCCATTGATGTGCAGAGCGGTGCAGATGATACCGGCCTGCCACTGCTGATCCTGCGTACGCCATACAACGTGGCATGGCAGCGTCTGCCTGATGCAATGAAACGCGTCGGGATGGAAGTGACCAACTCGACCCGCTCAACCGGCAGCATGAAGGTGACCTACAAGTCACTGAGCAGCAGCGACTGGGATTCAGTCGGTGCGAAAGATCCGGAATTACCAAACGGTGATTACAAAGTGCAGGTCGGCGATCTCGACAACCGCACCAGTCTGCAATTCATCGACCCGAAAGGGCATGTGCTGACCCAGTCGCAGAACGATGCGCTGGTGGCCGTGTTCCAGGCGGCGCTGAACAAATAAAGTTGCCCCAGGCCGGAGATTCTCCGGCCTTTTTATTTTGTTTTTGGCATAATAGCGCGCGGCGAAGTAAACGATTGCGTCAAGGCAATCGCCGCAGCGGCACTGGCCGCTGAACACCCGTTATTTCAAGTCTGGAGTGAACAAGATGCAAAAGCGAGCTGAGTTGTATCGCGGTAAAGCGAAAACCGTATACAGCACCGATAACCCGGATCTGCTGATACTCGAATTCCGCAACGATACATCAGCAGGTGATGGCGCCCGAATCGAGCAATTTGATCGCAAGGGAATGGTTAACAACAAGTTTAACCATTTTATCATGACTAAATTGCAGGAAGCGGGTATCCCGACCCAGATGGAAGCGCTGCTGTCAGATACTGAAGCGCTGGTGAAGAAGCTGGAGATGGTGCCGGTAGAGTGCGTGGTACGTAACCGCGCCGCAGGCTCGCTGGTAAAACGTCTGGGCGTGGAAGAGGGCATTGTGCTCAATCCGCCGCTGTTTGATCTTTTCCTGAAAGATGATGCAAAGCATGACCCGATGGTCAATGAATCCTACTGCGAAACCTTTGGCTGGGTCAGCAAACAGAACCTGGCGCGGATGCAGGAGCTGACCTTTAAAGCCAACGAGGTGCTGAGCAAACTGTTCGACGATGCGGGCCTGATTCTGGTCGACTTCAAACTGGAGTTTGGTCTGTTTAACGGCGAAGTGACGCTGGGCGATGAGTTTTCGCCAGACGGTGCGCGCCTGTGGGACAAAGAGACGCTGGATAAAATGGATAAAGACCGTTTTCGCCAGAGCCTCGGCGGCGTGGTGGAAGCCTATGAAGCGGTTGCACAGCGGCTGGGCGTGAAGCTCGACTGAGTTTGCCTGCCGCGCAGAAAGAAAAAGGAGAGCCCCGGCTCTCCTTTTTTCATTTCAGGGTAAAGCTGGTGATTGCTGCCTCACACAACTAAAATCATGCCATCTGAAAAAATGACTGAGGGAATACAGCATGCGCTGGCAAGGGCGTCGCGAAAGCGACAATGTAGAAGACCGTCGCGATCAATCGTCCGGTTTAGGCGGCGGAGGCCGCCAGATTCGTCTGCCGCGCGGTAAAGGCGGTATTGTGCTGCTGATTGTCGTGGCCATCGCGGGTTATTACGGTTACGACCTGACCGCACTGCTGACAGGTGGCGAAGTTGCACCGACCAGCCAGCAGCAACAGCGCAGCGTCAGCGCCAATGATGATGAGGCTGCGAAATTCACGAAGGTGATCCTGGCCACCACGGAAGACACCTGGGGCAAACTGTTCCAGCAGATGAATAAACAGTATGTGGCACCAAAGCTGGTGATGTATCGCGGCGCAACCCGCACCGGCTGTGGTACCGGACAGTCAGTCATGGGGCCGTTCTACTGTCCTGCCGATCAGACCGTCTACATCGACCTCTCTTTTTATGACGAGATGAAAACCAAACTCGGCGCGGACGGTGACTTCGCCCAGGGCTACGTCGTCGCGCATGAAGTTGGCCACCATGTCCAGAAACTGCTGGGCATTGAACCGAAAGTGCGTGAGATGCAGCAGGGCGCCAGCCAGACGCAGGTCAATCAGCTCTCCGTCAAAATGGAACTGCAGGCGGACTGTTTTGCCGGTGTCTGGGGACATTATATGCAGCAGGAAAATATCCTTGAAGCGGGCGATCTGCAGGAAGCGCTGAATGCCGCCGAGGCAATTGGCGATGACCGCCTGCAGCAGAAAGGTCAGGGCCGCGTGGTGCCGGACAGCTTCACCCACGGGACGTCTGAGCAGCGCTACACCTGGTTCAAGCGCGGTTTTGATGGTGGCAATCCAGGACAGTGCAACACCTTCGCCAGCAACTGATGAGTCTGCAGCATCTTACGCAGCTTATGCAGCAGGCCGGTGTGCGTCGTCTGGCGGTGATCAGCGGCGACCCGGCCTGGTGTTTACTACGGGCTGCGGCGTGGCGTGAAACGCTGACCGGCGACTGGCTGGAGTTGAGCCCGGAACCGCTGTTCTCTGCTTCAGATATAGAGCCGGGTCAGTATAAAACGCCTGTCCTGCACAAACAGCCTGCTGCGGTGCGCACGCTGCTTGGCCGTGAATTTCGTCATGCCCTGTTTGACGCCCGTCAGGGCTTTCATGCCGACGCTTTCGCTGCGCTGGCTGGCACGCTCACCGCCGGTAGCTGGCTGTTACTGCTGGTGCCGCCCTGGGAACAGTGGGCGCAGCAGCCTGACAGCGACAGCCTGCGCTGGGCCGATGTCGCTGAACCCATCGCCACCCCTTATTTTGTTCACCACCTGCAACAGCTGATATTAGCGGATGACCAGGTGCTGCTGGAGCGGCAGCATCAGCCATGCCGGTTTCCGGCGCAGCCGGACTGGCCGCAGTGGCACTGTCAGGCACCGCAGCAGCAGCAGCAGGCGATACTCGATCAGCTGATGAGGCTGCCAGCGGGGGTTGCCGTGCTGACCGCGCCTCGCGGACGCGGTAAATCGGCGCTGGCGGGCATGCTGGCACGAATGAACGGACATTGTCTGGTGACGGCTCCGGCCAAAGCCTCAACGGAGGTGCTGAGCACCTTTGCTGCTGACGCTTTTCACTTTATGGCACCCGATGCGCTGCTGGCGCTGGAGGCGTCGCCGCAGGCGGAATGGCTGATTGTGGATGAAGCGGCGGCGATCCCGGCACCGCTGCTGCAGGAGCTGGTCAGTCGATATCCCCGCGTATTGCTCACCACCACCGTACAGGGCTACGAAGGAAGCGGGCGCGGGTTTATCCTTAAATTCTGCGCCGGGCTTCCTGATGCACACTATTTTACGCTCGATGAGCCGCTGCGCTGGTCGCGTTTCGATCCGCTGGAGCAGTGGCTGAACCAGGCGCTGCTGTTTGACGATACCGCCGCACCCGCACCCGATTGCCCTGTAACGCCTCATCGTGTTGAGCGCCACGATTTCGGTGCGCTGGAGGCCGCGTATCGTCTGCTGACCAGTGCGCACTATCGTACCTCGCCACTTGATCTGCGCCGCCTGCTGGATGCTCCGGGCATGCAGCTGTGGCGGGCCGGTGATGCGCCGGCGTTACAAGGCGCGCTCTGGCTGGTGGAAGAGGGCGGTCTTGAACCTGCACTGGCACAGGCTGTCTGGGCGGGCACCCGGCGACCCCGCGGGAATCTGGTGGCGCAGTCGCTGGCAGCCCATGCCGGTCTGGCTGAGGCGGCGACATTGCGCTCGCTGCGCATCAGCCGTATTGCCGTGGCGGCGGAGCGGCGTCGTCTGGGAACCGGACAGCAACTGGTTGCTGCAGCGGCCAGTGCGGCCGCCGGATATGACTACCTCTCCGTCAGCTTCGGCTACACTGAATCTCTCTGGGCGTTCTGGCGCGCCTGTGGCTTTAGCCTGGTGCGGATTGGCAGTCAGCGCGAAGCCAGCAGCGGCTGCTACGCGGCGATGGCCATGTTGCCCTGTTCTGCTGCGGGTGAGGCATTGCAGCACCGCGCGGCAGAACAGCTGGCGCGAGACTGGCCGCTGTTGCGCCAGCATATCGCACTGGAACTGCAGTTTGATCAGGTTACTGACGACGGATTGACCGCACAGGATATTCGTCTGGCGGCGGGTTTTGCCTGGGCGCAGCGGCCACTGGAAGCGAGCCTGCCGGTGTTGCAGCGTCTGGTGCGGGCCAGTTCAGCCTCTTTACCGCTGCTGGCTGCGGCGGTTGCCACACCCACAGCCCTGGGCGAACTGGCCCGGCAGGCGGGAGTGAGCGGGCGCAAAGCGCTGATAGCTAAGCTGCGTCAGCAGGCGGCAGCGGCCCTCCAGACACTGGGCGTTGATGCGGCCTTGCTGCACCTGCCGTTGAAATAATTCGACCAGCTGGTTCAAATTATCCTTATATGATTTTGTGCCAGGCGGCGTAGAGTGAATACAGGAGGTCAACATGACACTGAAATATGTAATCGTTCAACAGCCTGCCACTACAGCGCAGCTGTTTCTGCTCTACCATGGCGTTGGCGATAATCCGGATTCAATGGGCGAGATTGGCAACTGGTTTGCCCGAACGTTTCCCGAAGCGCTGGTGGTGTCCGTCGGCTCTCCTGGTGCGGGTCGTCAGTGGTTCGGCGAAACCGACCTGCACGATCAGACCGTCCAGCAGCGGGTTGATGCGGCGATGCCGCAGTTTGTTGAGTCTGTGCGCCACTGGCAAAAAAAGAGCAGCGTGCGGCCGGAAGCGACAGCGTTAATCGGCTTTTCGCAGGGCGGCAGTATGGTGCTGGAAGGGGTTAAGGCGCATCCGGATCTGGCGGGCCGCGCGGTGGTGTTTAATGGCCGGTTTATCACCCTGCCGGAAAAGGCCAGTACCCGCACCACCATTCACCTGATCCACGGTGATTATGATGAGCAGATCCCGCTGCATCATGCGCAGCAGGCGGAGCAGCGGCTGACCGCCTGCGGTGGCGATGTTACCCTGGATATCGTTGACGATCTGGCGCACGCCATCGATCAACGCAGCATGGAGCTGGCGCTGAATCATCTGCGTTATACGGTGCCAAAACGCTACTTTGATGAGGCGTTAAGCGGCGCAAAACCGGGTGACGATGATGTTATCGTTATGATGTAAAAAGCCCCTGCGTAGCAGGGGCATTTCAGACTGCTGACAACGCCGAATCGGGGTAATCCCACCGCCACGCATAAATTCAACACGCAGGGAACACGGTCAGAGGAGGAAAGCGTCCCGCGCCAGGGATGGTGCGGGCCGAGCGGCCAGGGAATGGCTTTAGCGACTTTCCGATCTGACCGTGTTCTCTGCGCAAGCTCGATCTTAACGCTGATGAGAGCTGACTTTGTGAAGAACCATAAAAAAGCCCCTGCTATGCAGGGGCTTTTTCGTTTACTTTTTCTTCGGCCAGTTGTCGTCGTCATCCCATTTATCGTTGAAATCACGATGCGGCGGCAGGTCAGGTTTGTTATCCATAAATTTTTTATGATCGATGCGTTTCAGATCTTTATAAACGTTCATCAGCACGCCAACCATCAGCAGGATCACCAGGATCCACCAGTAATCTTTAATAAATTCCATTTGCTGCTCCTTAAAACCGCCGTCAGGCGATCAGTTGTTCCATGATGCGTTGGTACATCCGGCTCAGCATCTGCAGGTCGGAGGCTTTCACACACTCATTGATTTTATGAATGGTGGCATTCACTGGCCCCAGTTCCACCACCTGTGCACCCATCCGGGCAATAAAGCGGCCATCGGAGGTTCCGCCCGTGGTCAGCAGCTGCGGCTTAATTTCATTATAGTGCGCTACAGCTTTCACGACGGCATCAACCAGTTTACCGCGCGTGGTCAGGAAGGGCTGGCCAGAGAGTTTCCACTCAATGGTGTAACGCAGCTGGTGACGATCCAGCAGCTCTGCGACCCGCTGACGAATCATCTCATCGGTGAGTTCGGTGCTGAAGCGGAAGTTAAACTGCACAAACAGCTCGCCGGGGATCACATTGTTACTGCCGGTGCCCGCCTGGACGTTGGCAATCTGCATGCTGGTCGCCGGGAAGAACTCATTCCCCTGATCCCACTCGGTCGCGACCAGCTCGTTCAGCGCCGGCATCGCCCGGTGAACCGGGTTATCCGCCAGATGCGGATAGGCGACGTGGCCCTGCACGCCATGCACCATCAGGTTAGCGGTGATTGAGCCGCGACGGCCATTTTTCACCACATCACCCACCACTTCCGTGCTGGAGGGCTCGCCGACCAGGCAATAGTCGAGCCGTTCGCGGCGCGCCATCAGTCGTTCAACCACTTTAACTGTGCCGTTGGCCCCGCTGGCCTCTTCATCGGAGGTAATCATAAAGGCGAGTCGCCCTCGGTGATTGGGACGCACCGCAACAAAACGTTCGGCAGCCACCACCATTGCCGCCAGCGATCCTTTCATGTCGGCCGCGCCGCGACCAAACAGCATGCCGTCGCGGATGGTGGGTTCAAACGGCGGATTAATCCAGCGGCTGGCATCGCCAGGCGGCACCACATCGGTGTGACCGGCAAACGCCAGCGTTTCACCTTCGCCACGGGTGGCCCAGAAATTCAGGGTGTCGTCGATGTTCATCGTTTCAATCTTAAAGCCAATGGCTTCAAGACGGGCGATCAGCAGAGCCTGACATCCGGCATCATCGGGGCTGAGAGAGGGGCGACGAATAAGCTGCTGCGTCAGCTCAATGACCGGGCAAAACATATTATGACTTCTCCTGGATAGCATTCTGATAGGTGGCTTCGCTGAAACCGGCGAGCAGGGAGCCATCCGGGGCGCGCAACAGCGGACGCTTAATCATGGCGGGATGCGCCAGCATCAGCGCTTTGGCGCTGCTGGCATCGGTAACCGCGTCGCGATCACTCTCAGGCAATTTACGCCAGGTGGTACCCCGGGTGTTAAGCAGAGCCTGATAACCCAGTGCATCGATAAACTCCTGCAGCAGGGCATCGCTCAGGCCATCCGCACGGTAGTCGTGGAAGTGATAGTCAACGCCTGCGTCTGTTAAAAAGCGCCGGGCTTTTTTTATGGTGTCGCAATTTTTAATCCCGAACATCACCCACTGCGTGCTCATGGCCCGATCCTTATTGTCCTGTGAGAAGTGAAAGCTGAAAAAAGCAGCCAAAGTGCGAGTTTACCATAGTGTGATCCGTTGCGGCATCTGCCACGGCGCGGGAACAGGGCCGCAGGGCACGCTAGCGAGGACATCGTCTGGCATCGGGTAAACGCTATCAATTTCGTAGCTAATCATTACCCTGCTTATCAATAAGAGCTTAGGAATTTCGCCATGTTGATAAAATAGTCTACCGTTGGGTTTAAACTAAATTATTTTCAACAGGGTTAAGGAGTTGCTGAAGTGTGCGTCAGCTTGCAAAACCAGCAACATTCATGTTTTTATGACGGTTGCCGATAGATATAACAGGTGTAAACGTATTCACCTGTATAAAAAAAGCGCGTAATATTGCCAGCACAATAAGAGAGGGCATTATGATTGACACTGAAATGGGAACCTGGAAAGAATTTATCGAAGCGATGTTACGCAACAAGTAACGCGCGAAGAAAAAAGCAGGTTAATCCCGCTTGCTGGAATTCTTACCACACACAGAAATAAGGCGGCCACTGATATCAGTGACCGCTTTTTATTTGCGCCTCTATTTAGTCGAGCGGCTTCTCTTTGAGCGGGAAGCGGCGGCGTACCAGCACAAAGAACAGCGGCACAAAAAAGATCGCCAGCAGTGTGGCAGAGATCATTCCGCCCATCACACCGGTTCCCACGGCATGCTGGCTGCCGGAGCCCGCTCCGCTGCTGATCGCCATGGGCAGTACACCAAAAATAAAGGCCAGCGAGGTCATCAGAATCGGCCGCAGACGCTGACGCGATGCCTCCAGCGTAGATTCCACCAGCTCGCGTCCACGGCTGTTGATCTCATTAGCAAATTCTACAATCAGGATGGCGTTTTTGGCGGATAACCCCACTACCGTCAGCAGGCCAACCTGGAAATAGACATCATTTTCCAGCCCACGCATCCAGGTGGCGATTAGTGCCCCGACCACGCCCAGCGGCACCACCAGCATCACCGAGAACGGGATCGACCAGCTTTCATACAGCGCGGCCAGGCAGAGGAAGACCACCAGCAGCGAAATCGCATAAAGTGCCGGCGCCTGCGAACCGGAGAGCCGCTCCTGATAAGAGGCACCGGTCCACTGAAACCCGACGCCAAGCGGCAGGGCATTAACCAGTTTTTCCATCTCATCCATCGCCGTGCCGCTGCTGACGCCGCTGGCCGCTTCACCGACAATCTCCAGCGACGAATAGCCATTGTAGCGTTCAAGACGCGGGGAACCGGTCTCCCAGCGGCTGGTGGCAAACGCGGAGAAGGGCACCATTTTGCCGCTGCTGTTGCGCACGTACCATTTATTGATGTCGTCTGGCAGCATGCGGAATTCAGCGGCGGCCTGCACATAGACCTTCTTCACCCGGCCACGATCCAGGAAGTCATTCACGTAGCTGGAGCCCCACGCGGTGGTCAGGGTGTCGTTGATGGTATCCAGCGACACGCCCAGCGCCTGCGCTTTACGTGCATCAACATCGATCTGCAGCTGCGGGCTGTCATCCAGTCCATTGTGTCGTACCCGCGACAGCGCGTTGTCATTGCCCGCCATCTCCAGCAGTTTGTCACGCATCGCCATCAGTTGGGTATGACCGACGCCCGCGTGATCCTGCAGTTGCAGGTCAAAGCCGGAGCTGCTGCCCATGCCGGTGATGGCTGGCGGGCTGCTGGCAATCACCCGACCCTCTTTGATCTTCTGGAATGCCTTCGTCGCGCGATCGATAATCGCGAACGAGGTGCGATCCGCACCGGGCCGCGCTTCCCAGTCTTTCAGCCGCACAAACAGACGCGCCACGTTTTGTCCATTGCCGCCCGGACCTGCGCCGATGGTGGAGAAGACCGACAGCACATTGGCCTTCTCCTCGGTGAGATAATAGTTTTCGACTTTGGCGACGACGCTGGCAGTTTGCTCAAGCGTCGCGCCTGCCGGAAGCTGAACCTGCGTCAGGAATACGCCGCGATCTTCCAGCGGCAGAAACGACGTCGGCAGACGCAGAAACAGAAAGGCCATCAGGCCGATGATGCCGAGATAGAGCAGCAGCCAGCGACCGCCCTTGCGCAGGATACCCGCGACCCCGCGCTCGTAGCGGTCAGCATTGCGATTAAAGTGACGATTGAACCAGCCGAAGAAGCCGCGACGCTCAGGCTGCTCGCCCTGCGCCACGGGTTTGAGCAGCGTGGCACAGAGCGCCGGTGTCAGGATCATCGCCACCAGCACCGACAGCACCATCGCCGACACAATGGTAATTGAGAACTGACGGTAGATGGCGCCGACGGTGCCGCCGAAAAACGCCATCGGCACAAACACCGCAGAGAGCACCAGCGCGATGCCCACCAGCGCGCCCTGAATCTGGCCCATCGATTTTCGGGTGGCGGCACGCGGCGAGAGTCCCTCTTCATGCATGATACGTTCAACGTTTTCCACCACCACGATGGCATCATCCACCAGCAGCCCGATCGCCAGCACCATGGCAAACATGGTCAGGGTATTGATGCTGAACCCGCAGGCATAGAGCACGCTGAAGGTGCCGAACAGCACTACCGGCACCGCAATAGTAGGAATTAAGGTGGCGCGGAAGTTCTGCATAAACAGGTACATCACGCCAAAAACCAGCACAATCGCCTCCAGCAGCGTCTTCACCACATCGGTGATTGACGCTTTAACGAAAGGGGAGGTTTCATAGGCGATTTTTGCTTCCAGACCGTGTGGGAAGTAGTGGGACAGCTCCTCAATACGCGCCCGCACCAGCTTATCGGTGTTCATCTCGTTGGCACCGGACGCAAGCTTCACCCCCAGGCCTGACGCGGGCTGGCCGTTGTAACGACTCAGATAATCATACTTCTCAGCGCCCAGCGCCACACTGGCGACATCGCCCAGCGTCACCACCGAACCATCGGGATTGTTCTTCAGGGTAATCGCCCGGAACTGCTCAGGGGTCTGCAGCATCGACTGGGCGTTGACCGTAGCGTTAAGCGCCTGTTTCTCTACCGACGGCAGGCCACCCACCTGACCCACGGCAACCTGGGTGTTCTGCGACTGGATCGCGCTGACCACATCTTCCGTGGTCAGCGAGTAGGCGATCAGTTTATTGGGATCGAGCCAGATACGCATCGCATATTGCGAGCCGTAAGCGTCAACCTGGCCGACGCCATCAATACGGCTTAGAGGATCCTGAATATTACTGGCGACATAGTCTGAAATATCCTGCTTATCCATGCTGCCGTCGGTTGAAACGAATGCCACCATCAGAATATTACTGTCACCGGTTTTATTGACGGTTACACCCTGCGACTGCACCGCCTGTGGCAATTTGCGCAGTGCGGATTGCAGCTGGTTCTGTACCTGCTGACGGGCTTCATCGGGATTGGTCCCGGCGGTAAAGGTGAGGGTGATCTGTGCCTGGCCGGTGTTGCTGCTGTTAGAGGACATGTACATCAGATTATCGATGCCGGTCATGTTCTGCTCGATCACCTGGGTAACGGTGTTTTCCAGCGTCTGGGCGGATGCGCCCGGATAGTTAGCGGTGATGCGCACGTTGGGCGGTGCCAGATCGGGGTACTGTTCAATAGGCAGCGAAATAATCGAAAGCGTGCCACACAGGCACAGCAGAATCGCCAGAACCCAGGCAAAGATAGGGCGGTCGATAAAGAAATTCGACATTAAATCGACACTCCTCACTACTTTTATCGTTGGTCAGGCCCACCAGCAAAGAGCGCTCTGGCAGGAAAATCGGCGGGTCTTTGCCATGATTCTCCGCCGCCGTTTACTCTACGTGCGGCAGCGGGGGAAATCGTGGAGAAATTGAGGAGAAAATGTAAATTCGTTGGCTATTTGCGGCTTTCAAGCCACATCACCGTGGCGGCGACGCGTGAGCGGACATCCAGTTTCCGCAGCAGGTTACGAATATGCACTTTTACCGTCTCTTCAGAGATATGCAGAATAGCGGCAACCTCTTTATTCGACAGGCCACGCGCCACCTCCTGCAGCACATCCCGTTCGCGCTCGGTGAGCTGACGCAGAGGATCGGCACTGTGCTGGCGATTAGCCAGATAGCGGGTGACGCCCTCGCTGAAGACCTTTTCGCCCCGTGATGCCTGCAGGATATGCGCCAGCAGGACCTCCGGCTCGCTGTCCTTGAGCAGATAGCCGTCAGCACCGGCATCCACCATGGCAAAAATATCGCTGCGGGCGTCAGAGACGGTCAGCACCAGAATGCGCGAGCTGATCCCTTCATGGCGTAGCGCCTTCAGCGTATCCAGTCCGGACATGCCTTTCATATTCAGGTCGAGCAGAATGATGTCCGGTTCCTGATGACGGGCCTCCGCCAGCGCTTCAGTGCCATTGCTGGCTTCGGCGATCACCTCCAGCCGGGGATCCAGCGCCAGCAGCTGACGGACACCGCGGCGCATCAGCGGGTGGTCATCCACAATCATCAATGTTAATGCGGGCTGTTGCATATTTTCTCCGTTTCATCGGTTTCAGACTGCGGCAGATCAGACGGTATTGGTCAGGGACAACACCCTGTTCTGTATCGAATAGTCCGCGGTCGCAAACCGATAGATTATTTTAATGAATTAAGATTAGCTCTGGCCTGCTATTCCAGCGGGCGCGCCGGTTGCGGTGGAAAGCGCAACTCCACCCTGGTACCCCGTGGCTGTGCGTGGAGGGTCAGATGGCCGCTCAGGCGCTGAGCGCGCTCCGCCATAATAGTCAGGCCGTAATGGCCCGGCGGTTCGTCAGTGCTGTTCATCCCCACGCCATCATCCGTAATTGTCAGTAAGTGCTCACCTTTTTCACTGTGCTGATAATCCACCCGGATAACCTGGGCACTGGCGTGACGAATCGCATTCAGCAGCGCCTCACGGACGATCTGCAACACATGCACCTGCTGTTGTGCTTCCAGACTCTGCAGGCCGGTCTGATAGTTAAAGTGTATCTCTGCACTGCTCTTCTCCTGCAGCGAGGCGATCATCGCCTGCATGGCCGCCACCAGATCCGCCTGCTCAATGGTCAGACGGAAGGTGGTCAACAGTTCGCGCAACTGACGATAGGCTTCGGCCAGCGCCTGATCGAAGTCCGCGATAATGGTATGGGCGGCGCTATCGTCTTTATCAACGGCGCGGCGTAGCAGGGTCAGCTGAATGCGTAAAAACGAGAGCGACTGCGCCAGCGAGTCATGTAATTCCCGGGCAATGGTCGTGCGCTCTTCAATCAGCAGCATCTGCTGATACTGCTGCTGTGCCTGCCAGATCCAGATAGCTCGTCCCAGCATCGCCGCCAGGCTGCGCATCAGTTCATCCGGAGGCGGGGCGCCAGCTGTCTGCCAGCGCAGCTCGCCGATCTGCTGCTCGTCCTGCTGTAACGGCAGACGTTGCCACTGACCGGCGGCCTGATCATCACCGGCGCGAAACTGAAACTGGTCACTGTCGAGCCGGATCGCCGTCAGTTTCTCACGCGTCAGTACATTGGTTAACACGGCTTCAAACAGTGCCGGATGCAGCGGGCTGGCGGTCAGCATTTGTGAGCTGTCATAGAGTAGCGACAGCGTGCGATTCGCCTGGGTTAAATCTTCCGTTTTGGCGCGCACCGTGCTTTCCAGCAGCTGGTAGTGCGAATGCAGACGTGCCGCCATGCCACTGAAGGCATGCGACAGCACCCGCAGTTCATTCTGCTGTTCAACGTGCAGCGGCGGAAAAGCAAAGTTGCCGCTCTCAACATAGCGACTGGCGGTGACCAGCGCATTAAGCGGGCGCACCACCTGCAGTCGGGTAAAGCGAATCGTCATCAGTGCCAGCGCCACAATCGCAATGACCCCCACCAGGCTGCTGGCGGCCACCAGATGCATTTTCAACTCGGTATAGCGCTGCAGACCCAGCACAAAGCGATCGATTTCACCGACGTAGATCGGCACCTGCTGCTGATAAGCCACGGTATCGCCCTGTTGCAACTGCTGCTGCAGCGAGGGCCAGGCGGCACGCAGCCGTTGATAGCGAACACTTACTTCACGGGGTACCCAGGGCCGATCGAGTTTTTGCAGCACCGGCGCATCCAGCGTTTGCTGATAGCGCGCCAGATGATGAGCCAGATTTTGCGGCTGACGGCTGGCATCCCAGGCCATGCGATAGCTCTGCATGCGCAGTGAACCCGCCAGATTGATCGCCTCCGCGTCGCGCTGGCTGCTCAGGAGCGTGACTAATGCCAGACCGGTGGTGAGCAGCGACAGCAGGACAATGGCGCTGAGCGCCTGAGCGATGCTTTGAGTTACGGAACGTTTAACAATCACATGAATGGCCCTGTTGAGAGTGCGGGAATTATAAGAGCGCATTAACGTAACGCAAATGATCCATTCCCTGTTTATCGCACAGGACGTTACACATCGCACATAAAATGACCGCAACTGACAGTTCCCAGGACGTGCTGCTATTCCACGCTTAAAAAAGGAACAGGTTTACATCGTCCCGATGTTGCTTTTCATTGCAGCGCTAATAATTCATCCAGTCATCAAATCAATCCCGATCACAGATTAAGGAGCATCCAATGAAAAAGCTGAATGCTGTCCTGGCGGGCGCATTACTGGCTACCGCCTCATTTGCCACTTTCGCCGCCACGCCGGTCGATCAGTCGCAGGCGCAGAGTATGCAAAGCATCGGTAGCGTTTCGGTCTCCGGCGTTCGCGGCTCACTGGACGATGCGAATCGCCAGCTGTCGCAAAAAGCGGAAGAGATGGGCGCCAGCCATTACCGCGTTATTGGTGTCGATAACCCAGGCGACTCCAGCCTGTGGAGCGGCACCGCAGAGATTTATCGCTAACCCAACCCTCCTGTTTCCATCCCTGTAGCTTTTACCGGCCTGAAAATGGCCGGTTTTTTTGTTTTTGTGCATCAGGATGGATTCTTACAAATCAGCCTGTGCATCTGCCCGGTATATTTTGCTTCGTTCTTGCAGAACGGGTAGGATTCATCGCCGTAAATTCCCGCGCTGCCTGGCACTCACTCACAGGCAAACGCACAGAGGAAAATACCCCATTTCACAGGGCATTACGCCTGAAATAGGGATGCGACGACTGATAGTCAGGACAAACAGGAATGCTATGAAATCTAAAAACAAAACCCCAGGCGAGATGCGCGCTGCGAAACGACGCTGGCTCAATTCTCATGACGCCGGCTACCAGAAGGCGATGGGTAACCGTCACGTACAGATGATTGCGATCGGCGGTGCCATTGGTACCGGTTTGTTCCTGGGCGCAGGTGGCCGTTTGCAGGCTGCTGGCCCCGCCTTAGCCATCATCTATCTGGTGTGTGGCATCTTCTCCTTCTTTATTCTGCGTGCGCTGGGCGAACTGGTGTTACACCGTCCCAGCAGCGGCAGCTTCGTCTCCTACGCCCGTGAATTCCTGGGTGAGAAAGCTTCCTACGTGGCGGGCTGGATGTACTTCGTCAACTGGGCAATGACCGGCATCGTCGATATCACCGCCGTCGCGCTCTACATGCACTACTGGGGCGCATTTGGTGATGTGCCACAGTGGGTGTTCGCCCTGGGCGCGCTGGCGATTGTCGGCACCATGAACATGATCGGCGTAAAGTGGTTTGCCGAGATGGAGTTCTGGTTTGCGCTGGTGAAAGTGCTGGCGATTGTGATCTTCCTGGTGGTGGGCGTGGTGTTCCTTGGCACCGGCAAACCGCTGGATGGCAACAGCACCGGCTTCCATCTGATCACCGATAACGGTGGCATGTTCCCACACGGCTTACTGCCTGCGCTGGTGCTGATTCAGGGTGTGGTGTTCGCCTTTGCCTCTATCGAACTGGTAGGTACGGCGGCGGGAGAATGTAAAGACCCGAAAACCATGCTGCCGAAAGCGATCAACAGCGTGATCTGGCGTATCGGCCTGTTCTACGTTGGTTCCGTGGTCCTGCTGGTGCTGCTGCTGCCGTGGAACGCCTATCAGGCGGGTCAGAGTCCGTTTGTTACCTTCTTCTCGAAGCTGGGCGTACCTTACGTTGGCAGCATCATGAATATCGTGGTGCTGAGTGCGGCGCTCTCCAGCCTGAACTCTGGCCTCTACTCAACCGGGCGTATTCTGCGCTCCATGTCGATGGGTGGCTCTGCACCGAAATTCATGTCTAAGATGAACGGTCAGCAGGTGCCTTATGCCGGTATTCTGGTGACCATCGCCGTCTATGTGATTGGTGTGGTGCTTAACTACTATGTGCCTTCTCAGGTGTTTGAGATTGTCCTGAACATCGCCTCGCTGGGGATTATCTCCTCCTGGGCCTTTATCGTGGTTTGTCAGCTGCGTCTGCGCAAAGCGATTAAAGAGGGCAAGGCGGATGATGTCAGCTTCAAGCTGCCAGGCGCGCCGTTTACCTCATGGCTGACGCTGCTGTTCCTGTTCAGCGTACTGGTGCTGATGGCGTTTGACTACCCGAACGGGACTTACACCATCGCCTCCATTCCGCTGATCGCGGTATTGCTGGTGCTGGGATGGTTTGGCGTGCGTAAGCGTGTTCACGCCATAGCTGAGACCGAACAGGATCATCACGAAGAGGAGCCTCAGCCGACCCGACTGGCTGACGACACCTCGCGCTGATAAGCTCTGCAGCAATCAGGCCAGCCTTCGGGCTGGCTTTTTTTTGTCCGCCAACCGCCTCATTCACCGCGAGAATTAGGATAGTTTTCCCGCAAGCTTGCCCCTATGATGAAAGGCTCCCTTTATGCGGTAGCGGAGTCCTCATGTCGTTTAAGATCAACATCATCAAAGATAAGCTCCTGTCCGAAAACTGGTTTGTGCTGCGTAACTACACCTATGAGATCACCGATGGTCGTGGCGAGGTTATCCGCCATAAACGTGAAGTCTACGATCGCGGAAACGGGGCGACCATCCTGCTCTATAACCGTGAAAAGAACAGCGTGGTCCTGACGCGCCAGTTCCGTATCGCCACTTACGTCAACGGTAACGAAGGCGGCATGTTAATCGAAGCCTGCGCAGGCTTGCTGGACGACGACTCTCCGGAAGATTGCATTCGCAAAGAGGCGATTGAAGAGACCGGTTATGCGGTGGGCGAGGTGGAGAAACTCTATGCCTGCTATATGTCGCCGGGCGGCGTCACTGAATTGATCCACTTTTTCGCAGCGGAATATAATGAATCGCTGCGCGACAATGCGGGCGGCGGCGTTGAAGATGAGTCGATCGACGTGCTGGAACTGCCTTTCCCTGATGCACTGGCAATGGTCGCCGATGGCCGCATTCGCGACGGCAAAACTGTCATGCTGTTGCAGCATGCGCAGATTGCTGGCTGGCTGATACCATAAAAAATCATGCAGTTAGCCTGTTGCAGCGTGACGGCGTTGAGCGTGGAAAGTGAAGCATAATCCACTTTTCATGCACGCTTTTTAAGCAGTTAACTGCGCTTTTTGCACAGGTTCACAGAATGGGAACCCTGGCAGGCCCGTTGATGCGCTATCCTCTCCACTCTGGGTATTCGGGGATCGATTTTCTTAATGTCGTATTGGATGAAATCGCTGTGGCTGTTGCCGTCTCTGTGGGTTGCCTGTGTTCAGGCGGAACCGTTGCAAAAGTCATTCAACGACTGGCAAATCACCTGCAACAATGAAGCCTTTTGCGTGGCGCGCAATATTCCGGGCGACAAAGGGTTAGTAATGACGATTTCGCGGCATGCGGGCGTCAACGATCGCCCCTTGCTGCGAATCGACTACGGCAGTGCCTACAGTGGCGCGCTGCCGGGCGGTTCGCTTCAGGACAACCTGCTACTGGACCAGCGCCGTCTGAAACCCGACCTCAAACACTGGACGGTTGAACCGCATCATCTCGCCACCAGCAATGCCATCGCAATTGATGAGTTTCTTGATCTGGTGATGGAGGCGAAAACCCTTCAGCTCACTTTCGATCCCAATGCGCTGATCTCCCTGCGCGGCATGAAGGCCGCGCTGTTGCTGATGGATGACACCCAGGGGCGGGTCAACAGCATGAGCGCATGGGTCAAACGTGGCGATCGCGCCAGCTGGGATGTTCCGCCACCGCCTGCGCTGCCGCCACTGCCGCCTGCTGTCGAGCCACCCGCGGCATTAACACGCGACGAGACCAGCGGATTAATTGATTACGGCACCTGGCGGGTCAATACCGACTCCTGCTCACTCGATCCACTGCGCCGTGAAGTCAGCGTTGCGCCACTCACCGATCAGCGCGCGCTGCTGCTGGTGAGTTGTGAAATGGGGGCTTATAACGTGATCGATCTGGCGTTTGAAGTGACGCGCAGTCAGCCGTATGTCGCGCGCGGCATCACCTTAACTCTGCCGTTTACCCCACCAGGTGCCAGCGATCGGCAGCTTGAGCTGATCAACGCCGAATATGATGCGGCCAGCGGCCAGCTCTACACCTTTGGTAAAGGGCGTGGATTGGGTGATTGTGGCAGTGCCACACGCTGGCAGTTTGATGGCACGCGTTTTGTGTTAGCGGAGTATGCGGAAGAGTCGACCTGTGACGCCTGGCACAGCAGTGATGACTGGCCAACCCTGTGGGTCAGCCAGTCTGACGGTGGCGTACAGCAGCGTTAACGAATCGCCTGCACCATCATCGGTGAGCCAAGCTGATTACCGACCAGTTCGGCCAGCATATTATTCACGCCGTCGCTCATTGGCGTAAAGCGGGTCAGCGGCGAGCGTGTCACCACCACAAATACCCCCACATTATACTGCGGCACCATCGCCATATAGGTGATGAAACCGCCGCCGCCGCCGGTTTTCTGAATAATGCCAGGGCGACCATTTTTCGGCCCCATAAAGACCCAGCCCATCCCCAGCGCATCTGCTTTGCCCGGCACATCCATGCCTTCTACTTTGCTCAGCTGATCGCGACGATAGATCAGCGTCTGCAGTCGATCGATCTGCGGCGTGCGGTGGTTAACCGAAGAGTTAAGGAACTGCTGCATCCAGCGGCCCATATCATCCGGCGTGGAGTAAACGCCGCCGCTGCCAATCGCCGCCAGGGTGTTATTGCACGGACTGGCCCCTTTTTCCGCCACCATCAGGCGTCCGCACTGCTCAGGCGACGGCGTAAACGTCGTGTCCTTCATGCCGAGCGGGCGGGTAATCAGCTGCTGAAACAGCGCCGGATAGGGTTTGCCGGTGGCGCGCGACAGCGCATCACCCAGCAGATCGTAGCCCAGGTTGGAGTAGGCGGCACTGCTGCCCGGTGCCGCTTTGAGGTTAGCGCGCGACAGCCACGCCCAGCGTTCACCACGGGTCGGCCAGACAAATACCGGACGCTGCGCTTTGCCGCCTGGCTGTTCGCGCGGCAGTCCGCTGGTGTGGGTCGAGAGGTTGATCAGGCGAATGGGCTGACCATTGTAGGTGGGCACGCGTGAACCCGGCGGCGCATATTTACTCAGGGGATCGTCGAGGCGAATCTGTCCGCGCTCAGCCAGCTTCACCATCACTTCACTGGTCATCAGCTTACTCAGCGAGGCGATGCGAATCAGCGAATCTTTCTGCGGACGGATATTGTTGCCGGGACGGGTTTCACCAAAGCTGGCGAACACCCGCTGATTGCCATCAATCGCCACCAGTGCCATGCCGGTTGCACCGCTGCCGTAAAAGATATGTTCCGCATAGCGATCAACAATCTGAGAGGCCAGCAGTGGATCGGGCGCGACCTGCGCCATGCTTTTTAATGGAAGCAGTGAAACCATCAGGGCCAGTAAATAGGGTGTGCGCATGTTCAACGGAAGTGGCTTCGCTATAAAATCGGAGGAAATCTGCCTTCACTCATCGGGATGCATCAGGACAGAACCGCGTTATCCCGGCAGAACAACAGCAGGAACAGACGGACAGTCAGCGCACAGGCAGCATTAAGTATGACGGCTCTATAGTAATGAGTTTGCGCAGGGCGGGAAGAGGGGAATGGAGTTTTTTTTATGTATCAGGCTATAAGTGGAAATGGCCCTTCCCGGTGAGCCGGGAAGGGCATAAGCATTAAACTGGCTTGAGTAATGCTTCAGCGTGGCTGACGATATTCTCTACCGTGAAGCCAAACTCCGGGAACAGCTGACTGGCCGGGGCCGATTCACCAAAGGTGGTCATACCGACAATCGCACCGTCCAGACCGACATACTTGAACCAGTAGTCAGCAATACCCGCTTCTACCGCCACACGCGCCTTCACGCCGCTCGGCAGTACGGATTCGCGGTAAGCGGCATCCTGCGCATCAAACAGGTCAGTAGAAGGCAGTGAAACCACCCGCACCTTGTGACCGCCTGAAGTGAGCTTGTCCGCTGCACCCAGGGTGATCTCAATCTCTGAACCGGTTGCGATCAGAATCACTTCTGGTGTGCCGTCGCAATCCTTCAGCACGTAGCCGCCGCGTTTGATGTTTTCGATCTGCTCCGGGGTACGTTCCGGCTGCAGCAGATTCTGACGCGAGAGGATCAGCGCTGTCGGGCCGTGATGACGTTCGACGGCGGCTTTCCACGCTACAGCGGTTTCGACCTGATCGCACGGACGCCATACGCTCATGTTTGGCGTCAGACGCAGGCTGGCGATCTGCTCTACCGGCTGGTGCGTCGGACCATCTTCGCCCAGACCGATGGAGTCATGGGTGTAGACCAGAATCTGTCGTGCCTTCATCAGTGCAGCCATACGCGCGGCGTTTCGCGCATATTCAACAAACATCAGGAAGGTTGCGGTGTAGGGAACGAAACCGCCATGGTGCGCGATACCGTTACCAATCGCCGTCATACCAAATTCACGCACGCCGTAGTGAATGTAGTTACCGGCCGGATCCTCTTTGATCGATTTAGAACCGGACCAGATGGTGAGGTTACTCGGTGCCAGGTCAGCAGAACCGCCGAGGAACTCCGGCAGCATTTTGCCGTAGGCTTCCAGCGAGTTTTGTGACGCTTTACGGCTGGCGATTTTCTGCGGGTTAGCCTGCAACTCCTGAATGAACCGGGTCGCTTCGGTTTCCCAGTTGGCGGGCATTTCGCCATTCATCCGGCGCTCATACTCTTTCGCCAGCTCGGGATGGGCTTCTTTGTAAGCCGCAAATTTTGCATCCCAGGCTTTTTCACGTTCAGCTCCCGCCGCTTTAGCATCCCACTGCTGGTAGATTTCAGCCGGGATCTCAAACGCCGGATAGTTCCAGCCGAGCTGTTTGCGGGTCAGGGCAACTTCTGCCTCACCCAGCGCCGCGCCGTGCGACTCCTCTTTACCGGCTTTGTTCGGCGAACCGAAACCGATAATGGTGCGGCAGATAATCAGTGAAGGCTTATCGGTGACGCTCTGCGCTTCTTTGATCGCCTCACGAATGGCATCAGCATCATGGCCGTCAATGTCGCCAATCACATGCCAGTTGTAGGACTCAAAGCGTTTATGGGTGTCGTCAGTAAACCAGCCTTCGGTCTCGCCATCGATCGAGATACCGTTATGGTCATAGAAGCCGATCAGTTTGCCGAGACCCAGGGTCCCCGCCAGTGAACAGACTTCGTGCGAGATGCCTTCCATCAGACAGCCATCGCCCATAAACACATAGGTGTGGTGATCGACAATCTCATGATCCGGACGGTTAAACTGTGCGGCCAGCGTGCGTTCTGCAATCGCTAAGCCCACGGCGTTAGCCAGTCCCTGACCCAGCGGGCCGGTGGTGGTTTCAACGCCTGGGGTGTAGCCGATTTCCGGGTGACCTGGCGTTTTAGAGTGCAGCTGACGGAAATTTTTCAGCTCTTCAATCGGCAGGTCATAACCGCTCAGGTGCAGCAGGCTATAGAGCAGCATCGAGCCGTGGCCGTTGGAGAGGATAAAGCGGTCGCGATCAAGCCAGGCGGGATTGGTCGGATTATGCTGGAGGAAGTCGCGCCACAACACTTCGGCGATATCGGCCATTCCCATTGGCGCACCGGGGTGGCCTGAATTTGCCTTCTGTACCGCATCCATGCTCAGTGCACGAATCGCGTTTGCCAACTCTCTGCGTGAGGACATAAAGTTCTCCCTTGTTATGCATCAGGGCGGGAAAGTCCCGCCCGACTAAAATAAAGACTACAGGCGTGCGGCGAGCACATCTTCCAGCTTCTGCTGGTCAACCGCGAACTGGCGGATGCCGTCAGAGAGTTTTTCAACTGCCATCGGATCCTGATTATGTTCCCAACGGAACTCCGCCTCGGAGAGCGGCGACGGCTGGTGGAAGCCTTCAGTTGAAGGCTCCAGTTTGCGCTCAAGCGGCGCATCACTGTTCTGCAACTCTTCCAGCAGGTTAGGTGACAGGGTCAGGCGGTCGCAGCCTGCCAGCGCGATAATCTGCTCCACTTTACGGAAGCTGGCGCCCATGATGATGGTGCTGTAACGGTGCTTTTTGTAGTAATCGTAGATGCGACGCACGGATTTCACGCCCGGATCTTCATCCGCCACGTAGGGGTCCATGGGTTTGCGCGAGTTATACCAGTCGTAGATGCGGCCAACGAACGGGGAGATCAGGAACACGCCCGCTTCGGCACAGGCACGGGCCTGAGCAAAGGAGAAGAGCAGTGTCAGGTTGCACTGAATACCGTTTTTCTCCAGCTCTTCCGCAGCGCGGATGCCTTCCCAGGTAGAGGCCAGCTTAATCAGTACGCGTGAGCGATCGATACCGTGCTCTTCATACATCCGAATCAGTTTTTCTGCTTTGGTCACACACATGCCACGATCGAAGGAGAGGCGCGCATCCACTTCGGTCGAAACACGGCCCGGTATGCTTTTCAGGATTTCCATACCAAGGTTGATCGCCACTTTGTCGCTGGCGTTGATAATCTGCGTCTCTTTGCTGCCGCCCTGTTTTTTGGCGTACTCAATCGCGTCATCCATCAGGTGCTTATACCCTTCGAGACCGGACGCTTTCAGAATGAGTGAGGGGTTGGTGGTGGCGTCTTCCGGATGGTAATTACGAATCGATTCGATATCACCACTGTCCGCCACCACGGTGGTGAACTGTTTTAGGGCTTCTAGCTGGTTCATCTCTAAACTCCTTGAAAAGAAAAATGAAAGCGAACAGGGGGCACCTCAGGCCTCGCAGCCGGTCTGTGGCATGTTCTGCTACCGGGAACGCGAACCCATAACATTGCAACAGAGAGTTTCTGATGAACATGCGGTTTCTCTGATTGTTGCGCTGCGAGGCGGTGCGAAGGAGCCGTCATGCGGTGTTAACCGTGGGGTGCGCCATATTCCACCCATAAGCATAGCAGTCAGGAGGAATGACGCAGGCCACACTGTAGCAATCTGTGCCCTGTCAAAAAGAAGAGGCCGATCAGGCGAGAGGTAAGCGCAGCGCGGGTTGAGACCCGCGCTGCAGCGGCAGAAACGATCAGACTGGCAGGTTCAGCCAGTTCTTCACCGGCAGGAAATCGCGATAGAGGGCGGCTTCAGGTGAGTCGGCATCGGGCTGATAATCATATTCCCAGCGCACCAGCGGGGGCATCGACATCAGGATCGATTCAGTGCGACCGCCGGTCTGCAGACCAAATAGCGTGCCGCGGTCCCACACCAGATTAAACTCCACATAGCGACCACGGCGATAGAGCTGGAACTGGCGCTCACGATCGCCCCACGGGTGTGCTTTACGGCGCGCTACAATCGGCCGATAGGCATCCATAAAGCCGCGGCCAACCGCCTGCATAAAGCTGAAGCTCTGCTCAAAGTCGGGCGTGTTGAGATCGTCAAAAAACAGGCCGCCAATGCCGCGCTGCTCATCACGATGCTTCAGATAGAAATAGTCATCACACCACTTTTTATAGCGCGGATAGACATCCTCGCCAAAAGGCTGGCAGAGGTCAGCGGCGGTCTGGTGCCAGTGCAGCGCATCTTCTTCGAAGCCATAAAAAGGGGTCAGGTCAAATCCGCCACCAAACCACCAGACGGGATCGGCACCCGGTTTCTCCGCGATAAAAAAGCGCACGTTAGCGTGGCTGGTGGGCACATAGGGATTGTTCGGGTGGATCACCAGCGACACGCCCATCGCTTCAAAGCTGCGACCCGCCAGCTCCGGCCGGTGTGCAGTGGCGGATGCAGGCATCTGATCGCCATGCACGTGCGAAAAGTTGACGCCCGCCTGCTCAAACACCGCGCCGTTGCGCAGGACGCGGCTCTGACCGCCGCCGCCGCCGGGACGCTGCCAGCTATCTTCGGCAAACGCTGCGCCGCCATCTTCAGCCGCCAGCTGGTTACAAATCTCATCCTGCAATGCGAGCAGGAACGCTTTTACGCGGGAAATATCAGCCATTTTTTCGCTTATGGTTTGTCAAAGTCTGACGCGATTATACGCAAAACCGCGCCGCTTGCATGAGTGCGGCGAGTCGCACGGCCTGAACCGGCGACACGCATCAGGCGTTTCGCCGATCAAACTCATCAAAGTAATTGACGATGCCGCTGGCAATAGCCGAGGCGATTTTCTGGCGAAACGCGGTGGTGCCAAGCAGCTGCTCTTCACGCGGATTGGTAATAAAGGAGGTCTCGACCAGTACCGAGGGGATCGACGGTGACTTGAGTACCGCGAAGGCAGCCTGCTCGGTGTGCTGGCTGTGAAGATGATGAACCGGGCGGATCTGATCCAGTACATGCTTGCCCAGCGTCAGGCTGTTTTTGATGGTGTCCGTCTGCACCAGATCGAACAGGATCTGCTGCAGATAGTGATCCTGCTGCTGCGCTTTCACGCCACCCAGCTTGTCCGCATCGTTCTCCCGCTGTGACAGATAACGCGCCATCGAGCTACTGGCACCGCGATTAGAGAGCGCAAACACCGAGGCACCGCTGGCATCGGGACTGGTAAAACCGTCGGCATGAATCGACATAAAGAGATCTGCGCCGTGCTGGTGGGCGATCTCTACCCGCTGATAGAGCGGAATAAAGTGGTCGCTGTCGCGGGTCAGACGCACTTCTATACGCGGATGGCTCTGTAGCTGACGCTGCACGTTGCCGGCAATCTCCAGCACGATGTGTTTCTCTTCGGAACCCTCTTCGCCAACGGCACCAGAGTCGATGCCGCCGTGACCGGGGTCGATCATCACGATACGTTTACCGTTCTTTGCGGGCGGGGCAGGGCGCGAATGACGATTTGCACCGGTAAGGGCTGACTGCTCTTTAGCCTGAACCGCGCGCGGCGATAGAATGGCCAGAGCCAGCCCGGAAAGCAGTAACTGACGGCGATGAATCAAACGTTTAAGCAGGTGCATGTGCGGGTCCGGTAACAGGAATCTTGCCGGTGTTATAGCCTAAGGGGCTGCTGCCTGCGATCACAGAACCATTTCAGGGCATTACTTTGTATTGCAGGTCGCGAACAGTAAATTTGCGCTTTTTTATTTGTCGCCCGTCATGGAGGGTTGCGTGCGGCAGAGAATGCGTGATAATCAGCAAATTGTGCTTATTTGCAGGTAAAGAAGATGGAAATCCGCGCCTTCCGCCAGGAAGATTTTGAAGAAGTGATCACCTTATGGGAACGTTGCGATTTGTTACGGCCATGGAACGATCCTGAGCTGGATATCGAACGCAAAATGAATCACGACCCCGATCTCTTTCTGGTCGCTGAAGTGGGCGGCGTGGTCGTTGGCACACTGATGGGCGGCTATGATGGCCATCGCGGCGCGGCTTACTATCTGGCCGTGCATCCCGACTATCAGGGACGCGGCTTTGCGAATGCGCTGATGAACCGTCTGGAGAAGAAGCTTATCGCGCGCGGCTGTCCGAAACTGCATCTGATGATCCGCGAAGAGAATGATCAGGTGGTGGCGTTCTATGAGAAGCTCGATTATGAGCCGGTTGATGCGCTGCTGTTTGGTAAACGTCTGATCGAAGATCGTGAATACTAAGCCGTCACCGGGCTATCTGCCGGACGAGTATGACGCCAGAGGGCAGCTGCGGCTGCCGTTTCTTTTTTGGCTGATCCTGTTACTCCAGGCGCGGACCTGGCTGCTGCTGGTGATGGCCGGGGCGTCACGGCAGCAGGGTAACGATCTGCTGGCGCTGTTCTATCCGGATCGTCAGGCGTTCTGGATCGGTCTTGCGCTGGGTTTACCGGCGCTGGCGGGCCTGCTGCTGACCGGATATCGCACCCGCCTGCCGCGACTCTGGCAGCACTGGCGCAGCGTGCTGGCGCTGTCGCTGCTGGTGAATCTGCTCTGGCAGGGAATGCAGTTTGTGCAGGGCGATCTGCTCACCTCACCGCTGCCATTGCTGCTGACGTTGTTTGACCTGCTGGCGCTGATCTGGCTGCAATCCAGCCGCCGCTGTCGTGACTGCTTTCTGCCCGAACATCATCTTCACTAAACTTTTTGTCGCTTTGCGACTCCAATCAGTTCCGCCTTTCCGGCATCGCATTTACAGGAGTTCTCATGAAAGCTGTTCGTTCCACGCTACTGATCGCCGCCGTTGTACTGAGCGGCTGTGCCAGTTCGGGTTCCGGCGCTGACAGCAGCCAGCAGGCAAGCTGGTGGAATCCGCTGACGTATCACTGGTCTTCGGCGCTGCCGTGGAACTGGTTCGGTTCCTCGCTGACCGCGACTGAACAGGGCGTGGGTGGGTTAACTGCCTCGACCGCCATGAAAGAGGACGCGATTAATGCCGGACTGAACGGTGACTATAGCCTGCGTCAGGGCATGCGCAGCCAGAACGGTCAGGTGGTCTCTTTCTGGCAGGCGCTGGATGATGGCAAAGTTAAGCTGGTGATTTACGGGCAGTCGCAGGTCGAACGTATTGAGGTCATGGACAGCGCAATCGCCAGCAGCGATGGCAGCAAAGTGGGTGATGTCTTCAGTAATAAGTTCAGCAAAGCCTTCGACAATTGCACCTTAGCCAGCGGCACCGATGCGCGTGACGTGGCGTGCCGCGCGCCTGGCAGTCAGCATCTGACCTATGTTTATCATGGTGACTGGCATGGACCGGAGGGATTAATGCCCTCTGACGATACGCTGAAAAGCTGGAAAATCAGCAAGATTGTCTGGCAGCGTTAATTCCTCGTCTTCAGCGCGCCGCGCGTCAGGCGGCCGCTGAGCCTCCCAAACCCTTGCCGGAGCGTGCGGCACGGGGTTCCTCCTCCCCATCGGCTTTTGCTGATTTCTGCATAAACAGTGCCGTCGTCTTATGCTTTTTTCGACTTTGAAATCATCAAACGATATATAAAACCGTTACTGGTTTTCACTGAGTTATAAATAAACTGGTGCCTCAGCGGGTGAGATCCGCATCAAACTTTTTCAGGGTGCCAAATGACATTACAAGCGATGAAAAAAATCGTGAGCGGTATCGCGTTGTCGCTGAGCCTGGCCGGCGCAGCCAATGCCACTGAACTCCTTAATAGCTCTTACGATGTTTCGCGGGAGCTGTTTGTCGCCCTGAATGCTCCCTTCGTTAAACAGTGGGATGCCAGCCATCCCGGCGATCCACTGACCATTAAGATGTCGCACGCCGGTTCATCGAAGCAGGCGCTGGCTATCCTGCAGGGACTGCGCGCGGATGTCGTCACGTACAATCAGGTTACGGATGTGCAGGTGCTGCACGATAAAGGCAACCTGATTGCCGCAGACTGGAAAAGCCGTCTGCCGAATAACAGCTCGCCTTTCTACTCCACCATGGCGTTTCTGGTGCGCAAAGGGAATCCAAAACAGATTCACGACTGGTCAGATTTGACCCGCAGTGATGTGAAGCTGATTTTCCCGAATCCGAAAACCTCCGGTAATGGCCGCTATACCTATCTGGCCGCCTGGGGCGCAGCGGATAAAGCGGACGGGGGCGATCAGGCCAAAACCCGTGCCTTTATGACGCAATTCCTGAAAAACGTTGAAGTGTTCGACACCGGCGGTCGCGGTGCGACCACGACCTTTGCTGAGCGTGGCCTGGGCGACGTATTAATTAGCTTTGAGTCCGAAGTGAATAACATCCGCAACCAGTACGGCAAAGATGAGTATGAAGTGGTGGTGCCGAAAACCAACATTCTGGCGGAGTTTCCGGTGGCATGGGTGGATAAAAACGTCGCGACCAATAAAACCGCTGATGCGGCCAGCGCTTATCTGAACTATCTCTACACGCCTGAAGCGCAGAATATTATTACTCACTACTACTATCGCGTGAACAATGCACAGCTGATGGCGGAGCAGAAAGATCGCTTCCCGCAGACCAGCCTGTTCCGGGTGGAAGAGGCGTTTGGCGGCTGGGATAAGGTGATGAAGACGCACTTCGTCAGCGGCGGTGAGCTTGATAAGTTGTTAGCGGCGGGGCGCGGATAATGTTTGCAGCCAGCCAGAAACGTGTGTTGCCCGGCTTTGGTCTCAGCCTCGGCACCAGTCTGCTCTTTACCTGTCTGATTCTGCTGCTGCCTATCAGCGCGGTGATCATGCAGCTGTCGCAGATGACGCTGCAACAGTACTGGGATGTGGTGACCAATCCGCAGCTGATTGCCGCCTATAAAGTAACTCTGCTCTCTGCAGGCGTCGCCTCACTGTTTAATGCGGTGTTCGGCATGCTGATGGCATGGATCCTGACCCGTTACCGTTTTCCGGGCCGGACGCTGCTGGATGGCCTGATGGATCTGCCATTTGCACTGCCTACGGCGGTGGCAGGTCTGACCCTGGCCGGACTCTTTTCGGTCAACGGCTGGTATGGACAGTGGTTCGCTCAGTTCGACATCAAAATTTCCTACACCTGGATTGGTATCGCCATCGCCATGGCCTTTACCAGCATTCCGTTTGTGGTGCGTACCGTACAGCCGGTGCTGGAAGAGTTAGGTCCGGAGTATGAAGAGGCGGCCGAAACGCTGGGTGCCACGCCATGGCAGAGCTTCCGCCGCGTCGTGTTGCCGGAAGTGGCACCGGCGCTGCTGGCCGGGACTGCGCTCTCATTTACCCGCAGCCTGGGTGAATTTGGTGCGGTGATCTTTATTGCCGGTAACATCGCCTGGAAAACGGAAGTCACCTCACTGATGATTTTTGTCCGGCTGCAGGAGTTCGACTATCCGGCGGCCAGCGCCATCGCCTCGGTGATCCTGGCGGCATCGCTGATTCTGTTATTTGCGATTAACACATTACAGAGCCGCTTTGGCCGTCGTCTGGGAGGTCACTAATGGCTGAGGTTTCACAAATTAATCACGCTGCTCGTCAGCCAGTGAACTGGGGCAAGTGGCTGCTGATTGGTATCGGCGCGCTGATCTCGATTCTGCTGCTGGTGGTGCCGATGGCCTCCATCTTCTGGGAAGCGCTGAATCAGGGGCTGATTGTCGCCCTCAGCAATCTGGCAGACCCGGACATGCTGCACGCCATCTGGCTGACCGTGATGGTGGCGCTGATCACCGTACCGGTTAACCTGGTGTTCGGCACGCTGCTCGCCTGGCTGGTGACGCGCTTTACCTTCCCGGGTCGTCAGTTGCTGCTGACCCTGTTTGATATTCCTTTTGCCGTGTCCCCGGTCGTGGCCGGTCTGATGTATCTGCTGTTCTGGGGCGTTAATGGCCCGGCAGGCGGCTGGCTGGATGCGCATAACATCCAGATTATGTTTGCCTGGCCTGGTATGGTGCTGGCGACGGTGTTTGTGACCTGTCCGTTTGTGGTACGCGAACTGGTCCCGGTGATGCTGAGTCAGGGCAGTCACGAAGATGAAGCGGCGGTGTTGCTGGGCGCCTCTGGCTGGCAGATGTTCCGCCGCGTAACGCTGCCGAACATTCGCTGGGCGCTGCTGTATGGCATCGTGCTGACCAACGCCCGTGCGATTGGTGAATTTGGTGCGGTCTCGGTGGTATCGGGATCGATTCGCGGTGAGACCTACACGTTACCGCTTCAGGTTGAATTATTGCATCAGGACTACAACACCGTTGGCGCGTTCACCGCGGCCGCCCTGTTAACCCTGATGGCAATTGTGACGCTGTTTCTGAAAAGTATTGTGCAGTGGCGTTTAGAGCAACAGCACAAACGCCTGCAACAGGAGGGAAATCATGAGCATTGAGATTAACAAGATCAACAAATCCTTTGGTCGCACATCGGTGCTGAACGATATCTCTCTGGATATTGCCTCGGGTGAAATGGTGGCGCTGCTTGGCCCGTCAGGCTCGGGTAAAACCACGCTGCTGCGCATTATTGCCGGGCTGGAGCATCAGAACAGCGGTCACATCCGTTTTCATGGTAACGATGTCAGCCGCCTGCATGCGCGCGATCGTCAGGTCGGTTTTGTCTTCCAGCACTACGCGCTGTTCCGTCATATGACGGTATTCGACAACATCGCCTTTGGCCTGACCGTGCTGCCACGTCGTGAGCGTCCTTCAACGGCGGAGATCAAACAGCGTGTTACCCGTCTGCTGGAGATGGTGCAGCTGGCCCATCTGGCGAATCGCTTCCCGGCACAGCTGTCGGGCGGCCAGAAACAGCGTGTGGCGCTGGCGCGTGCGTTAGCGGTTGAACCACAAATTCTGCTGCTGGATGAACCCTTTGGCGCGCTGGATGCTCAGGTACGTAAAGAGCTGCGCCGCTGGCTGCGTCAGCTGCATGAAGAGCTGAAATTCACCAGCGTGTTTGTCACCCACGACCAGGAAGAGGCGATGGAAGTCGCGGATCGCGTGGTGGTGATGAGCCAGGGCAACATTGAACAGGTCGGCACGCCAGATGATGTGTGGCGCGATCCGGCGACCCGTTTTGTGCTGGAATTCCTGGGTGAGGTGAACCGCTTTGATGGCGAGATTCAGGGATCACAGTTCCATGTTGGCGCGCATCACTGGCCGCTGGGCTATACCTCGGCCCACCAGGGCGCGGTTGAGCTGTTCCTGCGTCCGTGGGAAATCGACGTTTCACGCCGTAGCAGCCTGGAAACCCCGCTGCCGGTTCAGGTGCTGGAAGTGAGCCCGCGTGGACACTTCTGGCAGCTGGTCGTCCAGCCTGTCGGCTGGCAGAGCGAGCCGGTCTCGGTGGTGTTTGAAGGTGAGCAGGCAGCGCCGATTCGCGGCGAGCGTCTGTTTGTTGGCTTGCAGCAGGCGCGTCTCTATAAAGGCGATACGCCACTGCGTGCAGTTGCCTTTGCACAAAGCGCCTGATATTTTCTCTTCAATACCGGGCGGGAGTGTCATTCCCGCCTTTTTTTCGCATCTGGTTTGTAAGATGCCAGGAACCGCACCGTGACGACTCTCGAAAATACCATCGGCAATACCCCGCTGATTATGTTGCAGCGCCTGACGCCCGCCAACGGCAGCGAGGTCTGGCTCAAGCTGGAAGGCAATAATCCGGCAGGTTCGGTAAAAGATCGCGCGGCCTGGTCGATGATCAATCAGGCGGAGCTGCGTGGTGATATTGCACCTGGCGATCAGCTGATTGAAGCTACCAGCGGCAACACCGGGATTGCGCTGGCGATGATCGCGGCGATGAAAGGCTACCGACTTCGCCTGCTGATGCCCGACAACATGAGTCAGGAGCGGCAGGACGCGATGCGCGCCTATGGCGCAGAGTTAATTCTGGTGCCACGTGAACAGGGCATGGAGGGCGCACGCGATCTGGCCCAGGCGATGGCGGCGCGCGGTGAAGGCCGGGTGCTGGATCAGTTTAATAATCCCGATAATCCGCTGGGCCACTATCAGACCACCGGCCCGGAGCTGTGGCAGCAGTCGAACCAGCGCATGACTCATTTTGTCTCCAGCATGGGCACCACCGGCACCATTACCGGCGTAGGACGATATCTGAAAGAGCTCAACACGGGCGTGCAGGTGATCGGTTTGCAGCCCAGCGAAGGCAGCAGTATTCCGGGTATTCGTCGCTGGCCGCTGGCTTATCTGCCGGGGATCTACCGCCCCGATCTGGTGGATGATGTGATAGATATGACGCAAAAGGAAGCGGAAGAGACGATGCGCGCGCTGGCACGCCGTGAAGGCATTTTCTGTGGCGTCAGTTCAGGCGGCGCGGTGGCGGGTGCGCTGCGTATTGCGCAGGCCAATCCTGGCAGCGTAGTGGTGGCGATCGCCTGCGATCGCGGTGACCGTTATCTCTCTACCGGACTCTATCATCAGTAACCTCTGCTGATGCGGAATCAGGCCTGTGCGCGCATTAACTGCCCACAGGCCTTTTTTAACCCCAATTTTCGGTGCCAGATAGACTGAATCTGTAAGGATCGCGTAAATCAGGCTGCGCGAATGTTTAGCACAGGACAAAATAGCGGCAATTCTCCAGAGAGATAACCATGAAAATTTTGCTTGTTGATGATGATGTTGAATTAGGCACGATGTTAAGCCAGTACCTGATCGGGGAAGGGTTTGATGCTCAGCTGGTTCTGACCGGCAGCGCTGGCGTGCAGGGCGCGTTATCGGGAGAGTTCACCGCCATGATTCTGGACATTATGCTGCCCGACATGAGCGGCATTGATGTGTTGCGTCAGGTGCGCCAGAACAGCCGGATACCGGTGATTATGCTCACCGCCAAAGGCGATAATATTGATCGCGTGATCGGTCTGGAAATGGGCGCGGATGACTATATGCCCAAGCCCTGCTATCCCCGTGAGCTGGTGGCGCGACTGCGCGCCGTATTACGCCGTTTCGAAGAGCAGGCACCGCAGCCAGATGCCAGAGAGCCGCTGCGCTGGGGGGAGCTGATGCTTAATCCCGCCACCCGCATCAGCGAATGGCAGGGTAAAACCTTTGATCTGACGGCGTCGGAATTTAATCTGCTGGATCTGCTGCTGCGTGCGCCGGACAGAGTGGTGTCAAAAGATGAGCTCTCTGAAAAGGGACTCGGTCGTCCGCGTGAAGCCTATGACCGCAGCGTTGATGTACATATCAGTAACATTCGTCAGAAGCTCAGTGCATTAACCGCTGACAGCATCAACATCGAAACCGTTCGCAGCATCGGTTACCGTATTCGATGAAACAGAGTTACCGTGGACGCATGTTCTGGAAGATCTTTATCGGCTTCTGGATCGTTTTTGTCATCATGAGCCAGCTTATCTGGCTCGGCTTTACGCTCTCCGGTAAACGGCATGAACCGCCTGAACTCGTGGCTATCCGTCGTATTGTGGATCTGCAGATGACCTCCGCCGCGTCCGTGCTGGAGCGGGGCGGGCCTGATGCGCTGAATGCGATGCTGTCAGACTGGGATAACAGCGATCGGCAGTTCTTCCACGTCACCCAACAGACAAAACCGTCGCAATCAGAAAACAGCGGCAACATGGATATCAGAGGGCGCTTTCCTGAAGAGGTGGTGCGCTGGGTTCGTGGCGCGGATGGCAAAGCCTATCAGCTGCGCTACGACCTGGATGGGATGCGTAAAGACAGCACGCTGAACATGATGCCGCGCAAATTTCTGAATATTCCTGAGCCGATGTTTGTCTTCGCCGGCTCGGTGGGATTGCTGTTCAGTCTGCTGCTGGCCTGGAATCTGACGCGACCTATGCGTCAGCTGCGGGAAGGATTTTCCCGCGTGGCTGAGGGCGATTTAAGCGTGCGGCTGTTTCCGATCATGCGTAAGCGCCACGACGAGATCTCAAACGTCGCTGAAGCCTTTGACGCCATGGTCGAGCGGCTCGATACCCTGGTGCGCGCCCGTGAAGAACTGTTGCATGATATCTCACATGAGCTTCGTTCACCGCTGGCCCGACTGCAGCTGGCGACCGGGCTGGCCAGACAGACGCCAGAAAGTGTGAACAGTTCGCTTGATCGCATTGATGAAGAGGCGCGTCGGCTGGACAAGATGATCGGTGAACTACTTACACTATCGCGGGCTGAGCATGAAAGCATCCCGGATGAGCAATATTTTGATCTGACCGGCTTGCTGCAGGCGGTTATTACCGATGTCCGTTATGAAGCGCAGATCCCTGGCGTGCAGGTAGAGTTGCAGGTCGACGATCGGGCTGATTACACCGTGCGGGGCAATGCAGAGCTGATACGGCGCGGAGCAGAGAATGTGTTACGCAACGCACTACGCTTCTCTCTGCCAGGGCAGCGGATTGATGTTCATCTGCACGCAGAACAGCAGTGGCTGGTGATTCAGGTGCGCGATCAGGGGCCAGGAGTCGATGAGGAGAAACTCTCCAGCATCTTTGACCCGTTTGTTCGGGTTAATTCGCCGCTGATGGGCAAAGGTTATGGTCTGGGGCTGGCTATCGTGCGCAAGGTGGTGCTGGCGCATCATGGTGAGGTCGAGGCAAGAAACCGGCCAGAAGGCGGACTGGAACTGACGCTGCGTCTGCCGCACTGGCAGCCCTGAACAGGTATACAGCAGAAACGATAACGGCACCCGCGGGTGCCGTTATGTTATGAACGAATGCTTACTTTCTGATGCGAATCACCGGCGTTTCGCCGACGGTGACCTGGCCAGTCAGCTTAATCAATTCCTTGATTTCATCCATATTGGAGATGACAACCGGTGTCAGGGTTGATTTCGCTTTCTCTTCCAGCAACGGCAGGTCGAACTCGATAACCACGTCGCCTTTTTTGACCTTCTGGCCTTCTTCAGCGATGCGTTTGAAGCCTTCACCTTTCAGTTCAACCGTATCGATACCGAAGTGGACGAACAGCTCAATGCCATTGTCTGATTCGATCGAAAAAGCGTGATTGGTTTCAAAAATCTTACCGATAGTGCCATCAACAGGGGCAACCATTTTGTTGCCGCTGGGCTTGATCGCAATACCGTCGCCCACGATTTTTTCTGCAAACACCACATCTGGTACGTCTTCAATGTTGACGATTTCGCCTGACAGAGGCGCTACGATGTCAATTGTCCCAGCGCTATCCGTTTTTTCGCCAAAAAGTTTAGAAAACAAACCCATGATCTTCTCCTAAGCAGTAATTTGGGGCCAGCATCATGCAGATTAGCAGAGCGTTTTTTCCTTAATGAACTTGTTTACCAGGTTCATTAAATCTTCCGCTGTCGGTTGAGCCAGTGCCTGCTCCGCCAATGCCTTCGCATCTTCAAAATTAGTATTACGAATGATTTTCTTGATGCCAGGGATAGAAATGGCACTCATGCTGAACTCGTCCAGCCCCATTCCCAGTAACAGTAGTGTAGCACGTTCATCACCTGCCAGCTCACCACACATGCCGGTCCATTTACCTTCAGCGTGAGATGCATCAATGACTTGCTTGATTAAGTTAAGCACAGACGGCGTCATTGGGTTGTACAGGTGCGAGATCAAATCATTACCACGATCGACCGCCAGAGTATACTGCGTCAGATCGTTTGTCCCAATACTGAAGAAGTCGACTTCCTTCGCCAGATGATGAGCAATCACGGCTGAAGCCGGGGTTTCCACCATGATGCCGACTTCGATGCTCTCATCAAAGGCTTTACCTTCTTCACGCAACTGCGCTTTCAGCAGCTCCAGTTCCGCTTTCAGGCTGCGTACTTCTTCAACCGAAATAATCATCGGGAACATGATGCGCAGTTTACCGAAAGAGGAGGCGCGCAGGATCGCACGCAGCTGCGCATGCAGAATCTCTTTGCGGTCCATGGCGATACGGATAGCGCGCCAGCCGAGGAACGGGTTCTCTTCTTTTGGCAGGTTCATGTAAGGCAGGTCTTTGTCGCCGCCGATGTCCATGGTACGCACGATAACGGCCTGTGAACCCATGGCTTCTGCGACGGCTTTGTACGCCTGGAACTGCTCTTCTTCGCTTGGCAGTGAGTCACGATCCATGAACAGGAATTCGGTGCGGTAGAGACCCACGCCTTCAGCGCCGTTACGTTCAGCACCGGCGATATCGCGTACAGTACCGATGTTGGCGCAGACTTCAACCTGATGACCATCCAGCGTAACGGCTGGCAGATCTTTCAGCTTGGCTAATTCATGTTTTTCCGACAGATACTGGTTCTGTACGGCTTTCAGCTCTTCCTGAATCGCTTCTGAAGGATTGACGTGAATCGCATTGTTAACGCCATCCAGAATCAGGAAATCGCCATTTTTAACCGTGACGGTCACATTGCCGGTACCGACAATGGCTGGGATCTCCAGCGAGCGCGCCATGATTGAGGTATGTGAGGTACGGCCACCCAGATCGGTGATAAAGCCCAGCACCTTCTTCAGGTTCAGCTGTGCGGTTTCTGACGGCGTTAAATCTTTTGCCACCAGAATGGATTCGTCCGGAATAGCGCTCAGGTCAACGATATGCAGACCGAGGATGTTTTGCAGCAGTCGCTTACCGATGTCACGTACGTCAGCCGCACGCTCTTTCAGATATTCGTCATCTAACTCCTCCAGTGCTTTCGCCTGGCCATCGATGACCGAGTAAGCAGCAGCATCGGCAGAAGCGTGATCTTTTTTGATCAGGTCGATGATTTCCTGCTCCAGCTCTTCATCTTCCAGCAACATAATGTGGCCTTCGAAGATTGCTGCTTTCTCTTCACCGAGGGTTTCACCCGCTTTGACGCGAATCGCTTCCAGTTGTAATGCCGCTTTGCTGCGGCCATCGAGGAAGCGCTGGACTTCCTGCTCAACCTGGTCATCAGAAATTTTCTTGCGGTTGATGACGATCTCGTCTTCTTTCAGCAGCAGTGCTTTGCCGAAAGCGATACCTGGTGATGCTAAAATGCCTGAAATCATAACGCTACCTTTTAATCACGATGGCTGATGGGACTCTGTGCGGTGCCATTGTCGCGGGACACGTACTCTACGAAAGCAATAACGCGGACAGGTTGTCCGCGATCAAGATGTTTGCACTCAATGGCGCAGAGGAGTCGATTTGCTGGAGAGCTGAGCGGAGATTACTCCAGTTCAGCCATCAGTTTGACCAGATGCTCAACTGCTTTCTGCTCGTCTTCACCTTCCGCGGAAAGGGTCACAACAGTACCCTGGGTTAAACCCAGTGTCTGCAGCTTGAACAGGCTCTTCGCGCTCGCTGATTTACCGTTAGAGGTCACGGTAATTTCTGACTGGAAAGCTTTGGCTTCTTTAACGAATTGCGCAGCTGGGCGAGTGTGCAGACCGTTTGGTGCAGTAATGGTAACTTCTTGCTGGAACATTCTATTTCCCCAACGTTATCAGGATGAGTGTTATGGATCTAAAGTCTAGCCTGGAGCCTTTACTTTAGCCTGTGTAGGTGCGCGGGTATAGCTTCATGCTGACCAAAGACGCGCATGCGTCAAATCTACAGTCCGTTGCGTCTCAAAACCGATTCTACACGTCACCGGTTAATTATGCCGTGATTCGCCGTTTCACTGAATCTGTAAATCGATTCAGCTTGATCCACTTCAAACGCGGATTAATTTCAGGCATCGAAATAATTGGCAGTCTAAATAACAGAGCGGCGTCACTGAAATCAATCTGCCGGGTGATGAAAGTGAGATCTGCACCACAAAAAAGCACCCGATTGGGTGCTTTTTTCTCCATTTTCGGACTATCGGCCTCTGCTACTGAAGCTCTTTTTCAGTGAAGAGATCGGCAAACAAGGCGGTACTCAGATAGCGTTCACCGGAGGAGGGGAGGATCACCACAATATTTTTGTTGGAGAAGGCTTCATCTTCCTGCAGCTTCAGCGCCGCGGCAACGGCAGCACCGGATGAGATACCGGCCAGAATACCTTCCTCTTCCATCAGCCGACGCGCCGTACTGATCGCTTCTTCATTGGTGATTGCCACAACGCGGTCCACCAGATTCAGCTCAAGGTTGCCCGGAATAAAGCCTGCGCCAATACCCTGAATTTTGTGTGGGCCGGGCTTGATCTCATCGCCCGCCAGCGCCTGAGCAATCACCGGTGAATCGGTCGGCTCAACCGCGACGGTAATCAGATCTTTTTTGCCTTTGGTTTTTTTGATGTAGCGGCTCACGCCGGTCAGCGTACCGCCGGTGCCGACACCGGCAATAAAGACATCCACTTCGCCGTCCGTGTCTTCCCAGATTTCCGGGCCGGTGGTCTTTTCATGGATTTCCGGGTTGGCCGGGTTGCTGAATTGCTGCAGCAGCACATATTTATCCGGATTGCTGGCAACAACCTCTTCAGCTTTGCTGATGGCACCTTTCATGCCTTTGGCACCCTCGGTCAATATCAGCGTCGCGCCCAGCGCCTTCAGCAGCTTACGGCGTTCCACTGACATGGTTTCTGGCATCGTCAGCGTTAATTTATAACCGCGCGCTGCGGCGACATAGGCCAGAGCAATACCGGTGTTGCCGCTGGTCGGTTCCACCAGTTCAACACCCGGTTTCAGAATACCGCGTTTTTCTGCGTCCCAAATCATATTGGCACCGATACGGCATTTTACGCTGAAGCTCGGGTTACGGGATTCAACTTTCGCAAGGATGCGGCCGTTACCGATGCGGTTCAGTCGAACCAATGGCGTATGACCAATTGTCAAAGAGTTGTCTTCATAGATCTTACTCATAGCCTGTCCTTAACTGTATGAATTATTGGGAACCCTATGAGCATACCTGTTCTGCCTGGGGGCGGAAGGAAAGAAATCGCATATCTATATGTCACCCGGCAATAAGCCCTGCTGAAAAGAGCATAAGGCGCGCTGATAATTTTAGCGCACTTCACTGCGTGCCAGCTGTGGCCGGTAGCGATCGACCCACATGGCGGTGGCACCGCAGACGGCAACCGGCATGATCACGAGGTTCAGAACCGGAATCATGGTGAACAGACTGATTAGCGCGCCAAACTGCATATTGGCCGTTTTGTGCTGACGCAGGGCGTTGCGCATCTGCTGAAAAGGCACTTTATGGTTATCGAACGGGTAGTCGCAATACTGGATGGACAACATCCAGGCGCTGAACAGGAACCACAGCACTGGCGCAACGGTCTGGCCAAAACCAGGAATAAAATAGAGCAGCAGCAGACCCAGAGCGCGTGGCAGGTAATAACCCAGTTTTTGCAACTCGCGCTTCATGATGCGCGGCACATCCTTAATCATCCCAGCCCAGCCGCTGTCCGGCAGGGGCTTGCCTGTCAGGCGGCCTTCCAGTTGCTCGGCCAGCAAGCCGCAAAACGGAGCGGCAATTAAGTTTGCCAGGGTCGAAAAGAAGTAGCTAAACACCAGCACAATCGCAATCACCGACAGCGGCCATAACAGATAGCTCAGCCACTGCAGCCAGTCCGGAATATGGGCCATCAGACGCGGGATCCAGTCACCGAGACGATAGAAAAGCCAGATAAAAGCGCCACCCAGCATCACAATATTGATCAGCAACGGCATCACCACAAAGCGGCGAATACCAGGCAGACGTACCAGTTTCCAGCCCTGGCTAAAGTAGTGCATGCCGTTAAAATTTAAGACGGAATTCTCACGGGCCATAAAGCCAGTTCTCCTGAAGATGTTAAGGCGCGCCCACTATAACCTGGCTTTTTCTCCAGGCCAGGTGCCGTTTGGGTAAAAAAACAGCGAAAAAGCGTGGGTTGCCTATCTTATTTGTCAGAAAATAGTGCACAGACTTGCACTTGTGTAGCAGGGCAAATACAGTTAGAGGATAAAGTTTGCCGCGGTGGCAAGGTATTGGAACAACAGAGAATACAATGATGCAGGATTTGCGTCTGATATTAATCGTTGTTGGCGCGATCGCCATTATAGCGCTCCTTCTTCACGGGCTGTGGACCAGCCGTAAAGAGCGTTCGTCAGTGTTCCGCGATCGCCCGCACAAACGTCTAAAACAACGTGATGAAAATGATGAGCAGGACCTGATTGACGACGAGGATGATGGCGTCGGCGAGGTTCGCGTTCGTTCTGATCGCAACGTACATCAGGAACCGCGTTTCGATGAGATTCGCGAGCCACAGCCAGAAGCGCCGCGTAAGCCTGCGCCCGCTGAGCCTGTGCGTCAGCCTGCGCCACGACCCGCACCGCAACCCGAACCTGAAAGCGACCCGCTTTTTAACACGGCACCGCAGCCTGCTCCGCAGTCGCGCCCTGAACCGGTTCGTCAGCAGCCCGCACCCACTTTTGTCGCGCCGCCGGTTCAGGCCGACCCGCTGCTGGATCTCGACCCGCTGGAATCTGTACAGCCAGCACCGCAGTACCAGGCAGAACCTGAGCCGCAGCCTGAAGTGACACCGGCGCCCGCGCCGGCACAGCCTGCTGCTAAAGCGCCAGCGGAAAAACCGAAAGAAGCGGTACTGGTGCTGCATGTTGCCGCACATTCGGGCGGTGAACTGAACGGTGAGGCACTACTGCAGGGTATTCTCCAGGCGGGCTTCCAGTTTGGTGAAATGAACATTTTCCATCGTCATCTCAGTCCGGCTGGCAGCGGCCCGGTATTGTTCAGTCTGGCCAATATGGTTAAGCCGGGCTCGTTCAATCCTGATCTGATGACCGATTTCAGCACGCCTGGCATCTCTATCTTTATGATGGTGCCTTCTTATGGCGATGCGAATCAGAACTTCAAGCTGATGCTGCAGTCGGCTCAGCGTATCGCTGATGATGTGGGTGGCGTGGTGCTGGATGATGAGCGTCGCATGATGACCCCACAGAAGCTGGAAACTTACAAAGCGCGTATCCGCGATGTGGTTGGCGTCTGAGACCGGCGCTAAACGCTATCTGAATTGTTAAAAACAAACCCCCGCCTGTCGGGGGTTTTTTATCTGATGGGGCTTTATGAAATCCGTCCAGGATCACATCACCGAACTGCGCACCACGTTGCGCCATCATGAATATCTCTATCACGTTATGGATGCGCCGGAAGTGCCGGATGCTGAATACGATCGTCTGATGCGTGAACTGCGTCAGCTGGAAGAGGAGCACCCGGATCTCATTACGCCGGACTCGCCGACACAACGCGTGGGTGCCGCGCCGCTGACGGTCTTCGAGCAGGTGCGCCATGAAGTCCCGATGCTGTCGCTGGATAACGCCTTTGATGAAGCCACGTTTATGGCCTTCAACAAGCGGGTGCAGGATCGGCTGAAAAGCAGTGACGACATTACCTACTGCTGTGAACTCAAGCTTGATGGCGCTGCGGTCAGCCTGATGTATGAAAATGGTCTGCTGGTCCGGGCCGCAACGCGCGGTGACGGCACAACCGGCGAGAACATTACAGCCAATGTCCGCACCATTCGCGCTATCCCGCTGCGGCTTAAAGGCGACAACATTCCGGCACGGCTGGAAGTGCGTGGCGAAATATTTATGACGCAGCGCGGCTTTGAAAAGCTGAATGAGGAAGCACGCCGGACTGATGGCAAAGTCTTTGCTAATCCGCGCAATGCAGCAGCCGGTTCTCTGCGTCAGCTGGATCCGCGCATTACCGCCAAACGTCCGCTGACCTTCTTCTGCTACGGTTTTGGCCTGCTGGAAGGCGGTGAGATGCCGCACAGTCACATGGGGCGTCTGCAACAGTTTAAAGCCTGGGGCCTGCCTGTCAGCGACCGCATTAAGCTGGTGCACAACGCAGAAGAAGCCCTGGCCTTCTATCGTGATATTGAACAACAGCGTCCGAATCTGGGTTTTGATATTGATGGCGTGGTGATCAAAGTCGATTCACAGGAACTGCAGGAAAAGCTGGGCTTTGTGGCGCGTGCACCGCGCTGGGCGATTGCTTTTAAATTTCCGGCACAGGAACAACTGACCTGGGTGCGGGACGTCGAATTTCAGGTTGGCCGCACCGGGGCTATCACACCGGTGGCTCGCCTGGAGCCGGTGCAGGTCGCGGGCGTTATCGTCAGCAATGCCACGCTGCATAACGCGGATGAAATCGAGCGGCTGGGATTACGCATCGGGGATCGGGTCGTCATTCGCCGCGCCGGTGATGTGATTCCGCAGGTGGTCAACGTGGTGATGGCCGAGCGCCCTGAACAGACGCGTGAAGTCCTGTTCCCGGCACACTGTCCGGTCTGTGGTTCCGAAGTAGAACGGGTCGAAGGGGAATCGGTTACGCGCTGCACGGGCGGTTTAATCTGCGGTGCTCAACGCAAAGAGGCGCTGAAGCATTTTGTCTCGCGCCGGGCGCTGGATGTTGATGGCATGGGCGATAAGATTATCGACCAGCTGGTAGAGAAAGAGTACGTCAACACACCTGCGGATCTGTTCCGTCTCACGGCGGGCAAACTGACCGGACTGGATCGCATGGGGCCGAAATCGGCACAAAACGTTGTCGACGCGCTGGAGAAAGCGAAATCGACTACGCTGGCGCGATTCCTCTATGCACTGGGCATTCGTGAAGTGGGTGAAGCCACCGCTGCCAATCTGGCTAACCATTTTGGTGAATTGCAGAAGGTTATGGATGCCGATCTTGAGGCGCTGATTGCGGTGCCGGATGTCGGCAAAGTCGTTGCGGCACACGTGCGCAACTTCATGGAAGAGGAGAGCAACCGTGAGGTTATCCGCCAGCTGGTCGAAGATATCGGCATTCACTGGCCGCAGGTGGTGGTGGTGAGAGCCGAAGAGATCGACAGTCCGTTCGCCGGTAAAACGGTGGTGCTGACCGGCTCCCTGTCGCAGATGAACCGCGATGATGCCAAAGCGCAGCTGATCGCACTGGGCGCAAAAGTCAGCGGCAGTGTCTCGAAGAAAACCGATTTGCTGATTGCCGGTGAAGCGGCCGGTTCAAAGCTGGCGAAAGCAGCGGAGCTTGGCATCGAAGTGATTGATGAAGCGGAAATGATCCGCCTGCTGGGAGCCTCAGATGGATGAACATCAGTTGGTGGCGATAGCTAATACGCCTATGCCGTTTGGCAAATATAAGGGGCGGATGCTGATCGATCTGCCTGAGCCTTATCTGCTGTGGTTTGCCCGCAGTGGGGACTTTCCGTCTGGTCTGCTGGGCGATCTCATGCAACTCACCCTGACAATAAAAATTGAGGGTCTGGAAGGGTTAGTTAAACCGCTTCAGACCCGCAAGTAACGCTGCCCGCGCTGGCGGGCAGCCGATCTATTTCTGAGACTCCATCACCGAATCTTTGACCTGCACAGCCTGCTGCTTCTCATTGGTCTTCTTATAACGTCCGGCAATAAATGAACAGACCATCAGCTGTACCTGATGGAAAATCATCAGCGGCAGCACAATAATCCCCACGGTACTGGCCGGGAACAGGATATTCGCCATCGGCACGCCATTCGCCAGACTCTTCTTCGAACCACAAAACAGCACCACAATCTCATCGGCGCGTTTAAAGCGGAACAGGCGCGAGGCCAGCAGGTTGATAATCAGCACAGCGGTCAGCAGGATGATTGAGCCTGCCACAATCCACAGCAGCGTAATCAACCCAACGCGATGCCAGATGCCGTTAACCACCGCTTCACTGAAGGCAGAGTAAACCACCAGCAGAATGGAGGTCTGGTCGGTTTTGCCAATCAGGCTGCGGTGCTTCTCAACCCAGCCACCGATCCAGCGCCGTGAGAGGTGTCCCAGCACGAAAGGCACCATCAGTTGCAGCATAATCTTCCCGATCTGCTCCAGTCCATCGCTGGGCGCGCTGCTGTGAATATCCATCACCAGGTTCACCAGCAACGGCGAAATAAACACACCCAGCAGGCTTGATGCAGAGGCGCTGCATACCGCTGCCGCGACGTTACCGCCCGCCATGGAGGTAAACGCGATAGCGGACTGCACGGTCGCAGGCAGGATACAGAGGTAGATAAAGCCGGTATAAATTTCCGGGCCGACATTAACCGGATGCCACCAGACCAGCAACAGACCCAGCACCGGAAACAGCACAAAGGTGCTGAACATAATCCACAGATGCAACCGCCAGTGACTGCTGCCTGAGATGATCTTTTCACGCGACAGCTTGGCACCATGCATAAAGAACAGCAGTGCTATCGCTGCCGTCGCGAGATAGCTGAATATATCAACGTAGATCCCTCTGGCTGGCAGGAAAGAGGCCAGCAGCACGGTGATGATGAGTTTAATCATCATCGGATCGAGTTTTAAAAATCCCATTGTTAAATTCCGGTAAATTTTTCAATAGCGCGATTGTGCGTGAAACCTGTTTAGAAATAAAATTGATTTATTGAATTAATCTATGAGCAGAATCGATGAATTATACCCTGCGTCAGCTACGAACCTTTATTGCGGTGGCACACTATGGCGGATTCAGCCAGGCGGGGCAGGCGATAGGTCTGAGTCAGTCGGCGGTCAGCCACAGTATTAAAGAGCTGGAAGCGGAAACCGGCGTACGGTTGCTGGATCGAACCACCCGGGAGGTGATGCTGACTGAAGCGGGAAAACAGCTGGCGTCACGCATGGAGCGCCTGCTGGAGGAGATTCATACCACGCTGCTGGATATCCGCAGTTTTGGCGAACAGCGCAGTGGTACCGTCAGAGTGGCAGCCAGCCAGACCATTTCCGCTCATCTGATGCCGCAATGTCTGGCCGCCAGCCAGCAGCACTTTCCTGACATCAAAGTGATACTGCACGATCGTGCCCAGCAGTGGGTGCTGCAAAGTGTGCGTAACGCCGAAGTCGATTTCGGGATTGTGATTGGGCCACTCAGCGACAGCGATTTTGACAGCATCGCGATTCTGGATGAGCCTTTCCTGCTGCTATGCCGTGATGATGATCCGCTGGCGCAGGTGGAAAGGGCAGAATGGTCAATGCTGGATGGCCGCACCATGGTGCTTCAGGACTATGCTTCGGGCAGTCGGGTCCTCATTGATGCGGCGATGCAGCAGCAGAATATCAGGGCTGAAGTCGTTCAGGAGATTGGTCATCCCGCTACGCTGTTCCCGATGGTACAGGTGGGGATCGGCATTAGTATTCTGCCCGCGCTGGCGTTACCGTTACCGGCGGATCGCGCATTAACGGTGCGGCGTCTATATCCTGAAATCAATCGCAGCCTCACGCTGATTAAGCGTAAAAACCGCTCGCTGACGCCTGCTGCCGAAGCGATCTGGCAGGAGGTGCGCCAGCAGGCGACGCTGCTGGCGCAACAACGCGAGGCCAGGCCCGCATTTTAGATGTAGACGTCAATTTTGTTGGTGTCGGTAGGGCGGTTAATCCCGTCCGCTTTGCTCTCACTGACAGGCGAGCTGTCACTCTTTGGCTGATCCTGCTCGGCCTGCTTCTGTTCCAGCTGAGCAATCTGTGCCTGCAGCATGGTGATTTGTGACTGATACATCTGCTGCATTTCAGACTTCTGTTCGTCAGTCAGTTCTTTGTTGTCGGCCAGTTCCTTGACTTGCGTTAAGACGTTCTGAATCTGTTTATTCAGTGCCGCGACCTGCGAGGCAACACTGCCGCCACCGCTGTCACCGCCACTGACTGCACTGCTTAGAATTCCGGAAATTGAAGACATCATTTTTCTCCCTGTAAGTTGTCAGATACGTTATCGGCACGCTGTGAAACGACTTGAGAGCTGAAATTGTTAAGGTTGCGAAAAGGCGAGAGCTTATCTGTTAAGCCAATGTCAGTGCAGCAGAAAAAAACAGGCACCAAAAAGGGCTAAAAGAGAGCAGATAAGCTTAAAGCGAGGGGAGCACAGGCCTGTAGCAAAGCATCGCGGGACAGGGACAAAAACGCCGGGAGCGTTTTTGAACAACGCAAAGCGTTGGCCCGTCTGCGGGCGCACCTCAGGGATGAGGTGCGTAATCGCCCGCGCTGTGCCTGTCATGGAAGGCGGTTTTGCGTCTTTGCGAAAGGCCTGTGCACCCTGAGCCAGCACACTGTTTAAAGCCTGAAGTCGCAGAAAAGGTCAGTTCAGCTTTAAGCATGGTTAAGTCAGCGCAGCAGAAACGAAAAAAGCGCCATAAAGGCGCTTTATTCTGAATTGGTGGGTCGTGCAGGATAGCCTCGGCCCGTCGTGGGCCTCGCCCTGCGGGTGATGCTGTCGCATCAGCCTGAATCGCTCCCGGCGATTCAGTCGAACCTGCAGCAGGTTCTCACCCTGCACGGTAAAGTCCGTGCCCCGGAAACGAAAAAAGCGCCTTAAAGGCGCTTTTTTCTGAATTGGTGGGTCGTGCAGGATTCGAACCTGCGACCAATTGATTAAAAGTCAACTGCTCTACCAACTGAGCTAATCACCCACTTCGTACTTCAGTACTACTCACAGGCTAGATATGGTGGGTGATGACGGGTTCGAACCGCCGACCCCCTCCTTGTAAGGGAGATGCTCTACCAACTGAGCTAATCACCCACTTCGTACTTCAGTACTACTCACAGGCTAGATATGGTGGGTGATGACGGGTTCGAACCGCCGACCCCCTCCTTGTAAGGGAGATGCTCTACCAACTGAGCTAATCACCCATATCTTCATACCTGTTCACTGCGGGCCACGCTGTTAAGAGTGGTGGGTGATGACGGGTTCGAACCGCCGACCCCCTCCTTGTAAGGGAGATGCTCTACCAACTGAGCTAATCACCCCCGCTGTGTGGAGTCGCATTATAGGGATAGTTGATTTTGAGTCAACGCTTTTTAAAACATAAATGTGCGTTCGGTTTATTTTTAAACACCCTGTCGCGCTTTTAGCCAATGTGCTGGTTTTACTGGCAGAAAAGCCTCTTTTCCCGGACGGCAACCGGCGGGCATGCATTGAGGATTCACCGTCAGATGCTAGAATGTGCCCACTGTTTTTCGCGTCTAACCTGTTTTTTGTCATCCAGACAGAGAACCCGCGCATCTAAGGCAATACTCAATGAAAATCAAAACACGCTTCGCGCCCAGCCCGACTGGCTATCTGCATGTAGGTGGCGCTCGTACCGCACTTTACTCCTGGCTCTTTGCCCGTCACAACCAGGGCGAGTTCGTGCTGCGCATTGAAGATACCGATCTGGAGCGCTCCACGCCGGAAGCTATCGAAGCCATCATGGATGGCATGAACTGGCTGAGCCTCGACTGGAATGAAGGCCCTTACTACCAGACAAAACGTTTTGATCGTTACAACGCGGTCATTGATGAAATGCTGGAAGCGGGCACCGCCTATAAATGCTACTGCTCTAAAGAACGTCTGGAAGCGCTGCGTGAAGAGCAGATGGCCAACAACGAAAAGCCGCGTTATGACGGCCGCTGCCGTGACAGCCATGAACATCATGCAGATGATGAGCCGTGCGTTGTGCGTTTCCGCAATCCGCAGGAAGGTTCGGTCATCTTTGACGACCAGATCCGTGGCCCGATTGAGTTCAGCAACCAGGAGCTGGATGACCTGATCATCCGCCGCACCGATGGTTCGCCAACCTACAACTTCTGCGTCGTCGTGGATGACTGGGATATGGGCATCACCCATGTGATTCGCGGTGAAGACCACATTAACAACACGCCACGTCAGATCAACATCCTCAAAGCGATTGGCGCGCAGGTTCCGGTCTATGCCCACGTCTCAATGATCCTGGGTGATGATGGCAAAAAGCTCTCCAAGCGTCATGGCGCGGTAGGGGTGATGCAGTATCGTGATGATGGCTACCTGCCAGAAGCGCTGCTCAACTACCTGGTTCGTCTGGGCTGGTCACATGGCGATCAGGAAATCTTCAGTGTGGCCGAAATGGTTGAGCTCTTTACCCTGGATGCGGTCAGTAAGTCTGCCAGTGCGTTCAACACTGAGAAACTGCAGTGGCTGAACCACCACTACATCAATACGCTGCCGCCAGAATATGTGGCGACACATCTGCAGTGGCATATTGAAGAGCAGAAAATCGATACCCGCACGGGTCCGGAACTGGCGAAGCTGGTTGCTCTGTTAGGCGAGCGCTGCAAAACGCTGAAAGAGATGGCTGCATCCTGCCGCTACTTCTATGAAGACTTTGCAGAGTTTGATGCCGATGCCGCGAAGAAACATCTTCGTCCGGTAGCACGTCAGCCGCTGGAAGTAGTACGCGATAAGCTGGCCGCGATAGAAGAGTGGACGGCTGAAAACGTTCATCAGGCTATTCAGAGCACCGCAGATGAGCTGGAAGTCGGGATGGGAAAAGTAGGCATGCCGCTGCGTGTGGCCGTGACCGGTGCCGGTCAGTCACCCGGACTGGATGTCACCGTGGAAGCGATAGGCCGCAGCCGCAGCGTTGCACGTATTGAGCAGGCGCTGGCCTTTATCAGCGAGCGGGAAGCACAGGCTTAATAAACAGAACCGGAAGCTTCGCGCTTCCGGTTTTTTACTCTTCAGTGATATCCAGACGCTGCAACATGCCTTTAATACCTATCCGCAATATCAGCGCTGAAAGCTGCTCCTGTTCAGCCTGACTCATTTGCGGAACCGCATTCACCAACAGTGCCGTCAGTGAATCTGCCGGAACCCTGTACATTGCGGCGGGTTCATGCAGGCTACGCGTCGAATGGATAAATTTTTCTACGCGATCATCGACATGAATCAATCGCGCCTTGCCGCCCTGAATGCCGGGTCTGGGCAGGGTAGTCCAGTTTTCGCGCTTAATCCATTTGTTCACTGTCTGTCGGCTCAGGCCCGTCTCTGAGGCGAGTTCTTCGGGTGTTAACCATTCCTTTTTCATCATACCTTCCCTGATAAATACACCTTACTCTTCGCTGATGCCCAGTCGCTGCAAAACGCCCTTGATACCTTCGCGTAAGATTAGTGCAGTGAATTGATCCTGCTCGTCCTGAGTCATTTGCTGGACGGAACTTATTAATAACGCAGGTAATGAATTGGACGGAGTGCTGTAAATTGCCGTCGGCTCGTTAAGGTTACGGGTCGACTGAATAAAACTTTTTACGCGCTCATCAATGTGAATCAATCGGGCTTTACCGCCTTGCACACCGGGCTTCGGCGTGGTCGTCCAGTTTTCCCGCTTGATCCATTTATTCACCGTTTGCCGACTGTAACCCGTCTCTGCAGCCAGCTCTTCGGGGGTAAGCCATTCCTTTTTCACGATGCAGTCCCTGATTAATACATTAGCAGGACATATTACAGCAAAACGTAACGGGGGAAAGTAACTGAAGCTGAAATTGCCTTTTGTCTCTCGACAAAAGGCAAAACATCATTACTGAGGATTACTGGCGGGTTCAGCGGCAGGACGGAATGCAAGGAAATAGGCCAGACCAACGAACACGGCACCACCCACGGCATTGCCTGAGAAGACGGCAATAAAATTAGGGAAGTACTCTGCCCAGCTCATCTGACCGGCAAAAATGGCGGCCGGAATAATAAACATGTTGGCGACAACGTGCTGGAAGCCAATGGCTACAAATGCCATCACCGGGAACCACATGCCGAAGATCTTGCCGACCACATCTTTACTGGCAAAGGCCAGCCATACCGCCAGGCAAACCAGCCAGTTACAGCCGATGCCAGAAATAAAGGCGTGCAGGAAATCAGCGTGGACTTTTGCAGAGGCGATAGCAACGGTCTTCTTCAGGTAATCGCCCTCGGTCATACCCAGCATATGACCAAAGAACCAGGCGACAGCCACGCTGCCGAGAAAGTTAGCCAGGGTAACCCAGAACCAGTTGCGCGCCACGCTCATAAAGCTGATGCGACGGGCGAACCAGGCCACCGGTAAGGTCATCATATTGCCGGTCAGCAGCTCACCACCCGCCAGTACGGTCATGATGATCCCCACCGGGAAGACCGCGGCGCCTAACAGGCCGCCAAAAGAGCCCCATTCAGCGGGCAGGGTGTTGATCACGTGAAGATCCAGCAGGAAGCCGGTCGCAATAAATGCGCCCGCCATAAAGCCGAGAATCAGAAGGATGCTGACAGGTGCACGGCTTTTAGCCACGCCTGACTGGATCGCCAGTTGTGCGATTTCTTTAGGTGTATGCAGCGACATAGTATCTCAGTAGTTTTTTTATGATTAATGGGACGATAACGCCTGGTGGACGCGTGGTACGCGGGAGAGGGTCCCGGCGACCACTTAATTAGCGGGCTAAGTTTTGCATGCGAAAAAGCCGAAGACAAGAAAATTCCTATAACATATTTAACCGTGAATTAACCTGACGGCAGACTGAATAACAGTTAAAAAACGGTCCTGTGTGAACAGACACGATTTTCCCCTGCAGCATGCTGCTGAAACTTCGCAGGTTGCCGCCTTTTTCAGCGATCAAACAGAGAATGTCATTTTGCCGTTGACACCCCGGAGGGGGTTTCATATTATGCCGTCCGTCGCTTAACGCGACAGTTTTTCGGTTCGGGGCTATAGCTCAGCTGGGAGAGCGCCTGCATGGCATGCAGGAGGTCAGCGGTTCGATCCCGCTTAGCTCCACCAAACTTCTTCCCAAAAGTTTGGCACTGAAAAACGATTCCAGATGTGGGGGTATAGCTCAGCTGGGAGAGCGCTTGCATGGCATGCAAGAGGTCAGCGGTTCGATCCCGCTTATCTCCACCATTTTCTAACACGCCGTTGTCAAAATCCTTTCTGATTAATCTCTTATTCGCCAGTTGCTGCGGATCCCAACGCTATTGCTTTGCCATTCACGCTGCTGCGCACGCTTAAATACGTTATTACCGGCATGATCCGCCATAACATCCGATGCTGTTTGCAGGACGCTGTGCCGCCTGTTGTGCACGATCTGAATGCAGATGTGACATGTGCAATGGAAGAGTTAACGCGGGAAAGGGAAATCAGCGGGAAGCAGAGCAGGAACAGAGCAGAAAGAGAAGGGCGAGACCTGCTCGCCCTTTGATGCTAAGAGTAGTGCGCAGAACCGTGCTTAGAACGCCAGAACCAGACCGGCGATAGCGGCGGAAAGCACGCTGACCAGCGTAGAGCCGTACAGCAGCTTCAGACCAAAGCGGGAAACCACGTTGCCCTGTTCTTCATTCAGACCTTTAATCGCACCGGCCACGATGCCGATAGAAGAGAAGTTGGCGAACGAGACCAGGAACACGGACAGAATACCTTCTGAATGTGGCGACAACTGACCCGCGATTTTCTGCAGATCCATCATGGCAACAAACTCATTCGATACCAGCTTGGTTGCCATAATACTGCCGACCTGCAATGCTTCACCAGCAGGCACGCCCATCACCCAGGCAAACGGATAGAAGACAAAGCCGAGAACGCCCTGGAAGGAGATGCCGAAGATCAAATCAAACAGCGCATTCAGACCTGAAATCAGCGCGATAAAACCAATCAGCATGGCGGCAACGATAATCGCGACACGGAAACCAGCCAGGATATATTCGCCCAGCATCTCAAAGAAGCTCTGGCCTTTGTGCAGATCCTGCAACTGCAGATCTTCTTCGTTCTCTACGCGATAAGGGTTGATCAGCGACAGCACGATAAAGGTGCTGAACATGTTGAGCACCAGCGCGGCGACCACATACTTCGGCTGCAGCATGGTCATGTAAGCACCGACGATCGACATCGATACGGTCGACATCGCTGTCGCGGCCATGGTGTACATGCGGCGCTGTGACATTTGGCCCAGGATATCTTTATAAGCGATGAAGTTTTCTGATTGTCCCAGTATCAGAGAACTCACGGCGTTGAAAGATTCCAGTTTTCCCATGCCATTCACTTTCGACAGTACGGTACCGATACCGCGAATCACCCATGGCAGGATACGGAAATGCTGCAGAATACCGATCAGCGCAGAGATAAAGACGATAGGGCACAATACGTTAAGGAAGAAGAAGGCCAGGCCTTTGTCGCTCATGTTGCCGAAGACGAAGTTGGTACCCTCAGCGGCATACTTCAGCAGATGGTCAAAGAAGCCCGCGAATCCTTTGACGAAACCGAGTCCCGCTTCTGAGTTCAGGAAGAACCAGGCGAGCACAATTTCAATCACCAGTAGCTGTATAATGTAGCGAATGCGAATGCTTTTACGATCGTGACTGACCAGCAAGGCGAGTATCCCGACCACCACCAGTGCTAAAAGAAATTGCAAAATATGGGACATGGTTGCTCCAAATTTGAGGAGGGTTGTATTTTGTTGCGTATTCTATGTAACGCGTTACTTAAAAACGAGATCTGAACCACAATATAAGTATTCGCTATCGCTATATTTTCCAGAAAAGTTCCAGAGATCACGTCCTGTTTACAAATACTTCACTTCAGATAACCACATAATTATTGTCTGAATTTTACACCGGGCGTAAAGTGACACTATTGCTCACATTTTTAGCAATCACATCCTTTACTGTAATGTATAGCAATGGCTATACTTTATAGCAGCATCTATTACACCGATAACAATAAACGAATTTCACTTGCACCTGCTAACCCCTAAGCTGCCGGGGCAGGCAAATGTTCAGACAGGGTACCGGATATGTTTGAAAGTCGTACCGCCGAGCGCGCCGCTCGCGGAGTCAGAAAAGTCAAACTCGCACTGCTGGGGCCCGCTTTTATCGCCGCTATCGGCTATATCGATCCGGGCAACTTTGCGACCAACATTCAGGCGGGCGCTGCTTACGGCTACAAATTGCTGTGGGTGGTGGTATGGGCCAACATCATGGCCATGCTGATTCAACTGATGTCAGCCAAGCTGGGTATCGCTACCGGCAAAAACCTCGCTGAACACATTCGCGATCGTTTTCCCCGGCCCGCCGTCTGGTTTTACTGGGTGCAGGCGGAAATTATCGCGATGGCCACTGACCTGGCGGAATTTATCGGAGCCGCGCTGGGGTTCAAACTGCTGCTCGGTATTTCATTGATGCAGGGCGCGGTGCTGACCGGCATCGCCACGTTCCTGATATTGATGTTACAGAGCCGTGGGCAAAAGCCGCTGGAGCTGGTGATTGGCGGACTGCTGCTGTTTGTGGCGGCGGCCTATATCGTCGAACTCTTCTTCTCCCAGCCCAATGTCAAAGAGCTGGTAATCGGCATGGCGCTGCCCGCGTTACCGACGTCGGATGCTGTATTCCTGGCGGCGGGTGTGCTGGGTGCGACCATTATGCCGCACGTGATTTATCTGCACTCCGCGCTGACGCAGGGTAAAAGTGAGGACAGCAAAGGCCAGCGTTACTCCTCAACCAAACTGGATGTGGCGATTGCCATGACCATTGCCGGATTTGTTAACCTGGCGATGATGGCGACCGCCGCAGCGGCATTTCACTTCAGCGGCCACAGTAAAATCGCTGAACTCGATCAGGCCTATCTGACGCTGCAACCTCTGTTAGGCCAGGCGGCGGCGATAGTGTTTGGTCTGAGCCTGGTAGCGGCCGGATTATCTTCAACGGTGGTCGGTACGCTGGCGGGGCAGGTGGTGATGCAGGGCTTTATCCACTTCCATATTCCCCTGTGGGTGCGCCGAACCGTCACCATGCTGCCCTCCTTTATTGTCATCTGGGCAGGCTGGGACCCGACAAGGGTTCTGGTAATGAGTCAGGTGCTGCTGAGTTTTGGTATTGCGCTGGCGTTGATTCCGCTGCTCTCCTTTACCGGCAACCGCGAGCTGATGGGCGATGATATGGTTAACTCGCGCCTGATGCAGAACACCGGGCGACTGATCGTGCTGCTGGTGATTACGCTGAATCTTTACCTGCTGGTGGGTGAAGCGCTGGGGCTGTAGCGACTGTGAAACCTGAAACGCCCGGTTCTGCCGGGCATTGCAGACAACTGACAAACTCAAGTCAGATATCTTTCAGCCGCGAATTAGCTTAAAGCACAGGGAATCCGGTCAGAAGAGGAAAGCGTCCCGCGCCAGGGACAAAAACGCCGGGAGCGTTTTTGAACAACGCAAAGCGTTGGCCCGGCTACGGGCGCACCTCAGGGATGAGGTGCGTAATCGCGCGGGACGAGCATGTCAGGGATGACATCTTTTGCGTCTTTCCGATCTGACCGGGTTTCCTGTGCTGGCTCCGTCTGGCAGCAATCAGGCCTGACCTAATCAATAAATAAAAACGCCCGGTTCTGCCGGGCGTTTTTATTAATGGCGATCGTGTCCGTGATGGTCAGGCCCACGACGGTCATGATGATCCCAGCCACGATCACGATCGCGGCGATACTGATGTTCCCAGCGACGCTCGCGGTCGCGCTCATGCCAGCGGTGTTCGCGCTCCCACTGCTGCTGACGACGCCACTCTTCGTGTCGCCACCAGCGGCGTTCGTTGTAAGAATAGCGGTCGTTCCACCAGCGCGGTTCACGCCAGCGGCCACCATCCCAGTAATAGCCACGGCGATCGCGATCGCCAAGATTCAGGGTGACGCCGGGGGCCAGAGTAATAGAGGCACTGGAGGCCTGGGCTGTGTGGTGTGCCAGCGGCGACAGCAAGGCCAGCAGGGCAGCAAAAATAAGGGCTCTTTTCATTTTCTTCTCCTCATCAACAGTCTGATGCTGTTGCGGCGCAGCGAGTATGCCTGCGTATTGCTGTTGTTACCGCATCATTGTGTCGGAAGATTGTGAGGAAATTGGGGAGAGAAAGGGGTTTGAGACTATTCTGGCGCAGAAACGCCCGGCGTCAGCCGGGCGCTAAAACCGTTACAGTAGCGCCGCGTCAATCGCAGCTAACTCGCTGTCGCTGAACTGACGGTGAGCAAGCATCGCCATCGCGTCATCGATCTGGGCCGTTTTGCTGGCTCCGATCAGTACTGAAGTCACACGCTCATCGCGCAGCACCCACGCCAGCGCCATCTGCGCCAGCTTCTGTTCGCGCTGCTGCGCAATAGCATTAAGCTTGCGGACTTTCTCCATCTTCTCATCCGTCAGCTGGTTCTCATTCAGGAACTTGCTGCCGCTGGCCGCGCGCGAATCTTCCGGAATGCCCTGCAGATAGCGATCGGTGAGCACGCCGCCTGCCAGCGGAGAGAAGGCGATACAGCCGACGCCCGCATCGCCCAGCGTCTGAATCAATCCCTGCTCAGGTGTGCGTTCAAACATCGAATAGCGCGGCTGGTGAATCAGACAAGGGGTGCCGAGATCGCGCAGGATAGCTATCGCTTCGGCGGCAAGGTCGGCCGGATAGTTTGAAAGGGCAGCGTAAAGCGCTTTGCCCTGGCGCACCACATGATCCAGCGCGCGCATCGTCTCTTCCAGCGGGGTTTCCGGATCGGGACGGTGATGATAGAAAATATCCACATACTCCAGCCCCATTCGCTTCAGGCTCTGATCCAGACTGGCGACCAGATATTTACGCGAACCCCAATCTCCATAAGGCCCCTGCCACATGGTATAGCCCGCTTTAGTGGAGATGATCAGCTCATCACGATGGGCACGAAAATCTTCCCGCAGAATACGCCCGAAGTTCTCTTCTGCTGAGCCAGGTGGTGGGCCGTAATTGTTGGCTAAGTCGAAGTGCGTGATGCCAAGGTCAAACGCATGACGCAGCAGCTCACGGCTGTTATCGACCCGGGTACTGTCACCAAAGTTATGCCACAGTCCCAGCGAAATGGCGGGCAGTTTGATGCCGCTGCGGCCGCTGCGGCGATATTCCATCTGTTGATAGCGATCGGGATGAGGGAAAAGGGACATTCAGCGCTCCTGGATAAAACGGGGATATGTGCCAAAAGTGTATCAGTGTATACGGTTACACTTAGTGACAGCGCGCTGCAATTCGCATTTTTACAGAATATTCCGCCAGCGTAACGTCGCCTTTCCAGCCATTGCGGCTGGCTAAAATAGCGGCACGCCTCGCTAATTTTATCCTCTGTCAGATACTTAACCCGACTCTTCCCTGAAAGGAATGCGCAATGTCCATATTCACTGTTGGAGATTACCTGCTGACCCGTCTGCAGGAGATTGGTGTAAAGCATCTGTTTGGCGTGCCGGGCGACTATAACCTGCAATTTCTTGACCACGTCATCGCCCATCCGGCCATCAGTTGGGTAGGCTGCGCTAATGAGCTTAACGCAGCCTATGCGGCAGACGGTTATGCACGCTGCAACGGCGCGGGAGCGCTATTGACCACGTTTGGTGTGGGCGAACTCAGCGCGATTAATGGCATTGCGGGCAGTTATGCCGAGTATCTGCCGGTGATCCATATCGTTGGCGCGCCTGCGACGCAGGCCCAGTTGCAGGAGGATTGTGTTCATCATTCGCTGGGCGATGGCGATTTCCAGCATTTTATCCGCATGGCCGCAGAAGTCAGTGCGGCAACGGCACAGCTTACCGCTGACAACGCCACGGCTGAGATCGATCGGGTGATCGTCAGTGCGCTGCAGGCTCGTCGTCCCGGCTATTTGTCACTGGCCGTCGACGTGGCGGCCATGGAGGTGCAGCCACCCACGCAGCCCCTGAACAGTCATCAATCCTCTTCGCCCGCTGCGCGTCGCGCTTTCAGCGATGCGGCGGAACGGTTACTGGCACCGGCAGAGCGGGTTTCACTGCTGGCCGATTTTCTTGCGCTGCGCTGGCAGCAGCAGTCCGCACTGGCCGCGCTGCGTGAGCAGTGTGCTATTCCCTGTGCCAGCCTGCTGATGGGCAAGGGGGTTCTGGATGAACAGCAGCCGGGTTACGTCGGTACCTATGCCGGTGAGGCCAGCGCAGGTCAGGTGTGCGAACAGATTGAGCAGGTGGATGTGGCGATCTGCGTCGGGGTGCAATTTACCGACACCATTACTGCAGGCTTCACGCAGCAGTTTAACCCTGAGCGACTGATTGATCTGCAGCCCTTCAGCGCCAGCGTGGGCGGTGAAAATTTTGCGCCGCTGTCGATGGCGGAGGCGCTGAGCGAACTGCTGCCGCTATTTGAACGCTATGGCCGGCAGTGGCAACCCGCCGCCGCGCCGCCCGCTGCGCAGCCTGCAGAACCGGCGGCAGTGATCAGCCAGCAGGCGTTCTGGCAGGCGATGCAGGCATTCCTGCAACCCGGTGACCTTATTCTGGCCGAGCAGGGGACTGCCGCCTTTGGCGCGGCCGCGTTAAGATTGCCCTCGCAGGCGCAGCTGGTGGTTCAGCCATTATGGGGATCAATCGGCTATACTCTTCCGGCAGCGTTTGGCGCGCAGACTGCCGATCCTGATCGCCGGGTTATCCTGATCATCGGAGACGGTTCGGCGCAGCTGACAATTCAGGAACTGGGTTCGATGCTGCGTGACCAGCAGCGACTGATACTCTTTTTGCTGAATAATGAAGGCTATACCGTCGAACGGGCGATTCATGGCGCAACACAACGTTACAATGATATTGCCCAGTGGAACTGGACGGCCTTACCGCACGCCCTTAGCCTGCAGGGCCAGGCGCAGAGCTGGCGTATCAGTGAAACGGTGCAGTTAGAGGAAGTGATGGCGCGACTCTCAGAGCCGAAGTGGCTCTCTCTGGTTGAAGTCGTTATGCAGAAAGAGGATTTGCCGCCACTGCTACGAAAAGTCACCGCCTGCCTGAATCAACGCAACGGCGGCTAAGATTCAGATAGTTGCCGCTGTGCAGGGTGGGCTATCGCGGTTAGGCTGTAGCACACCTGAGTAAGACGCTCACCAATCGCACCGGTGAGCGTTGTTGTTTTATGGGCAGAATTTTATAGTGTCCTCCAACTCTTAAGACCCCAAGCGGAGCAACAGAAGAATGACAACTTATGCCTTGGTCGGCGATGTCGGCGGTACTAACGCACGCCTCGCCCTGTGTGAGGTGGAAAGCGGCAGCATCACCCAGGCCAAAACATTCTCAACATCAGAATACGACAGCCTCGAAGCCGTCATCCGCCACTATCTTGATGAACAACAGCAGGACGTTAAAGATGGCTGTATTGCCATTGCCTGCCCGATTACCGATGACTGGGTTGAAATGACCAACCATGACTGGGCGTTTTCCACGCGCAAGCTCAAAGAGAACATCGGTTTTGAACACCTGGAAATCATTAACGACTTCACTGCGGTATCCATGGCGATCCCGATGCTGACCGCCGAAAACGTGATTCAGTTTGGTGGTACAGAGCCAGTCAAAGATAAGCCTATCGCGATTTATGGTGCCGGCACCGGATTAGGCGTCAGCCATCTGGTGCATGTGGACAAGCGCTGGGTCAGCCTGCCAGGTGAGGGCGGTCATGTCGACTTTGCTGCCAACAGTGAAGAAGAAGATCAGATCCTGGAAGTGCTGCGCGAAGAACTGGGCCATGTTTCAGCGGAACGTGTGCTGTCAGGTGCCGGTCTGGTTAACCTCTATCGTGCGATTGTTAAAGTGGATAATCGCGTGCCGGAAAATCTGAAGCCGAAAGATGTCAGCCAGCGTGCGCTGGATGACAGCTGCACCGACTGCCGTCGCGCGCTGTCAATGTTCTGCGTCATCATGGGCCGTTTCGGCGGCAACCTGGCGCTGAATCTCGGCACCTTTGGTGGTGTCTATATTGCCGGCGGCATCGTGCCACGCTTCCTGGAGTTCTTTAAGTCGTCGGGTTTCCGTGCGGCGTTTGAAGATAAAGGCCGCTTCCGCGACTATGTTGCCAGTATCCCGGTTTATATGATTACGCACGACCAGCCTGGCCTGCTGGGCGCGGGCGCGCATCTGCGCCAGACGCTGGGTCGCGAAATCTGATTCTGCTTTACCTCGCGCGCACTGCCATTCTGCGCGCGAGCGATTTTCCCGATCTGCCTGCTTCACCGGGGCAGGATCGGGGAATTCCCTCCCGACTTTTTGCTGCTCTCCTGCTTCGCCATCCCCCTTTCTGAACAGGTCTTTAACCGTACTGCGCTACAGGCGCATCAGCTGTCGAAACTGCTTCACCTTACTGCGGCTGACCGGCACCTGAAACTCCAGATCGCGCAGCTTCAGCAGATAGGTATTGTTAAACCACGGCTCGATTTCACGAATCTTGCTGAGGCTGACACAGAAAGAGCGGTGGCAGCGGAAAAATTGCTGTTCCGGCAGGCGTGAACAGAACTCGGTAATATTCATCGACATCACGTAGGATTCGCGCCGGGTATAAACAAACGTCAGCTTCTCATGCGCCTCAACGTAGTAAATATCATTCACGTCAGTGACGATAATACGCTCATCTTTGATCAGGTTGACCGTCTGCGGTGCGGGCGTGGCAGTGAGATGGCTGACCGCCTGCTGCGCCTGCGCTGTGGCTTCGAGCTTGTTCAGCATGGTGACAATTCGCGACTCCTGATAGGGCTTGAGAATGTAGTCAAACGCCTCCAGCTCAAACGCTTCCACCGCATGCTCTTTCCACGCGGTAATAAAGACAATCAGTGGCTTGTGGGCAAACTGATGGATATTCTGTGCCAGCAGCATGCCATCCAGTGAGGGGATGTTGATGTCGAGGAAAATCACATCAACCCGATGCTGTTGCAGGTATTTCAGCACGTCCAGACCATCGTCAAAACAGGCTTCAATCTCGATTTTGCTGTGATGCTGAATCATCCAGCTCAGCTCCTGCTGCGCCAAAAATTCATCTTCCACAATAATGGCTTTCATAACAGATTCTCCGCCAGGCGCTGGCCATTCTTACTCAGCGTAAAGGAAATCTCGGTGCCCGGCTGATGCCGCACGATATTCAATCCCTGACCCGACAAAAGTTTTACCCGATGATGCACATTGAGCAGGCCGATTTTATTACCGGGCATCTCGTTGCGTGCCACCCGTGCTATCACTTCGTCACTGATGCCCTGGCCGGTATCCCGCACCGAGATCCGCACCTGATCGCCCAGATCCCGGACGCTCAGCGTCACCACGCCTTTGCCTTTACACGGCTGGATGCCATGGACAATGGCATTCTCCACCAGAGGCTGGATCAGCAGACTCGGCAGCAGAAAATGGAGATCCTCATCGACGTCATAGATCATCGTCAGCTTATCGCCAAACCGGGCCTGCTCGATGGCGATGTAATCTTTCACCTGCCACAGCTCTTTACGGATGTCGATTAGCTCATCGTCGTTCAGTTCCAGGTTATAGCGCAGATAGCGTGACAGGTTGATCACCAGCTGGCGGGCGGTATCGGGATTGAGCCGGATAGAAGAGGAGATAGCATTCAGGGCGTTGAACAGGAAATGAGGATTTATTTTACTTTGCAGCGCACGCAGTTCCGCTTTATTCGCCATCTCGCGCAGCTGCTCGGCACGCGACACTTCAAGCTGGGTTGAGATGATTTGTGACAGGCCAATCGCCATCTCCTTCAGCGAGCCGGTAATACGGTGCGCGCGGCGATAGTAGATTTTCAGCGTGCCGGTGACTTTGCCTTTCTCCCACAGCGGGATCACGATCATGGAGTGAATATCTTTGGTGCGATGCGCTTCATCGTTGTTCTTAATAATAATTTTACCGCTGGCGATCGACTGCGCCGTGGTGGGGCTGATGCCATCATCCCCATGTTTATAGTTGTGTTCGCCATAGCCGACGTAGGCCAGAATCTGTTTTTTATCGGTCATCGCCACTGCATCGGCTTTGATCTCCCGTCGGATAATGTCACAGATGTTGCGCAGCGAGTCGCTGTTCACCTGACGAAACAGCGGCAGAGTTTTATTGGCGATCTCCAGCGCCAGCTTGGCCTGGCGGGCGGCAATCGCCTCTTTCTCCCCCTCAACGCTCTGCACCAGTAGCACAATGATACCGATACTGGAGGCACCGAGGATCATCGGCAGGGCAATTTCCGACACAATCGCCAGCCCGAGTGAGGTGGGGCGCGCCCACACAACAATCAACAACATCGTCAGGGCTTCACAGAGCATGCCGCCGACGATTCCGGCACGCCAGCGGTGCTCTTTCAGTACCCGGCGATTAATACCGCCCGCGACGATACCGGCAATGATGCTGGTAATCAGGCAGGGCACGGAGGTTACGCCGTGAATATCGATCAGAAAACGGTGCAGACCGGCAATAACCCCGGTGGCGATCCCGACCCAGGGACCAAACAGAATGCCGCCCGCCATCACGGCGATGACCCGCACATTCAGCAGTGAACCATCGACATCGACACCCGACCAGGTACTGAACAGCGCAAACAGGGAAAAGATGGCAGTAACCGCCACTTTCTCCGCACGGGTGTGTTCATCTTTTTGCAGCAGCTGACGAAACGGGCGGGTGCGTGTCAGGAAGAACAGGCAGATCAGCATCAGGGCGGCGCGGTCAAATACTGCCAGTAACATCGTGAAGTGGGAGGACACAGGCGACTCGTCGGCAATGGAAAGTGCCTCTATGATAAAAAATGTGATCGCGAACCGCTAGCGTCCCGATCAATCACGGCGGGAGTTAGTGCTTCAGATCAATTTTTATGGCATATGGGCAAAAAGAGGAAAGGTTGAGTGCATTAAAGGGGAACAGTTTTTCGCCCTGCAGAGGCTGGTCGCTAAGGTGCCGTTTTGCTATGTTGCGCGATGAGGTGCGCCAGTGACCGCTGGAAAACCGCGCCCATCGGGAGCAGCAGATGCAACTAGTCACCGCCAGATTAACCCTGAGTAAATTACAGCCAGAAGACTGGCAACTGTTTCGTGCCGTCCATGAAGATCGCGACACCATGACCTGGGTGAGCGAAGTCCCCGATGAAGCGGATATCCGCCAGCGCTTCACCGAGCGTCTTGCGCCCTGGCAGGCGAGCAGTTTTCATATGCTCTGCCTGGTTGCACGACGTCGTGACAACGGTGAGCCGATTGGCCTGTTTGGCTGCAGCCCCGAATGGGAGCCATACCGTCAGGCGGAGGTGGGCTATATGCTGCTGCATCGCCACTGCGGTCAGGGATATGGCAGCGAAGCCCTGGCGGCGCTGTGTCAGTTTTTGCTTGAAGCCGATTTCCACAAACTCAAAGCGATGGTGATTGAAGGTAACTGGGCATCACGCCGTATTCTGGAGAAAAACGGCTTTCAGCTGGAGGGCACGCTACGGGATAATTATCTGCTGAACGGCTGCTGGGTGAACGATTGGCTGCTGGGGCGGCTGAATCCGCAAAAATAAAAATATTTTCCGCCACCCTCGACAAAATGATCCTCGCCACGTTATGTTCGTAACGGGTCACCACAGTGACCCGCGTCGCTCGGACGGTCCGGGCGCTTACGTAATCCAGAGGACATCATGGCTGATAACAGCACACCCCGTCGTTTCTCGCGTATCGAACGCTTACCCCCTTACGTTTTCAACATCACCGCTGAACTGAAGATGGCTGCGCGTCGGCGCGGCGAAGATATCATCGACTTTTCAATGGGCAACCCGGATGGCCCGACTCCGCCACACATCGTCGAAAAGTTATGCCAGGTGGCGCAGCGTGACGATACCCACGGTTATTCCACCTCTCGCGGTATTCCGCGCCTGCGCCGGGCGATCTCGCGCTGGTACGCCGATCGCTATCAGGTTGATATCGATCCTGAATCAGAGGCGATTGTCACCATCGGTTCCAAAGAAGGCCTGGCGCACCTGATGCTGGCGACGCTGGATCACGGCGATACCGTGCTGGTTCCCAATCCGAGCTATCCGATTCATATCTACGGTGCGGTGATTGCCGGGGCGCAGGTGCGCTCGGTGCCGCTGGTGGCGGGTGTCGACTTCTTCAATGAGCTGGAACGCGCCATCCGCGAGAGCTATCCCAAGCCAAAAATGATGATCCTCGGCTTCCCGTCCAACCCCACCGCACAGTGTGTGGAGCTCGACTTTTTTGAACGGGTGATTGCGCTGGCGAAGCAGTACAACGTGCTGGTGATCCACGATCTGGCCTATGCCGACATCGTCTACGATGGCTGGAAAGCGCCATCGATTATGCAGGTACCGGGCGCGCGTGATGTCGCCGTCGAATTCTTTACCCTGTCAAAAAGCTACAACATGGCAGGCTGGCGCATCGGTTTCATGGTGGGCAACAAAGAGCTGGTCGCCGCGCTGGCGCGAATCAAAAGTTATCATGACTACGGCACCTTTACGCCACTGCAGGTGGCGGCGATTGCGGCGCTGGAAGGGGATCAACAGTGCGTGCGCGACATCGCAGAGCAGTACAAACGCCGCCGTGATGTGCTGGTCAAAGGATTGCATGAAGCGGGCTGGATGGTGGATAACCCGAAAGCCTCAATGTACGTCTGGGCAAAAATACCGGATCATTACGCACATCTTGGGTCGCTGGAGTTCGCTAAGCAACTGCTACAGGAGGCGAAAGTCTGTGTCTCGCCCGGTATCGGGTTTGGCGACTATGGTGACACGCACGTGCGTTTTGCGCTGATAGAGAACAGCGATCGTATTCGTCAGGCGGTACGGGGAATTAAAGCGATGTTTCGTGCCGATGGCATATTGCCAGGCAGCATAAAAATGGAAGAAGAACGCTGACAGCCAGCAGGGGCGACTCCGGGGTCGCCCCGTGGCGGCACTGTCACGCCATTACTTCAGCAGCAGAACAAAGGTTCCGAACCAAAGTAACGCGAAAAAAGATATTCCCATCAAGGCATATTTCACAAAGCAACTCCTCTGAGCGGTTACGATGATGGCGATCCCAAACCAGTGCAACGCGAACAGATGTGGAAAAGAGATCGCCATTTACAGTCATGGTCTGCTCTTTTCCGGGTTGATCTGAATAACTCAGAACAGGATCGAGCGCTAATTTACGCGGAATCCTCCCCAAATGAAATAGGTCCGTTCTGAGATATTGCTCACAATTTTACGGCACTTCGATTTCAGGGATCGCCGACATGCCTACACGTAACTGAGCCAGATGCTGTTGGTCGCCATCCAGCACAATTTTCACCGGCAGACGTTGAACGACTTTAGTGTAGTTGCCGGTGGCGTTATCGGGAGAGATCGCCGAAAAAGTTGCGCCGGTGGCCGGTGCGATGCTGTCCACATGACCAGTAAAGGTCTCGCCCGGCAGGGCGTCCACCCGGATCCGCACCCGCTGGCCGGGACGCACATCGCTTAACTGCGTCTCAAGATAGTTAGCAGTAATGTAGGTTTGCTGCAGTGGCACTACCGCCAGCAGACGGGTGCCGGCTGATACGTACGCGCCGGTCCGCACCGAGCGCTGACCCACCATGCCGTCAACGGGCGCAGTAATGCGGGTGTAGGAGAGATTCAGCCTGGCCTGATCGACGCTGGCCTTCGCCGCTGCAACGTCCGCTTCTGCTGAACGCACCGCCGCCTGTAGCACTCCCACCTGTTTTACTGCTGACGCCAGCGCGGCCTGACTCTGATGCACAGCTGCCAGCGCCGAGCGCTGGTTTGAGCTGGCTTTCTGCTGATCGTCGGCTGCCACGGTACCGCTTTTATAGAGGCGGTTATAACGATCGGCGCTCTGACCGGCATACTGCGCAGAGGCTTCGCTGGCCGCCACGCTGGCTTTCTGCTGATCAATCACCGACTGCTGCTGCTCCAGCTGTGCCTGGCTGCTCAGCAGTTTCGCCTGGCTCACCTGCAGGTCAGCCTCCGCACTCTCCAGCGCCACACGATAGTCACGATCGTCCAGCGTCGCCAGCAGCTGACCCGCTTTGACCTGCTGATTATCCTGCACCTGCACGTGGCTGATGTAGCCCGAGACTTTCGGTGCCACAAGGGTGTAGTCCGCATTGACGTAAGCGTCGTTGGTGCGGTGATCGTTGCCGGTCATCAGTGACCAGACCACAAAAGCGATGGCCAGTAACACCAGCAGCAACAGACTCAGCAGCAGGGTTCTTTTCATTTCGAAAGCACGCATATTCAGTTATTCCGGGAAGGGTTTTGAATCAAAGTTTGAGGCGGCCACACCCGTTTTGGCAGGATGGCGGTAAGCAGTAACAGGCAGGCGGCAAAGCCGGTCAGCATCAGCCAGCTGTCGCTCAGTCCAAGGATCGTGGCCTGATGCCTGACCAGGGTGGCGAATCCGCTGAGATTATAGGCGGCGCTGATGCTGCCATCCGGCAACAGCGGCAAGCTGCTGCTGGCCTGACTGGCCGTCGGCGCTGTCATCAGCCAGCTGCGACTGGATGCCTGATTAATCAGCACACTGGAGTGAAACTGCTCACGATGCGAAAGGAAAACCTCAACCAGCGTAGAGGCAGCGATGCTGGAAAAGCCGCGCACCGTATTAAACATCGCCGAGGCAAACGGGCCTTCTGGCGGGGCCACAACGCTGGTGGCGCTCATCAGTATCGGCAAAATGATCATCGGTTGTCCGAACGCCTGCAGGATCTGCAGCAGCCAGAAATTCTGTCTTGCCCAGTCACTGGTGATCTGTGAGCCCAGCAGGCAGGAGGTCACCAGCAGGCCAACGCCCGCCGTCAGCATCCAGCGGCAGTCGATCCAGCGGATATTCAGCAGGGCCGCAATCAGCGGTGCGATCAGCAGTTGCGGCAGACCCACCGCCAGCGCCAGCGGGGCAAACTCAAGGGTGCGAAAGCCGCTGACCTGAGCAAAATAGGCCGAAGGCAGCGCGGAGCCTGAAAGCCCAAGGATGAGCACGCAGGCCAGGCCCAGCAAGCCATGCGCCAGATTTGGCCGTCGGAGCATCTGCAATTTAAACAGCGGCAGCGGGTGAAACCATTCATTAATCAGGAAAACCAGCAGCAGCGGCAGCGCGGTGAGCAACATACCGGTAATCAGTGGCGAGTTCAGCCAGTCGAGGCGCTCACCCTGGGTCAGCACCAGAATCAGCAGCGCAACACCACTGCAGCCGGTCACCATGCCGAACAGATCGATCTGCTGAAAGCGTTCCGGCCGCAGCGGATCCTGGGGCAATCCCCATCCTGTCAGCAGCATAGCGATCAGCATCAACGGCACGACCTGCCAGAACACCATCATCCAGCTGACGTGATCGGTCCACAACGAGGCCAGCGAGGCCGCCATATTGGGGCCAAACGTCGCAGTCAGGGCATAGCCCGCCAGGCCAAAAAGTTTAAAGGGCGGCGGCAGAAAGCGCAGGGCGACCGTCATCAGCATCGGTGGTAAGGCGCCGCCAAACAGGCCCTGCAATACGCGCAGAGTGATAAACAGCGTCGGATCCCGCACCAGCGGCAGCAGAATGCCGGTCAGCATAAATCCCGCCGACACGCCTAACGTAAAACGCCGCAGCGACAGGGTGACGGCAAACCAGGGCGCAATCATCATGGCGGCTACTTCTGCCGCCTGATAACCAGAGATAATCCAGCTACCCTGATCGTAACTGATGCCGATAGCGGCACGTATATCGGCCAGCGCGATATCACTGACGCGATCGTTCAGCCCGGAGGTCAGGGCGGCGATGAGCACGCCGACTAATCCCAGTGCCAGTCGCAGTGTAAAAGGATGAGGGGCCGGCGCGGTGGCAGGCTTAGCATTCATTGCAGGCGATCTCGTTATTATGATGCAGTGTACTGCGATGTGATACAGGTCGTAATATTACATCCCGGTATACTGTATTGCAATGTGGTACAGGCTGTAAAAAGTGCGGCATTCGCGCTACAGTAAGGCAGCTCAAACAGGACGACGCTATGGCACATCAACCCTCCAGCCGCGAGGATGAAAAAACGGGCGGTATACAGGTCATCGCCCGTGCGGCAAAAATTCTTAATGCGCTTGGCGAACAGCCCGGCGGCATGAGCCTTGGTGAGATCGCTCAGGCGGTCGAACTGCCGCGCTCAACGGTGCAGCGTATTGTTGCTGCGCTCGACAGTGCAGAGCTGGTGCGCAGCAGCGGGGCGGGCGGACTGCGTCTGGGGCCGGCGCTGTTAAAACTGATCTCCAGCGTACATACCGATGTGGTTGATCTGGTCAGTCCGCTGCTGGAAAAACTCTCTTCCGACACCAATGAAACCGTCTCGCTGGCGCGCGCCAGCGGCAGCCAGCTGGCGATTATTCACCACGTGGTGGCGTCGCGTGAGCTTCGGGTGGTTCCGCATATGGGACTCAATCTGCCGCTCTACAGCACCTCCGGTGGACGGGCGTTGCTGGCGCTGGAGTGTGAAAAAGATGTACGGACGATCGTTGGCGACGCCTGGCAGGAGTTAACCGATATGACGGTGAAAACGCTGCCTCAGTTGCTGCAACTTATCAGGGAAGTGCGCGAAACCGGTATCGCCGTGGATCGCGGTGAAACGCTGGAAGGTATCTCTACCATGGCGTTTGCGCTGGATACGCTGTTTGGTCGCTTTTCTGTCTCTTTGCTGGTGCCCTCTGCACGTTTTCTGCGACACGAAGCCCGTTTTCGTGACGAGATGCTGAAGTGTAAAGAGGCACTGGTGCGTGAAATCGGCAAAGTCGCCGCGATAGAAGGATAAGCATTCGATGAAAACCCTGCTGATGGCCATTGATCACTCTCCGGTAGCGGAAAAAGTGGTCGCCTTAACCATTGAAGAAGCGCTGGCGCATCGCGCCGAGGTGGTCGTGCTGTGCTGCGTCGATCCCGCTTACTCCTCCTGTAATCAGCCAATGGAAATCGATGCGGGTGAAGATCCGGCCGATTTTGTGGCCGCGCAGGATGAGCAGAATACGGCAGAAATGGTGGTGCGCCATGCACTGGCTCCGTTACTGCGCGCGGGCATTAATGCGCGGGGCATGATTCTGGCGGGTGACGCGGCAGATACTATCGTTGCCCAGTCGCAACAGCTCAAGGCCAGCATGATTATCATGGGACGTCGCCATCTCTCCTCTTTGAATCGGCTGTTAAAAGGCTCGGTCAGCGCATCCGTTATTGAGCGCGCTCACTGTCCTGTGCTGATCGATGTGCGTAAGGATTAATCCCGCCGCATGAATGCTCTGCTTTTTATTACGCTGGCCGCGTTTGCGCTGCTGGCGCTGATTGTAATTGTACTGATCAAAACCACCCGGCTGCGTTTGTGGCAGGGGCTGATCATCTTTCTGCTGCCCCTGATACTGGCGAATCTGCTCTGGTTCAGTTGGGTTGCGCCGCATCAGTTGCAGGCCAGTCAGCGTGAGCAGGCGGTAAATCAACTGGCAAAGATGCCCGGTTATCGGGTGCTGCAGACTCAGGAGCCGGCGTTATGGCTGTTGCTGACCCAGGAGCTGACCCGGCGCATCCGGGCGGGGGAGCCGGCTGAGAAGGCGACGGGCGAGCTACGTGGCTGGCTGATTGAGGTGATTAATCAGCGGCTGATGCGCGGAACTGACGCGGCGGTCGTCAACTATATCAGCGTCTCGGTTGAAGAGATGCGGGCGCTGAACCAAATCGATCCGGGCCTCTGCTTCCGTTATCTCTATCCGCAGGTGAGTGGTGGCATCAATCTGCTGACCACGCTGCCGCCGTCGCTGAATCGCAAAGAGGCGGATGCCATGGAGCAGCTGCTGCTGAACAGTCCATTGCCCGATCAGCCATTGGATAAGGCGCTGGCGCAGGATGATCTGCAAAAGATTGTCGCCCGGCTCTATCAGCAGTGGGGGGATAAGCTGCAGCAGCTGAATATGCCTGCCGACACGGCGGTTGATCGCTCATCGTTGTGTGCCATGTCGATTGACCTCTACAGTGCGATTCTGGCATTACCTGACAAGCGCGCCGCTAACCTGTTACGTAGAATGATTGCACTGACTGGCCAGTAAGCGGCAGCGGAGCAGCGGAATGGCGGGCGAAAAAAAGCCCGCTAAGCGCGGGCAGGGAAGAGAGGAACAGATTTTTATTTTTGGCATTTCCTGGTGTGGTGCAGTCTTCGTTTTGTCTGAATGCATCTTGTCACGCCGCGTATGATAGTGCTAGCCGTTTAATCGTATTACATTAATCGGTAAAAGCTTCTCAAGTTTTGATTTTTCGCGCATTAATCCTATGGATGCGCGGCACGCTGCGTCATAAACTGCGCGGCAACGTGAGGATAACTAAATGAAAAAACTAATTACCAGCGCACTGGCGCTGATTTTGCTGAGTGGATGTACTGCCAGCAAACCCGGGGCATTTGAACGTGTAGATGAAGATCCAGGCTCAAATACCGTGCAGTACCGTTTTGACCCGGTAAAGGTCAATCGTGATGCAATGAATATTGATCTGGCGAATTACTGCAGTAATAAAGGCTTTGATAAAGTCGAGGCGTTACCTGCGCAGGAGAGTCATATTCCGGGACTGCAGAAAGCGTGGTTCCAGTGTAATTATGCTGTGAAAAGCTAAATAAAACGGGCGGGATAATTATCCCGCCCTTAAAGTTTAATGCTTTTATTTTATGCTGTGTGACATCTTTGCCCGTTAGCGGCGATGGTGACCGCCATGATACCCACCGTGATAACCTCCATAGTAGCCTCCATGATATCCGCCGCCACCCCCGCGGTGCCAGCCATTGTCGTGTCTGGGGCTGATGATACAACCACTTAATAAGGTCATCAGCGCAACCATCGAAGCGACTTTAATTAATCTCTTCATCGGAAGCTTCTCCTCTTTTCCAATGACTATGACACTACGCTGGAAAAGTGGAGTGAAGATGCAGGCTTTGTAGAGTTATTTAAGAAGGTATGACCGAATATTTCAGAGTGCTGCGTTTTGCAGCGGAGAATAATAAAGAAATAAGAATGAACTGAATAGTAAATACTATCAAAGAGAATAGTCTCAAAATCAAGCGAAAATAATTCTCATTTGAAAGTTTTTACAACTACATTATTAGCATGTCAGTTCAATGGGAGAGAAACATGGCGCATGACGTTAAAAATATTCTGGCTTTACAGGCTGAACTGGGCGAATGCCCGCTCTGGTCAGTGGAAGAACAGGTGCTGTACTGTGTCGATATTCTGGCACCCGCCATTCACCGTTTTGATCCGGTCAGCGGTGAACTGCAAACCTTCCCGCAGGCGGAAGAGGTGGGATGTATCGGTCTGCGTGAGCAGGGCGGTCTGATAGCTGCATTGCGTGGCGGTGTCTGGCTGCTGGATGCGCAGGGTAAGCCAGAGAAAAAGATCGCAGAGAATCCCGGTGTGGCTGCGCAGAGCCGATTTAATGATGGCCGTGTCGATCCCTGGGGGAATTTCTGGTGCGGCAGCCTGTGGGAACCGCAGGACAAAAATGGCGGGCTGCTGTGCCGTGTGACGCCTGACCTGACGCTGGAGGTCAAAGCGCGTGACATTAAAATTTCCAACGGGCTGGCCTTTTCTCCCGACCGGCGCTGGATGTATCACAGTGACACGCCGAATGAAGCGCTCTATCGCTATCCATTAAACGCGCAGGGCGAACCGGGCGAACGCACCTTGTTCCGCCGTTTCGACGCGAAAGGGGGATTGCCGGATGGTGCCGCAGTGGATAGCGAAGGATTTTACTGGTCCGCACAGTTTGATGGCGGACGCGTAGTACGCATCGATCCCCAGAGCAGCGAAATCGTCGATGAGATCCTGCTGCCGGTGAAGTGGCCAACCATGGTGGCCTTTGGTGGCGCCGATCTTAAAACGCTGTTTATTACCAGTTCACGGGAAGATCGCACCGAAGAGGAGCTGGCGCGCTATCCGCAGTCAGGCGATATCTTTGCGGTGGACGTCTCTGTGGCAGGCATGGCAGAGCCGCGATTCCGCGGCTAAACGTGAACGGGCCGCTCTGGCGCGGCCCGTCGTGATGGTTAATGACGTTGCAATACAGGTGTTGCTGTAACAGAACTCTGTGGTAAGCGGATGGTGAGTGACAGGAACAGGGAGATGACCAGCAGCGTCATAATCAGACTGAAGGTGACGGTGAACCCGCCAAACAGCGAGGCGACCAGTGAGCCCAGCACGCTACCGATACCAAATCCGAGATAGAGCAGACCATAGTTTTTTGTCAGGTTGTTGAGGCCGAAAAAGTCACTGACCAGCGACGGGAATACCGTGATGGTACCGCCAAAGCTGAAGGCTACACAGGCGAGTGACAGGAAGAAGGTGATCTCATTCATCCGGGTAAACAGCAGCACGCTCATCCCGATCAGCGACACGATTTGCGCCAGTGAAATAACCCGGATGCGCATCATTTTGTCAGACAGTATACCCAGCACCAGACGGCCACTCAGGTTGGCAATCGCGATCACCGTTACCGCACTGGCAGCGGTCTGCGTAGTCAGATGCACCAGCCCTTCGCCGATATCTTTAGCAACGCCTATCACATAGAGACCGCTCATGCAGGCTGTCAGGAACATCAGCGCCAGCATCCAGTACTGCGGCAGACGCACCGACTGTGCCAGCGTGTAATCCCGCGCATGTTGCTGACCATTCGTGCTGCTCCCGGTATCCTGAAGGGGGGCTTCACGCATCAGCAGTGCACCGAGGATAATCATCGACATCGCTAGCACGCCCCAGATCATAAAGGTCTGCTCCAGACCCACCGTCGCCAGCAGCGCCCCGCAGATAAATTTGAATCCCAGACTGCCAAGACCGTAAGCGCCAATCGCACAGGCAGAGATCATCCCTTTGCGCTCCGGAAACCACTTCACGCAGTTTGAGAGCGTCATCAGGTAACCTGCGCCATCGGCCAGACCAACCAGCAGCCCGGCGCTGAAATAGAGCATCATCAGGTTATTAGCATGCGCGGTAAGCCAGAAACCCAGCGCCATCAGCACACCCGCCCCGATAGTGACGCGGCGTACGCCAAAACGTTCCTGTAATTTACCGGCCAGCGAGGAGGCAATAGCCAGCCCCAGGCTCAGAAGACCAAAGGAAAAAGCGACCTGACTGACCGTCGCATCCAGCTTCTGTGACAGCTGGCCGTTGAACAAACTCCATGTGTAGACTGACCCCAGTGCGAACTGAGTAATTACCGTTCCGAACAATGTAAGCCAGCGAGCACGCTGGTAAGAAGCCTGTTGAGTCTGGTTCATAATTTATCTCTCCCGTCCGGGAATCTGGAAACTGTGGTCAGAATAAAGCAGTGATTCGCGCGCGTGAGCAGTAAAGGCATGAACGGAACGGATCGGGGAATGAAATGCCATTCAGGCGGTATGAATGGCATCGGAGGGGTTAGCGACGTCGCGTCAAAAGTAAGCAAAGCGGCAAATTAATAAGTAAGCGTAATTAGCCGTAAGATAATGTTTCATTAAGATGATTCTGTGAGCAGGTTTTCAGATTATTTGCCAGGCTAACAGTTCACTTATCAGGAGGAAATATGAAAGACCGGACATATGAATCCAGCACCAGTGAGGATGAAGTTTGCTGCATTATCGGTCAGGCGGTGATTGAACTCAGTACAGAACAGCAGCCTGTGACCAAATCGACGCTGGCATTAAAACTGCTGTCGATGGCCGATCGTGATAGTGACGATGAGCGTGTTCTGCTTTACTGGATTGCGCGTAAAGCGATCAATAAACCACAGAAACTCCTTCAGCAGCAGTGGGCGTAACGCCCATACGGGGGCGGGCCTCAGCCCGCCTCCGCGTCAGATGATTACCCGGCGACGACTTGCCGGCCAACGGGCAAACATCACTATATTGCCCAGTAAAATCATGACAAGGCCAGGGATGGCACTGGCATGCCACTCATATCCTTCGTAACGGGTAGAGAGTGCCAGCGCCACCAGCGGAAACAGCACCGTTGTATAGGCAGCCCGACTGGCTCCGATACGTCCCACCAGCGTAAAATAGGCCCCGAATCCCATCACCGATCCCACGATAGCCAGATAGATCAATGCCCCAAACCACTGTGTATTCCATGTCGGCTGCAGCGAAACACCCTGTAGCAGCGAGACCAGTGCCATGATCAGCGCACCGTATAACATGCCGTAACTGTTGGTTGTCAGCACGTCGCGTTGCAGACGCTGATGCCGCTGACTGATCATATTGCCGAATGAAAATCCCAGTGTGCCCAGCGCACTTAACCCAATGCCCCACATCAAGCCGGCCGAGGCATGCGTGCTGCGCAGATCGTGCCAGAACAACTCAACAATGCCCGCCATGCCGAGCACTATCGCCGGAATCAGACGTGCGGAAGGGCGCTGACGGAAAAATATCCAGCTGTTAATGGCGTTATACATCACAGCCATAGAGAAAATGACCGACTCCAGTCCGCTGCTGATATAGCCAGAGGCGTAATAGAAGCAGACAAAGTTGAAGCCAAAAACGCAACAGCCCTGCAGCACACAGAAAAGGTGATCCTGCAGTGTCAGCCTGTGCAGACGCTTTATCAGCTTAAGCAGCAATAACATGACCAGCGAGGCCAGCAAAAAACGCCAGAAGACAGCGACGGTCACGGCGCTGATGCCTGCAGACTGTTGCGCATAAATCGCAATCCAGGTCGTGCCCCAGGTGAGCACGACTGAGAGATATAAAAACAGGTTCATTGCCAGATTCTCCATCGCAAAACGCTGAGTCTGCGCCCGCAACGCTCCCTGATCTTGCAGTGGATTGCGCAGGGTTTGCAAAATCTTGCGCATTTTTACCCTCTGTCCCGATGTGCTCTGTTTTCTGTCCCGCGCAATCCGTAAACTGGCACTCTGTTTATCTGAACTGATACCCCGATGAGTCGCTTCCAGACCTTTGACATGCTGCAACGCCACAAAGCACAACTGCGTGATCAGGTGCAGCTTCACAGCGGCATTCAGCTGGCAGCCTGGTTTAATAGTGGCGATCGCGTGACAAACCTCAGCGATCATCACACGCTGAGCCTTTACGTGGCGGGCGGCTACGATACCTGGCATAAAACCCCGCATGGCTGGCGTAACGGTGGCGCACCGGACCGCTTCTGTCTGATGCCGGCAGGCACGGAATCGACCTGGGATCTGCGTGCCGATCTCGCCTTTGTTCATCTTTATTGCAGCGAGAACCAGCTGCGGCAGCTAGCCGAACGGGTCTGGGACCGCAGTCCGGCGCAGTTAAATCTGCATGAGAAAGTCTTTTCTGTTGATGACCGCATTACCCAACTCTATCGACACTTTCTGCTGAGCAGCGACTGGCAACAGCCCGCCAGCCAGCTGACGCTGAGCAGCGCATCAACACTCCTGCTGACTCATCTGTTGCAGCACTACAGCGAAGTTAAGTGGCAACTGCCCCAGGTGCGGGGTGGACTGTCTCCCGCTGTATTACGGCGGGTTCTGGAATTTATTGAAACCCATCTCGATCAGCCTTTAACCCTGGCTGTGCTGGCGCAGGAAGCGGCATTGAGTGAGTTTCACTTTGCCAGAATGTTCCGTCATACCACTGGCGAGGCACCACACCAGTTCGTGATGCGCCGTCGTATGGATCGTGCAAGGATGTTGCTTGAGCGGCCCGAGCTGACGCTGATCGATATTGCCCTTCAGTGTGGTTACCACTCTTCAGCCCACTTCAGCCATCGTTTCCGGCAGGTTTATGGCATGACGCCCTCGGCATGTCGGCGGGGGAGTCGATGAAATTTCTGAAATTGCCTCTATAGATACTGGTATTAAGCCACATTGAGGATCTACCTTTGGACTATTCTGCAAGTTTCTTTTTCAGACGAACATAATTTATGCGAATTCTGGCTTAATATGTGAGTCGTTATTTATCTTAATGCTTCATAAGTGTGTTTAAGACTGTATGATTGGATTAATTATCATAATTTGAGAGAAATTATTACGGCTTAATAAAACACGAAGGTGCCAGTTTTAATAGACACCCTAAATAAATAATAAGCTTCAGATCGTGCTAAAACATCCAGTGTTCTTGAGACATTACTGTTCTTTGTTACCTTTAATATCCCACCCTGACTGAGTTTCCGCACCTTTGCCGCCACTCGCTGACTGTTCCCAATACTGTGTTTTAACTTTTGATGCCTGAAACTGATATGAAACTCCGATCAGATCACGATTTGTAGTGCCATTGAAAACCACATTGGTGATAAGAACGTCTTCAAGCGTAATGCGGCAATACTCGATTTGGCTCCCTCCTGCCTTACATACCGAAAGCTCCACCTTGCCAATATGCTTGCCGTTGGAGACGTAACGCATGATTGCTGGAGTAGCTTTGTCTATAAGCGCCTGAACAGTCAGATCACGATACTGAACCTTTCCTGCGCCACAGCCCCCACCAACCGTCATGTTCCCTGGCTGGTTTGCACCCCAGGTGAATGATTCAATGCTGATGCAGCCTTTATGATTACTGTCCTGAGATTCGCCCGTAATGCCATCGATTTTTAAGAAGATATCTGTACTAATTGCTGGTCCGTTTGCTTTCCCTCAGAAGAGGGATCTGATTAAATAAAATTAATAATACGTATAGTGACATAAAGGTACAGTCATGGACTACTGGAAACCAGGCCGATTTAAGGATTACTTTCTGACAATGGCTAGTGCTGAGGCTAATCAGCTGCTTATTAAGTCAAGTCACCTCTCTTTAATTCACTTGTATGATGGTTACAACAGGGTTCAGTTTCAGGACGAAGTAAAGATTTTCATTAACGCTCAAATGGATACTATTCGATCAGGTGCCAGCGATGATGAATGCCAGCGATGTATACAAAATCTGAAAGAAGAACATCGTAATCTCATAAGACAAGATCAACTTCTTTGGACAGGTCAGGCGGCATTGCATGCTTTAGTACAGTTCGTTCAGCAAGGTGATATATGGGGATATGTTATCAATGGTGCAGGTGTAGTACTGAATGGATTACAGGTAGTGGCTGGGTTTGGAGTCATGGCCGCTTCAGCTGCAACCGGAAATATAATAGGGGTTGGGTTTGGTGCAATGCTCACACTTCATGGTGTGAATGGGGTCCAGGAGAGCGTGATGAATGCTATTACAGGAAAAAATGACGCCCAGGGTTTCTTAAAGGACGGCTATATTGGAGTAGCTAAGTTTTTAGGCTTCGATCAAAAAACAGGTGAAATTGCTTACAGCAGTATGGATCTTGCTCTCTCTGCCTACGGCATGTTTAGGCTGATAAGAAAACCCGAAACATTTCGTCTCTTTTACTACATAAACTCCGATTTTATTCGGGGTATCAAAGATATGAGCCGTTTTGAATTAGGAGTTGAAATATATAACGGCTATTCTGCTCTCAAATCGATATACGATAATAAAAAATAAGTCACTTTTTTCTTGTATATAGGAATGATTTGTAGCCTAACTTCATCGGTGTAAAAATGTAAAAAATTGGAGCTATGATTAGCATTGTGATTGAGTATGAGGTAATAGCGAGGCTATCCTTGTACATAAGCGTGTATATCCAAACAATAGCAAGAATGATTACAAGGAGCATTGAAGCAATAAAGCGTAGGCTAAGCTCTTTGAGTAAAGCTGGGTAAGTTGTTCCACTTTTTTCGGCTTGCATTCTTAAAGCAGAAATATCTTTCGCATTGAAACCGTTTTCAGCGAGACTTCTTTCAATTTCAAAAATGTTCATATTGTCACCAGGGCTGTAGGTCTGAATAGATCATAACTTATATCGCCAGGAAGTTGCCAGAAAAATTATATTGTCTTTCAATAAGGAGGTAAAAATGTTAGAGGACTCAAAATTAATTTATCCACATCTTTCTATTATGCGTTATTCCCCAGCGTGGATTGATGAGAGCAAAACTACTGAATTAGCTTTGAAATGGCAGAGTTCACTAGTCTCTTTTTTTATAACTCAACCTCACCGAAAACAAGAGGCTTTTTTGATCGGAAGCGGCTTTATCTATCTATTGAGCGACCATATGCCTTGTATTGTTAGTGCTTCCCATGTAATTAAAGAGATGCAAAAAAGTGAATCACCATTCATATCTATTGACGGAAATGAATTTAAGTTCGAGCATCTGGACATTTTTTTTAATGATGAACAAGATTACGCTATCATTCCTATGCCTGAAAAAATCATGAAAGCAATACCAAACAGCATTCTTTTTGATACTAAAATTGATAATGAATATTTTGATAAAACATCTTCATTTGTGATTATGGGATATCCGTCAAAAGTTAACAAGTTGCATAAAATGTACCCTGAGAAAAGTTTGTCGCCTTTTAATATTAATTTCCACAACTTTTTTTATGAAAGGAAAACCGAAGATATTTATTTCCATTTCATTGCTGAGGGTAAAGAAAAAAATATCTGTTTTGAGGATGCAAGTACTAATAAAAATGTTACTTCGCTTGCAGGCATGAGTGGGAGCGTAATTGCTCAGCTGATAATTAGTAAATTGAACGGGGGGAGTTTCTTTAAAAGCCATTGGTATATTCAAAGAGCACCGCCCTAAAAGAGGTAATTTTCTGGTAGGTTCTACCTTTATCGATTTTGCGGATGAGGTTAATTCATGCTTAAATAATGATGAGAATCAGCCTTCGCATTTCTTACCTTTAACTCAGTGAGTGGCATAGTAAAAATCCCCGGCTGATGGAATCTGCATTATCGAACCAAACATCTCAACAATTGTACCAACATGACACTGTTGATTTTGTGAGTCTGCTGGAGACGCAGGTGGACTGTGTGATTGAGTTAAATGACTGAACAGAATGGATAAAGTAGACTTTGAGATACGTTGCGAGACTAGCATATGGTGTCCCCTGCAGGAATCGAACTTACAGTTAAGTGACTTATTTTAAGCGAAAAATATGATTTAGAATCATTTGTACCAACAAAGATACCAACAAAAGCTTCTTTCTTCAAAACAGCTTTATGACGTTGATTGAACAGTGTTGATTATACTCTTTTCATGGAGAAATCGTGAAGGAGTTAGCTTTGAAAAACTGGTCAACAGAAGATACCAAAGCAGTCAAATCCTGGCTGAACATTTCTAGCTATAGAAAGTTCGAAGAGACCACGCTTAACTGTCTCTATCATGAGCTGTGGGCAAGGGCCTTACTCTTTAAACCCTGGCCCACAGAAGAAGAAAAGATCGGCCTCGGTGGGTATATGAGACAGATCTTCAATGGGAAGCCTTTCCTCTTCGATCCCGAACAGCTTAACTACATGCAAGATGATCAAACTCTTCAAAGCCCACCGCATATCTTCATCACAGACATAAGCCGACTTGCTCAACTTAGTGTAACGGGTCTCCGGGTCAATCTGTTCTCCTGGGAGCAAGGTAGTGACGAGTACTGCGTAAACCTTCCCCACCATGAAGCCTATGTATCTACGGTTATGTCAGCGGTATGTGAGAGAACCGTCCTTTTAGAAATAGACCTTGCCAGTGGTACAGACGATGAGATTGCAGAGTCTATCAAGTCAGCTCTTCCGCAATGGAGACGCGTGAAGGGGATTGAAGCTGACGAGTCAGGGGCTGTGCGCTTCGGCTACGGCACAATCAAGAAGATTATCTCTTATCGTCTCATCGCAATGCTCGATGTTCTTTTATGGGCAAAGATGTATGAGCTGCGCGTTTCAGACGAGCGGCTTTCCAGACTGCTGTACACAGATGAAGACGACGAGGCAGTTATCCGTCTTAATTACCATATCAAAGACGCCGATAGACCACTGGCTATGAAAGCAGCAACCATTGATTTCGTTCGCCAATTCAATTTCTTCATAAATCGAAACCCCCACCTTAAAAATATGAGAGTTTCAGACGTCATGAAACTCTCGGATTCCAACTGACCCAGCCTCCAGTGGCTCCGTTGTCACGAGCCACACTCACCCTCCTAATCTTCCACCTGGTAATGTAGCTCTCATCGAAACAGAAGAGAGAGCGACAGCATGAACATTTCAAATATAAAACTCATTCGCTTAAGTGCGGTAATAAATAAAACAGGATATAGCAAGTCATGGATTTATAAGCTTATTAGGAACAAGCAATTTCCTCAACCTATCAAGATTGGCTCTCGTGCGGTGGCGTTTATTGAGGGTGAGATTGATGAATGGATTGAGATGTTAATTTCTAAATCACGAAACGAAACCATTTAAGAGGGGTTTAATATGAAACTGAACGATTTTATTAGTACTAATAAATATTTTAAGTCTATGAAAAAAGAATCATTTGATAAAAGATTCGACCATGATGCAGTTACAGCCATGTGTAATGATGAATTTTCTAAAAGCATTGCTTTCTGGTTAGGGGAATATCTCTCAGGAAATATAAAGAGTGCAGTATCTACTATTTTTGAATTTGAGTTTAAATTACAGTACGCAGTCTTTTCAATATGGATGACTTTGTTTAAGCAGAAAGAAGATGTTGAGAATCTGGCCAAAATGATCCTTTTGTTTAAATCTGAGCATGAATTCAAGGATTTTAAGCTGTAATATTATTTTAAATAAATCGTATTTTTATATGGTTAATTTAACAGTGATAGGAATGGGGCCATGTATCATATGCATGGCCCTTCATATAAATGAATTACAACCTATCTTGCTTTTTTATGGTTTCTGCTAGTTGTTCAATATTGGAACCCAATAGTTGCTGTTCATTTTTAATCCTTTGGGTTAAATGTTCGCTTCTAAGATCGGCAACACGTGATTGAATAGACTGAAAGTTTTCAAATTTTGGTTCTCCGTCGAGAGTGGATTTTTGATCAAAGCCATAGCTAATGAGCTGAGATATTGAATGTTTATCATCAAGATTATTATCGATTTTGTAGTCTAATAAATATTGGAAGAAGTCAAGGAACTCCCTTGCTGATAACTCCAATAGGTAGCGTTCGTAGAACTCGAAGGAAGATGATTCATATAATTCTTGCAAGATTTCATTTTCATTTTCAAGAAAGTATATCCACATAATTTCCAGGTTGTTTTTAATATCGATCATAGACTCTCCTTAGTTTTTATTTCTATATAAGCATTTTTTAAAATTAAAGCAACTATTGACTAATTAAAAAGTTGTGTTATTTAAAGTGAATGCTGTGAAAGTTGTCGATAAAAATGGAAAGAATTAAGCGTAAAAATAAGATAAAATTTGCAAAATTCTTTACGGTAATAATGCGAAGTCAGTTATATCAAGCTACGCAGAGTGTTTTTAAGGTATCAGGTAAATAGAATCCTCCTTATATATACCTTATTAACATTTGGAAAGAATATTTAGTGCCATCCTTTATTGACAGTTATTAAGCGGTATATTAATAAAATATTTTTGCAAAATTATTATAGGTCATTGTTTTTGAATATTTAACCTATACCTGTTTCGCAAAGAATTTAACTGAAAAAAAAGGAGATTTTATGGAAAGATTTGGTATTAAAACGTTTAAAATGAAAAATGGTGAGCGCTATTGCATTATAAAAAACAAGAAAACAGGCATTCCGGTATTTTATCCATGTTTATTTATTACTACACAACTGAGAAATAGTAATGAATCGATAAAAACAATTGAGACTCAGGCAGGGTGTATCACACTTTTTTATCGATTTCTTTTTATACGCAACATAGACATTGAAGAGCGAATTCAAACAGCCAGATTTCTGGATAATAATGAAATTGATCTTCTGCGGGATTTTGTCGGGAAGAGGATGAGAACTGCGAAAGTGATTAATATCAAAGATCATCATCCTGGAGTATGCAGTGCGACAAAGTACATACGGCTTACGACAATAGCAAAATATCTCGAATGGTTGTGTCAGCTAACTATCAAAAATATAGATGATGGCTACATGAAAATTTCCTACTTCGTGAAAAAAATAAAAGCCAGAAGGCCGAAGATAAAATACAGGAATTCAGAAGGCAACGTCTATAAAACAATCGAAGAAGAAGACCTGGAAATCCTTCTTTCAGTTATTGATCCTCAATGTGAATTGAATCCATTCGACAAAAAAGTTCGCCATAGAAATCAGCTTATAGTCATAATATTACATTCATTAGGGATAAGGTGTGGAGAGTTATTGAACCTGAGAGTTGAAGATATTGATTTTGCAGCGCAAATGCTTTTCATAAGACGAAGGGCTGACAGTATTGAGGACACAAGAGTCAATCAGCCCCTCGTAAAAACGCTTGAAAGAAATTTACCTATGTCTGACGAACTTACCAGACTTCTCCATTCATATATTACAGGCGAAAGAAAAGCCAATATCAGAAAGAAAAAGCACGGATACCTTTTTATTACTCACAAAGAAGGAGAGACACGTGGCGATCCTCTGTCCGTTCCTTCTTACCATAAGATCATTTATAGACTGAGAAGCATTGACTCAGGTTTAAGCCAGTTGACTGGACATAAGTTCAGACACACATGGAACTATCTATTTTCGAAACTGATGGATGAAAGCACCGACTATGTGAGTGAAGAGATGCAAGAGAAAATGCGTTCCAGCCATATGGGTTGGGAGCCGGGTTCTGGAACAGCACAAACCTACAACAGACGATTTATTGTTAAGGAATCAGTAAAAGCAGCCTTGCAACTTCAGGATAATATTTTTAAAAAGCGCAGCGGGGTATCTTATGAATAAATTAAAGGTTCTGAACGCGCATAAAGATATCTTTCATGCAAAAAACGAAGGCTACAGATTCGGATTGGATGATGAATTCTGGGAGTTAAGTAGAAATATAAAATTGAATGTGGGTGAGGTCACTGAAAGGTTGTCAGATAACCTCAGGTACGGTTATGTGAACACACTTAAATATTTCGCAGAAGAAATCAGCCCCGGATCTGTTAAGCAAATTAACAGAGTTTTCATGAAATTCATTTCGTTTATGAGTTTTGATTCAATTGACGAAGCTGTAATGCTAACAACAAAGTCCAGTAATAAGTTCTCGAATCAGGATTTCATTTGTCTCAGGATCCTAATCAAAAAATGGTATGAATTAGGTTTTGACGGGGTTACCCAAAACTGTGTAGACCTCGTTGATAACTGGACGATAAAAGACAATAAAAAGGGTGAGGTTGTTAAAAGACGAGACCCTTATCAGGGCCCTCTGACAGACATGGAGTTTGATAACTTTTACGATGCTGTCTCACGTGCGTACCAGAAGGGTACGATATCCTATTCTGATCTGGCAATGGCCTTAATCACCATTCATACGGGAAGAAGAAGTCTACAAATCACACAGATAAAAACGAAAGACATCATAAACGAAAGAACTATAAACGAATGCTATATAAATATCCCCAGAATAAAACAAGGTGAAAAGTATAGAGCCTCATTCAGGCGATTCAGGATTACACATGAATTATTCAATATTTTTAAAGAACAGGCACGTATTGTCTCTGAGAGTTTTAGCAAGCAGATCGGCAGAAAACTCTCTGAGAAAGAGATGTTGGAACTACCATTGTTTGTCTGTAAGGAAAGGCTTGAGGGGGTTGTTGAGTGTGAGAATTTACATGAGCTGCTTTCTTCAGACAGACTTCATGCCTATGCGATAAAGTGTACTCAAACGCTCAAAAGAATAGCTACAACAGAGGACGTGATCTCGGAAAGGACGGGTGAAGTAATAAATATGAATGCCAGGCGGTTTCGCTATACGTTAGGTACCCGGCTTGCCAGAGAGGGTTATGGAGAAGTCGTTATAGGCGAATTACTTGATCATTCCACTTTAATGTATACAGGCGTTTATGTTCAGTCAGGTCCAGATAGTTTAAATAAAATCGAAGATGCCGTCTCCGCTGAGCTTGGCTACTATGCAAAGATGTTTCAGGGAGTGCTGATTAACAAAAGTGAGGATAAATATCCCGGCGGCAATATCAGAATTAATACTGGTGAAAAGTCAGGGCAATGCGCCAGTTGCAAATCCTGCACAGCATGTGTGCCCATCCCCTGTTACACCTGCATGCATTTCAGACCTTTTGTTGAAGGGCCGCATGAAAAATTACTCGAATATTTACTCGATGAGCGTAACAGGATTCAGTGCATAGTGGCTGATCCTGTGACTATACAAATACTGGACAGAACAATTATTGCAGTATCAGAGGTGATAAATAAGTGTAAAGAATTTAAATCAAACCCGGAGGTGTCAAATGGATAATATCAAAAATGATAAAGTTAGAGTTCTCGAAACGTGCAGGGAAAAATATTGCGCGCAGAAAATAGATGATTTTGTGAGCTACTGTCGGATCACTCTCAATAAAAACGACCTTGTGAGCTGGGAGGAGGTTAACTGGCCAAAAGTTTTCCTTTTCACTAAAACCCCTGTCAAAGGCGCTAAAAAAAGTTCTGTTATTGTAAATGAGCCATTAGACAGGAATTTTATTGAGTTCGCTAAAAGCTATGTCCTTTACCACTACATGAATGGGGGCAAGAAAATCAATCAGCGTCTTAATATCGTTTTCAGGACACTTGAGGCAGCCCTCTTGCAGGTCAATGGGCGGAGTCATATTCAGTACGTTAACCTCACTGTTCTGGATCAGTGCGTTGTCACCTTAAAAAGCGCATACACCAAAGCAGTAGCGCATGCCTGCGGCAAGGTACTTGAAGGACTGGTTTTATTTCTCAGAGAAAAAGAATTCCTGATCATGCAGTCACTGCTCTGGAAGAGCCCAATCAGAGCGCAGGAAGCAAGCAACAGGCTCACTAAAACTGCTCAAGAGGCCCGTGAGGCAAAGTTACCTGACGAAGAGTCGTTGAATGCTATCGCTGAAATCTTCGCACTTCCAGATGATCAGCTTTCAGAAATGGACTTGTTCATAAGCTCCGTCTTTGCATTGCTCATGTGCGCACCTTCCAGAGTAACCGAAATCCTGACGCTCCCGGCGGATTGTGAAATCCGTGAGGCGGACAGGGAAGGAAAGCTGAGGTACGGGCTGAGATTCTATTCCGTGAAGGGGTTTGGTGGAAATGTGAAATGGATACCTGAAGTCATGGTCCCGGTTGCTGAGATAGCTATCAGGAGGCTGAGGACTCTTTCAGAAAACGCCCGGACATATGCCAGAGAGATTGAGATTTCCGGTAAGGGCCGAGAGCTTTACCCAGACTTCCCCTGGTACGATAAAGAAAAGAACATTCGATACAGCAACGCACTCTGCCTGCTGTTCCGTTATCAACTCAGCACAAGTATAAAAACACAAAGAAGTCTTTTCAGACCAACTGCCACACTTGTCAGCGCCAATCTGGGGAGCACTGAGTATCGCAGGACGCACTGCATTTCTACGATTTTTGACAGGCACGGCTACAAAGGATCAAAAGGGAACAATCTTTCACTCAGAAGTCACCAGGCAAGACACTTACTCAATACAATTGCACAACGTGGTGGCCTTGGCGACTTTGAACTGGCCAAGTGGTCAGGAAGAGTGAGGGAAACACAAAACAGAACCTATAACCACGTCAGCCAGGAAGAGAAGGTTCGGGAGTCAGTTAAGCATAACGTGCAGAATATTGGCATTAAACCAGAAAACACCACCCCACGAGCTATAGCAAACCCTTCATGGCGTATTGATGTTAAAGATACAGGCCATGCAGCCATTCACGTGACAGAGTTCGGCTACTGCACTCATGACTACGTAATCTCTCCATGTACGAAGTTCAGGGACTGTATCAATTGCAGCGATCATACGTGCGTGAAAGGGGACAAAGACTCGCTAGGCAGGCTGGAAGCTACTGCGGCATACACAGAGCAGCTTCTTGAAAAGGCAAAGGTTGATATGGAAGAGGAATACGGGGCTGACAAGTGGGTGGCCTATCACGAAAAAACCCAAGCAAGACTTCTGGATTTGATAGCGTTACTCAAAAGCAAAAATCTTGAGGACGGGGCGCTGGTAAGACTGGAGGGTGATGATTTTACACATATGAAAAATCTCACAGGCGCGAGCAGAAATGAACTGATTGGAAATGAAAGGATTAATCATAATTAAAAGGAGAGTCATATGGCTAAACATCTAGATGATAAAGATATCAGCATAATTAAAAACACAATAGCAGGTTGGGACAGTGAGAAGTCAGGTAAGCTTTCATGGGAATATCTTTGTGACAGGCTTGAACCTCTGATTGGTAAGCGACCAACCCGTCAGTCACTGGGGCTTCACAAAGATATTGTCATGGCTTTCAATATTAAGAAGAAAAATATTAAGTCTGGAAACGATGAAGAAAAACGGCCAGCTAATTTAAAAATGGCCTCACAGCGTATCAGTAATCTCGAATTCAAAAATAAAGTACTGGCAGAAGAGCTCAGGAGTCTGGAAGAGAGGTTTGTTGTATGGCAGTTTAATGCTATTAATCACGGACTCAGTTTTGAACAACTTAATAATGGATTGCCCAGGATAGACAGGGAAACAAATGCTGATTAAATATTTAGTTGCGCAGATATTGCGCAATTAAAATTATATGTTATCTTGTATATACAACCAAGGAGTGGTTGATCAATTTTGCAAGGACGCAATCTATGAAAAATACAGACGCTCTTTCAAGGGAAGAAAAGTTACTTTTGCTTTTACAAATGTTCATTGAGAGATTAAAAAAATCAGGTTTTGCTCAGGACAAGATAATTAGATATATCTGGCTATTCTGTGTCGGCTACTACATTAAGTACTACCTTCCACAATCTAAAACAGATCTTGCAGATCGTTTTACGATAATATCTATGCTTTCAAACGCTCTAAAATCGAGTTCTCCAAGAATCATTCAGCACCTTGGCTATGAACATGAGATCACGTTTTTTTTTCACTTTATGATTCATTATGCCATTGATAATGATGAAGAGGCGGAAAATATTTATCGTGAGGAAAGGGTAAAGTATGAGAAAGCTGTACTCCTAAATCAGGTTGTTGCTGCCAGAAGAAAGAGAAAAAAAAGGAGAATTTAAAAATTAAAAGGGCATTAAAAATTAACACCCCAGGGATATTTACAATCATCAATTTTTTGATTAAATACCAATTATTCTAATGTTATTCGTTTGATTGTTAGCTTTTGCCCAATGAGATAATTCAGAAAGGATTTGTGCGTTAAAATCAGAGTCTGGTTGATGTCCAACAGGATCGTGATCTTCTCCCTGAAAAAGCGATGAAATTAATTTTTGCACTTTAACTTTTAAAATTTCATCTGCAGAAATTCGGGTGAAAGCGGAGTAAGGCTTATCTTTTCCAAGCTCAGCCCCTCCTAAGAAACGTTCAAAATCAGGTATGCTCCAACGATGATAGACGGTATGACCATGGTTTCTGCATTTAACAATCTCTTCTCTAATTACATTATTAATAGTCCACATTCCATTGTTAGAACCATCTTTGCGATAAGGCCAATCAATATCATGAATAATGCCAAAGCTAGTTTTGAAATGGCGTAGCATTTTTATTAATGGAATTAAGACAGCTTTACCACGAGCTCTTATGATACTTACTTTCCCAGACATTTCGTGCTGCGTTTTTACAATAGCTGAAATGAAAGCTGCATGTTCAGTATCGCCCTCAACAATAATAGGATAACTACCAAAGAAAATTTCAGCAAACCCAATATCTGTCAATTGTAAAGCTTGAAGGTTATCTTTTTCAGTTGTTGAGAAATCTGCTTCATCTGCTATATATAATCGTGGAGACAATGACTTTCCATCTGCCGAACGCTGCATACGTGCAATGGTAGTATGATCTTCTAAAGGATTAATAAAATAAGGAGAATGTGTAGTTATTAATACTTGCCAGTCAGAATGTTTACCGAGAGCATAAAGGTGTGCCTGAGCAGCTCTTGCAGCCATTGGATGTAACGCATTTTCAGGTTCGTCCATTAATAGTATATACCCAGGTAATGCGGGGTCCTCAGCGTCCTCAGGAATAGTATCACCATTATTGATAGCTTCAATTTGCTGATTAAGTAGTTTTACAGTTTCGCTTTCTGAATTCTTTTTAAGCTCTTTTTTTAGCTGATCTTTTAAAGGTTTGAGAAGAGCATCTCGTTTCTCTGTTTGACGGCTAATTTCATTGTGTACTTGTAACATTGCCCAAAATAATGCTCTCCTTGCTCCAGTGCCTTGTTGCCCGATTCGAGATTTGCCAGCAGCTTCCTCAACGAGTAATCCTGAACCTTGTTTGAGTAAGTTTTCAATTTTCAGCTCTGGAGGTGTCATTTCGACATGAAGTTGTACCCCTAGACCAGGAAAAATATTTTGAAAACCATGCTGTATTTGTTGAGATATATGAGACAATCTTTGCTGATGCGGACCAGCTAATGCATTTACAGTAGCAGCTAAAGCAGCTTTATCTTTTGATATTTGTGAGTCGCAGTCACTCTCTAATGTTTTAAGCTCTTTAACAAGAGGACTCAAAGCTAACGTTAGCAAAATATCTTCTGTTGTTACAGCATCGTCTAATGATTTAATTCGCATAGGTCTTGGAAGTCGTGACTTAAATACATTATCAGCACCACCAGCTTTACCATCAGCCGCCCAGTCATTTAGTTGAGGATCCCATGTTTTCCTGGTGGATTTACCATCCTCATCCCAGAACCATGAACTCCTGACTATTCTTTTATCATCATCGACTATTTTCCACTTCTCATCTACGTTGCCCATCCCTTCAGGAATATGAACATCAAGTATGACTTCGGATATTTGATCTCCTTTAGACCAATTACACCTGTCACTATTTATATTAAATATATTAGGGTTAAATGCAAGTTCATAAGCTCTCAGTATTGTAGTTTTACCAGAGTTATTTGGCCCAACAAGACAGAGAATATCGTCGAGTTTAACACTAACACCCTCTGGCCCAATACAGCCTATGTTCTTGACGGTGATATTTAATAGCTTAGATCTCATTTCTTCTATCCTTCAAAGTTGATAAATCATATTCTTAATAAGTAAAGCTCTCAATATATACGCAAGAAACATTATGTGACAATTTTTTAGTTAGAACTGTGATAGGAGTAACGTAAATTTCAAACCTGCAATTAATTTATAGGTCCATAGTGCTAGTAGAAGATTGAAAGCAGGTTATAGAAAAGAGAATGAAACGAGGTTATTTATAAATTGATTTAGTATTGCATAAGTCAGTTATTCTTTTAATTTTGATTACTATCGGTTACATTGCTATTATTATGTTTTTGTTAGTTATTTGTTCTGCATGCGGATTGTCTCAACTCCAGTAGATAGTTCTTGATCCTTAATCATAAACAATTTAAAGAAGTTGAAAAAAGGAAAATTACCGATAAAAGATTTAATCTATATTCTCTTTAACATTAGTCGAGGATGAAGTATGGACGTTATTCATAACTATGAAAAATACAGACGCTCTTTCAAAGGATGAAAAGCTACTTTTGCTTTTACAAATGTTCATTGAGAGATTAAAAAAATCAAGTTTTGCATAGGACAAGATAATTCGCTGTATCTGGCTTTTCTGTGTCGGCTACTACATTAAGCACTACCTTCCACAATCTAAAACAGATCTCGCTAATCGTCTTACGATCATATCTGTACTATCAAACGCTTTTAAATCGAGTTCTCCAAGATTCATTCCGCACCTTAGCTATGAGCACGAGATCGCTTTGTTCCTTCGCTTTATTAATTCATTATGCCATTGATAATGAATAAGAGGCTGAGGGAGTGTATCGTGAGTAACGTGCTAAGTATGAAAAATTCTTTCTATTTAAATGTTTCTTTGCACATCTAAAAAAGAAAGGTAAGAGATTTCAGTTGAAGTTTAAATGAAATCTTCTGCGTTAAAAAAGTATCTTTGAGAATGCTATAGACACCAAATTTATTTTTAATATATTAAAAGTTTAATTGTTAAACCAAAAAGGATAAATCTGGCTTTAATAATTAATTTGCAAACTATTAATTTATTATTCGTTCGTTTTTGTTGTTTTTGCATAATATAAAGGAATTGATATTTCAAATCAATTCCTTTTATTGTTGCTGGATTCTATAGTTCATTGAATTCGCAAACGGGAATAACAATTAAACTTGTTTTCTTTAAAAGGTATTTCCTAATAACTGATGACTTACTTCTCATAACATTTTCCCTGGCCTTAGCATTAAGGCTTTTTTTCTTAGGATCGTAAAAATCCATATCTTCAGTAATGAATTTTGCTTCATCCATCTGTTCTGCAAGAGTTACTGCTGTTCTGACATACCATTTATCTCCTGAAGAGGGAAATCCATTGGTTTTTAAAGTTTTTAATATCGTTTCATGATTTTCTATTGGAATGTTCACTACATTACCTGACTCAAGTTCATAGATAAGCCAAGCATTAAACCATTCAGGGCTGACCACATTTCTCCATTCACTTTCAATTTGACTTCCTTCGTCCATGTAAATAGTTTTATTATCGAAATCGAATAATTTAAGTGTTGAGCCAGTTAAGCTGGTTTGATCCTCATTTAATTCAAGTACGGTTTCCTGATAAAACCCTTTAAAAATATTTGCATCGATTACTAAGTTCATTTAATCATTCCTTGATTTTTGATGAGAGCGAATATGACGTGCTTTAGCTAAAGCTTTAGCTTCTTCAAGTCGCTGTGGGAAAAATCCCTCGGGCCATGGATCCTTAAAATTTCCTAACTCGTCTAATTCAAGTTTTATTAATGATTTTTTATCACCAATAAAATGAGAATAATAAATAACAACATCTTCTTCTGGTATTTCTTTAAGTGCAATATATTGTTGCAAGCGAACAATCAAATGTTCGCTGTGAGTTTCAGCGATAACAACCTTATTTTCCTGGTACATATCTAGGAAGAAATTTGCAAGTTCTGCCTGTGCCTTAGGGTGTAAATGTATTTCTGGCTCTTCAACAATAAGTAATCCTCCTTCTTGCATATTATAACCAGCTGTTAAAACAGGTATTATTTGACTGTTTCCGTAACCAACATCTGCATAATTTTCATACTCTTTGGTTATAGGATGCTGTATCTTTATTTCATAATGACGGTCAGATAGGTGGTTGATTTTTAAATCAGATGCGATTCCAGCCTTATTTAACCAATTAGATATTTTATTTATAAGCTTTTTGGATTTTTTTTCTCCTTTTATTTCATCCATTGCTAATATATTTGCTGAATTCTCTCCAGTGATACCAACTTTAGAATGCCTCTCACCAGAATATAAATAGCTTCGCAACGGTGCAGAACGCATAGCGCCCAGATATTCAACACCTGTCAAATCTTTTTGTAAAGTATCAGATATATGAGTTAATGCTCTTGCAGCATGCATCGTATCCTCAAATATCAGTTTATTCAGTTTTTCATTGTTGTATAATTCATACCCAAGAGTTAAGTTGCTGGGTATGAAATTAAAGATCCTAATTTTTTTGGATATAGATGAACGTAATTCAGTAGGGATTGTTATATTATTTAATGTGTTTATAACATAATTTTCACTATCATCAGATCTCGTAATAGTTATAACGTTGTCGTTACCAACGTCTACAACAATTTCGCTTAAAACTATTTCACGAAACTTGGATCTATATTTGTATTTGAACGTGAATTCAAAGTTAGATGTATAATCTAGCTCGGCTTTCTTGAAGATTTTTGAGTAAAAAGCTGATGATTTTTCTCTTTTAACGCTTACTTTTATCTCAATCCCCTTTCTTATACTATTGCCAAATGTGATGTCTTTATAAGTCCCAAAATCCCCTAAATAACCATTAAGCAGAAGCGGGATGTTGTTATCATAACTCTGGAGAGTTTGTGAAAGAATTCTAGGGATAGCCAGTGCAGATGACTTGCCAGAGTTATTTGGTCCGACAATTAATGTTATAGGTTTTATATCCATATTAGTACTTTCAAAAGCTTTGAAATTTTTAGAAGATAAATTTGTTATCATTTAATTTACACCTTTTTGTTTATGGTGGGAAAATAATGTATTTTTATAAGAGTTACTGGTATCTTCAATATTATATTAATACTTTTTTCCATTTGATTAATGGTTTACATTAAGACTTTGAGTTACTTATCCAAATTAGAATTACAATTCTTTGTTAGATTTAATGTCCCAACCTGACTGTGTTTCAGCACCCTTGCCACCGCTTGCAGATTGCTCCCAGTACTGTGTTTTAACTTTTGATGCCTGGAACTGATATGAGACTCCTATCAGGTCACGGTTAGTAGTACCATTAAAAATCACATTGGTGATAAGAACGTCTTCAAGCGTAATGCGGCAATACTCGATTTGACTCCCTCCGGCCTTACATACCGATAGCTCTACCTTACCAATATGCTTGCCGTTAGAGACATAGCGCATTATAGCTGGAGTTGCTTTGTCTATCAGGGCCTGAATCGAGAGATCGCGGTACTGAACTTTTCCAGCACCACCTCCGCCTCCAACTGACATGTTCCCTGGCTGGTTCGCGCCCCATGTGAAAGATTCAATAGCAATCCAGCCCTTATGGTTACTGTCCGGTGATTCACCTGTAATTCCATCAATTTTTAGGAAGAGGTCTGTACTCATGACTGGTCCTTTTTCTTTCCCTGAGAAGGGTAATCTGATTAAATAAACTTAATGATACGTATAATGACATAAAGGCACAGTCATGGACTACTGGAAACCAGATCGATTCAAGGATTACTTTCTGACTATGGCTCATGCTGAGGCAAATCAGCTGCTAAGCAATGCTAATCACCTTTCTCACATCTACCTTAAAGACGGATTTAATAGGTTACAGTTCCAGGATAACGTTAAGGCTTTCGTTAACGCTCAGCTTAACGTTATCCGTTCTGGCTCCACTGATGATCAATGCCAGGAATGCATCCAGAATCTCAAAAAGGAAAATGAGTACCTTACGATTCAGGACAGAATGCTAAGAGCAGGAACAGCTGCGGTTCATGCTTCGGTGCAGTTGGTCAGGAATGGAGATTTTTGGGGCTATGTGATTAATGGCGTTGGGGTAGTGCTGAGCGGTATGCAGGTAATAGCCGGTGTATCAGTGATCGGTGCTTCCCTTGCGTCAGGGACAATCATAGGTTCTGCCTTTGGGGGAATGTTGGTTCTGCATGGACTCAACGGCTTTCAGGAGTCTGTTGAGAACCTGGTGTATGGCAAAACTGATAGTGTTGGGTTACTCAAACAGGGTTATGTAGCAACAGCTGAGTTTTTGGGGTTCGATCAGAGGGTTGGGCAGTTAGCATACAGTTCAATGGACCTGGCACTGTCTCTCTATGGCATCGTGCGTCTGGTACAAAAACCTGAGGCCTGGCGGCTCTACTATTTTCTTAATACCGACTACGTTCGCGGGATTAAGGAAATGAGCAGAAAAGAGCTATTCATTGAAGTCTATAATGACGCTTCAGCCATAAAGTCAATCTCTGACACTTACAAAGAGTGACCATGCTTTTTAATGAATCTGTAGGCTTTAAATGCAGGTTTCAAAGGTACGAATATATATAAAATAACGAAACCTGCTACAAGCGTGATCGAATACGAAACAAGGTTTTCTTGTGTACCACTGCGAATAGTATAAATGAGTCCTGCGAGAAGGATTGCTATTAATATCATTGCAACTATGAATCTTTTCTTTAACTGTGAAAGGAGCCAGGGATAAGGATAACCGTCTTTCTCAGCATGCTGACGTATCACAGAGACTTCTTTTGGCGTAAACCCCTCTTTTACAAGCATTTCTTCGATTTGCATTTTGTTCATAATAAGCGTCATTCATTTGTCTTAAGATAGTCTGATTGTAACTCAATACCTAAGCCCTATACAAACCGGAAAGACCTTTGAAAGGCTTCTGGTTTTTTATTTTTTTGAATGGTTCCCTGGTGCTAACACTTGCGCATAAAATATGTGCTTTGAAATTTCGTTGGAAAATGAGCTTGTTAATTATTGGATTCAATTAAGGTGATACTTTCCAGTTACCTTCATTTTTCGTGAATTTGAATTCAGCTACGGTTTGTTTCTCGCCCATCATTGGTAGTGTTATATCAGTATCCACTTTGCAAAGATATGTCCCTTTTGCCTCAGACTCTTTACAGGAAACCTTGTCAGCTTTGTTCAGAGTCGTGAGCATGTCTTTGCTGTTTTCACCGAACCGCTGTCTGGCTTGCTGGTTTGTGTGCTCAATGTTTTCCTGCATAGCTTTCTGGATTTCGGAAGAGGAGGGTTCGCTGTCGCAACCAGTGAGCAAAACTGACAAAGACAGGACTACAACTGTTGAAATTTTATTCATTTCTTAATCCCTTATTTGATATTGATAATTATTGTGTTGCTGTGGTTTTGTTGAGTGTCTGATCAAAAATTTCACACCACTGTTTTAATTGCATTTCCGTATCACGGATCCCGCGTTCATGGTGAAACCGGCCTTTACGGGGGTGAAATTTGATCTGCCATTCCGGGCATTCAATGTCTCTCACCTGGATAAAGAACCCTGAGTTTTCGAAATTTTTAAGGCGGGTAAGGTTGTTTTGACCTTTAGCTCCTGCCATACCGACTAAATCAAAAGCTACGATTTCACCTCCAACGGCTAAATGATATCGCCAGCCTTTGACGTCACTAAACCTGTAAGCTTTCTTGCGCTTACCTGCTTCGAGAGTTAGCAACTTCCGATTCGTATCAATGGTCATTTTGCTGTCCTGGAACTCATGGATCCACAGACCGTTGTCATTGACGTTCAGCAGGTCGATAGTCGACGCGTTTGCTCTTTTATGTGTGTATGACACATATGCCGTAAGGAGTAAGAAGAAGGCAGGTAACGTCCACATGAACAGGAACCCTGCAGTGTCCCTAGGATTTGAATCAGTCAGAATCCAGAAAATCACTACCACAACAATCCAGAATCTAATCGAACGAAAGAACGATGGTTTACTCACTTTCTGACCGCTCAAAGCCGCTGTGTCCATTTTATGCACCTTTATTTTAAAGTCGCTCATAACTAGCTGATTGGTAACTGCTTTTACGACGCATTTTTGAACGAGTTCAAAACTTAAGCAAATCACTTGTACCGATCGATGATCCTTATTTGATAGGTAATGACTATCATATATAGATTATCGATCTGTAAAAACGATCAATTGCTTGTGCAAATAAGAACTTAGACTGGAAAATTGCGTAGAGGCAGGAGGTTATCGAAAGGGCACTGCTGTGCGTTCAGTCACTATTTTGCTGCTGCCTGGTGGCTCAGATAACTCAGGCTCAGCTGAGAGGACTGTATGAATTGTCGAAAATGAGGATTTTTGGTGGAGAAACGTCTTACCTGCCTTTTTGAGCAGGTCTGTGAAAGCGGCCAGGTAAGGAATGCTCAGTAGCCACTCTAATACCCTTGTCATGAAGTAGTCAGCCCTACTAGGTTGCTTGCCTGACGTACTCGTTATGTTGAAAAGGGTCTGCGCTTCGGTTGTCTCTGACGCTCCAGCTCTATGATCATAAATAGGAGGAGGCGTACCTTCGGATTCTAAAGCAGCTGGTAATGACGGTGTAATAGCTACCTTAGTAACTTCTTTATCTGAATCACTCGTCTCATTACCTCCCATAGCTGAAGCTTTCAAAGCAAACAGCAGAGGATTGTCACGTTCAGGTTCGTAGCGAAGCTTCTCTTGCAGGTTGGCCCATGAGTAAGACTTTCCCAGCTGGGAAGCTTTAAAGGCGATCCCGGAGTATTCGAATGAGAAACCATTCATACGGCCCGTGGAGGAAATGTTGGGTATGGTCGTTATACCGTTCTCAGCAAGTGCTTTAACGAAGCTCGGAATGCCATTGTGAGTACTGCGGAGTGTATCTATTGTGTTCTGCAGGAAAGTTTTGGGGCTTTGCTGGCCTTCGCGCTTCTCTTTCTGTTCCTCACTTCGTGATAGCCTCTTACGCTTACTGGATGGGGAAGGGCTATGTGAAGGCGAGTGACCTTTTGTTTTAGTCAGTTCATGCGCCATCTCAAGCTCCTGAATTACTCGCGTGCTGATTAGGTTTTCATTCCTACCTAGGTAAAGCTTACCCCCAACTAAGTCGACTCTGCTGGCAATGATATGAATGTGCTGGCCGGCCTCGTCGTCATGTAAGACATAGCAGCGTAAGTGCGTCTCACTAAACCCCATGCGATTCATGTAGTCGTCAGCAAACACATCCCACTGCTTCGCTGTAAGGGATTCACCCTGTGGCAGGCGAAGCGAGTTGTGCCAAACTGGTTTTGCGACATCTTGGCGAAGATGCTTGGTGCTATCGAATTCAGCTATCAGTTCAAGGGTTGAATCACCTAACATGTTCCCGCCAATGACGATTGGATCACTTCTATGATGTGAACCAGGTTTCAGTGCATAGAAGACAACGCCAGCGAAGCTCTTACCTCTCCGAATCTTCTGCATACCTTTCATTAGGGGCACTCCATACGTCTGCTGAGATAAGGCTCTGGCGAAGCTCTATGATCTGTCTTCTTACGGCAAACAGCTCTGTATTCGTAAGCTGGCTGTCTTTACTCTTACTATCGATATGGAAAGCAATACGGTTTAATTTCTGATTGATCTCACCCAAAGTCTTCCATGTATCGATGTTTACAGGAGGTACAATCATGGGGAGCTTCTGCAAAGAAGCCATACGTAACCATTCGCCTTTTGCGTAATCTCCTCTCAATTCGTTTAGCTTGATCAATTCGGCGTTATTAAGACGGACACTAACACAATGGGTTCTGAGTGTTTCTGGAATCACGTTAGTAAGGTTTGAGGAACTTTTAATCAAAGGGACAATGCTTTTGCCTACACGAGGAATGGGTGATTTATTTTCCATATGAACTCCTTTTCATATATGAAATTGAATATTTAACTAAATTATTATTGGGTCTTTATTGGTTTGTCAAGAAGGCATTGTCATTATTACTAATTACTCGATTAAAAAAATGAGAGAATGTACTATGAGAGCTCTAAAAGTGTTTGATCCTATTCAGGTTGAGAGGTACGCAGAATGAAACATGGTATTAGAAGTTTTGAGTTTATCGATTGGGATGTTTTCCTAGCTGAAAGTAATAAAGATGTTTCCTTTACACTAGATTTTCATATTGATGCGGGGTTTAGTTTTGCTAATGCCGTTGCAGATAGGAAAATACACAAGGAAAAAGCTAAGTCAGTGGTAATGGATGATTCCTTAAAAATTCCAACGGCAATTTTTGATTTCCAAGGTAAAGTGAAAATTGAATATTTAAAAATAAAAACCATAAGTATTAAATGTCTTGATTATCATTTTTCCGATATTACTGAAAAGTACATTGTTACAGTTGATTTTTCTGATGAAGAAATGAATTACGGAAAATTCCGAAAAGATTTGAGTTTGAGGTATAACGATAATGAAAGTTTAAGCAAGGATATCGTAAATAAAATATACTTTACAAGTTATTTTAAAGAAAGAGCAGAGAAAATAAAAAATGAGATAGTGTCTTTTATAGAGCTATCAGGATATTTTGCAAAATATTCACACTCATCATTAAACCTATACTTAAATGAAGAAGGCATGTATTTTAGGATTTTGCAATCAGGGGGAGGGATCCAAACGGCTGGGCATAATCCTATACACCCATTTCTTCTGCGTAAAGATAAGTTAATATCCTTAAAAGATACATATGATAAAATTCCTGTCCAATACAAAAAATATTATCAGAAAGGCATTCATTATCAATTCTTAGGCTTCTTTGATGAAAGTTTTTTATGCTTCTATAAGCTTATTGAGAACGTATTTTATTGCGAAGATTTTCTTATGTCGTTCCATCAAAAAAATGACAAATTCGGGGAGCTCAAAGGGATTCAGAAATCGCGTAAGAAGCTTGGGAATCAGAAGAAAATGACTTCATTTATTTGTGAATGGATTATTGAAGCCGACTGCTCAAGTTTAGATGAGCAAAATAAGCTTTTTGATATGTTTGAGGAACTTATCAAGATAAGGAATGAAATTGCTCATGGTAGCGATCAAAGTGAAAAGAGTAATATCGCCATAAGGCAACTTATAGCATTATCTAACTTAATGCTCAATCAAATAAATTCTATAATTTAAATTTAGAGCGTCATTTAAATTAGCAGATTGCGCATCCACTTATGTTAGGATTAAATAACTGAAGCACGTCTTTTTATCTTGATTTTTTCTTTTCAAACATAGAGCAGAAAAGCAAGGCAACTCAGAGAAGCGGAGCTTCTTTGAGTTAGCCCTTGCTTTAAGTAAAAATATTCTTTAATTGATCAACTTGACAAATATAGATTTCGGAAGTATTAAGAATATATTGGTGTTTTCTTTGGGGGTTAATATGTTTATATGTTCAATTTTTATATTATCGTTAAATATATTGGCTATGTTCGATAGCAGTATAACTGCTTGGGTTGTAATTGTTGATATTTGGTGCGCAATAACAATTATCGTTATTGCGGCAATGAAAAGGTCTGGAAAAATTGATTTTTAATTATTCCTGCTTCTGACAATAAATTTTATAGTGTTTAATATTTCAGATATAAGGTTTTCTTTAGAGTTTTCAGGCGTTTTTTCTGTGAGTTCGCTAAGTTCACTTTTTTTGAGAGAGTTTAATGTTTCCTTAACGCGTTCCTGAATAAACTCAATTGCGCAGATAAAGAATTTTGCAGCTAAGCAGGTTAGGATAATAACCTTAAGTATCAGGAGGTCTTCCAAGTCAAATAGTGATTTAAAAAAATCAAATATTGCAGTGTTACCTAGGATATTTTTGTAAAAAGCGGAGTAAGCCACATAAGTTGCTGAAGCAGAAAGTGCCGCATCATTTAATGCCTTAATAGATTTACCTCTATGAAAATACCAAGTAGATATAATTATCCCCCCGATTATAAGTACAGAAAATAAAAGTGTATCATTCGGTTTTGTAATGAGAGATGATAGGTGAAAAGTGTCTGGGTGCTTTATGATATATTTACAAGCATAATAAGCTAATGTTAAAGTGGCGACAAAACCACAAAGATCTTTAGCTATTGATTTAAGTTCAATCTTTTTCATTCGCTTTCCTTTATAATGGAATTGTATTGATCAAAGGTGATGTTTATATATTTTAGACCTAAGAGATGGGACCAAACTAAGAAAAGTTTTCAATTATTTTTTGATTATAATCCTCAAGATAATTTTGCAGTTCATTTCTGTCAACTAAGCGAACTTTCGCTGATTCTGCAAGTTCTTTCGCCGAATTAGTGAAATATGAATTTGTAATAACCATTGCTTCGTCACATGAGTAAAATGCTTTAGCGGAGATAGCTTGTTGTACTGCTGAGTTACCAACTGAGCCAGAATAGTTTTTTGCTTGGATAACAATGTTTTTATCGAAACGAGTGACGAATAAATCTGCACCCTGATCTTGAGTTCTCTTTGTTTCTTTAACATCATATCCGAGAGTCTGGAATATTTTGACTAAAAAGTCTTCAAATTCAAATCCATTCATCGAATCTACTGAGTACATATTAACATATTTATCAGGATTGAAGTGCTCAAGACGTGTAGCCAATCTTTCGACTAAAATGTCAAAGTATATAGTTTCACAGATTGATGTATATTTTCTAACATTATCAATCGTTATTAATGGTGTGCCTGGAGTGTTTTGAGCATTCTCGTTGAAATCTAATGCAGGGAAGGTTATTTTATTGTTCCAGACAAAATATAGAAATAAAGATAGATCCGCTCGAAATGTTGTTCCTGCTTCTTCAATCCATGATTTTAAAGATTCTGTTAATGTAGGTTTGATATGCCTTTTGATCTCATTCGCAAATCCACTATATAAAGCGTTGAATGATGTGGTAAGTAAAAGCTTGTCCAAAAGCATTGGCAGCTCTTCTAACTCATCAAAACCCTTTCGAACAAGTACTTCGCGAAACAAAATAAAATCAGAGTAGGTACTTTTGTCTTCAGTGACATTATTCTCTGAACGCTTATCATGTGAAAATTTTGTCGTGTAAATGAAATTTGTGAAGTAAGGATCCTTAAACGTTGCATATTTATCTAGAACATTTTGAAGGAGGCTATTGAGTTGGGATTGCTCTTTCTTTTTCCCGAACAGGTCTTTTATAACTCCTTTTGATTGATATTGAAATTCTGGATAAAAAGAAGGGTTAAGAGGTATCATTTCTTCTGAGGTTATGGGGATGTGTGTTTTTGTACCCCATGATTTTGTCGCCGTTGGAACTCCGCCAGAGCACCATGGGCAAATAATTTCAAAAGATGTCTTACTACATGAATAACATTGATAAATCATAAAGGGTTGTCCATATTATTCGTAAAAACCGTGAGTTAACTGAGTCTTTTTATTAATTGAGACACGAGAATAATATTCTTGTGTCTCAACTCTCTATGTATTTAGTGGCGCTTGGAGTGCAAGCCACTAAATAAGTATTATATAATATAATACATTGGTGATTTATAAATTATTTTATTATCACTTTCCATTTTTTGAATAACGGATGTGATAATTCCTTTTAAAGTACCACTTGTAGCCTTGAAGCCCATGGCCCTTGATACAGAATTGACCAACTCGTCCTGGGTAGCACCGAAGCTTTTATTGATAATCTCAATGATTCCTGCCTCCATTTCCTTATTAGATATGTTTTCCGACTTTCTTAATCCTGCTGATTTAACATTCGTTCTGTCTCTCAATGTGATTGAAAGACTATCATTGTATAAAAAGTCATCTTCCAGGCAAAATGAGGAATTTGAGGTTGTAATTTTTATTGCATCTTTAACAATGGCTTCAATACGGGCCCCTGCACGTTGTAAACCCCATGCTGACCTGACACGAGTGATGACTTCATTCACATGTATTGGGGCTTCCACAAGAACAATTTGCTCAACTATCTTAGCGAGAACGCCAACTGGGGTTTCATGAATCTGGAATCTTGTGTCAACGTCAGGAACCGCCTCAACATATGCCACAGTTTCATTGAAACTGCCTTCAATTGTCTCAAGACCAATCTCTGTGACAGTCTCTCTTTCAACTGTCACTATCTCGACAGGTACAGCTCTTGACCGAGATAGAGAAGTTTCAGAACGATTTTCGAGCTCTTTCTTAGCCGCCTGAATAGCAGAGAGAGTTTTCTGTAGTTGCTCTTCGGGGCGCTGGAACCAATCCGTGCTCCAAATCCTATGAATGATCCAACCATGGTCCTCAAGCACTGCCTGACGTAGGCGATCTCGTTCTCTTGAAGAACGGGAAGAGTGGTATGTCATACCATCGCATTCAATCCCGATAAGGTAGCGACCCGGCATATCAGGGTCGGCAATGGCTAAATCAATAAAGAAGCCTGCTATACCAACTTGAGGGTGGACCTGGAAGCCTTCTTTTTGAAGAGCATTTGCAACCTGTTCTTCGAACACACTGTCCATTGAACGGCCACTTTGTTCTGCAACTGACAAGCGTCCTGTTCTTGCATATTGCAGGAAAAGTTTAAAAGCGAAGACACCTCTACCTTTAGCTCTTTCAAGATCGATATCTTCGTCAGTGATTGAGGCATAAACTTCGCAACGCCTTTTGGCTCGACTGATAAGAACGTTCAGGCGTCTTTCACCACCCTCTGCTCCAAGAGGACCAAATCTCATTGCCATGTAGTTTTGTGGATTTCTGGCATATCCAACAGAAATGATAATGACGTCGCGTTCGTCACCCTGAATGTTTTCAAGGTTTTTTACAAAAAACGGTTCGCTTGGGTGTGCATAGAAAAAGTCCTCGAACTCAGTGTTCAACCTGCGAAGCACTTCAAGCTCGTCCTGAATACGCTTTCTCTGGGTAACAGAAAAGGTAGCAACACCTAAAGATAAATGAGGATGGCTTCTTGCATGTTCGAGAATTGCTGTTGCTACGCGTTTTGCTTCGTTTGCATTGCTTCCAGATTCGAATACGCCATCTTCAACTTTATGGAAACTTAGGCCCATACCTGCTTCTTGTGTATAGGGGCTGGGAACTATAAAAAGTTTGTTTTCATAAAACTGGCTATTTGACACAGCAATCAATGACTGGTGGCGGCTTCTGTAATGCCAGCGAAGCATTTTTTGAGGCAACCCTCTGGCAACAAAAAGTCCAAGTATGCTCTCAATGTCCGCCACTTGTGCTGACTCGTCATCATCCTGCTCATCTGCGGAACCTGTCATTTTGGCGAAGAAAGAAGTTGGAGGTAACTGACGTTCGTCTCCGACAACGACCATCTGCTTACTTCGTGCAATAGCTCCTAATGCATCTACAGGTTGGATCTGACTGGCTTCATCCATTACCAGTAAATCAAACGACTGCTTACCTGGTACTAAAAACTGGGCAACTGACAGAGGGCTCATCATCATAACTGGCTTTAAGGCCTGAATAGCTGCACCAGCTTTTGTCATGAGCTGTCGAATCGCCATATGGCCACGTTTGCGTGCCATCTCACCCCGCAGTACACCCACAGGGCCTACGCCAACTTTAGAGGGAATTGCTCTGTGGTGAGCTCTTACAACTTCAAAACTCGAAGCTTTTATTCTTCGCAGATCCATTTCAGCGAAGCTTGCTACTCTTCTTGAATGCAAATCACCATCAAAACGAGCCAGTTCTGGCTCATCTTCGACCATTACAGACAGAATTGAGTCGAAATAAGTTCTGTCAAAAGTACCCGCTAAACGTTCAGGGGAAAGAACTCCACTACTCAAATCGGAGATTAATGGATAAATACCAAATGTTCTCGCCAGCTCTACACGGTTTTGCCAGGCAACCCATTTTGAAAGTTGTTCAGAATTATCTATCCAAAGAGTAATCTTGTCATAGACTGGATTAAATAGTATTTCATGAATATTTTCATTTTTGAAAATTGATCCATAGGAAGATCTAAGCGAAGTAAACACTGATGTGAGTTTGGCAAACTGCGCTTGAATAGACTCACTCAAGCTTCGGGATTTATCAACTAAACCCTGTCTGTCATCTAATTTAGACGCTAAGATTCTTAGGTCGTTATTTAATTCAATCCATGAGTGAGATTGAAGTAACAGATCCCAGTCACTGTTTTCTTTCAACCATAATGGATACATGGTTGACTGAGCTAAATTATCGAAAGTATGAATGATATTCATTTTTTGCTGGGCGTTTGATAACAAACTCAACAATTCAATACGATCAGAAACAGAGGGTTCATTTTTGACGAAAACATCTTTATACGCGGAGTCCATAGTGCTTAGCACTTCAGACTTTACAAGAAGTGATTCTAGTGGAATGCTTTTAACGGAGTAATAGTTATCAAAAAACTCTTCTGGCGTGGCTCCTAATGAATCCCAAAGAATACGGCTTTCACCTAAAACTTCATGAGTGAGTTTTTTAAGCTGACTCACTTGATATGCTAAGGCGTCTTTGTTGGAGAGGCGACTTGCAATTATTCGGGCCTCAGAGTTGATACCACGTAAGGTACGCATCCATTCGACAAGTGATTTCAGCAATTCACTATCGCTATTCTCACCTCGCCAGTCTGAACCAAATGCAGACTGTCCAAACTCATTCAAATCAATGATGGATTTTCTCAATTTCTGTGCTTTTGTCAACAGATCGAGGTACTCAACCTGCTGAGGGATCGTCAAACCTTTATCATTTATCAATGAAAGGGTAAGCTTTTTCGACTTTCGCCATTCGCTATTAAGGAATTTAAAAGCGCCAGTGTTGTTTTCAAGGCTGTTTCGTGTGCTTTCTACATCTGTTTCCCACGCCTTTTCAACAAAGATGAGATTGATTTTTAATTTATAAATACTAAGCTGTTTAATATCTGCAACCAGACTTGCCGCTTTATCAATACCACCTTCCCAGACAGTGGCAATGAATGCTTCTGGACTCACATTTGGAGCTTGAGTAATACTTTCACCCAACTCAATGAGACTTTCAATCTCACTTAAATTCGAGAATCCGATTTTAGAACCCAACTCCTGCTGCAATCTGGAAGACTCTTTTAAGATTCTAGGTGTAAGTGTCTTCAGTTTATAGGCAGTAGTAAAAGCATTAATATTAATATCTACAGGTAATTTACGATAATCTTCTGAAAGGCTGGCGACCTCGGTGTTGAATTTGTCTGCATGTAATTCTTTTTCAAGCTTGCTGTAGAGTTCTTTAAATGAGAATCCAGTTTCAATTAACGTCTTTGTCTCATCTTTAGAAGTGGCCCATAATGGCGAACTTAATGATTCAGGTGATAAATTAGGCGCTGAGTTAATTAATTCAGCTATTAGAATGAATTCCTGTAACTCTTTTAATGAGCCTATATGATAGGCTTCATTGGTAAGTTTAGAAAGATTGATAGACTCTTCAATAGAATCTGAAAGTTCAGACTTCAGGTTCGTTAATGAGGCAGTGAGTCTTTCAACTTCACTAGGAAGTATCTCAGTTCTATCGATACCATTCCATGGGTGCGAATCAGGAATGCCAATATCACTTATCCTCTCAATTAATTCATCAATAAGTGCATGTCTTTTGGCGAAATCGTCGTTACTCCATGATTCATAACCGCTAAGCTTATAATCATTAGGATCAAAACCTGATTGTCTGAGACGTACCAGTTGCGCCATAACCTTGTATGGCGTTAAGCCAGATGGCATGTACGTTTTATGAATTCTTGCCGGGTGATTGTTGAGGATATCTCGGCTTTCTGTGAGATTATTGACTAATGTATCTGGAAATTCTCCCCGAGGTGAACCGAGTTCCCAGACTCGCTTCAGTTCTTCAAGGAATGCTCTTTTGTTGGTTTTATTGCTATGTAGCTCTAAACAAGCATCTCCAACACCCGCCTGATCAAGTCTGCGCTTAACTACTTCAAGGGCCGCCATCTTTTCAGCTACAAACAATACTTTTTTACCGTCTGCTACAGCTGAAGCTATGATGTTTGCGATTGTCTGAGATTTACCAGTTCCTGGAGGACCCTGAATAACCAAGCTTTTACCATTACGTACTTCGTGAATGGCAAGAGTCTGTGAGCTATCACTGTCCAAAATATGAAGCATTTCTCGTGGGGGGATGACTGAGTCAATTACAATGTCGTCAGAGATTAACTCTCCACCAGAGAAGCCTGTTTCTAAAAGACACTTTATTGATTCCTGATCTGTGATCTTTGAATCTGAAGGCCAGTTATCAGGATCTAAATCTGTATACATCATAAATTTAGCGTAGGAGAACAGACCTAGATTGACTTCATTTTCTAATACTTCCCAGCTTTCTTTCAATGATACAGCTTGTTTTATCTCTGCGAAGTAATTCGTTAAAGAAAAATCTTCATCGATACTCAGGGGAGGTAGGGTGATTTGGTGAACACGGCTGAGGAATGTCTCAAGCGACAGGTTGCTAATGATGTCCTCATCCCTGACTTTAATTTTAAAGCGTTCTCCTGCTTTAGCTCGCATTAATTCAATTGGCAACAATAAAAGAGGGGCATGCCGTATGTTTGCTTTGTTGTTAGGATCTATCCATTTAAGCGATCCTAGCGATAGAAACAGGATGTTTACGCCTTGTTCTTCTTCAAGGGTCTTTGAGTCATAATATAAATCTAATAACTTTTTTTGTAATGTCTTTGGCGTGAGCTTGGTCTGGAGTTTTGTATCATTGTGGTTGGTTTCGGAGTCATCTAAGAAAATAATATCTTCGGACTCTGAGTCTGTCTCATTGTTCTCATTGCTTTCATCTGTTTTTTTATCTTCTCGACCATGAAGAAAAGTGAACGGCTTGCCTTCTTCAAAAAGCATCTTGAACAAAATGTCAGATCTTTCATTAACTACTTCCAAAAATTTTGTAGTCTTTGATTTTGGTATGTTAAGTAAACGATTTCTAGCTGTCAGATCGAGTAACTCTGCTCGCGACTTTTCAAGTTTCTGGCTGAGTGACAGATTGGAGTTTTTGTAAAGCGAGCCTTCAATTTCGTCCATTACGCATAACCTTGAATTGAAAATTTATCAGTTAATCAGTGAGTTATGCTAATAGCTTTAAATCACTGCAATTTTTCTGTACATATTAGAATGTTTCAGCGTGAAAATTAAGAATTTTCTAATTAATATTGGTTGTTATTTTTTACTTCTTAAAAATCATGTGCTTAAATAAGGCCGTTAAAGCCATAGCTAAGGTGAAAGGAGTTTGATATAAGTAAGATTGATGCTTTGGTGCTTTAAAGGTCAGAAAATAGGTAGCCCAGTTGCAGGTAATTTATACCCACACAGCATAACGTTGTGAAAAAGGTTTGGTTGGGCTTAGAAAATTTTATGCCTAATGTAGGTACAGGTACATTATTAGGTAATCTATTGAATGCTTTAGGTGGCTACCAAGAACTGGTTTCCAGATATAACTAAAGTTAATCTGCACAAGCACTTGATTTATTATAGAATTATGATGGGTGACTTTTAAATACTGTTAATAGTGCTTGAAGCGATTTACGTATGACTCCAGTAATGTTTATTCACTACTCAGATTATGTGTCTAAACCCGGCTGGATTCGAGTGTAACCCTCCAGCCAAGCAATACGACACTCAGAAAGTATCTCGGTCAGAACGAGATTTAGCATTAGTTGTATCTATGTTCATCTTGCTATGAACTCTTAAAAATTAGACCTTGATCAAATCCCTATCAGTTTGTCAAAAGATCTCTTGATATAGCCAACTATTGATCATATTTTGAACAGAAGGGTTCCTTTTCAAACATTCACAGGAGAATTTCTATGGCACTTAAGCCTGGTCCGAAACGAATTGCTGATTCAACAGGACAACCTGATCAGCGTCAACGTGATAACAAAAAAACTCCGGGAAATAACCCAAAGGTAAAACCTAGTAAAAATTCCAAACCTTAGTAATTTCTAACTAGTAACAATTAAAAGCCTTGCGGGGCTTTTTTTGTTTAAAGTATAATAAAAATTTAGATGATTATGTGGATTTTTTTAACAAAGGCCTAACTTATTATTTATCGATGAAGGTTATGTTCTTTTCTTAGATTGATTTTTTCCTTCAGGAGTGAGTTATGCCTACGAATATGTAAATGTAGTGGTCCGAAAGAAATCGTTAAAATCAACTTTGTTATCGCATTGAATCCAGTTATCTTAGTGGTTTAATAAAAATACTCTTCCTGAAAAATATTTTGGTAATCTTCCTGGAGGCCTTTCCCAGTATATGAGTATCCAGATTTTTATTTTTTTAGCTGAGGTGGCAGCACACAACTTTCACGTTTTGTCGTCAGTTAAGCCATAAAGATTGCATTTCAAAATTCCACAAGAAGAGGTGGTTGCTTATTGACCTTTAGTTAACCATATAAATAATATTTTATATCGATTTTGGTTTTTTAAATAATAAAATTATCGTTAATTTTTAGATGCAAGGCTTAAAATAAGTGAAAACTATTAAAGCAATTCAGGTTTATAAAAGTGATGATGAGTTACAAAACCTTCTAAATGCTTGGATTAATGCCATCATACGTTATACCTCAACTAATGAGTACGATAACCCATGGTGGTATAATGAAAGGGCTTCGCTAAGTGTTTTGGCTGGAGCCGCATGGACGCTGAAAAATTGGCTCGCTTTGGAAGAGTTTTCTACGATGAAGCGTTACCGCACTCTTGTACCTGGGGTTGATAGCGGGTCTCTGCGCCATGGTCGTTGTGATTTGTTTGTTCAGTCCCCAAACAGTAGTTTTGCAATTGAAGCAAAGCAAACTGTGCAGTCTATTGGGTCTCGTTCCGATGGCAATACTTATATTGCTCGTGCGATGCGAAGGGCTTGGGAGGATTCTGGAGACTTGAGTAAAAAGGAAGCGTATCGTCGATTTGCTGTAACATTTATTGTTCCCTATATACCAGTAAATGAAGTTCTTAACGAAGAGGTTGGTGATACTGAGGTATGTCCTGAAAAAGTAGAGAAAGCTGTCAACGATTGGTTAAGCGGCCATCATATTTTTTCTGAGAACTCTATGAAAAATGCTAACTATGCTTATGTTTTCCCTAAATTAGGTAATCACAATTACTCGCTTAATAGGAAGCACTATCCTGGTATAATGGTTTTTTTTGAAGAACGCTTCCGTGCACATCGCCAAAAAAATTCAAATGATCAGTAATTCTTCTGAGTCTTTATCTTGCATGATATAAGATTATTTTATTTTAACACTAATATATAAAATATTAGTGTTTTTAACAATACACTGAATTTTAACTGCCTAGTATTAAAGATGTTTTAAGGGGGGTATTTCAATAGAACACATAAAATGATAATGAAATATGAAGCTAATCAGAATGTTCGAATCATTAGGGGTAGGCCCATTTTAACCCAAGTGATTTTAGGAATTAATGCATAGCTTTTTTAGAAAAGTTTTAGGGCGTTAGCGTTCTCACCCTACAGGCTTCCAGATAGTCAGCCCACCATTGCAACATGAGTTTCGCTCTTCTAAATATTCTGGTTTATGGATGTAAGCTTCCCAAACGCTATTGCGCTCTTGATGGCTTATTTGTCTCTCTACAGGGTGTCTTAACCAAAGTTCGGATTCAATTAATGCACTACGAGCCATGGTTCAATGCAAAAAAAGCCAGTCACTATTTACTGGCTTTTATTAAAAAATGAAATTTATTGACCTAAATCACGTAGCTTCTTGCCAGACATAAGATTCTTTTCGATATGCTTAAGAGTGACTCCTTTGGTTTCGGGAATCAGGAGAAAAGTTATCACGATAAAGATCAGGTTGAAGCCGGTATACAGCCAGAACGTTCCTGCAGGCTCAATACTTCCCAGAAGTGACAGGAAGGTTGCTCCGAATATCATGTTGGCAACCCAGTTAGTAGTCGTTGAGCAGGTAATCCCGAAGTCCCGGCATTTCAGAGGCTGTATCCCTGAACACAGTATCCAGACCACCGGGGCAGCACTCATGGCATAGCCACCTATACACAACATTGTCATACCCACTGACACCCATGACAGACCGGAACTGATATTTTCCTGACCCGCTTTCATGAGGCAGTAGCCCAGAACCATAGTGGCGAATGCCATTACACTGAATCCAATTTTAAGGATTGGCTTCCTTCCCGTTTTATCAACGGTGAAGACCGCAATGAAGTTAGCAAACATGAAGGTCAGGCCAACTACTATGGTTGCAACCATCTGCTCCTGTGTGCTCTGGAAACCAGCCATTTGAAAATCTGAGGAGCGTAATACATGATGATGTTCATACCCGTGAACTGTTGCATGCCCTGCAGCAACATACCAAGGTAGACGGCGCGTCTCACATTCCTGTTTTGCCTGAACAGAAAAAACCCCCCTTGCTTCATACGAAGGCTTTCCCTTATCTCGTTCAGTTCCTGTCTGGCTTTCTCTGAGGTATCACGAAGCATTCGCAGAACTTCTTCCGCCTCAACATGCAGACCTTTTGAAGCCAGCCAGCGGGGGCTGTTGGGCAGGAAAATAACCATGACGAAAAGTACAACTGCTGGTATAGCGAGAACACCCAGCATTGCCCGCCAGTTGCCACTGTAACTGAATGCTGTATCCGAAAGGAAAGCTACGACAATACCAAAGGTGATCATGAGCTGGTAAAGACTAATCATTTTTCCACGTACATTCTCTGTTGCCATCTCTGACAGGTAGAGAGGGGCGGTATAGGAGGCGATACCAACGGCCAGTCCGAGTAAAACCCTGAATGTAAGCAGAGCTTCAACACTTATGGCGAAGGCTGATCCAAGGGAACCCATTATGAAGAGTATGGCTCCCGCCATAAGGCTGTACTTTTTTCCCAGTCTATGTGAAACCCAGCCGTTACAGATTGCTCCAATCGCGGCTACCAGAGTGGCAGGGCACTTGAGATAATACCTATATCAAGTCCAAGGAGAAGCCCAGCGAGAGCTGCTGTTATGGATACAAAAAGACATTCATTGTTTTGACTGGACAACACATCTCGTATGAGACGGCATGATGTGAATTTTCACTCGCATGTGAGCAATAATCTGGAAACTTCATTCAAATACAGAAACGAAATTCTTGATTACTAAAACATGTATAATTAGCATGATAAATATATTTTTTTGAATTATTAGCAAAATATAGAGGAGTATTAAGATTTTAATAAATGTAACTTATTAATATGGAAAACCTATTTAGCTAATAAATAAAAATAAAATTTGTAGTTGAAAATTCTGTTTAATGGTGGAGTGTCCATACATAAATAGTGATTTTTTTTATAGTCCAGAGCTAATGCAAAGTTTTACACGCAACATAAAATTAACAAAATTACATACTAACCTCCTATTCTGAAACATTTCTGATGAATATAACTTCACAAAAGTAGTGTTAGGTTGATTTTAACCTTTCACGTTACTGATGAGTTAGCTTCTTGGAATTCCATGGAGGTGAGTAGTGAGTGAACACATCATTAATAATGATCCAGCATATTGTAAGCAAGCTAAGTATGGGTGTTCTGTAGGGATTTTTTGCACGGTCAGTAGTAATGAGCTATTGCTGGCTTTTAAAACACTATCTTTTGCAGCACGCTCTGAATTTGTTTCTAACATTCTTATTTTGATCACTGATAACGGAAACATAAATCAAAATTTTGCCTCTTTGGAATTATTAGAGCGTTTTTCGCATAAGTTCGAAATTAAATGTGGGAACTATGGTTCTGGTTATGAAACTTCGATCCGAGATGGGGGTTATGATCAGATATCAGCTCGCAATGCTGCCTTAGACATTTTGTACAAAAAAGATGTTGATTGGGTTATGCAACATGATGCGGATGATGTTTATGATCTTTCTTTTTATGAGAGAATCTGCACAGATTATGCTGAACACCAAGCCATAATGACTGAATGCTATACATTGAATTCTAGATCGTCTTATATTGTAAATTCAAAAATGTACAAAGACATGTATGGCAAGAAGCTAATTAATCCACACATAAGAGTCTGGAAGAAAGAGTTAAACCTTAAATTCAGCAAATCCAAATTAGTTTCAGATAAGTATGCGAATGAAACAAGACATTGTGGTGTTGAATTTCCCGATGGAATGAAATTAATCTTAATCAATAAACCATCTCACTACCACTTGCATCGACTTCTTAATAAAAGGCACTCAAATTTTCTTGATAAAGGAAATACGCAAGAAATAAAGTTAGAAGAAGAACTTAAAGAGAAATTAAAAACTATATTACTTTAGATAGAGTGAGGTGAGTTATGAGTTCATCAGAGCATAAAGTATTGAATACACCCATGTATCACTTTGAAGGAGATGATGGGCTTATATACTCTCATCTGCCTTTAAGAGGTATAGCTTTTAAAAGTAGTAAGGCTTCTTTACCATTAATTGAAAAGCTTGCAAATCATGTTAATCTGGATGCTGAAGAAATAAATCATCCGATAATAAAAAAACTGTCCAAGTGGAATGTTATTGGAGAACACATTAAGCAATTACCTGTAATAGAAGATCTTGAGGAATTTAAACCGTTTGAGGCCACTTTGCTACTCACTGAAACATGTAATCTGGCTTGTAGCTATTGTTATGCCAGGGCCACAGGTGAGAAGAGTGAAGCAATGAGCAAAGAAATAGCTAAAAAGGCTGTAGACATTGCTATTGAGAATGCAAAATCAATCCATAGTCACACCGCAGAGTTCAGGTACCTTGGAGGTGGAGAACCTACTACGGAATGGGAATTGATTGTATGGATAAATAATTACATAAAGTATAAAGCTGACGAGGCTGGTGTTAATACTTATATCAGGTTAATAACTAATGGAGTCTTAATCAATGACGAAAAGGCAAAGTGGCTCAAAAAAAATATCGACTTTGTAACTTTATCATTTGATGTATTACCCGATCTTCAACTGAACCGTCCTTTCCCTAATGGAAAAAGTTCACAAAAAGCGCTACTTAGAACAAGCGAATTATTAACTAAGCATGGTGTTCCTTATCATTTCAGGACGACTCTATCTAGCGAATCAACAGGACGGTTAGTCGAAATGGTCGAATATATTAGGGACTATACCTCTGCCAAGGAAGTTCGCATGGAACCAATGGCTGAGATTGGCCGAGCGACTGATAGTGAACTTTCAAAGCCCAAACAACAAGAGTTCATAGATCAATTTAAAAAAGCATATTTTTTAGCTAAAGAAAATGGCATCAATGTCACAAACAAGCTAATGGGTAACGTTGATCGCAGGGGGGGCCGTTTTTGTAATGTAGAGTTCGCTGTTACTCCCAAAGGTGAAGTCGCAGGTTGTCATAGATATAGTCGAAGCGAAAATGAAGGTTATGACCTGTTCCATGTTGGGACATTCAAAGACAATGACTTTAAGTTTGATGTGAAAAAAGTTAATTCTTTAAGGCAAATTAATAATACTTCATTTAGTGATTGTTCTAAATGTTTTGCCAGATGGAGTTGTGCCTCAGGATGCTTGTCTGCACGTTACGATAAGAATGGCATAGCCGAGCATGGCCCGATATGTCATATCACCAGGGAATTGCTAAAATTTGGAGTACAGCAGTCTCTGGCGGAATGATGTGTGAGTAGTGTTTTTTCCAATCAAAGGAGAGTAAAATGAGTCTTGATTCGAAATTGCATCAAAGTGAGAAAAATATTAATCTAGAGGATGAAGATGTTGAAATTACTTTTATTTCAAAACATCCTGAAGATGAAGAAGGTAATTTTGAGTTCCTTTGCTGTGCCGTAGGCGCTGGTGGTGGCGGACCGGGTGTCGGTGGACACTTCTAAATGAAATCTTAATTATCAATAGGGATAAGCAACAGCGCTTTATCGCTGTTGCTTAAATAAGGATAGAAAATGCTAACTTCTATTTTAAAAAAATTTGAGAGCTTTATTAAGCCATTTGAAGAGGATAATGGTTTTCTAAAAGAAAAGAATTCTTTAAGAGTGTTAATTAAACTTGCATTAGAACATAAGATTTTAGCTTCTTCACTTTTCATACTTGGTTTATTATGTTCTGGTTGTGAGGTTTTTATAATTCACTCTTCAGGAAAGCTTGTTGATCTGATTAGTGAGGTTAGTCGGGATCGCGATACTATCATTAAAGCATTAAGCGATAACCAGATTTTTATTATTCTTTTCTTGGCAATGCTTTTGTTTATTAGGCCTCTATTAAGGTGCTTAAATTTACTAACAATAAATCAAGCAGTTTACTCGAAATTAAGTGCATTAGTTCGAGTTCAGCTCTACAAAGAAACCTTGAAAAATAAGATGGTTTTTTTTGACAGTAATAATCCTGGTAAAATAACATCTTCTATTTGGCAGGCTGGTCAGGCTGTCAATGAAATGTCTTCTCTGTTCTTCCAGAATATTTGGGTTACAACCGCTTTTTTTATATTCTCCTTCTCTGTTATGGCGTCGATTAACCTGTATTTGCTTGCTCCAATTTTCACGTGGATGCTCGCGATTTTCTTTATTGCTAAAGTTTATGTTCCTAAAACAAAACAACTAGCTCGTGAGTCGGCAAATCAATCCGTGAACGTCAATGGAGTAATTAGCGATAGTTTCAATAACGTTTTAACTCTGAAGTTATTTTCTAAATACAATGATGTAAATGAATCTAACAGGATAGTGGTTTCACTAAAGGATTTTATAAATAAATCTGCTTTGTATTTAAGGTCAATTACGAGATCAGAGACGATAATGATTATTACAAGTTCACTCATAATGGCTATCATAACACTGATGATCTTGTTTCTATGGATTTCAAAAGGTATTTCTTCAGGTGAAGTGGCTGTTGTGTACGCATTGGTATTTAAACTGGAGGGACTTTTTTCGACATTAATGGACCAATTCACTGCTTTGTTTCGTGCATATGCTTTATTCAATACAAGCTTAAACACACTGATAAAGAATGAAAAAGAAAAAGAAGGTTATCACTGTTTAAATAATATCGAATTGATTGAGTTTAAAAACGTCTCAATGAAACACGGCGAAAAGCTGGTCTTGAAAGAAATTAACTTCAAAATTAAAAAAGGAGAAAAGGTAGGTTTAGTCGGTGCTACAGGGTGTGGCAAATCAACGATTTTAAAGTTGTTGTTAGGATTATATGATTATGAAAGTGATGGCTCTATATTGATTAATACATCTGAATTGGATGATTTGAATACCTCAAGTCTAAGAGAGAACATTTCATATGTATCTCAGGACGCAAATTTCTTTGATGATACGGTTTTGTATAATATTTGCACTTCTAAGGAAAGCTTATCTATTAATGAAATTGAGCATGTTCTGAGTTCGGTTTGTTTGCAAGACCTTATGAATGAAAAAGAAAGTTTCACCTCTCTTTTAAATACAAAAATTGGGAATAAAGGTTCTACTTTGTCGGGTGGGCAATTGCAGAGGTTAAATATAGCTCGTGGTTTAATTAAAAAACATAATGTTCTCTTACTTGATGAAGTAACTTCAGCATTAGATCCAAATACCAAAGCGAAAGTTTTGGAAAATCTCAAAAACTTTTTTTCGAATAAAACAGTAATATGTATATCTCATAGTGTTGATATCATTAATGATATGGATAAAGTGATTTTCATAAAAAATGGTAGTGTATTCGCGGAAGGGAAGCACCATGAACTTTTGATAGGTTGTAAAGAATATAAACAGCATTGGGAAAATGAAACTGTATCTCTGGAGGATGCTCAGTGAAATCATTTGATGCCCTTAATTCTCTTTTAAAAGATAATCTTCTTTATGATCACCAATGGCACTTGCATGGTAAGCATCCCTCTTTTACATCAGGCTCTTTATGTTCAGTTAATGCTGAATATTATTGGAATTCAAATCAGTCTTTTGGTGATAGTGACATAGTTGTTGCAGTAGCTGATGATGGGTGTTTGATTGACAATTTTAGTAATGATTACTCAGATAATATTGAAGCATTTACTTACATTGAAAACGGTAAGCTTAATATAACTAAAGATAAATCGAAAGCTGATAGAGTTTTCTCTGATAAATTCAAGCACGGAACGGCAATTTGTGGTCTGATAGCTGGGCCATTGAGCAATAGCCTTCCTGTAGGTATTGCCCCTACGGTAAAGATTTTACCGATCCGATGGCCTTACGATAACAGATTTATCATAAACCAATCTGGATTTCAGCAGTTTGTTAAGGCTCTCTCGGATAAAGTTGATATATTCGTAAATACATGGTCAAAGCTTCCTGATTTTATTCTTAATAATGAAAGTATTGATTTGATCTCTTCTTTATCCTCTCAAGGAGGGAGAAGAGGTAAAGGTGTGCTTTTTTTGTGGTCAGCTGGTAATAGTAATTGCCCTATTAACTATGACGGGGATAAAAAGATAGTATACTCACAAAATATTAATGGTGAACCGAAGTTTTCATCTCATTTTAGCAATAATCTAAGTACCCTCAGCAATGTATTAGTTGTATCAGCTATTAGCCCTTTTTATGAGAAAGCATCTTATTCTTGTTTTGGACCTGGTATCGATCTTTGTGCTCCATCACATGATGCCTATTCTTCAAATGGAGAAATTAAAAACTTAGGTCTTACCACGCTCTCCGCAGACCTGAAGAAATATACGCATAATTTTAAAGGCACAAGCGGAGCTTGCGCGGTAGCGGCTGGTGTTGCAGCACTAAATTTATCGCTCTCAATGAACCAAACAGCAATTGAAATAGCTAACAATTTAAAAAATAAGGCTTCTAGAGATTTAAATAAAAACTATTCAAGCTTTGAATCTATGGTTATAAATCTGCACGAGCAGGTAAGGCATGAGTTTATTTTTGGAAAAGAAGAAAAATATCCTGACCTCTTTGATGTATTTTATGGTGCAGGAAGAATAACTGTCTGAATTAGAATTTAGTAACTCTAAGTGTTTTATGCTTATTAATTAAAAACTATCAAAAAAATTACGTCCCTGTAGATTGGGATTTTTTTGAGAAGTAAAAAGGTGTTTGTGCTTCTTCTTTACAAGCTTCCAGATAGTCAGCCCACCACTGCAGCATAAGTTTCCGCTCTTCTAAATGCTCGGCTTTATGGATGTAAGCTGCCCTAACGCTGTTACGCTCTTGGTGGCTCATTTGCCTCTCTACGGCGTCTCTTGACCAAAGCCCGGATTCAATCAATGCACTGCAAGCCATAGTCCTGAAACCATGCCCACAAACTTCAGTTTGGGTATTGTATCCCATGGTTCTAAGGGCTTTGTTGACTGTGTTTTCACTGATCGGTTTGTCGTCATTACTAAATCCGATGAACATGAGATCTTTGCCACCACTGATTGCATGTAGCTGTAACAACAATTTTTTAGATTGTTTGCTTAAAGGCACCAGATGAGGGCTTTTCATTTTTGCCCCTCTTGCTGAATATCTAACCCCAATGAGTGCTTGTCGCTCTGCGGGTATAGTCCATAGTGAGTTTTTGAAATCTACCTCTGACCAACGTGCAAATCTTAATTCACTCGAACGTACAAATGTCAGGAGTGTAAGCTGGGTCGCAATCTGTGTTATGCCTTTGCCTCTGTAAGCTTCAATGCGTTGCATGAGCTCTGGTAACCGTTCTAAAGGAAGGGCAGGGCGGTGAATACTTTTTTTAGAAATTACAGCACCAGCGAGGTCATAGGCAGGATTTTGCTCAATCAATGCATTGTGGACAGCATATCTCATGATCGCAGTTATGCGTTGTTGAAGACGTGAAGCGAGTTCGAGGTGACCTGTTGCTTCAGCCCTTTTTAGTGGAATCAGTAAGTCACGGGTTTTGAGTTCTGTGATATTACGATTGCCAATAATAGGGAATAAATGACTTTCAAGACTGCTTAACACAGTAGTTCTGTGGTTTTCCGACCAGGTCCTGTTACTGGAATGCCAATCTCGTGCAACCTTTTCAAATGTCAGCAGCCCTTTGATCTCGACCTTATCAGCTTTGCGTTTTTCACTTGGATCAACGCCATTTGCCACGAGTTGCCTAGCTTCGTCTCTTCTGCGTCGGGCTTCCGATAACGTGACCTCAGGATAAACACCGAGAGCAAGAATCTTTTGTTTGCTACCAAAGCGATACTGAAAACGCCAGTATTTGGAACCGTGTGGGGTAATCAAAAGATGCATACCATTACCGTCTGTCATCTTGACCGGCTTCACAGCAGCCTTAGCATTTCTTACCTTTAACTCAGTGAGCGGCATAGTAAAAATCCCCGGCTGATGGTATCTGCATTATCGAACCAAACATACCAACAATTGTACCAACATGACACTGTGGATTTTGTGAGCCCGATGGAGACGCAGGTGGACTATCGGGTTTAGTTAAGTGACTGAATGGAATGGGTAAAGTAGACTTTGAGATACGTTGAGAGACTAGCATTTGGTGTCCCCTGCAGGAATCGAACCTGCAACTAGCCCTTAGGAGGGGCTCGTTATATCCATTTAACTAAGAGGACAGCGGCGCGCAGTATAGCGCAAACAGGCAGTGAGATTCACTACATCGCCGTCCGTTTGCTCATTCCGCCAGCAATCCCGGTTTTCTGCGCACGCTAACGTTACGTGCAGAAAGCGGAAACTGCTGTACTGAAGTCCGGGATGTCATCCAGACTGAAGCGGCACCCCGACTCTAAAATCTTCACTCCCTCTTTGCAGCAGACACTTCCAGTAAACGTTTTTCAGACGCCCGCCTGGCAAATCGCCTTCAGCAAACAGACCAGAAAGGCAGACAGAGCGGTTCAATCTACTCTGCCTGCCCTGGATTTACTCAGCCTTTTCCTGCTCTTCACGCTGGCGACGTTTCTCCTGCTTCTTCTTCTCAGCCTTCGCTTTAGCCACGGCCGCTTCACTCATGTCGTTGCGGATCTGCGCGTGGCTGATCAGGGCAAAAATCAGCGTGCCGCCGGTAATGTTGCCGAGCAGTGTCGGCAGGGCAAACGGCCAGAAGAATTCATGCCAGCTGATGATGCCATTAAAGACCAGATAGAGCACTTCCACCGATCCCACCACGATATGCGCCAGATCACCCAGCGCAACCAGCCAGGTCATCATCACAATCACCAGCAGTTTGGCGCCGCCCGCCGAGGGGAACATCCAGACCATGGTGGCGATAATCCAGCCGGAGATCACTGCATTGGCAAACATCTCGCCGGGCGTATTTTCCATCACCTTCATACTGATGCTGGTAAACGCCTGACGGGTAGCCTCGTCAAATATCGGCATCTCATTAAACGCCAGCGCACCCAGCGCCGTCCCTATCAGGTTACCCAGCAAGACGATGCCCCATAAACGTAATAGCAGGGCGCCATTACTCCAGGTCGGTTTGTGCATCACCGGCAGGACTGCCGTGACGGTATTTTCGGTAAACAGCTGCTGACGCGCCATGATGACGATAACAAAACCAAAGGTATAACCCAGGTTTTCAAGCAGGAACGCCCCTGGTACGCCATCCAGATGCACCTGAAATATCCCCTTTGCCATCAGCGAGGCGCCCATGGATAAGCCTGCTGCAATGGCTGACCAGAGCAGCGCCATACCATCGCGCTCCAGCTCTTTTTCCCCATCCTGGCGGATCTCTTCATGGATGGCGGCGGCGCGGGAGGGTAAAGCCTCCTCATCGACTTCGATATCAGTGCCCTTATCCTTCTCTTCACTCTCTACGTCGTTAGGACCCTGTTCATTACCTGATGAAGGCTTCATATTTTCTCCTGGTGATAGTGCTGTCGCGTAATAAGCGTAGCCGTTTTTTATTTGCCGATAATGTAACGATTGATGCGAATAAGCGTAACAACGTTTTTCGGAACTGCATTTTTATTCAGAGTGCGGGCGATACCGCACGAATAAACCCATGGCATCGAAACTGAGCGCTGGCTCACACTTCGGCCCACAGCAACATTGTGGTAATATCCCGGCCACTTTTAGCTGGTGCGATTCCCCCCTCGATGTTGGAAATCATTACGCTCACTTGTGCATACGACGAACGTGCGCTGTTCCGGCAGCTCTCATTTCGCGTCTCTGCAGGCGACATTGTGCAGATTGAAGGCCCCAATGGTGCCGGTAAGACCTCACTCTTGCGGCTGCTGGCTGGCCTGAGCCGTCCTGAACAGGGTGAAATACGCTGGCTGCAGCAGCCAATTCTGCGGCAGCGCGAAGCCTGGCATCAGGCGATGCTCTATCTGGGCCATCATCCCGGTGTCAAAGGCGTGCTTACACCGCTGGAAAACCTGCGTTTCTACCATCCTGATTGCAGTGATGCGCAGATCTTTGCTGCGCTGGAAAGCGTCGATCTCACGGGCGACGAAGAGGTGCCGGTTAGCCGGTTATCGGCGGGTCAGCAGCGTCGGGTAGCGCTGGCGCGGCTGTGGCTCAGCCAGGCCCGCATATGGATTCTCGACGAGCCGCTGACCGCCATCGACAAAGCGGGTGTTAAAAAATTAATGACGAAATTCGCCCGGCATGCCGATAACGGTGGCGCAGTGATCCTGACAACCCATCAGGATTTGCCCGCGGATGCTGCGCGGGTGCGTAAAATTCGCCTCGGCGACGGGGAGGCAGGCTGATGCTGTTTCGCCTCATCCAGCGTGAATTGCGCATCGCCTTTCGCGGCGGGGCTGATGTGGTTAATCCGCTCTGGTTTTTCCTGATTGTTATTACCCTGTTTCCGCTGGGCATCGGACCTGACCCGCAACAGCTGGCGCGCATTGCACCGGGCGTAGCCTGGGTTGCCGCGCTGCTGGCGTCGCTGCTGGCGCTGGAGCGGCTGTTTCGCGATGACTTCAGCGATGGCTCGCTGGAGCAACTGGTACTGCTGCCGACGCCGCTGCCGGTAACGGTTATCGGCAAAGTAGTGGCGCACTGGCTGGTCACAGGCGTGCCGCTGATTATCCTGTCGCCGCTGGCCGCGCTGCTGCTGTCACTGGATTTTAATGGCTGGCGGGCGATGGCCCTGACGCTGCTGCTCGGCACGCCAACCCTGAGTTTTCTCGGTGCCATTGGTGTAGGTCTCACGGTGGGTTTACGGCGTGGTGGCGTACTGCTTAGCCTGCTGGTGCTGCCGCTGGCTATTCCGGTCTTGATCTTCGCCAGTGCGGCGATGGAGGCGGCCAGTCAGGGATTGCCGATTAGTGGCTATCTGGCGATTCTCGGCGCGATGCTGCTGGGCAGCGCCACGCTCTCCCCGTTTGCCACGGCGGCAGCGCTAAGAATTACTTTGCAATAACAGCCGTTGAAATAACCGCGCGTAAAAGACGCGGCAACACTCTTTTATCGTTAATGTGAGCATTTGATATGTGGAAAGCGTTACATCAGCTGGCCAGGCCCGAACGGCTCTATCAGTTTTCGGGACGACTGGTGCCGTGGTTCGCCATCTCAGGGCTGGCGGCGTTGCTGCTGGGCTGGGCCTGGGGCTTTGGATTTGCTCCCGCTGACTATCAGCAGGGCGACAGTTTCCGCATCATGTACATTCATGTGCCCGCCGCGATGTGGTCGATGGGCATTTATGCCTCGATGGCCATCGCCGCCTTTATCGGCCTGGTGTGGCAGATGAAAATGGCCGATCTGGTTTCTGCCGCCATGGCACCGGTGGGCGCGGTCTTTACCTTTATTGCGCTGGTCACCGGATCCGCATGGGGTAAGCCGATGTGGGGGACCTGGTGGATCTGGGATGCGCGCCTCACTTCGGAGCTGGTGCTGCTGTTCCTCTATATGGGCGTGATTGCGCTCTGGCACGCTTTTGATGACCGCCGCACCGCAGGCCGGGCCGCGGGTGTTCTCATCCTGGTCGGCGTAGTTAATCTGCCGATCATTCACTTCTCAGTGCAGTGGTGGAATACCCTGCATCAGGGCTCGTCGGGCATTCTCCAGCAGGCGATTGCGCCAGTGATGCGAACGCCGCTGCGCTGGGCAATCATCGGTTATCTGCTGGTGTTTATCACGCTGACCCTGATGCGGCTGCGCAACCTGATTCTGTTAACCGAACGTCATCGTCCCTGGGCGATTGATGTGGCGAAGCGGGGAGAGCAGGCATGACACCCGCCTTTTCCTCCTGGCACGCTTTCTTTGAGATGGGAGGCTACGCCTTCTATGTCTGGCTGGCGGTTGCCTGCACGCTGATTCCGCTTGTCGGGCTGACGCTGCATACCCTGTTGCTGCGCCGCCGCCTGCTGGCTGAGATCCGCCAGCACGACGCGCGGGAACGCCGCATCCGGGCAGCGAAATCTAAAAAAGCCGCGGCTGAAGCGGCAGGAGAGAAATTGTGAATACCCGTCGACGCAACCGCCTCTATGCGGCAGTGGCGATTCTGCTCGGCCTCGGCCTGGCCACCGCGCTGGTGATGTATGCGCTGCGCTCAAACATCGATCTGTTCTATACCCCAGGTGAAATCCTCTACGGCAAAGGCGAGGCGCACGAGAAGCCCGAAGCGGGCCAGCGGCTGCGCGTCGGCGGCATGGTGATGCCCGGCAGCGTCCGGCGCGATCCGAATACGCTTGCCGTGTCGTTCAAACTTTATGATGCCCGCGGCGTGGTCAGCGTCAGTTTTGAAGGCATCCTGCCGGATCTGTTCCGTGAAGGGCAGGGCGTCGTCGCACAGGGCGTGCTGGCGGCGGGCAACCAGGTGATCGCCAAAGAAGTGCTGGCGAAACATGATGAGAAATATACGCCGCCGGAGATTGAAGACGCGATGAAGAGTAATCACACCGGCCCGCAGTCGCTGTATCAGTCGGGAAATAAATCATCATGATGCCCGAGATTGGTACTTTTCTGCTCTGTCTGGCGCTGGGGCTCTCCCTGCTGCTGAGCAGCTATCCGCTGTGGGGCGCAGTGCGCCAGGATGCCCGCCTGATGGCGATGGCGCGTCCGCTGGCCTGCGGTCTGTTTATCTGCATCGCGGCGGCTTTTGCGCTGCTGGTCTGGGCCTTTATCAGCAACGATTTTACCGTTGCCTATGTCGTTACAAACTCCAACAGTCTGCTCCCGGTTTATTATCGCATTGCCGCCACCTGGGGCGCGCATGAAGGATCGCTGCTGTTGTGGGTGTTGCTGCTCAGCACCTGGACATTGGCGGTGGCGATATTCAGTCGCGGTATGCCGCAGGATGCGCTGGCACGCGTGCTGGCGGTCATGGGGATGATCAATCTCGGCTTCCTGCTGTTTATCCTGTTGACCTCGAATCCATTTGGCCGCACGCTGCCGGACTTTCCGATAGACGGGCACGACCTGAATCCGATGCTGCAGGATATCGGCCTGATCTTCCATCCGCCGCTGCTCTATATGGGCTATGTCGGCTTTTCGGTGGCGTTTGCCTTTGCTATCGCCTCGCTGATGGCCGGACGGCTGGATACGGCCTGGGCGCGCTGGTCGCGTCCCTGGACCACGGCGGCCTGGGTCTTTCTGACGATTGGTATCGTCCTTGGCTCGGCCTGGGCCTATTACGAGCTGGGCTGGGGCGGCTGGTGGTTCTGGGACCCTGTTGAAAATGCGTCGTTTATGCCGTGGCTGGCAGGCACCGCCCTGATGCACTCGCTGGCGGTCACTGAAAAGCGAGGCACCTTTAAGGCCTGGACCGTGCTGCTGGCGATTACCGCGTTTTCGCTGAGCCTGCTGGGGACGTTCCTGGTGCGATCCGGGGTGCTGGTGTCGGTGCATTCCTTCGCCTCCGATCCGGCACGCGGGATGTTTATCCTCGCGTTTCTGGTGATTGTTATCGGCAGTTCGCTCCTGCTCTACGCGATTAAAGGCGGGCAGGTACGTGGCCGGGTGCAGAATGAAACCTGGTCGCGCGAATCGTTTTTGCTGGGTAATAACGTGCTGCTGATTGCCGCGATGCTGGTGGTTCTGCTCGGCACGCTATTGCCGCTGGTGCACAAGCAACTGGGCCTGGGCAGCATTTCGGTCGGTGAGCCGTTCTTCAACACCATGTTCAGCTGGCTGATGGCACCGTTTGCGCTGCTGATGGGGATCGGACCGCTGGTGCGCTGGCGTCGCGATGAACCGCAGAAACTGGCAAAACGGCTGGCGCTGGCGCTGATCGTGACTCTGGCATGTTCCATGATTATTCCCTGGTGGCTGCAGGATCGCATTGAGGCGATGACCGTGGTTGGCCTGCTGATGTCACTCTGGATTATCGTGCTGACGCTGCTGGAACTGCATGAGCGCGCCACTCACCGTCATCCGTTCTTTGCCGGTTTACGTCACCTGTCGCGCAGTCACTGGGGCATGGTACTGGGCCATCTTGGGGTGGGGGTGACGGTGATCGGTATTGCATTCAGCACCCAGTACAGCGTGGAACGCGATGTGCGGATGAAGGCGGGTGATAGCATTGATATTCATCACTATCACTTTGTCTTCCGCGGCGTGCAGAATCTGCAGGGGCCTAACTACAGCGGTGGCATGGGCATCATCGATGTCACGCGCAACGGCAAACATGAAGCGACGCTGCAGGCAGAGAAACGCTTTTATACGGCCGCCCGCACCATGATGACCGAAGCGGCGATTGATGGGGGGTTCAGCCGCGATCTCTATGCGGCGCTGGGCGAAGAGCTGGAGGATGGCGGCTGGGCCGTGCGCATCTACTACAAACCCTTTGTCCGCTGGATCTGGTTTGGTGGCGCGCTGATGGCGCTGGGTGGGCTGTTCTGCCTGTTTGATCCCCGTTATCGTTCGCGCAAAAAAGCGGGAATTGAGGAGCGGACATGAACAAAAAAATCCTGTTTATTCCCCTGATGCTGTTTCTGTTGCTGGCGGCGGCGCTGCTGTGGCAACTGACACGTAATGCCGATGGCGACGATCCAACCCGTCTCGAATCCGCTCTGATCGGTAAGCCGGTGCCGCTGTTCCGGCTGGAAGCACTCGATCAGCCAGGCAAAACCTACGACCAGCGCGTGCTGACGGATGGCAAACCGATATTGCTGAACGTCTGGGCGACCTGGTGTCCGACCTGTCGCGCCGAGCATCAGTATCTGAATACGCTGGCGGAGCAGGGCATTCGCGTCGTCGGGCTGAACTACAAAGACGATCGTCACAAGGCGGTTAACTGGCTGAATACGCTGGGCAACCCCTACGGGCTAAGCCTCTATGATGGCAACGGCATGCTGGGACTGGATCTCGGCGTCTATGGCGCGCCGGAAACCTTTCTGATCGACGGTAAAGGGATCATCCGTTATCGCCACGCGGGCGATCTCAATGCGCGCGTCTGGGATCAGGAAGTGAAACCCTTGTGGGTGAAATACAGCGCGGAGGCGGGATCATGAGAACGCTGTTACTGCTCTGCGGCCTGCTGTTCAGCATCAACCTGTGGGCAAGCATCGACACGCTGCAATTTGACTCGGTGGCCCAGGAAGAACAATACCGCGACCTGACCGCTTCACTGCGCTGTCCGAAGTGCCAGAACAACAGCATCGCCGACTCTAACGCCATGATTGCCGCCGATATGCGGCTGAAAGTCTATCAGCTGATGAAGCAGGGCCAGAGTCGCCAGCAGATCATCGACTATATGGTGGCGCGTTACGGTAACTTCGTCAGCTATTCGCCACCGGTCACGCCCTCAACCCTGGTTTTGTGGGCTGGTCCGGCGCTGTTTGCGCTGCTGGGCGGCGCGGTGATTATCCTGCGCAGCCGTCAGCGAAAAACCCGCAGTGAGCTGGATGAAGATGAACAACAGCGTCTTAATGCGCTACTGAAGTCAGACAGGAAGCCGTAATGAGTGCATTTTGGATCACCCTTTTTCTGTTACTGCTGGCGGTCTGTACGCTGTTTCTGGCGGCGGGCTGGCGGCAACGTCAGGCCAGCACAGGCGATCGCGATCGCCTTAATCAGCGCTTCTACCATCAGCGGATAGACGAGCTGGCACAGGATGAAGATCAGGGCGTCGTCGCTGAGCGTCCGCTGATGGAGCGGGAGTTACAGCAGACACTGCTGGCGGATATTCCACCGGCACAGACGATGAAATCATACAGCAGCAGTCGCTGGATTTTGCTGCCGGGCCTGATCGTGCTGATTGGGGTATCGCTGGGAACTTACCTGAAAACCGGTGGCCTGGCACAGCTCACGGGCTGGAAGCAAGTGCAGCAGGCGTATCCTGAGCTGCGTGCCCGACTGATGGACCCTGGCGCTAAACCGCTGAGCATGGAGGAGCTGGCGCGTTTACAGCTCGGATTGCGTACCGCGTTGCAAACGGAACCGGATAATCTGGCCGACTGGACCATGCTGGGACGGCTCGGCATGGTGCTGAATAATGCCGATACGGCCAGCCAGGCATTTGAGCATGCGCTACAGCTTGCTCCCAACGATCTGGCGCTAAAACAGGATTATGCCGAAGTCCTGACGCGATCCCCCGATCCGCAGGATAACCGTCAGGCGTCACTGCTGCTGCAGGCATTGCTAAAAGCGGATCCGAAAAACCTGCGTACGCTGAGCCTGCTGGCATTTAATGCTTACGGACAGCAGCAATATGATCAGGCTATCGACGCATGGCAGACCCTGCTGGGTCTGTTGCCGGCCGGTGATTCGCGACAGGCGATGATCGCCCGCAGCATCGAAAAGGCCAGAAGTGCCGCCGGGCAACAGAGTCGTCAACTGGCGCTGACCGTGACGCTGGCACCTAAGGCAGAAAAAATGTTACCGCAGGACGGAGTGTTGTATATTTCGGTTTCTGACGGTGCTTCACCGGTGCCGGTGGCTGTTAAGCGGATGCCGCTCAGTCACTTCCCGCTGTCGCTGACGCTGGATGACAGCAACGCCATGATGCCGGATCGCCTGCTTTCGGCGCAGCATCAGGTCGAGGTCCGGGTGCGTATCTCCCGCGACGGCAGCGCCAATTCCCGGCCGGGTGACTGGCTGGGGCTGAGCGCAGTGACGCCCTGGGATGGGCATCAGCCGATCGCGGTAGAGATTAATCAGCAGCTTCCCTGAACGCATCAACTGACCGCGTTCAGGATGATGCGTGCCATTGCCTGCTGCCTCTGGCACAAAGTCAGCTATGCTCATCGGGTAAGTCGATTCGATACCGGGCTGTGACCTGAACGATGGGTAGACCTTTTTCATCCGCACAGGGAGATTGGAATGAATTATCGCCTGACCAGCCTGGCTGTCGCCAGCGTCCTTCTGGTAGGTTGTGCCAGTTCAAAGCCGGCGAATAGCGATCCTGCTCAGCGCAGCGATCCGTTCGAAGGCTTTAACCGCACGATGTTTAACTTTAACTACAACGTGCTGGATCCGTATGTATTACGTCCGGTCGCTGTGGCCTGGCGTGATTATGTGCCGGTGCCGGCACGTACCGGCCTGAGCAATTTCCTCGGCAACCTGGAAGAACCTGCCAGCATGGTCAACGCCATCCTGATCGGTAACGGACGTGATGCAGGTATTCACTTCACCCGTTTCTTCCTGAACAGCGTGCTGGGACTGGGCGGCTTCATTGACGTTGCCGGTAAAGCGAATCCGGAACTGGCACGTGAAGAGCCGCACCGATTCGGTACTACGCTCGGTCACTATGGCGTCGGCTACGGGCCTTATGTTGAGTTGCCTGCTTACGGCAGCTTTACGGTGCGTCAGGATGGCGGCGACTACGTTGATACGCTTTATCCGATCCTTGGCTGGCTGACCTGGCCAATGTCGATTGGTAAATGGACGCTTGAAGGGATTGAGACACGCGCGCAGCTGCTGGACTCTGATGCAATCCTGAAACAGCAGAGCGATCCGTACGCCTTTATCCGTAACGCTTACTTCCAGCGTCACGACTTCCTGGCGCGCGGCGGCAAGCTCAAGCCGGAAGATAATCCTAACGCGGCTGCGATTCAGGATGATCTGAAGGATATTGACGCCGAGTAATCGCCCGCGCTGCGCCGCCAGGGATGGCGGTTTATGCCTCTTTGGGCAGGGCGTATGCTCCCTGAGCCATTAAGCAATCCACGGCCACAAAAAAGGGCGACTCACCAGAGTCGCCCTTTTTGTTCGTACCAGCCAGTCAGAACTTATAGTTAAAGTTCGCGCCGTAGAGCCAGGCCTTGCCTTCAGAGGTAAAGGTATAAGGTCCTTCTTTCACCGTCACTTTCTGTCCGTGCATATAAGAGATGCCTAAATCCACCGAGGCATCATCGTTAAAGGCGTAAGAAGTACCGGCACTCAGCCATAAACGATCCTGGTCCGGGATGGAGATAGAGCGCTTATCGGCCGGAACCGGGCTGTCATCAAATGCAATACCGGTACGGAAGGTCCAGTTCTTGTCGTAGGAATAGGTTGTGCCCAGTGCAATACGGTAGGCGTCGTGGAAGCTTTCATCTTTATAGAACAGCGTCTGGCCGTTAGAGCCAGTGGCTTTCAGCTCCTGGAACTGGCTCCAGCTGGTGTAAGCCATGCTGTAGTGAACTGCCCACTGCGGTGCCACTTTATGCCAGCCTGACACTTCCCACATCTCTGGCAGATTCAGCGTTAACGCGCCTGGAACGGTGGTGCCGTTGGTGCCAAAAGGTACGCCTGACACTTCCGGATTATTCACCGCATTCAGCCGGGATGAGAGATTACTTTTGTAATCGCCATCAAAGTCGACTTTCACTTCTGAACGATAGGTAAAGCCGAAGCGGTTATTTTCATCCACTTCATACAGGATGCCAGCATTCCAGCCGTAACCCCACTCATCGCCTTTCAGATGGGCAACCTGCGTATCAGCCGGAACCCCCAGCCGCGCGCCTGACTCACCGGCATAACGCTCAATTTTGGCTTTAGCGTAAACCGCATCAAAACCGATGCCTGCACTAAAATGTTCATTAAAGCGATAAGCAGTGCTGAGATTTAAATTGCCGGTCATCAGGTCAGTTTTACCGCCGTAACCGCCAGCGGTATAGCCATTATTAAACTCTGTTGCTAAGCCGTAGTTTGAGGTTGCAGATGCGCCAATCCACCACTGATCGTTGATGGGCTGGACGTAATGAATATTGGGTACCCACTGATTAGGGGCAATATTATTCGCATCCAGGCTGCGGCCACTGGGACTGCTACCACTGATATTTACATCCGGCGCAATATAGACGGCCCCGATAGAAAATTCCGGGCGATCCATTAACGCCATTGTCGCCGGGTTACGGCTGGCAGACGCCGCGGTATCACCCATTGCCCCTTCGCCTGAATATGCGCGACCTAAACCAATCGAAGAGAATTCATTTAACTGAAACCCAGCAGCGTAAACGTGGGAAGAGACAAGCGCCACTGCAGCCGCCACGGCTGACTTTGCAAACAGGTTTTTATGGTTCATGACCACAACCTCATGTGAATTATTATTTAACGCTATAACGTCGCGTAACAAAGGACGGCGGATTGTAGGGACTGATGTAAAGCGCACATATCAGACCAGTGCGGAGAGTATAGGTCCGACCTGTGTGCATGTTGCAATATTGTTTTTAAAATATTTCAGGTTTGATCGCTTAAAATTCGATCTGCATAACAAAAAGCCCCTGATCCTGGACAGCATAACCATTCCAGTTTGTTCTGGATCAATTTTTATTGTGATATTCGTCACTTAGCAACAGGTGCGTGGCGCATCTTTCAGCGAGAAGGTAAGATTTCGTCCATAAAATCGCTCAACCTATGCAATTGCTGGTCTGGAGAATGAAATGACTGATGCCATTAAAAAATGCAGTGCGACCGAAACCGCAGCCTGTTGTTGTGTTGATGTCGGCACGGTAATGGATAACACCGATTGCACCGCCAGCTGGTCAGAATGGTTTGCTCAGCGTGCCGATGCGGAAGCGAAATTAGCGCAACTGACCGAACGTGCCCGCGAGGTTGAATCGGAACCCTGTCTGATTGAATCGCGCTTCAGCGAAGTGGATCAGGGTGTGCAGCTGGATATCGATTTCACCTTCAGCTGCCAGGCTGAAACCATGATTTTTCAGCTCGGTTTGCGTTAAGTATCATTACGCCGCGTCACTGCGGCGTTTTTCATTTTCGTGTTTCCCTTCGCACTTTTTCCCTTCCGATATTGGCGGCTCACCCGCTTGTGGTTAACACTGATCAGGTCAGACCTCTTCAGGCAATGATGCCACAGTCCCAGCCACAGGTGAGAACAATGAGCAAAGCGCAGCCGCTGCTGACGCGTGATGGTGAACGCATCGCAATAACCCACGGATTACGCACCCCTTTCTTACGCCAGGCGACCGGCTTCCATGGCATTCCCGCCATTGAGCTGGGACGCATGGTGGTCAGCGAATTAATGGCGCGCAGTGAACTGCCGGCTGAGGTGATCGAGCAGCTGGTCTTTGGGCAGGTGGTGCAGATGCCGGAAGCACCGAACATTGCGCGTGAAATTGTATTAAGCAGCGGGCTGAGTGTGCATACCGACGCCTACAGCGTCAGCCGTGCCTGCGCCACCAGCTTTCAGGCGGTAGCGAATGTGGCAGAAAGTCTGCTGGCGGGCACCATCTCTGCCGGTATCGCCGGAGGCGCGGACTCCTCGTCGGTGTTGCCGATTGGGGTCAGTAAAACGCTGGCCCGCGCGCTGGTAGATCTCAATAAAGCCCGCAGCTTCGGTCAAAAACTGCACATCCTGCGGCGTCTGCGTCCGCGTGATCTGCTGCCGGTCCCGCCCGCAGTGGCGGAGTATTCGACCGGCCTGCGCATGGGCGACACTGCGGAGCAGATGGCTAAGAGTCACGGCATCACTCGCGAAGCACAGGATGCGCTGGCGCTGCGATCCCATCAGCATGCCGCCAGGGCCTGGCAATCCGGGGTACTGAATCAGGAAGTCATGGCAGCCTTTGTGCCGCCGTGGAAAAGCGCCATCGCTCAGGACAATAACGTGCGGATGAATGCCAAAGCGGAGGATTACGCCCGACTGCGTCCGGCATTTGATCGCCAGCACGGCAGCGTCACCGCGGCCAACAGCACGCCCCTCACCGACGGCGCGGCGGCAGTGATTCTGATGCGCGAGGGCCGCGCCCGCGAACTGGGCATCAGGCCGCTGGGCTATCTGCGCAGCTACGCCTTTGCCGCCATTGGTGTGCAGCAGGATATGCTGCTGGGCCCGGCGTACGCTTCACCACTGGCACTGGATCGCGCCGGCATAACCCTGGCCGATCTGACGCTGATCGATATGCATGAAGCATTTGCTGCCCAGACACTGAGCAACCTGCAAATGTTCCGCGACGAGCGCTTTGCCCGTGAGGTGCTGAATCGGCCACACGCGCTGGGCGAAGTGAATGAAGAGCGCTTTAACGTGCTGGGCGGATCGATCGCCTATGGTCATCCTTTTGCCGCCACGGGGGCGCGCATGATCACCCAGACGCTGAATGAATTACGCCGTCGCGGTGGCGGGTTAGGACTGGTCACGGCCTGTGCGGCAGGCGGCCTGGGTGCGGCAATGATTCTGGAGGCCGAATAATGGAGCAGAATGCGTTTCATCTGAAGATGCGACTGGATCACGTTGGCATCATTACGATCGATGTCCCTGGTGAGAAGATGAACACCCTGAAAGCGGAATTTGCCGGGCAGATCACCGCCATCATTGCGGAGGCGCGGCGCGATCCGCAACTGGCTGGCCTGGTGCTGATTTCCGGCAAAGCGGACAACTTCATCGCGGGCGCAGACATCAGCATGATTGACCGCTGTAAGAGCGCGCAGGAAGCCGAAGCGCTGGCAAAACAGGGCCAGGAAGTGATGGCTGCGCTTGACGCGCTGCCGTTCCCGGTGGTCGCGGCGATCCACGGTGCCTGCCTGGGAGGCGGACTGGAACTGGCGCTGGCCTGTGATGCCCGTATCTGCTCGCTGGATGATAAAACCCGCCTCGGTTTGCCGGAGGTGCAGCTCGGCTTACTGCCAGGCTCTGGCGGCACTCAGCGGCTGCCACGCTTAATCGGCGTGCAGCAGGCGCTGCCACTGATTCTGACCGGCAAAGCCCTGCGGGCGAAACAGGCCCGTAAGCTGGGCGTGGTCGATGACGCGGTGCCGCAGGCGATTCTGCTGGAGACCGCCATCGCCCGGGTGAAAAAGGGCAAGGTTAGCGGACGAACGCTGCCGCTGCGCGATCGTCTGCTGCATGGTCCGGTTGGCCGTCAGGCGCTGTTTGCGCTGGCGACCCGACAGACCGCAGCCAAAACACAGGGTAACTATCCGGCGGCAAAACGCATTATTGAGGTGGTGCGCATCGGACTGGAGCAGGGCAGTCGGGCCGGACATGAGGCTGAAGCACGCGCTTTTGGTGAGCTGGCGATGACGCCAGAATCGGTTGCGCTGCGCGGGATCTTTTTCGCGACTACGGCTATGAAAAAGGAGCGGGGCGGTGAAGCGGAACCCGGCACCGTTAAGCGTGTTGGTATCCTCGGCGGTGGCCTGATGGGCGGCGGTATCGCCAGCGTCACCGCGGTCAACGCCGGGTTGCCGGTACGCATTAAAGATATCAGCCTGGAAGGGGTGAACCATGCGCTGAAAACCAGCTGGGAACTGCTGAGCAAAAAAGTTAAACGCCGCCAGCTTACTCCGGCACAGCGTCAGCAGCAGATGGCACGTATCACGGGCGGCATCGATTATCAGGGCTTCTCACAGCGCGACGTGGTAATTGAAGCCGTATTCGAAGATTTAGCCCTGAAGCAGCAGATGGTCAGCGAAGTGGAGGCACACTGTCAGCCCCACACGCTGTTTGCCTCAAATACCTCTTCGCTGCCGATTGAGGCGATCGCCGCCGGCGCCCAGCGTCCTGAGAACGTCATCGGGCTGCACTATTTCAGTCCGGTAGAGAAAATGCCGCTGGTGGAGGTGATTCCTCATCTGAATACCTCTACCGCGACGCTGGTGACGATTGTGGCGCTGGCGCGCAGCCAGGGTAAAACCCCGATTGTGGTGGCGGACAAGCCTGGCTTCTATGTTAACCGCATCCTGACGCCCTATATAAATGAAGCGATGCGCTGCCTGCTGGAGGGCGAACCGATTGACCATATTGATCGGGCGCTGGTGAAGTTTGGTTTCCCGGTCGGCCCGATTCAGTTGCTGGATGAGGTCGGTATCGACGTTGGCAGCAAAATCAGTCCCATCCTGCATCAGGCTTATGGTGAACGCTTTGCCGCGCCAGCCGCTTTTGATGCGGTGCTGAAAGATGGCCGCAAGGGACGTAAAAACAGCAAAGGCTTTTATCGCTATGACCAGCCGCGCTGGCAGCGTAAAAAACCGGACGCTTCGCTGTATACGTTGCTGAAGGTCTCGCCGCAGGCCAGGCAGAGTGACGCGCAGATTGCTGAACGCTGCGTGATGATGATGCTGAACGAAGCCGCACGCTGTCTTGATGAGCAGGTGGTTCGCTGCGCCCGCGATGGGGATATCGGTGCGGTGTTTGGTATTGGCTTTCCGCCTTTCTTAGGCGGCCCGTTCCACTACATGGACAAACTGGGCGCGGCGGACGTGGTCAACAGATTAAGCCGGCTTGCGCAGCAGCATGGCGAACGATTCACACCCTGTGAGGCGCTGATTCAGGCGGCTGCAAAATAGACGAAATTTTACATTTCTGCCGAAAATGGAATAACCAATCCGATTCAGCGGCTTAGAAAAGCGCCGCCAGAGTGTGCGGCGCAGCATGATTCTGAGAAGTGCTTATTTAATAAACAACCGGTTGACTATACTAAAGCCATTAGGGTAAAACACAGCGTTCATTCGCAGAGTGAAGAGTCAGGCGCTACGCGTCGGGCGATGTCGACAAACAACAGCGGTGCTTTATGCAAGTTTTTATCATGCGTCACGGCGATGCGGCTCTGGAAGCAGCCAGTGATTCAGTCAGGCCTTTAACCTTATGTGGCTGCAATGAATCACGTCAGATGGCCAACTGGCTTAACAGCCAGACGCCGGACATTGAGCGTGTCCTGGTGAGTCCCTATTTACGCGCGCAGCAAACGCTCGCGACCGTGCGTGAAGCCTTTCCCCTGCCGGAAAGCCAGGACGTTCTGCCGGAATTAACGCCGGGCGGCGATCCGGAGATGGTCGGGTGCTATCTGCAGGCCCTGGCGAATGAAGGGGTGAAATCGGCTCTGGTGATCTCACATTTACCGTTGGTGGGGTATTTAGTCTCTGAACTGTGCCCGCAGGAAGCGCCGCCAATGTTTGCCACTTCCGCTATTGCCTGCGTGGAATTCGATCCCGCGGCGAGTGCCGGTAAACTGCTTTGGCAGGTCAGTCCCAAAAAGCTGGCTAAAGCAATCTGACGTCTGTGGGCCGATCATTCCGGCCCCTCTCAGGGCAATTCAGGCGGTTGCCACTCCTCAATCTCAATCAAAACCAGCAGCGCGGCGTCACCGCCGAACATTTTGGGTGCCTGATGAAAAGCCATCACCCACGGATGCTGGGCCAGCCACAGCGGCGTCTGCTGCTTCAGAATATGCTTTCCATGACCGGTCATGACGCTGGCGCAGAACAGATGTTCACGGCGGCAGGCGGCGATCAGTGCCCCCAGCTCCTGCTTGGCCTGCTGCTGCGTTAAGCCGTGCAGATCGAGGAAAATCTCCGGCGTATAGTCGCCGCGACGTAATTTTTTCAGCTCAAAATGGCTGACATCGGCGCGCACATAACGGGTGGCACCTTCCGTTGAGAGCAGCGGCTGAAACTCATCCGAAAAGTAATGACTGTTGTCCGCCTGCTCTGAAAGCAGACGCTTTACCGGGATCTGGCGGGTTTTAACCGGCGCTTTGTGGACAAACGTGTCCTGTTTCAACTGGCGTGTCCCCGTCATTAACTGGCGAAACAGCGCCTGGTCATCCGGGCTTAGTGGTGTTTTTTTACTCATGGCAGGTCAGTCATATCAGAAAAGGCTGTCACACAGCAGAGCCGATACCTTACCGTTAAGCGTCATTAAATGTCAGCTTTTTCACCTCGCTGCGCTGAATTCTCCCCGGCTTCATGGCACACTACTGGCCGATTTAGCAAAAGGCCTGCGGAGGGCTACGTGGACAAAATTTTCGTCGATGAGGCAGTGAACGAACTGCACACCATTCAGGACATGCTGCGCTGGGCGGTCAGCCGCTTTTCCGCTGCCGGAATCTGGTACGGACATGGCACAGACAATCCCTGGGACGAAGCCGTTCAACTGGTCCTGCCGTCACTCTGGCTGCCGCTGGATATTCCTGAAGATATGCGCAATGCGCGTCTGACCGCCAGCGAACGTCTTCTGATCGTCGAGCGCGTCATTCGTCGCGTCAACGAGCGCATTCCGGTCGCTTATCTGACCAATAAAGCCTGGTTCTGCGGCCACGAGTTCTTTGTTGATGAGCGCGTGCTGGTGCCGCGTTCACCGATTGGCGAACTGATTGAGAACCGCTTTGCCGGTCTGGTCAGCACACCACCCCATCATATTCTGGATATGTGTACCGGCAGCGGCTGTATCGCGATTGCCTGCGCCTATGCCTTCCCGGAAGCGGAAGTGGATGCGGTGGATATCTCCACCGGTGCGCTGGCGGTTGCCGAGCAGAACATTGAAGAACATGGCCTGATTCATCAGGTTACGCCGATTCGCGCTGACCTGTTCCGCGAATTGCCACCGCTGAAATATGATCTGATCGTCACCAATCCACCGTATGTTGATGCGGAAGATATGGATGATCTGCCGAACGAATATCGCCACGAACCAGAGCTGGGGCTGGCGGCAGGCAGCGACGGCCTGAAGCTGGTGCGTCGCATTCTGGCCTGTGCACCGGATTATCTCAGCGAGCAGGGCGTCCTGGTCTGCGAAGTGGGTAACAGTATGGTGCACATGATCGAGCAGTATCCCGATGTGCCCTTTACCTGGCTGGAATTCGACAACGGCGGTGACGGCGTCTTTACGCTGACGCGCCAGCAGATTGTCGACGCACAACACCATTTCTCTTTTTACAAAGACTAAAAATGGGGCGAAGCATCGCCCGCGGAACCCTGAGAAGGAAATAGCATGGCCGGAAACAGCATCGGGCAATTTTTTCGAGTAACGACCTTTGGCGAGTCCCATGGGCTTGCGCTGGGCTGTATCGTTGACGGCGTGCCGCCAGGCATTCCGCTGACCGAAGCGGATATTCAGCATGATCTTGATCGCCGCCGCCCTGGCACATCGCGCTATACCACGCAGCGCCGCGAGCCGGATCAGGTGAAAATTTTGTCCGGTGTGTTTGAGGGGGTGACCACCGGCACCTCGATTGGCCTGCTGATTGAGAACACCGATCAGCGTTCGCAGGATTACGGCGCTATCAAAGATCTCTTCCGTCCGGGCCATGCTGATTACACCTATGAGCAGAAATATGGTCAGCGTGACTATCGTGGCGGTGGCCGCTCGTCGGCGCGCGAAACCGCGATGCGCGTGGCGGCCGGTGCGATAGCCAAGAAATACCTGCAGATGAAACACGGTGTGGTGGTGCGCGGCTATCTGTCACAGATTGGTGACATCGCCTGTGAGCTGAAAGACTGGAGCATCGTGGAAGAGAATCCGTTCTTCTGCCCGGATGCGGACAAGCTGGAGGCGCTGGATGAACTGATGCGCGGCCTGAAAAAAGAGGGCGACTCCATTGGCGCTAAAGTCACAGTCATGGCAGATCACGTGCCGCCAGGCCTGGGCGAGCCGGTATTTGACCGACTGGATGCCGATCTGGCGCATGCGCTGATGAGCATCAATGCCGTTAAAGGCGTTGAAATCGGTGACGGCTTTGCGGTGGTTAACCAGCGCGGCAGTCAGCATCGCGACGAGATCCGCCACGATGGTTTCCAGAGCAACCACGCCGGGGGCATTCTGGGCGGTATCAGCAGCGGCCAGACCATCAGCGCCAATCTGGCGATGAAACCGACCTCCAGCATCACCGTGCCGGGTAAAACCATTACCCGCGACGGCGAAGAAGTGGAGATGATCACTAAAGGCCGCCACGATCCCTGCGTCGGGATCCGCGCAGTGCCGATCGCCGAGGCGATGATGGCGATCGTCCTGATGGATCATCTGCTGCGCCAGCGGGCGCAGAACGGTGACGTTAACAGCTCCGTACCGCGCTGGTGATGCCATGAAGGCTCTTCTGCTTACCCTGAGTGCGCTGTTAATCAGCGCCTCCAGCCTGGCGGCGACGCCGTGGCAACGCATCCAGCAGCCGATTACCGGCGCACCGCAGTCAATCGGCGGCTTTGCCAACGGCTGTATTGTTGGCGCCGAGGCGCTGCCGCTGAATTCACCGCACTATCAGGTGATGCGTCAGGATCAGCGGCGCTACTTTGGTCATCCCGATCTGATTCAGTTTATTCAGCGGCTCAGTACGCAGGTGCATAACCTGCAACTGGGCAACGTGCTGATTGGTGACATGGGCATGGCAGCAGGCGGACGTTTCAGCAGCGGTCACGCCAGTCATCAGACCGGGCTGGATGTCGATATCTGGCTGCAACTGCCGAAAACCCGCTGGAGCGCGCAGCAACTGCTGAAGCCGCAGCCGCTCGATCTGGTCGGGCCGGGTGACAAAAATGTGATTGCGCGTCACTGGCAGCCGGAAATTGATAGCCTGATTAAACTGGCCGCCAAAGATGATGATGTGACACGCATCTTCGTCAATCCGGCGATTAAAAAGCAGCTTTGTGCCGATGCAGGTAACGATCGTGACTGGCTGCGTAAAGTGCGCCCGTGGTTTGCTCATCGGGCCCATATGCATGTGCGCCTGCGCTGCCCGGCGGGCAGTATGGGCTGCGAAGATCAGCCCGCACCGCCTGCTGGCGATGGCTGTGGCGCAGAGCTGCAGAGCTGGTTCCTGCCGAAACAGCCTGGTTCGGGCGCGCCGGTGAAACGTGAGCCGCCGCCATTACCGCCTGCCTGTCAGGCCCTGCTGGATAAACATCTACTGTAAGGGATTCCATGGATTGGTTTGTGGTCAGCCCGCTGCTCGTCGGGCTGCTGTTTTTAATCGCCATGCTCGCCGGTTTTATTGATTCAATCGCGGGTGGCGGGGGATTACTTACGGTACCTTCGTTGCTGGCGGCGGGCCTCTCTCCGGCCCAGGCGCTGGCGACCAATAAACTGCAATCGGTCGGTGGATCATTTTCCGCCAGTCTCTACTTTATCCGGCGTGGTGCGGTCAATCTGAATGAACAGTGGCTGAACATTGCCATGACGCTGCTGGGTTCCGTGCTGGGCGCGATACTGATTCAGCGCCTGCAGGCGGATTTCCTGCGCCAGATGCTGCCGCTGTTTTTAATCGCTATCGGTCTGTGGTTCCTGCTGATGCCGCGCCTCGGCGAAGTGGATCAGGCGCGTCGCCTGCATGGTCTGGCCTATGCGCTGGTCGGCGGCGGGGCTGTGGGATTCTATGACGGATTTTTCGGACCGGGCGCAGGCTCTTTTTATGCGCTGGCTTTCGTCACGCTCTGCGGCTACAACCTTGCCAAAGCGACCGCCCATGCTAAGGTCCTCAATTTCACCTCGAACCTCGGCAGCCTGCTGTTCTTTATGTTCGGCGGCAAAGTGGTGTGGGGAACCGGCCTGATCATGATGCTCGGCGCTTTCTGCGGCGCGCGTCTGGGCGCAAGACTGGTGCTGAGCCGCGGACAGAAGCTGATCCGCCCGATGGTGGTGATTGTGTCTGCCGTCATGAGCATTAAATTACTGTGGGACAGCCATGGCAGCGCCGTTATGGCCTGGCTTGCCACGCTGCAATCGTAACCTAAAACCTGATACCGTCATGAACCCGACACATCATTATGAACAGCTGATCACGCTGTTTGATCGCTGTTTCAGCGATGAATTTCAGACCCGTCTAATTAAAGGCGATGATGAACCGATCTATCTTCCTGCTGATGCCGAATCGCCGTGGAATCGTGTGGTCTTTGCTCACGGCTTCTACGCCAGCGCCCTGCATGAGATCTCTCACTGGTGCATCGCCGGTGAAGCGCGCCGCAAACTGGTCGATTTTGGCTACTGGTACTGTCCGGATGGCCGCGATGCGCTGACCCAGAGTCAGTTTGAAGCGGTGGAAGTGAAGCCACAGGCGCTGGAATGGATGTTTTGTACGGCGGCAGGCTTTCCCTTCAACGTGAGTTGTGACAATCTCGACGGAGATTGTGAGCCGGATCGCATTGCGTTCCAGCGTAAAGTGCATGCTCAGGTCATGAGCTATCTGACGTCGGGCATTCCCGACCGTCCCGCGCGTTTTATTACCGCCCTGGCGGAATTTTATGGCAGGCCTTCATTAACAGCATCGCAGTTTCCCTGGCCGGACGATCTGTGATGCAGAAAGGCATTATTAAAAGAGGAATTGAGATGATCGCAGAATTTGAAGCGCGTATTCTGGCCCTGATTGACGACATGGTCGAGCATGCCAGTGACGATGAGCTGTTCGCCAGCGGTTATCTGCGCGGGCATCTGACACTGGCCGTCGCTGAAGTGGAGCAACTGGGCGAACATACGCCAGAAGCGCTGCAGATTCAGGTGAGCCGCAGTCTGCAAAATGCCATAGCTGCCGGAGAACTCTCGCCGCGCGATCAGGCATTAGTGGTCGGGATGTGGGATAACCTGTTTGTTCAGGCACGCCAGCTCTCCGCGTAATGGTGCAGGGCGGCATGCCGCCCTTAGCGTCCGCTAAACGGCTTTTCCCTTCAGTAATTTCCTTACCCAGTAACGATTCGGATTGAGTGCTGCCAGGGTACTGGCATCCAGAGGCTGCGGCTCGCCCGCCAGCTGAGCTGCCAGCACTTCGGCCGCCAGCGGCGCACTGCACAGGCCGCGCGATCCCAGCGCCCCAAACAGATACAAGCCCGTAAGATCGGGTGCGTCAGCGATATCGCCGCTTGCTGCCTGCTGTGCCGGTAAATCAGCATACTGCGCCAGCGTAGCAGGATAATCCGGCACGCCGCCCACCATCGGCAGGTGATCCCGGGTAGCGCAGCGCACCCCCATTCTTGCCTCTCCATCACTGACATCCACCGTTTCGGCCCAGTTGCTGTCAGGCAGGCAATGCAGCAGGCGGCTGCGGTTCTCCTGCTGATCCTCTTCCCGATACGCGGTTGCGGTATCGCCACGGTGATAGCTGGCCCCGATACAGTGCGTACCAAACTGCGGGCTGACAGGGGTCAGATAGCCGTCGTAACAGAGCACCGTTTGCAGCGCGTTGAGGCCGGGCGTGGAGGGAACATGGCTTACCTGACCGGCCACCGGATAGGTCGGCAGCGGGGCGCTTTGCGCAAAGTCGGCAATCGCATGACCGTTTGCCAGTACGACGGTCGGATGACGCACCGCCGGACGATCGCTGAACGTCAGCGTCCAGTGATCATCCTCCCGGGAAAGCGTGCTCACCCGGTGCAGCCAGTGAATGCGCAATCCCTGGGTCTCGCCATGCGCCAGCATCGCGGTGGTCAGCTCTGCCGGTGAGAGCCAGCCGCCTTGCGGATAGAAAATGCCGCCACAGCCATGTTCAACATTTGCCAGTTTTTCAGCTTCTGCCACATCGACGCCACAGGCGATGATTTCAGGCAGGTCCATCGCCAGCATCTGATCGATCTTCTTACGGCTTTTCTCATCCCAGCCCAGCTGCAGCACCCCGCTCCAGTGATGCTCATAGGTGACGGTTAGTTGATCATAGAGCCGCCGGGCAAAGCTGAAGGCCGAGGGGAAAAAAGTGGCAAGCGCCGGGTCGTGCTGATTGAGCAGCGGATAGAGCGCTCCCTGACGATTGCCGGATGCGCCCAGCGCGGGCGCCTCATCGGCGCAATAAAGTGTTACCCGCCAGCCGCGACGCAGCAGCGCCAGCGCCAGGGTGGCACTGGCGACGCCACCGCCAATCAGGGCCACATCACGCTGCTCCGCAGCCTGACGATGATACCAGGGCTGCGCGGCGGGCAGCGGAGGCGCATCCTGCAACGGCCCGCATAGCATTTCGCGCTTCGGACCAAATCCTTTGCGGCGAATGACCGCAAAGCCCGCCTGCTGCAGACCGCGCCGGACAATACCTGCAGCCGTAAAAGTTGCGAAGGTCCCCTGCGGCCGCGCCAGTTTTGCCATCATGCCGAACAGCTCCGGCGTCCACATATCCGGGTTCTTTGAGGGCGCGAACCCATCCAGGAACCAGGCATCCACCTGACGATTCAGGCTCTCATCCAGCTGGCCCATCAGCAGGTTAATATCGCCCAGCCACAGGTCGAGCGTGATGCGGCCGCCATCAAACAGCAGACGCTGACAGCCGGGCAGGGCAGCGGGCCACTGCGTCTGCAGCGCCTCCGCCCAGGGGGCCAGTTCGGGCCAGTGCTGCTGCGCCGCGGTTAAATCTTCACGTGTTAACGGAAATTTCTCAAAGCTGATGAAATGCAGACGTTTTAAAGTGGCGTCGGGCTGTTCGCGCTGAAACGCATCGAACGCCTGCCAGAGCGTCAGGAAATTAAGACCGGTGCCAAAACCGCTCTCCGCCACGATCAGCAGATCGCGCGGATGCTCAGCAAAACGCTGGGGAAAACCATTGCCGCCAAGGAAGACATAGCGTGTCTCTTCCAGACCGTTGTCATTAGAGAAATAGACATCGCCAAACGCTCGGGAAACAGGTGTACCCTGTTCATTCCAGTTTAGCTTTGCATGTTCAACCGGGGTCAATTTCACGGTAAAGGCTCGTTTTTCAGGCAGTGGCGCGATTCTAGCGACCCGCGTGACATGACGCAAATTTACAAAAGGAAATAGCTGATCGGACTTGTTCGGCGTACAAGTGTACGCTAGAGTGCATGCCAATTAAGAAGAAGTGGATGAGGAAGATTGAATGAAACGTGCTGTGATTACTGGCTTAGGGATCGTTTCCAGTATTGGTAATAACCAGCAGGAGGTGCTGTCATCTCTGCGTGAAGGACGCTCTGGCATCACCTTTTCTGAAGAGATGAAAGATTCCGGCATGCGTAGTCACGTCTGGGGTAACGTTAAATTAGATACCACCGGCCTCATCGATCGCAAAGTTGTGCGCTTTATGAGTGATGCGTCCATCTATGCTTATCTTTCCATGGAAGAAGCGATTAAAGATTCTGGCCTCAGCGCTGAAGCGTATCAGAGCAACCCACGTGTGGGTCTGATTGCGGGTTCAGGCGGCGGCTCCCCTCGTTTCCAGGTATTTGGTGCTGATGCAATGCGCAGCCCACGCGGCCTGAAAGCGGTTGGCCCTTATGTGGTCACCAAAGCGATGGCCTCTGGCGTCTCTGCCTGCCTCGCAACGCCATTCAAAATTCATGGCGTAAATTACTCGATTAGCTCCGCCTGTGCCACCTCTGCGCACTGTATCGGTAACGCCGTTGAGCAGATCCAGCTTGGCAAACAGGATATCGTTTTTGCGGGCGGCGGCGAAGAGCTGTGCTGGGAAATGGCCTGTGAGTTCGACGCCATGGGCGCGCTCTCTACCCGTTACAACGACACGCCTGAAAAAGCGTCACGCACTTATGATAATGAGCGCGACGGCTTTGTTATCGCCGGTGGCGGTGGCATGGTAGTCGTTGAAGAGCTGGAGCATGCGCTGGCACGTGGTGCGCATATCTATGCCGAAATCGTCGGTTATGGTGCCACTTCAGACGGTGCAGACATGGTTGCTCCATCAGGTGAAGGCGCAGTGCGCTGCATGAAGATGGCGATGCACGGTGTCGATACCCCAATTGACTATCTGAACAGTCACGGAACCTCTACCCCGGTGGGTGATGTGAAAGAGCTGGGTGCGATTCGTGAAGTTTTTGGCGATAACACGCCATACATCTCAGCAACGAAAGCGATGACCGGCCACTCTCTGGGTGCGGCTGGCGTGCAGGAAGCGATCTACTCGCTGCTGATGCTGGAGCATGGCTTTATCGCGCCAAGCATCAACATCACCTCGCTTGACGCGGCAGCAACTGGTATGAACATCGTCACTGAGCCGATGGAAAAAGAGCTGACTACCGTGATGTCTAACAGCTTTGGTTTTGGCGGCACCAACGCCACGCTGACCATGCGTAAATATCAGGCGTAATTATTACGTCAGCACTCTGAAGGGCCGGCTTGCCGGCCCTTTTGTTTTACAGCCCATCCGCTTTACCTCGTTAAAACCTCCGTTTTAGCCCTCCCGCTGCAGCAGCCGCAGCAATGTATCGCATCCTGCCACAATCTCGTCAGGCGTCAGTGCCGCAAAGCCCAGCATCCAGCCCTGCTGAGACGAAGGCCCGGCATAGAGCGGGCTCAGACGCGGCAGCAGCAGACCCTGTTGAGCCGCCAGTGCGGTTAATCGCGCTTCATCCTGTTGCAATCTGACAGTTACCTGTAACCCGCCGCCGCTGGCAATCGGCGTGATCCACGGCGACAGTTGCTGAGCGATTAGCGTTAGCAGCAGATCGCGACGGCTACGATAGAGCTGACGCATCAGCCGCAGATGGCTGGCGAAATGTCCCTGTTGCAGAAAGGCGGCGGTGACAGCCTGCGGCAGCAGGGCGCTGTGTCCATCCAGCACGCTGCGTGCCTGGCCTATGGGGGTAATCAGCGCGGGCGGGACCACCATCCAGGCCAGCCGCAGTGAGGGAAACAGCGACTTCGAGAAGGTACCCAGCGTAATCACCCGCTGATGGCGATCCAGTCCCTGTAGCGCAGGGACAGGACGTTCGTCGTAGTGAAATTCGCTGTCATAATCGTCTTCGATCAGCCAGCACCGGTTATACTGCGCCCAGTCCAGCCACGCCAGGCGTCGCGCCAGGCTCAGCGTCACGCCGCCAGGATAATGATGCGATGGCGTCAGGTACATCAGCTTTGCACTGCCGCTGGCGGGGATGGCACCTTCGGCATCGACCCCAATCCCGCGCACCTGTGCGCCGGCAGCCAGAAAGGCGTTACGCGCACCAGGATAGCCCGGCTCCTCCATCCATACCTCATCACCGGGATCGACGAACATCATTGCCAGTAACTGCAGTGCCTGTTGTGAACTGGTCAGAATGATCACCTGTTCCGGCTGGCATACCACGCCCCGGGAAAGCGCCAGATAATCCGCGAGTGCGCTGCGTAACGGCAGGTAGCCGCAGGGATCGCCATATCCCATTGCGGCGCTCCCCAGTGAACGCTGCACGCTGCTGCCTAGGCGTCGCCAGGTGTCGTGGGGAAAAGCGCGTAACTCCGGTGAACCGGCGGCGAACGCATGAGGAAAAGGGGGATCCTGACAGCCACCGGTTGCCAGTACCTGCTGGCCCCGCGCCGAGAAACGGACGGGCTGAGGCCGGGCAGGTAATGATGATGAGTGGGTGGGGATGATGATGGCAACAAAAGTACCGCGACCGGTTTCGCGTCGCAGATAGCCTTCACTCTCCAGCTGTCCGTAGGCCGCTTCCACCGTCACACGTGACAGACGCAGATCCTGCGCCAGCTGCCGACTGGACGGCAACTGCTGACCAGCATGCAGATGGTGCCGGTTGATCGCCAGTCGCAAAGTAGAGCAGAGCCGCTCGCGCACGCCACCACTGGTCTGATGCTGGAAAAGTTGTAGTAACGGAGCAGACATATGGGTCTTATACCTGATGGAGAATGGGTATCAGTAAGCAGTCCACTTTGCCGTAAACTGCAGACTCACCACAACAGGAGAATCACTATGTCATCGGTTTTACGCATTCCGGCCGCCACCCCGCAGCAAAGCCACGACTATCTGCAGGCAAAACTCGCTTTTTACACCGACGCCTGGGATCTGGCGGAAGATCTGGAGCGGCAAATCCCGGATATCGTGGTAATTGATGCCCGCGCGCCGGAGGCTTATCGCGCCGGGCATATTTGCGGCGCGATCAGCTTTCCGCATCGCGAGATGGATGCCACTACCACGGCCCGGCTCGAGCGCAGCAAAGTTTATGTCACGTATTGTGACGGCATTGGCTGTAACGGCTCGACAAAAGCGGCCTGGAAACTGGCCTCGCTGGGATTTCAGGTGAAGGAGTTGATTGGCGGGCTGGATTTCTGGAAACGTGACGGTCATCCGCTGACCTGGGGTGATGCTCCGGGTGAATGGCCAGTCGCCGCGCCCAAAGCATTCTGTGGCTGTTAACTCAGAGGACCAGCCAGAGTAAAAGGGTGATGACGACCAGTGCGACAAAGAAACCCAGCAGGGGACGTTCTGCCAGAGGCTGAATCGCGGGCGGCAGCGAGGCGACAAAGGGCGACCAGATCGGCTGCGGTTTAATCTCGCTGGCAGCCAGCGGCTGTTCGGGAAGTTTTTCTGCCCGGTCGGCGCGACGGCTGAACAGGAAGTTCAGCAAATCCTGGGTCTGCGTTACGGTGAGCACCGTCTGCGGTGTCGCCTGAAAACGCTGCTGGCTGTAGTCCTCCAGTTGCTGCCGCTCCTGCTGATCAAGCGGCTGTTTCAGGGACGCTTCCAGCAATTGCAGCGTCGGTGCGCTGTGCTGACTCAGCGTCTGACGCACCTGCAGATACTGGGTCAGCAGCGGGAAGTGGCGCGACGGGATGGGATCACCGCTGGTCAGATTCACCAGTTTCAGCGCAGCCGTCCACAGCTTACCGGTGGATTCGCCAGTGGCAGCGGCCAGGCGTACCACCTGCTGATTCAGCGTATGGTGCTCGGCAGGCAGCAGCGTGCGATCGCTGACGCGGATCTGCTGCGGCTGAGGAATCGTCATCTGCCCGTTCTGCAGCATCGTCAGCACCTGGCGCAGCTGATCCTGGCTCAGCGCGCTCAGTACGGTCTGACCAAATTGCTGACGGATAAAATCGCTGACGGCCTGACGGTTATTCCCTTTCGGCAGCAGATCGGTGAGCTGGGTCATCAGCTGGCGTGTGGCATGCCCATTTTGCGTCTGCGTAAGGCGGCCATTAAGGTACTGTTCCGCTGCCGGAAAATGACGCGACTGCAACTCTGCTTCACTCTTTACGCCCACTTCATGGCGTACACCCGCCCACAGTTCAGGCGCTTTAAGATTACTGAGCGATGAGATACGCACGATCAGGCGTTCTAACGTCGTGCGCTGCGCAGGGGATAGGGGCTGTTCACCGGCCACTGAACCGTGACGCGTTACGCCAGTTTGTGGATTGACAGATGAACGATCGCCGACCGGCACACCGGGGCCGCTGAGTGGTTGCATGGCGGATTCCTTGGGAAAACAGAACAGCGTGGGGTGCGCCGGAAAATGAATAGGCCATGATAGCAAAAGCCCCCGGGAAATCCCACGGGGGCGCACGCGTTTCGGCGGGAGATTTACTCTTCTGCCAGCTTCAGACGATGACGACGCCAGCGTTTCCAGACTGGCGGCACGACCAGCACGGCAATCGCCAGCACCAGCAGTACTTTGCAAATCAGGCTTTCCCACAGGATGACCATATTCCCGTTGCTGATCGACAGCGCACGACGCAGGTTCTGCTCCAGCATTTCACCCAGCACAAAGCCCAGAATCAATGGCGACATCGGAAAATCCATCTTACGCAGGATATAGCCGAAGATCCCCAGCCCGACCATCAACAGCAGATCGAAGGTGGTGCTGTGTACCGCGTAAACACCAACGGCCGAGATGGCGGCGATTGCCGGTACCAGGAACCAGAGTGGAATGGTCAGCATACGGGCGAAAACGTTGATCATCGGGATATTCATGATCAACAGCATCACGTTGCCGATTAACAGAGCGGCAATCAGACCCCAGACGATATCAGGCTGTTCAACAAACATCGCCGGTCCTGGCGTGATGTTATACAACGTCAACGCGCCGACCATCACCGCAGTCGTGCCCGAGCCGGGGATCCCCAGCGTCAGCATCGGGATAAAGGATCCACAGGCGGAAGCGTTGTTTGCTGCTTCCGGCGCAGCCACACCGCGAATATCGCCTTTACCAAATTGATCGCTGCCGCTGATCTTCTTCTCGGTCATATAGGCGATGGCGCTGGCAATGGTTGCACCGGCACCCGGCAGCACCCCGACGAAGAAACCAATGAAAGAGGAACGCAGCGTGGCGCCGGTCACCATTGCCGCTTCTTTCATATTGAACATCATGCGTCCGCTGGCCCGAACCGCTTTCTGCCCGCCGCTGGTCGACTCCAGCATCAGCAGAATTTCACTGACCGAGAACAGGCCAATCACCACCACCACAAACTGAATGCCGTCGGAAAGATGAACGCTGTCAAAGGTAAAGCGGTAGACGCCGGTATTGGCATCAACGCCCACCGTGGCCATTCCAAGCCCAATCAACGCGGCGAGGAACGATTTCAGCGGATTATGGCTCATCATGCTGCCAAGACAGGCGATAGCGAACACCATCAGGGCAAAATATTCTGCCGGACCAAAGGCCAGCGACCAGCTTGCCAGCAGCGGAGCGAACAGAATAATGCCGATAATGGCAATCGTAGAACCGATAAAGGAGCTGACCGCCGAAATCGACAGAGCGACGCCCGCCTTGCCCTGTTGTGCCATCGGATAGCCATCCAGCGCAGTCATGATTGCGCCGGCGTCACCGGGTACGTTAAGCAGGATAGAGGAGATACGTCCGCCATATTCACAACCGATGTAGACCGTTGCCAGCAGAATCAGCGCAGATTCCGCCGGTAAGTGCAGCGCAAAGGCCAGCGGCATCAGAATCGCCACGCCGTTAATCGGGCCAAGACCCGGCAGCAGGCCGACGATGGTGCCGATAAAGCAGCCAATCAGGGCAATCAGCAGGTTCTCTGGCGTCATGGCGACGGCAAAGCCCTGCATTAAAAAGGACCAGGTATCCATGATGCTCTCCTTAACTCAGCCAGCTGCCGACCGGAAGGGTTACTTCCAGCAGGCGATCAAAGGCGTAAAACAGCGTGCTGCCCATCACCAGCCCGGCCAGCGCTGCTGCCCACCAGCGCGCGCCAAACAGCAGACCGATACCGAAGGTCAGCAGGGTGGTGCAGATGGCAAAGCCCAGTGTTTCAAAAAACCAGCCATACAGCAGCATCATCAGCGCCAGCGCGACCAGCCGTTTCAGCGTGCTGCGTGAAGGCCAGTGAATGGTGTCGGGTTTACGGAACAGCATCAGCAGGGCACAGATCGCCATCAGGCCGAGAATCGCCATCGGGAAGGGCCGCGGCCCTACCGGCTCATAGCTGTATTCGCTCTGAATTTGCCAGGCCACCACCATGCCGCCAAGACAGAGCGCCAGCCACAGGCCCGCAAAAATACGATCGCTCATGATGTGCTCCTGTTATTTGGCCAGGCCAAATGATTTTGCCTGCTCACGGTAATCCGCCACCTGCTTTTTCACGTAGCTGTCGAGTTCCTGTCCGAACAGGTTGAATTCGAACAGCCCACGCATATCACGCTGCTTTTTGAATTCCGGGGTATCCACCATTTTTTTGAAGGCCTGCTCCCACCACTGATAATCGGCGTCGCTGACTTTGGGTCCGAGGTAGTAGCCGCGAATAATCGGCCAGACGATATTGAAGCCTTGTTCTTTGGCGGTAGGTACCTGTGCCAGCTGGCCCGGCAGGCGCTGATCAGACATGACCGCCAGTACCCGCATTTTGCCGCCCTGCAGATGCGGTACCATTTCACTCATGTCGCCGGAGACCACCTGAATATGATTGCCGAGCAGTGCCGTCACCGGCTCTCCGCCGCCTTCAAAGGCGACATAGCGCATCTTGCGTGGATCGATACCGGCTTCTCGTGCCAGAAGCGCTGTTTTCATCCAGTCCTGGCTGCCGATAGAAGCCCCGGCTCCGACTACCACTTTGGTTGGATCCGCTTTCATCGCCGCCATCAGTTCACCGAGGTTTTTCCACGGTGCATCCTCACGGACTGCTACCATGCCGTAATCAGTGCCCACCGCTGCCAGCCACTTCACGTCATCAACTGAGTAGCGGCCAAATTTTCCCTGCGACAGATTCAGCAGCGAGCCGCCCGAGAAGGCGACTACCGTGCCGGCTTCAGCCGGGCGCTGGGCAATAATTGCGTTATAGGCAACCGCGCCGACGCCGCCGGGCATATAGGTGACGCGCATCGGCGTCTCAATCTGTTTGGTTTCCTGCAGCGAAACCTGCAACAACTTACAGGTGAGGTCAAAACCGCCACCCGGTTTGGCCGGTGCAATACATTCAGTACGGCCTGGACCGTCGGCGGCGGTTGCAGCAGGCAACATCAGTGCCAGCAGAGCGGTAGTCAGGGCGGTATGGATTATTTTTTTCATCGTAGGCTCCATTCATTCTTCCAGAGTGTGATTGCTGCCGAACTATTGGCGTTGCTGAATTGTTAAAACAATTACCTTTCATTTACCTTTCACTGCCCGGATTTAATGACAGGATGTGATATGCGTCTCTTACTGGTAGAAGATACGGCTGACCTGGCGCGCTGGCTGCAAAAAGCGCTGACGCAAAAAGGCTTTGCCGTTGACTGGGTGGCAGATGGTATCGCCGCCGATCACGCCTTGCAGTGTGAAGCCTATGCGCTGGTCGTGCTGGACGTCTCACTGCCGCGCATCGATGGGCTGGAGGTGCTGACGCGGTTGCGGCGACGCGGACAGAGCGTGCCCGTTTTGCTGCTGACAGCGCGCAGTGCGCTGGACGATCGGGTTCGCGGCCTGAACCTCGGGGCGGATGACTACCTGACCAAGCCTTTTGAACTGGATGAACTGGAAGCGCGGCTACGGGCGCTGCTGCGGCGCAGCCAGAACCAGGCTGCGCAAACGCAGTCGCTGGGCCAGCTGGTGCTGGATGGCGAAGGCTATTTCATGCTGGGCGACCGGTCGCTGGCGCTGACGCCGCGTGAATCGAGCATTCTGACTACGCTGATGCAGCGCCACGGCCGGCCGGTTTCCCGTCAGCATCTGTATGAACAGACTTTTAGCCTGGCGGATGAGGCCAGCCCGGAGAGTATTGAACTGTATGTCCATCGGGTGCGGAAAAAACTGGCGGGCAGCGATGTCGCCATCGTGACGTTACGCGGACTCGGTTACAGCCTGGAAACGCTGCCGTGCGGTTGATCCATTCACTGCGCGGCGAGCTGCTCGCCTGGCTCGGCCTGCCGCTGCTGCTGCTGTGGGCGCTGTCGGTTTACACCCATTATCAGAGCGGGCTGGCGGCCGCTAATCAGGCGTACGATCGCTCGCTGCTGGCCTCGGCGCGCACCGTGGCAGAACGGCTGGTAGTGCGCCAGCATCATCTGGAAGTCGATGTTCCCTGGGTGGTGCTGGACAGTTTCGAACGCAACATGAATGACCAGTTATTTTATCAGGTGATCTCCCCACAGGGAAAGACGCTGTCCGGTTACGACGACCTGCCGCCGATCCCCCCCGCCAGCGAAATGTCGACCGCTTACCCGGCGCTGGTGCACTTTTATGACGGGCGTTATCACCAGCATCGCATTCGGGTAGCGGCACTGTGGCAACCGGTGAGCGAGGCGGGCGTCGACGGTATGGCGCTGGTACTGGTGGCGGAAACGGTCAATTCACGCCAGGAGTTTGCCCGCGGGCTGATGCGTACCGCGCTGATCAGCCAGAGCGGGCTGGTGCTGATGACGTTGCTGCTGGCCAGCCTGATGCTGCGTCGGGTGTTACGCCCGCTGCGGCGTCTGTCACGGATTGTATTACAGCGCGACGGCGGAGAATTAACCCCGTTGCCCTCGCTGCCATGGTCAGAACTGCAACCACTGATCATCGCCTTTAACCGCTATCTGGAGCGTTTGCGCGGCCTGCTGGCGCGTCAGGATCGCTTCAGCGCAGACGCAGCACATCAGTTGCGCACACCGCTCACTATCCTCAAAACCCAGGTGAGCGTGGCGCTCAGCAGTGAACGACCCGAGCAGTGGCAGGAGAGTCTTCATGGTATGCGTCATACACTGGATGAGACCATCTTACTCACCGATCGGCTGCTGCAGCTGGCGCGTATCAAGGCACGTCACGGTGAAGATAAGCCAATGATGCGGGTCGATCTGGCGGTCATCGTGCGTGAAGCCTGTCTCAGCCGTTACACGGCGGCGCGCACCCGACAAATCGATCTCGGCTATGAGGGCGATGAGAGCAGTGAGGTGATCGGGGACGGCGTGCTGCTCGGCGAGCTGTGTGCCAACCTGCTGGACAACGCCATTAAATATACTCCGCATCACGGTATCGTTACCGCGCGGGTGGTGGCGGGAAAGCTGGAAATCGAGGACAACGGGCCAGGCATTTCCGGGGCAGAGCAGTTGAAGGCGTTACAGCCCTTTCAGCGGCTGGATAATGTCGGCGTGCAGCCGGGTGCCGGCATTGGGCTGGCGCTGGTACAGGATATCTGTGCCTGGCATGGTGCCCGTATGCAGCTGGATCGCAGCCCGCAACTGGGCGGGCTGCGCGTGACGGTATGGTTTACAGCCGACGCAGGTTGACCGGTTTTGTTCGGGTGAGCGGTGCGCGCAGCCGCTGCGCCAGTATTACACCGCCAAGCGTCAGACCGCCGCCAATCCAGTGGTAACTGTGTAGTTGCTCATGCAGGAAGATCACCGCGATCACCGCGGTAAATACCGGGATCAGATTCATAAAGATACTGGTGGTGCTGGCACCCAGACGCTGTACGCCGTGGATCCACAGGAACGGCGCGATGATCGAAGCAAACAGACCGGCAAAGGCGACCAGTGGCAGGTTGTGCCGGTTAAGCGCTACCTCGGGAGCCAGCAGAAAACCAGGCAGCAGCAGCACGACACCGAATAAAATCTGTACATACAGGCTTTGCCAGATCGGCAGTGGCAGCGCCCAGCGCCGTGTCAGCACGCCATACAGCGCATAGGCGGCGGAGGCGGCCAGCATCAGCAGTTCACCTTTGCCCAGACCATGATTCAGCAGTTGCATCACGTTGCCCTCACTGACCAGCCACACCAGACCGGTAAAGGAGATGATGCTGCCGAGCAGGATGCCGAGCGTCGGCGCAATCCGCAGGATCACCACGCTCAGCAGCACGGTGAGCAGGGGGATGAGGGCGCCGATAATGCCCATAAAGAGTGCACTGACACTGTGTGCTGCGTAGTAGGCGAGGCTCTGATAGAGCACCATGCCGAGCAGGCCAAGGATCGCCAGCCGCCAGAGGTGCGGTTTAATGGCCTGACGCGTGCGCCAGACGCCGGGCAGCACAAAGGGCGTCAGCACCAGCAGCGCCAGTAACCAGCGGTAGAATGAGATTGCCGCCGGATCGATCGCATCCGCCGAGAGTTTGCTGACAATTGAGTTGATCGACCAGATTATTACCGCAAAGAGCGGGTACAGGATAAACATGCTGACTCTCCACACGCCATAATGAGGCGCAGTGTACGCTTGTCCGGATTTATTCAGATAGTTAATATCGGACAAAATTAGTTGTGGAGCGGACAGAATGACCCTGAAAGTGATCTACCAGCCGCCCCCTGACGCGCCGCAGCTGCGCTACTTTATGCGTTACGAACAGGCCAATGCCCGCACCGAATATCTGCCGCATGCGCATGCCTGGGGTCAGCTGATTATGGTGAAAAGCCACGTACTGGAGATGCAGGTCGAGGGTGAACGATTGCTGACACCGGCAGATATTCCGGTCTGGATCCCTCCGGGTCAGCTTCACAGTAGCTATAACCATCGTCAGGCACAGTTCCGTACTTTTAATCTGGCGGCCCCGTTATGCGCCGATCTGCCCCGGCGCGCCTGCCTGCTGCTGGTCGATCCCATTGCACATGCCATTATGGATGAGTTTGCTGAGCAGCAAATCGAGCAACCCGAAACGGATGCGCAGTGGCGGCTGTGCGAGGTGCTGCGCGATCGCCTGCAGCTGGCGCAGGTACAGGAGAGTTATCTGCCCACCTCTGACGATAAGTTTCTCGCGCCGGTGTTACATGCGCTGGAAGCACATCCGGGCGATAACACCACGCTGGCAGGCTGGGCGGCGCGGGTCTTTACCACCGAACGGACGCTGGCGCGGCGCTGCCAGCAGCAGCTTCATATGACCTTTGGCGAGTGGCGGCAGCGGCTGCGGTTTCTGCGCGCCATTGTGCTGCTGGAGCAGGGGAAAAGCGTGCAGAGCATCGCCCATGAGCTGGGATACAGTTCAGCTTCGGCACTGATTGTGATGTTCCAGCAACAGGCGGGAACCACGCCCGAACGCTACCGTGCACGGTTAGGCTAACGCGTCGCTTTGTGCCAGAATAATTGCCTGATATGTAACTGACAGGAAAGCCGTGGTGAAAATTCTGGTCGATGAAAATATGCCTTATGCCCGTGAGCTATTCAGCCGCACCGGCGACGTGGTCGCGGTGCCGGGGCGTCCGCTGCCGGTGGCTGAACTGGCCGATGCCGATGGCCTGATGGTGCGCTCAGTCACCCAGGTTAATGAGGCCCTGCTGGCAGGAAAGCCGGTGAAATTTGTCGGAACCGCCACGGCGGGCACCGATCATGTCGACGAGAACTGGCTGCAGCAGGCGGGCATTGCGTTCTCTGCCGCACCCGGCTGTAACGCCATTGCGGTGGTGGAATATGTTTTCTCTGCGCTGCTGCTGCTGGCGGAACGCGATGGTTTCCAGCTGCGTGACCGCACTGTCGGCATCGTTGGCGTCGGTAACGTCGGTGGGCGACTGCAAAAGCGTCTTGAGGCCTGGGGCATCAAAACCCTGCTGTGCGATCCGCCGCGCGCAGATCGCGGTGACGAGGGGGATTTCCTGTCGCTGGAGGCCGTGACAGAGCAGGCTGATATTCTGACGTTCCATACGCCGCTGTTTAAAGAGGGCCCGTATAAAAGCTGGCACCTGGCGGATGCGGCGCTGCTGATGGCGCTAAAGCCTAATACTATCCTGATCAACGCCTGTCGCGGCCCGGTGGTGGACAACAGCGCGCTGCTGGAGGTGCTGAAAATGCGGCACGATCTTAGCGTCGTGCTGGATGTCTGGGAGCCGGAGCCGGATCTGTCGCTGGCGCTGCTGGATAAGGTCGATATCGCCACGCCGCACATCGCGGGCTACACGCTGGAAGGCAAAGCGCGCGGCACCACCCAGGTGTTTGAAGCCTGGTGCGACTTTATTGGTCAGCCGCAGCAGGTGCCGCTCAGCACCTTACTGCCGGTGCCGGAATTCAGTGAAATCACCCTGAATGGCCCGCTGGATCAGCCAACGCTGAAACGCCTGGCGCATCTGGTGTATGATGTGCGCCGCGATGATGCCCCCCTGCGTAAAGTGGCGGCGAAACCCGGCGAGTTTGATCGCCTGCGCAAGCAGTATCAGGAGCGCCGCGAGTGGTCATCGCTGCAGGTGAACTGCGATGACGCCACAACCGCTGAGCTGCTGAACCAGCTGGGCTTTAACGCAATCATCTCCCCGGAATAGCGGGCGCTGCAGGTCAGGCGCCCTGGCGCGGTTTCCGCACTGAATTAATCAGTGAACGGAAGGCACGCGCTGCTGGCATGTCTGCATGACGGCGGGTTCTGGGGGGGATATACCCAATGGATTTCGGGTTGCATTGAGGCGGCAAGAGAACGAATCCCGATGAGCTTACTCACGTAAGTGATTCGGGTGAGTGAACGCAGCCAACAAAGATGCAACGTGAAAGACGACGGGGATAAATCTGAATCCCTGGGCGGTGAATATCACCGCCTTCTGTTTTTATGTCATTGTCTGGAGTAAACCAACATGTCTGACGGCTGGAATATTGCGCTACTTGGCGCGACAGGCGCAGTAGGGAACGCTGTACTGGAACTGCTGGCGGAACGCCAGTTCCCGGTTGGTGAATTATATTTGCTGGCCAGCGAAAACAGCGCAGGCGAAATCAAACGTTTCGAAGGCCGCTCGGTGCGGGTCGAAAATGCGGAGACGTTCGACTGGTCACAGGCGCAGCTGGCCTTTTTCGTGGCGGGACGTGACGCCTCGGCGCGCTTTGCCGATGAAGCGGCCAATGCCGGTTGTCTGGTAATCGACAGCAGCGAGCTGTTTGCGCTGGAACCCGATGTGCCGCTGGTGGTGCCGGATGTGAATCCGCAGGTGCTGGCAGATTATCGCAATCGCAACATCATCAGCGTGGCGGACAACCTGGTAAGCCAGCTGCTGACCGCAATTAAACCGCTGGTGGATGCGGCCGGATTGAGTCGTTTACAGGTGACTAACCTGATCTCAGTCTCCAGCTACGGCAAAGTGGCTGTGGATGCGCTGGCCGGGGAAAGTGCCCGTCTGCTGAACGGTATTCCGGCCGATGAACACCATTTTGGTCGTCAGCTGGCGTTTAACCTGATGCCACAACAGGCCGACGCAGAAGGCAGCGTGGAGAGTGAGCGTCGCCTGATTGATCAGGTGCGTAAGGTATTGCAGGATGAAGGCTTACCGATTGCGGTCAGCAGCGTACAGGCTCCGGTGTTCTACGGTAATGCGCAGATTGTGCATATCGAAAACCTGCGCCCGCTCTCTGCTGAAGAAGCGCGTGCCGAACTGGCGCTGGCGTCAGATATTCGTCTGAGCGAAGAGGATGAAGTGCCGACGCCGGTCACGGATGCCTCAGGCAACGGCGAACTGAGCATCGGCGCTGTGCGCAACGACTACGGTATCCCGGAACTGCTGCAGTTCTGGTCAGTGGCGGACAACATTCGTTTTGGCGGCGCGCTGATGGCGGTGAAAACCGCTGAGAAACTGGTTCAGGAGTATCTGTAACCATGTCCGATGGTCAGACGCAAAAACTGGCGCTCGGCATCGAGTATGACGGCAGCCGTTACTACGGCTGGCAGCGTCAGAATGAAGTCCGCAGCGTGCAGGAAAAGGTAGAGCGCGCGCTGTCGAAAGTCGCCGATCATCCGGTCAGTATTTTTTGTGCTGGCCGCACCGATGCAGGCGTACACGGGACGGGGCAGGTGGTCCATTTCGAGACCACTTCGCAGCGGCCTGATGGCGCCTGGACGCTGGGCGTCAACGCCAATCTGCCGCCGGATATTGCGGTGCGCTGGGTGAAAGCGGTGCCGGATGAATTCCATGCCCGCTTCAGCGCCACGGCCCGACGCTATCGCTACCTGATCTACAACCAGCGTCTGCGTCCGGCGGTGCTGGCGCAGGGCGTGACGCACTTTTACCATCCACTGGATGCGGAGAAGATGCAGCGCGCCGGACAGTGTTTGTTAGGCGAGAATGATTTCACCTCATTCCGCGCGGTGCAGTGCCAGTCGCGTACACCGTGGCGCAACGTGATTCACCTCAACGTAACGCGTCAGGGTCCCTACGTGATTGTGGATATCAAAGCCAACGCCTTTGTGCATCACATGGTGCGCAATATCGTGGGCAGCCTGATGGAGATAGGCTGCGGCAATAAGCCGGAGTCATGGATGGCAACGCTGCTGGCGGCGAAGGATCGGACATTAGCCGCAGCCACAGCCCGGGCAGAGGGGTTGTATCTGGTGGCGGTGGATTACCCATCCCACTTTGCGTTACCACAGCCGTCGATGGGACCGTTGTTCCTCGCGGATTAATTCACTTTCAGGACTTAAAAGGGCGCGCCATGGAGTTTCTCCATTTTCTGGTTGATTTTATTCTGCACATTGATGTGCATCTTGCCGAACTGGTTGCACAGTACGGTATCTGGATTTACGCTATTTTGTTCCTGATTTTGTTCTGCGAAACCGGTCTGGTGGTGACGCCCTTCCTGCCGGGTGACTCGTTGCTGTTTGTGGCGGGCGCACTGGCGGCGTTGCCGGGTAACGATCTTAATGTGCATGTGATGGTGGCATTATTAGTGGTGGCCGCGGTTCTGGGCGATGCAGTGAACTACACCATTGGCCGCCTGTTTGGCGAACGGTTGTTCAGTAATCCGAACTCGAAGATTTTCCGTCGCAGCTATCTGGATAAAACCCATGCGTTTTATGCCCGTCATGGCGGAAAAACCATTATCCTGGCGCGCTTCGTGCCGATCGTGCGAACCTTTGCGCCGTTTGTTGCCGGTATGGGCCATATGTCCTATCGCCACTTCGCGCTGTTCAACGTAACGGGTGCGCTGCTCTGGGTGCTGCTGTTCTCCTATGCCGGTTACCTGTTTGGCGATCTGCCGGTGGTGCAGGAAAACCTGAAGCTGCTGATTGTGGGCATTATCCTGGTCTCGATTCTGCCAGGTGTGATTGAAGTCTGGCGTCATCGCCGTCAGGCTAAGCAGCAGAAGCAGCCGTAAGGCTGCGCTCAGGGGTAAGACCAGATTTTTATCCACAGTCTGAACAGGTTGTGGTTTAATGAGCGACATTTACCGTCTGCTGAAGCGGTTTTCAGCAGTATCAAGACGACTGGACCAGGTCAGTTTTAAACAGAAAGGTCATCAATGAGCTGGATTGAACGCATTCTTAATAAAAGCACCGGAACGCCTGTGCGCAAAGCCAGTATCCCGGAAGGGGTCTGGACCAAGTGTGACAGCTGTGGTCAGGTTCTCTACCGCGCCGAGCTGGAGCGTAATCTTGAGGTCTGCCCGAAGTGTGACCATCACATGCGTATGCACGCCCGTGAGCGCCTCGGCAGTGTCCTCGATCAGGGCACGATGGTTGAGCTGGGTAGTGAACTTGAACCTAAAGATCTGCTCAAGTTCCGTGACTCCAAAAAGTACAAAGATCGTCTGGTAGCGGCCCAGAAAGACACCGGTGAGAAAGATGCGCTGGTGGTCATGAAAGGTCAGCTGCACGGCATGCCGGTTGTTGCGGCAGCCTTTGAATTTGCCTTTATGGGCGGTTCAATGGGCTCAGTGGTCGGTGCGCGTTTTGTACGTGCGGTCGAGCAGGCGTTAGAAGATAACTGCCCGCTGATCTGCTTCTCCGCCAGCGGCGGGGCGCGTATGCAGGAAGCGCTGCAGTCGCTGATGCAGATGGCGAAAACCAGTGCGGCGCTGGCAAAAATGCGTGAGCGTGGTCTGCCTTACATTTCCGTGCTGACTGACCCGACCATGGGTGGCGTTTCGGCCAGTTTTGCCATGCTGGGCGACCTCAATATCGCGGAACCTAAAGCACTGATCGGCTTTGCCGGCCCACGCGTTATTGAGCAGACCGTGCGTGAAAAACTGCCGCCGGGCTTCCAGCGCAGTGAGTTCCTGATTGAAAAGGGCGCGATTGATATGATCATTCGCCGTCCGGAAATGCGCTACAAACTGGCAAGCCTGCTGGCAAAAATGATGAACCTGCCGGCACCGCTGCATGACGGTGAACAGTCCGCTCCGGCGACGACTGAATCGGAAAGCAACGAGGCCTGACAGGAGATAGAGAGGTGCGTCCAAAGCACCTCTTACCAATGCACCGTATACCGCAGCAGCAGCCTGCCAGGTATAAATAAGCAAAACGGGACATATGGACAATCTTCACCTTCCCCAAGCCACGTCGCCTTTGGCCACGTGGCTTTATTATCTTGAGCACCTGCATACTCAGGCCATTGAACTGGGTCTGGACCGTATTCGTCAGGTAGCGCTTCGTCTCGACCTGCTGAAACCCGCTCCTTTTGTCTTTACCGTGGCCGGTACTAATGGCAAAGGCACCACCTGTCGCACCCTGGAAACGCTGCTGATCGCCGTGGGTTACCGCGTTGGCGTGTACAGCTCACCGCATCTGGTGCGCTATACCGAGCGCGTTCGGGTTCAGGGAGAGGAGCTGAGTGAAGCGCAGCACTGCGCCAGTTTTGCGGAGATTGAAGCCGGACGTGCAGATATTTCGCTGACCTATTTTGAATTTGGCACGCTCTCCGCGTTGAATCTGTTCCGCCAGGCGCAGCTGGATGTCGTGATCCTCGAAGTCGGCCTCGGCGGACGGCTGGATGCGACAAACATCGTGGATGCCGATGTCGCGGTGGTTACCAGCATTGCGCTCGATCACACCGACTGGCTTGGCCCGGATCGTGAAAGCATCGGGCGTGAAAAAGCGGGTGTGTTCCGGGCAGGAAAACCTGCGGTAGTGGGTGAACCGGATATGCCGCAGAGTATTGCCCTGGTCGCACAGGAAAAAGGTGCGCAGCTGTTGCAGCGCAACCGTGACTGGTCGTGGCATGCGCAGGCAGAAAGCTGGTCACTGCGTGATGCGACAGGTGAGCTGAACGATCTGCCGCTGCCGCAGGTGCCGCTGCCTAACGCGGCGACCGCGCTGGTGGCGCTGCGGGTCTCCGGGCTTGAGGTCAGTGAGGCGCAGATTCGCGCCAGCCTGCCGCTGGCGATGCTGCCAGGCCGTTTTCAGACCCTCAGCGAATCACCACGCGTTATTCTGGATGTCGCCCATAACCCGCATGCGGCAGCGTATCTGGCGTCGCGGCTGGCGGCACTGCCGAAACGCGGCAAAGTGCATGCCGTAGTGGGCATGCTGCATGATAAAGATATCGCCGGTACGCTGGCGGCGCTGGCACCGGTAGTCGATGCCTGGTACTGCGCGCCCCTTGAGGGTCCGCGCGGCGCCAGTGCTGAGCAACTGCTGACCAGTCTGTCGCAGGGCGAGGCTTTTAGTTCGGTTGAGCTCGCCTGGAAGCAGGCACGCCAGCGGGCAGCGCCGCAGGACATTGTGCTGGTATGTGGTTCATTCCACACAGTTGCACAGGTCATGGAATCGATTGAAACGGAGAAAGGACGTGGCAAGTAAGTTTCAGAACCGTTTAGTCGGCACCGTTATTCTGGTCGCCGTTGGCGTGATTGTGCTGCCAGGGCTGCTGGATGGTCAGAAAAAGCATTACAAAGAGGAGTTCGCCGCCATTCCGCTGGTGCCGAAACCTGACGATCAGCAGGACAGCGAAATGGTGCCGCCGGTAACTCAGTCGCTGCCGGCACAGCCGCCGGAAGGCGCGGGCAATGCGGTCAGCAGCAGCAATGGCAACGGTAAAACCAACGCTACGGCAGAGCAGGGTCGGACTCAACCGGAAGACGAGAGCGATCCGGTAGTGGTCTCGCCGCCGCCGGTCCATCAGTCTGTGCCCGCACAGACGGTGACGAAGCCGAAGGTCGTTGAGCAGCAGAAACCGAAAGTAACAGAACAGCCTAAGCAGAAGCCAGTCGAACAGCAGAAGCCAAAAGCCGTGGAGCAGCCTAAACCTAAACCGGTTGAACAGCCTAAAGTGGTCGAACAGCCGAAGCAGGAAGAGGCGCCAAAATCAGCAGAGACGACAGCGCCGGCAGGGCAGGCTTATGTGGTGCAGTTAGGTGCGCTGAAAAACGCCAGCAAAGTGAATGAGATTGTCGCGCAGTTGCGGCTGTCGGGCTATCGCGCCTTTACCGTTCCTTCAACGCCGGTACAGGGTCAGATCACCCGCATTTACGTTGGGCCGGATGCGTCGAAAGCCAAAATGCAGAGTGCAGTTGGCGAGCTGAAAAGCATCTCCGGACTGGGCGGTGTCGTGAAGCCATACAGCGCCCGCTAAAACGGGCGATTGGCGCTGCCGATAGCAGTAACAGGCAGCGTCTTTTGCCCATCAGGCAGCGCGTTTAAAGCGTGCTGCCGCGCAACATAGTGACGATTTTCAACGGCCTGTCCGGCTGAGAATCACCCGGGCGATAGCGTTTTTTTTCATCGCCTTTTTTATGGATGCAGAAAAAGAAAACCGCTACGCAAACGTTTTCTTTTTCTGTTAGAATGCGCCCCGAACTGGATGCAGGGGTGCAATTGCACTGGCGCTGGAAGAGTTCATGATCTGGATTGATTACGTCATTATTGCGGTAGTTGGTTTTTCGGCTCTGGTCAGCCTGGTCCGTGGGTTTGTCCGGGAAGCCTTATCTCTTGTTACCTGGGGATGCGCGTTTTTTGTCGCCAGTCGTTACTACGCCTACCTTGCAGTCTGGTTTACAGGTTTTGACGACGAACTGGTTCGTAACGGTATCGCCATCGGTGTGCTGTTTGTGGCAACCCTGATTGTGGGGGCCATTGTGAACTACGTTATCGGCACGCTGGTGGAAAAAACCGGCCTGTCGGGAACCGACCGGGTGTTGGGCGTCTGTTTCGGGGCGTTGCGTGGTGTGCTGATCGTAGCCGCTTTGCTGTTCTTCCTCGATACATTCACTGGGTTTTCCAAAAGTCCGGACTGGCAACAGTCTCAACTCATTCCCGAGTTCAGTTATATAATCAGGTGGTTTTTTGATTACCTGAAAAGCACGTCGAGTTTTTTACCCCGGTGATGTGACCGGGAGTGCGGCTTAATGAGGAAATGACAACATGTGCGGTATTGTCGGTATCACCGGTTTCATGCCGGTCAACCAGTCGATCTATGACGCGTTAACGGTGCTCCAGCACCGCGGGCAGGATGCCGCAGGCATTTGTACTATCGATGCGCTGAAATGTTTTCGCCTGCGAAAGGCAAACGGCCTGGTCAGCGACGTTTTCGAAGCACGCCACATGCAGCGTCTGCAGGGCAATATGGGGATCGGTCACGCGCGTTATCCAACCGCGGGAAGCTCCAGTGCCTCTGAAGCGCAGCCATTCTATGTAAACTCCCCGTATGGCATCACCCTGGCGCACAACGGTAACCTGACCAACGCCCACGTGCTGCGTAAGCACCTGTTTGAAAAGGGCCGCCGTCACGTTAATACCACCTCAGATTCTGAAATCCTGCTGAACATTTTTGCGCAGGAGTTAGATCGTTTTCAAAACGATCCGCTGACAGCCGACAACATCTTTGCTGCGGTTGCTGCCGTGCATCAGCAGGTGCGCGGTGCCTATGCGGTGGTGTCGATGATTATCGGCCACGGTATGGTCGCCTTCCGTGATCCTAACGGTATCCGTCCGCTGGTACTGGGCAAGCGCGTTATCGCTGATGGTCGCACCGAATATATGGTCGCCTCCGAGAGCGTGGCGCTGGATACGCTGGGCTTTGAGTTCATCCGTGACGTCGCACCGGGTGAAGCGGTTTATGTGACTGAAGCGGGCCAGCTCTCTACCCGCCAGTGCGCTGAAAATCCGAAAAGCAATCCGTGCCTGTTCGAGTATGTCTATTTTGCGCGTCCCGACTCCTTCCTCGACAAAATCTCGGTCTACAGCGCCCGTGTCCGTATGGGCACCAAGCTGGGTGAGAAAATTGCGCGCGAGTGGGAAGATCTCGATATCGACGTCGTGATTCCGATCCCTGAAACCTCCACCGATATCGCGCTGGAAATTGCACGTATTCTCGACAAACCCTATCGTCAGGGCTTCGTGAAGAACCGGTACGTTGGCCGTACTTTTATCATGCCGGGTCAGCAGTTACGTCGTAGCGCGGTGCGCCGCAAGCTAAACGCTAACCGCGCCGAATTCCGTGATAAAAATGTGCTGCTGGTGGATGACTCTATTGTTCGCGGTACCACCTCAGAGCAGATCATTGAGATGGCGCGTGAAGCGGGCGCGAAACGGGTTTATCTGGCGTCAGCGGCACCGGAAATTCGTTTCCCGAACGTCTACGGTATCGATATGCCCAGCGCCACGGAACTGATTGCGCATGGCCGTGAAGTGGAAGAGATTCGCCAGCTGATTAAAGCCGATGCGCTGATCTTCCAGGATCTGGACGATCTGATCGAAGCGGTACGCGAAGAGAATCCGGACATTGCACAATTTGAGTGCTCGGTGTTCAACGGCATTTACGTGACGAAAGATGTCGATCAGCAATATCTGGAGTATCTTGAATCGCTGCGTAATGATGATGCCAAAGCACTTCAGCGGCAGAACGAAGTCGAAAACCTCGAGCTGCACAACGAAGGCTGATACCTTCAGCAGGCGGGCAGCATAAAACAGGGCGGGAGCAATCCCGCCCTGTTTGTTTTCAGAAACCCGCAGGCCGCGTATGATGGCCCATTGGCTGACATAAGGTTGGAATATGAAACGACTCATCATTGGCATCTCTGGCGCAAGCGGGGTGATCTATGGCGTGCGCATGCTGCAGGTGTTGCAGCAGGTGGAAGAAGTAGAAACGCATCTGGTTATGAGTCAGGCGGCGCGTCAGACGCTGGGGCTGGAGAGCGATTATTCGCTGCGTGACGTGCAGGCGCTGGCCGATGTGGTGCATGACGTGCGCGATATTGCAGCAAATATCTCATCTGGATCGTTTAAAACGCTGGGCATGGCGATTTTACCCTGCTCAATGAAAACGCTCTCTGGCATCGTCCACAGTTACAGTGACTCGTTGCTGACCCGTGCGGCTGACGTGGTGTTAAAAGAGCAGCGTAAGCTGGTGCTGTGCGTGCGCGAAACACCGCTGCATGTTGGCCATCTGCGAATGATGACCACTGCCGCAGAGCTGGGTGCCATCATCATGCCACCTGTACCGGCATTTTATCATCGGCCTGAAACGATCGATCAGCTGATCGATCAGACCGTTAACCGGGTTATCGACCAGTTTGATATCGAATTATCGGAAGATCTCTTCACGCGCTGGCAGGGTGCATAAAGTTCCGCTGGCGCACTTATTTAGTGCATAAGCGCGCCTCGGATCACTCTTCGTGCATTTGATGCACCAAAAGTTAACAACGTCGCTTTTTCTCTTTTACTTCACTGCTATATTCCCCTCACAAACACAGCGTTTTCGCCTGTCTGACATCACGCTAACAGCGTGGTTAACTTGCAGAACTGGCATGAAACATGCAAATTACTTTGCGCAAACACATCACGAACCACATAACAAAAAGCACTTCACTTGAGGGTAATCTATGAAAAAGCGTGTTCTGGCTCTTTCCCTGATGCTGGGCTTATCCAGTGCTGCCAGCGTTTTCGCGGCGGTTCCGGGTTCGATCCGTATCGGCACAGATCCAACTTACCCACCGTTTGAGTCGAAAAACGCGCAAGGCAAGTTAGTAGGCTTCGATATCGACCTCGCTAACGAAATCTGTAAACGTATTCATACCCAATGTACCTATGTTGAGAGCGACTTTGATGCGCTGATCCCTTCGCTGAAAGCGAAGAAAATTGATGCCATCATCTCCTCACTTTCCATCACAGCTAAACGTCAGGAAGAGATCGCCTTCTCGGAAAAACTCTACGCCGCTAACGCGCGTTTAGTCGCGCCGAAGGGGTCGAAAATTGAGCCGACCATTGAGTCGCTGAAAGGCAAAAATATCGGTTTGCTGCAGGGCACCACGCAGGAAACTTACGCCAATCAGAACTGGCGGCCAAAAGGGGTGAACGTCACGCCTTATGCTAACCAGGATCTGGTCTATCAGGATCTGAATGCTGGTCGTATTGATGCAGCCTTCCAGGACGAAGTGCAGGCCAGCGAAGGATTCCTGAAGCAGCCGGTCGGTAAAAATTACGCCTTCGCCGGTCCGGCCGTGAAAGATGACAAGATTTTTGGCGTCGGTACCGGCATGGGACTGCGTAAAGATGACAGCGAACTGAAAGCCGCCATCGACAAAGCCTTTGCTGACATGCGTAAAGATGGCACCTACGACAAGATTGCGAAGAAATACTTCGATTTCAACGTGTACGGCGATTAACCATCCTGTCGCTTTACCCTCTGTATCCGTTTTTGCCGGGTCTGAGCCGGTTCTGCCAGGTGCAGAATCGGGTTCTTTTCCGCTGGTGGCGGATGGCATCTGCAACAGAGAGGTAAAGCTAAACTGCCCGTCGATTGTTGGCGGGCAGCGTTTCGTTTTCACCCCACGACAGGACCCTTTCGATGCTGTATGGCTATTCTGATGTAATTCTTCGGGGCACGCTGGTGACGCTGGAGCTGGCGCTCACTTCCGTTGTGCTTGCAGTGCTGCTGGGCCTGATTGGCGCAGGCGCGAAACTGTCGCGCAGCCGGCCACTGGCGATGATTTTTGAAGGCTACACCACACTGATTCGTGGCGTGCCAGACCTCGTACTGATGCTGCTGATCTTCTACGGTCTGCAGATTGTCCTCAACCAGATAACCGATGCGCTGGGCATGGCGCAGTTTGATATCGACCCGATGGTCGCCGGTATCATCACGCTCGGCTTTATCTATGGTGCCTACTTCACCGAAACGTTCCGCGGCGCCTTTATGGCCGTGCCTCAGGGGCAGATTGAAGCAGCAACCGCGTTTGGCTTTACCAGCGCGCAGGTGTTCCGCCGCATTCTGTTTCCGGCCATGATGCGCTACGCGCTGCCAGGCATCGGCAACAACTGGCAGGTGATTCTGAAAGCCACCGCGCTGGTCTCGCTGCTGGGGCTGGAAGATGTGGTGAAGGCGACGCAACTGGCAGGGAAAAGTACCTGGCAGCCGTTCTACTTCGCCATTGTGGCCGGTGTGATTTATCTGGTGTTCACCACGCTATCAAACGGTGTGCTGTGGTGGCTCAACCGGCGCTATACGGTGGGTGTGAAGAGGGCGAGTTATGATTGATATTATTCAGGAATACTGGAAATCGCTGCTCTGGACTGACGGTTATCGTTTTACCGGTGTGGCTATCACCCTGTGGCTGCTGATCCTCTCGGTCACCATTGGTGGATGTCTGGCAATCCTGCTGGCGATAGCGCGGGTTTCCCCTAACCGGTTTATCAGCTTTCCGGTCTGGCTCTTCACCTATGTGTTTCGTGGCACGCCGCTCTATGTGCAGCTGCTGGTGTTCTACTCCGGCATGTACACGCTGGAGATTGTGAAAGGCACAGAACTGCTGAATGCCTTTTTTCGCAGTGGTCTGAACTGTACGCTGCTCGCCTTCACCCTCAACACCTGCGCCTACACCACGGAAATTTTTGCTGGTGCGATTCGCTCGGTGCCACACGGTGAGATTGAGGCGGCTCGGGCGTACGGCTTCTCCACCTTTAAACTCTATCGCTGCATTATCCTGCCATCGGCGCTGCGCACGGCTCTGCCGGCCTACAGCAACGAAGTGATTCTGATGCTGCACTCCACGGCGCTGGCCTTCACCGCCACAGTGCCGGATCTGCTGAAAATCGCGCGGGATATTAACTCGGCAACCTATCAGCCGTTTACCGCCTTTGGTCTGGCGGCTGTGTTGTACCTGATTATCTCTTACGTGTTGATCAGCCTGTTCCGCCTGGCGGAACGTCGCTGGCTGGCCCACGTGAAACCCTCTTCATCGCATTGAGTAGAACTATGGCTGACAATAAATTAAGCGTCACCGAATTGCATAAGCGTTACGGTGAACATGAAGTGCTGAAAGGGGTCTCGTTAACTGCTAAATCGGGCGATGTGATCAGTATCATTGGATCGTCCGGCTCAGGGAAAAGTACCTTTTTACGCTGCATCAACTTCCTCGAAAAACCGAGTGAAGGCAGCATCATGGTGAATAACCAACAAATCACCTTAGTCCGTGACAAAGATGGTCAGCTTAAAGTGGCTGACAAAGAGCAGCTGCGCGCGTTACGTACCAGCCTGACCATGGTATTCCAGCACTTTAATCTGTGGAGCCACATGACCGTGCTGGAAAACGTGATGGAAGCACCGATTCAGGTGCTGGGGCTGAGCAAAGCGGCAGCGCGTGAGCGTGCCATTAAATACCTCGATAAAGTCGGGATTGATGCGCGGGCGCAGGCAAAATATCCGGTTCACCTCTCCGGCGGTCAGCAGCAGCGTGTGTCGATTGCGCGCGCGCTGGCGATGGAGCCAGAAGTGTTGCTGTTTGACGAACCCACTTCGGCGCTTGATCCGGAGCTGGTCGGGGAAGTACTGCGCATCATGCAGAAGCTGGCGGAGGAGGGCAAAACCATGGTGGTCGTGACCCACGAGATGGAATTTGCCCGCCACGTCTCCAGCCATGTCATTTTCCTGCATCAGGGCAAAATCGAAGAGCAGGGGCCGCCTGCGGAACTGTTTGGCAGCCCAAAAAGCCCGCGTTTACAGCAGTTCCTCAAGGGCTCGCTGAAGTAAGGGTCAGATATTAGTTAAGACGAGGGAATCAGGGTACCGGCATAACGTGCCCTGCGCAGAATAAGTGCAAGAAGCATTTGAGATTTTGCATCATCTTTGCGTTCTGCCCTCGCACTCTTCATCTAAGCTGAGATATCACTTTTGCAGTAGCTTCAGCGCCGTATCCTCATCAGTCACCAGTCCCGATACCCAGCCGCCCTGTAATGCGGCACGGATTGCTGGATACTTGCGCTCGCTACCCGAAAAGCCAATAATTTTACGCTGAGTCTGGCTTTCCAGTCGCACGCTGGTCAGTAGCTCATCCGTTTCCCCCCACACCCGTTCACCCTGCTGATTGAAAAAGTGACCGAGCATTTCGCCTACCACGCCGCGCCCATTTAGCGCCTCGACCTGCGCATCTGTGATGAATCCTTCGGCATTCAAAGGACAGCCCGGCATCACTTCGCCAATACCCACAAAGGCCACGTCCGCCTGTAATGCGCGATCAATGACGCGCTGGTAAACCTTATGCTGAACCCACATCGCTTTATCCTCTGGGGTGTCGGCGTATAAGGGCGCAGGGATAAAGAAATACTTACCCTGCATCTTTTCGGCCATCTTCAACGGTACGTCATAGCGTGTACCGGAATCATCTCGTGCGATGGCACCAATCATGGAGACGCAATGATGCTGCGGGCGATCAACCCAGGGTAGTGCATCGATCATTGAGCGCAGGGTTTTACCGGAACCAATACCGAACACCTGAGGCGTTTCCTCATTGATGAATTGTGTCATCACCGCCGCGCCTTCAACTGCCAGCATTTGTTGAATAGCTTCATCTTTCAGACTGGCCGATGGCACAACGCGGCACAAATCCAGACCAAACTTCGCCTGTACCTCACGCGCCAGCTGCAGGCAGTGCGTGACGGGATGATCAATTTTTACGTTCACCATGCCCATTTCACGTGCACTGGATACCAGACGCTGCGCTACCTGTCGTGACAATCCCAATGCCTGCGCAATCTCCTGCTGTGTCACGCCTGCGACGTAATACATCCATGCAGCACGTGCGGCCAGCTCCTGCTTTTTCTCTTCTCTGCTCATCACGGTGTTCCGTCGAATTCGAGGGGACATCTTAACGCCGTGCGGCACGAAAAGCACTAACTGAGCAAAAGCCCGTAAAAAGGGCAAAAGTATTATTTGTGACTCAGCTCGCAGAAGGATCTTCGTAATGGGAACTATGCTACACGTCATCGGGCAAATGCCCTTTAGTGTGGCAAATGTTTAAATGAGGCGATTATGAACAACCAATCAGTGTGGATGCACATCGGCGCGGGATCTTTTCATCGGGCACATCAGGCGTGGTATCTGCATAAACTGCGTGAGCAGGGTGATGAACGCTGGAGCATCGCGCTCGGCAATATCCGTAATGACGCAGTGCCGCTGCTCAATCAGCTCGCGGCGCAGCAGGGAGAATATGTGCTGGAAACCGTGACGCCTGAAGGTAAGCGCGACTACGAAACCATCACCTCGCTGCGCAAAATTTTGCCCTGGGACAGTGATATCCGTGCGTTGATTGAGCAGGGGGCCAGCGCGGAAACGCGTGTAATTAGCTTTACCGTGACCGAAGCGGGTTACTACCTGACGCCCGCGTTTACCCTGGATCTTAATCAGGCAGATGTGAAGGCCGATCTGGGGGGCGATATCCGTACCCTCTACGGCGCACTCAGCCATATTCTGACACAACGTGTTGCGCAAGGCGGTGCGCCGGTTACGCTGCTGAACTGCGACAATCTGCGGCACAATGGTGAGCGTTTCCGTGACGCCTTCCTGGCGTTTCTTACAGCCAAAGGCGACACCACGCTGGCCGACTGGGTGCGCACGCAAACCCGTTCACCGAATACTATGGTCGATCGCATTACACCCCGTCCTACTCCGGAGGTGGCAGAACGCGTGCAGGCGGCGATCGGCAAACAGGATGGCGCAGCAGTAATGGCCGAATCTTTTATTCAGTGGGTCATTGAGGATGATTTTATTGCCGGGCGCCCGGCGCTGGAAAAGGTCGGTGTTGAACTGGTGGAATCGGTACTGCCGTGGGAAGAGGCGAAAATTCGCATCCTCAATGCGACACATGCTGCGATTGCCTGGGCGGGCACACTGATTGGTCTGAACTATATCGATGAGAGCACCAGCCATCCGGCGATTTATCAACTGGCTCACGACTACGTGACCCAGGATGTCATCCCCTCTCTGTCTCCCAGCCCGCTTGATTTAGCGGATTATCGAGACGTGGTGCTGGCCCGCTTTAGTAATCCTTACATTAAAGATACCAATCAGCGCGTCGGTGCCGATGGTTTATCCAAAATTCCCGGCATGGTGACGCCAACCCTGCAACAGTGCTACCAGCGCGGTGCGCAGCCCACCGCAACGGCGGTGATTCCGGCACTGTTCTTCTTGTTTATGCAGCGATGGGCCAATGACGATTTACCCTATCGCTATCAGGACGGTGCGCTACAGGCCGATACGCTACGTAAGCAGTTCGCCAGCGCCGATCCGCTCCATGCGTACCTGAGTGATAGCGCGCTGTTTGCGGAACTGGCATCTGATAAGGCGTTTCATGAGTTAGTCACTCGCCGTGTTGCGAGTTTGCAGCAGTGGCTGAATCAGCCTGAACTGGCGGCGGTGTAATGATGTATCTCGGCATTGATATCGGCACCTCAGAGCTTAAAGCGCTGATCATTAATACGCACGGTGAGATTGTGGCGTCTCAGCACGCCACGCTGAACGTGCAGCGTCCCCATCCCCACTGGGCTGAACAGGATCCTGAATGCTGGTGGCAAGCCTGCAGCGAGGTTCTGGCGGGATTACGTCATCAGTTTCCTCTGGCATGGGCCGCGATTCGCGCTATTGGATTATCGGGACAGATGCACGGGGCTGTGTTGCTGGATGCCGGGGGGAAGGTGCTGCGTCCGTGTATCCTCTGGAACGACACGCGCAGTGCACCGCAGTGTGAAAGGCTACGGAAGAGCTATCCCCGGATAATGGAAATTAGCGGCAATATGATTATGCCCGGCTTCACTTTGCCGAAACTGCACTGGGTCGCGGAAAATGAGCCAGAAATTTTCAGTCGCATCGATAAGGTCCTGCTGCCGAAAGATTATCTGCGCTGGCGTCTTACCGGGCGCTTTGTCAGTGAGCCTTCGGATGCGGCCGGAACGCTGTGGCTCGATGTCTCCCGGCGTGACTGGTCGGACGAACTGCTGGCCATCACCGGACTGAAGCGTGCCCAAATGCCTGAACTGGTAGAAGGCAGTGCAATAAGTGGACGCCTGCAGCCGACACTGGCGAGCGAGTGGGGCTTATCTACTGCGGTTACTGTCGCGGGAGGCGGCGGTGATAATGCCGCATCGGCAGTTGGTGTGGGGGCGGTGAATCCCGGTGATGCGTTTATCTCATTGGGTACCTCCGGTGTGATTTTTGTCGTAAACGACCGCTTACGGGCTGACCCTCAATTCGGGGTGCACGCCTTTTGCCATGCGTTACCGGGCCGCTGGCACCAGATGAGTGTGATGCTTAGCGCCGCCAGTTGTCTGCGCTGGCTGTGCAATCTGCTGTCGGTTAGTGAAAGCCAGTTGATGGAAGAGATGGCCCAGCTCAGTGATGAGCAAGTGCGTAGCGCCCCGGTTTTCCTGCCCTATCTGTCTGGTGAACGCACACCCCATAACGATCCTGACGCCTCCGGTTCTTTCTTCAATCTGCGCCATGAAACCCCGCGCGCCTTGCTGGGCTATGCGGTGGTTGAAGGCGTGGCATTTGGGCTGGCTGATGGGTTGAAGGTGCTCGGCGATGCCAGGCATCACATTCAGCAGTGCAGCCTGACCGGGGGCGGCGCACGTAGCACATTGTGGGCTCAATTGATTGCCGATGTGCTGCAACTGCCCATTGTTACCCATCCCGCCAGCGCATCTGGCGCGCTGGGTGCGGCACGTTTAGCGTGGCTGGCTGATGGCGGCCCTGAGCATAAGGTGTGTCTGAAGCCAGCTGTGCAGGCGCGCTACCAACCGGACGAGACGCGCGGTGCTGTGCTGCAAAAGCGGCTGTGTCTGTTCCGGGAACTTTACATCCAGCAACAACAGGTGCGCAGCTTGCTGCCTGCATAACGACTAACCAGACAGAAGGTAATTGTGATGCAATCGAACGAATACTGGTTTGGCTTACCGAAAAAGATGTTCTGGGGTTTCCTCGCTATCGCAATCTTTATGGCGGGTGATGGCTTTGAAATGGCGTTTCTGTCGCGCCATATCACCGATATGGGCTTTACGCCCGCGCAGTCTGCAGTCGTATTCACCTTCTATGGCTTAGCGGCAGCCCTGGCGGCCTGGGCATCTGGCGTGGTAGCCGAGTTGATCACACCGCAGCGCGCGATGATGATTGGCTTTGTGTTATGGATCGTGATGCATACGCTGTTTATGTCGCTGGGGCTTGGCCTGCGCAACTATCCGCTGATGGTGCTGTTCTACGGCATTCGCGGGCTGGCTTATCCGCTGTTTATCTACTCTTTCATGATGATGCTGGTGCAGGTCTTACCGCGCGAAAAACTGGCGGCGGCGACTGGCTGGTTCTGGGCGATGTATTCTGTCGGCATCGGGGTGATTGGCAGCTATCTGCCAAGTCTGACCATCCCGATGCTGGGGGAAACCGGAACGCTGTGGCTGGCTATTATCTGGGTGGCCTGTGGTGGGATCCTCGCATACTTCAGTCTGCGCAAGGTACCGGTGGATCGCTCTCGTGTGAATTTGCCGATGCGTGACAAGATGACAGAGATGGCGCGTGCCGTGACCATCCTGTTCACCAATCAGCATGTGTTTTATGCCTGCCTGATTCGCATCATCAACACGTTGTCGCTGTTTGGTTTCGCCATTATCATGCCACTGCTGTTTGTCGATCGTCTCGGCTTTACCATCTCTGAATGGCTACAAATCTGGGCGGTGTTCTTCTTTGTCACTATATTTACGAATATCTTCTGGGGCCTCACGGGAGAGAAGCTGGGCTGGATCCGTCAGGTGCGCTGGTTTGGTTGCCTGGGGATGGCCATCTCCAGCCTGACCTTTTATTATCTGCCGCTGTATGCGGGTCATAACTTCTGGGTCGCATTAATCCCTGCGGTAATGCTGGGAATTTTTGTCGCCGCGTTTGTACCGATGACCGCGGTATTTCCCACGCTGGAACCGCATCACAAAGGCGCTGCGGTCTCGATTTACAACCTCTCCGCAGGACTCAGTAACTTTGTGGCACCGGCTATCGCCTCAGTCATGTTGCCGTTCTTCGACATTGTCGGTGTGGTATGGGCCTATACCGGGCTATACGTGTTCGCTGGCGTGCTGACCTTTATTATTCGTGTGCCACAACCGGGGCACACGCGTAAAGAGAAGGTGATGAAGTCGCGTGTAGCAGAGCAGCGTAACTAACTGAACATACGGCGGCCCAGGGCCGCCGTATGTTTATCCTGCTACATCCTGCAACGCCTCCTGCAAATCGTACCAGCGGAAGCCAAAGCCTGAGGCTTCCAGCCGCTTTGGCAGCACATGCTGTCCTCCCAGCACCAGTACCGACGATTCGCCCATCATCAGTTTAATGGCGCTGGCAGGCGTGCGCATAAAGGCCGGGCGATGCATAACCCGGCCCAGGGTGGCGGCAAACTGCTCGTTACGCACCGCGTAGGGAGCGACCATATTGAACGGACCCCGCAGATCGTCATGCTCCAGCAGCCAGATAATGGCGTTTAGCATGTCGTCAATATGAATCCACGGCATGTACTGTTTACCACTGCCAATTGGCCCGCCGATGCCGAGTTTAAAGGGCAGCTTCATTTTGCTGAGTGCACCGCCCTCAGGCGCCAGCACCACGCCGGTACGCAGCAGACAGACGCGGGTGCGTTCGCTTTCAGCCGCGAGCGCCAGCTGCTCCCAGCGGGCGCAAAGCTGATGAGTAAACTCATCCTGACCCTGATCCTCTTCAGTCAGCACCAGATCGCCGGTGTTGCCATAAAAGCCGGTTGCCGAACCTGAGATCAACACGGACGGTGGCGTGGCGCTGGCGTTGATCAGTGAGACGATCTGCTCGGTTATCTGCCAGCGGCTTTCACACAGCTGCTGTTTATGCGGCTCCGTCCAGCGTTTGTCGGCAATAGGTTCTCCTGCCAGATTAATGACCGCATCGATCGTATCCAGGTTCGACTGTTGCGCCAGCCCTGACCAGAGCGCGACCTCCTCGCCCAGTTTTTCACGTGCGCTGACCACGTCACGCGTCACCACACTGATTTGATGTCCCAGCTGTTGCAGGCGCGGAATCAGATGACGGCCAATCAGTCCCGTGCCACCGGTAATAAGAATATGCATGTTGCGGCTCCCTTGATGTTTTTGTTATTTGCACCTTTCAGCATAGAAGAGTCGAGCCACTCTATCGTGAGTCGCGTCGCGCTTTCTTATTCCGGAGGAAGAGATCGGATCAGCTCAGCGTTGCCTTCCCAAAAAAAAATCGGTAAACATGATGCAACCCTGACAGCCAATTGAGGTAACCGATGAATTATCCGTCCATCACCCTGTGGTCAGATTCATCATTTTTCAGTCCTTACGCCATGTCGGCCTATGTTGCTCTTACCGAAAAAGGGATCCCTTTTCAGCTGAAGCGCGTCGATTTGTCGCAGAATCAGCAATACGCCGCGGCTTACCGCGAGCTGTCGCTGACCTGCCGGGTACCGACCCTGCAGATTGATGCGTTCCTGTTAAGCGAATCCTCGGCGATTACCGAATATCTTGAAGAGCGCTTTCCGGCGCCCGAGTTTGAGCGCCTCTATCCCCGCGACCGCGAGAAGCGTGCCCGCGCCAGAGAGATTCAGGCCTGGCTTCGCAGTGACTTCCTGTGGATACGCCAGGAGCGTCCCACAGAAGTGCTGTTTGCCGGTGAGCGCTTTTCACCGCTGACCGCATCAGCGCAGCAGGCGGTGGATAAACTCGTTATGGCCGTCGATCGCCTGCTGCCGGACGGGCAACAGAACCTGTTTGGCGAGTGGTCAATTGCGGATACCGATCTGGCGGTGATGCTTAACCGGCTGGTATTGCATGGTGATCCCTTGCCTGCACGTCTGCGGGATTATGCTGAGTTTCAGTGGCAGCGAGCCTCTGTACAGCTGTGGTTAGCAGAAAGTGGTAAAAATCGGTAACAGCCAGGGCTTGCTCAGGCTGACGGAAGTGATTACCTTACGCCACATAAAAATAACGACGTGGCAAACTGCGTACCCAAGTGTACGCCAAACAGGAAAGGGTTACGGATGGTGGATCAAACTGCGGGTGACGGCATCGAGTGGGTCGATATCGTAAACGAAGAGAATGAAGTTGTTGCTCAGGCAACACGTGCGCAGATGCGCGCTGAGTGCCTGCGTCACCGCGCTACCTATATTGTGGTTCATGACGGTATGGGCAAGATTCTGGTGCAGCGTCGCACTGAGATAAAAGATTTTATGCCGGGCAAACTGGACGCAACCGCAGGCGGCGTGGTGCAGAGCGGTGAAGATATGCTGGAGTCTGCGCGACGTGAAGCGGAAGAGGAGTTAGGAATTGCCGCGGTGCCGTTTGCTGAGCATGGCAAATTCTACTTCGAAGATCAGCACTGTCGCGTCTGGGGCGGACTGTTCAGTTGTGTGTCACACGGGCCATTCGCCATGCAGGAATCGGAAGTCGATGAGATTATCTGGATGACGCCCGACGAGATCACCGCACGTTGTGATGAGTTCACTGACGATTCGCTGAAAGCGCTCTCTCTGTGGATGAGCCGCAACGGTGATAACCGGGCCTGAAAACAGGCGCTTTAACACGTCTCAGCGATCCGCGTTAAAGCCTCCGGCTCTGTTACCGGCGAAAAAAAGGCATGCCCTGGGGCATGCCTTTTTTGTTCTTACCTGACGCTTAGCCTTGTTCAGCCTGCTGAGACTGAATGGCGGTTAAGGCGATGGTATAGACGATGTCATCAACCAGCGCACCGCGCGACAGGTCGTTAACCGGCTTACGCATACCCTGCAGCATCGGCCCGATTGAGATCAGATCGGCTGAACGTTGTACCGCTTTATACGTGGTGTTACCGGTGTTCAGATCCGGGAAGATAAACACGGTGGCGCGACCGGCAACCTGTGAATCTGGCGCTTTCGATTTCGCCACATCTTCCATGATCGCGGCGTCATACTGCAGCGGACCATCGATAACCAGATCAGGACGTTTTTCCTGCGCGATACGCGTTGCTTCACGCACTTTTTCAACGTCGCTGCCTGCACCTGACGTGCCGGTAGAGTAGGAGATCATCGCAACACGTGGATCGATACCAAAGGCTTTAGCAGAGTCGGCTGACTGAATAGCGATCTCAGCGAGCTGCTCAGCGGTGGGATCCGGGTTAATCGCGCAGTCACCGTAAACCAGCACCTGCTCCGGCAGCAGCATAAAGAACACCGATGAAACCAGTGAGCTGTTAGGCGCAGTTTTGATCAGCTGCAGAGGCGGACGAATGGTGTTGGCGGTAGTGTGAACCGCACCTGAAACCAGGCCATCCACTTCGCCGCTCTCCAGCATCATGGTGCCCAGCACCACGTTATCTTCCAGTTGTTCCTGGGCGACCACTTCGGTCATGCCTTTGCTCTTACGCAGCTCGACCAGACGCGGCACGTAGTTTTCACGCACCTGTTCCGGATCAACAATCTCAACCCCTTTGCCCAGTTCGACACCCTGAGCCGCAGCGACGCGCTGAATCTCATCCGGGTTGCCTAACAGTACGCAGGTAGCGATACCGCGTTCAGCACAGATAGCGGCCGCTTTGACCGTACGCGGCTCATCACCCTCTGGCAGCACCACGCGTTTGCCCGCTTTACGCGCCAGCTCAGTCAGCTGATAGCGGAAGGCCGGTGGCGACAGGCGACGGCTGCGCTCTGACGTGGCGGTCAGTGACTCAATCCAGTCAGCATTAATGTAGCTGGCAACATATTCCTGCACTTTCTCGATGCGCTGCGTATCGTCAGCGGGCACTTCAAGATTAAAGCTCTGCAGGCTCAGAGAGGTCTGCCAGGTATTGGTTTTCACCATAAACACCGGCAGGCCGGTCTGGAAGGCACGGTCACAGAGGCGCGCGATGCGATCGTCAATCTCGTAGTTACCGGTCAGCAGGATAGCGCCAATCTCAATGCCGTTCATGGCGGCCAGGCAGGCGGCGACCAGCACATCCGGGCGGTCTGCGGAAGTCACCAGCAGTGAGCCTGGGCGGAAATGCTCCAGCATGTGCGGGATACTACGGGCGCAGAAGGTGACCGATTTAACCCGGCGGGTCTGAATCTCACCTTCGTTGATGATGCGCGCGTCCAGGTGACGGCACATATCGATTGCGCGGGTGGCGATCAGATCAAAGCTCCACGGCACGCAGCCCAGTACCGGCAGCGGGCTGTCTGAGAACAGCTGCTTAGGATCGATATTGGCGATGCTGGCTTTTGACGAGTCATCAAAAATTTCTGACAGGTCAGGGCGGGTACGCCCCTGATCATCGACCGGCGCGTTGAGTTTATTGATGATCACACCAGTGATATTTTTATTCTTCTGACCGCCGAAGCTGCTCTGCGTCAGTTCAATGCGCTCTTTCAGCTGTGCCGGAGAGTCATTGCCCAGCGCCATCACGAAGACGATTTCCGCATTCAGGGTTTTCGCGATTTCATAGTTCAGCGCGTTGGCGAACTGATGCTTACGGGTAGGGACCAGACCTTCAACCAGCACCACTTCAGCATTCTGCGTGTTGGCATGGTAACGGGAGATGATCTCTTCCATCAGCACATCCTGCTGGTTCGATCCCAGCAGTGATTCAACACGTGACATCTGCAGCGGTTCAGCGGCAGGAATCGAAGAGTTCTTACGGATAATAGTGGTGGTTTGATCCGGCGTATCGCCGCCGGTACGCGGCTGAGCAATCGGCTTAAAGACGCTGAGTCGAACGCCTTTGCGCTCCATGGCGCGGATAACGCCGAGGCTGACGCTGGTCAGGCCGACGCTGGTGCCGGTCGGAATGAGCATAATTGTACGTGACACGTTTGAACCTCTCAGTAATGGCAGGGTGTCAAAAACAACTCCGTCAGCCTGAGCTGACGGAGAGAAGTGTTTACGCAGTCAGACGCGCGGCGTCCTGGGCGATGACCAGCTCTTCGTTGGTCGGGATCACCAGCGCCGGGCGGGTGCCTTCTTTATTGATATAACCAGACTTGCCGAAACGGGCCGCCAGGTTGCGATCGTGATCGACGTCAAAGCCCAGCAGCGCCAGTTTTTTCAGTGAGAGTTCACGAACCATCGCGGCGTTTTCACCGATGCCGCCAGTAAATACCACGGCATCAAGGCGGCCATCCATCAGCGCGGTGTAGCTGCCGATATATTTCGCCAGGCGATGACAGAAGACATCCATTGCGCGCTTCGCATCTTCTTTAGTGGTGTAGTTATCTTCTACGTAGCGGCAGTCGCTGGTGACTTCGGTCAGACCTAACAGGCCAGACTCTTTAGTCAGCAGTTTATTGATGGCATCGACGCTCATACCCAGCGTATCGTGCAGGAAGAAGATAATTGCCGGGTCGATGTCGCCACTGCGGGTACCCATCACCAGGCCTTCCAGTGGGGTCAGGCCCATTGAGGTATCCACACACTCGCCGTTGCGAATGGCAGAGACAGAACCGCCGTTACCGAGGTGGCAGGTAATAATATTCAGTGACTCAAGCGGTTTGTTGAGCATTTTGGCCGCTTCGTGGGTCACATAGAAGTGGCTGGTGCCATGCGCGCCATAGCGACGAACGCCATGCTCTTTATACAATTTGTACGGCAGCGCATAGAGATAAGACTCTTCCGGCATTGTCTGATGGAAAGCGGTGTCAAATACCGCGACATTCTTATCTGACAGGTGAGGGAAGTTTTTCATCGCTTCATCAATACCGATAAGATGAGCCGGATTGTGCAGCGGTGCAAAAGAAGAGGCGTCTTTGATGCCCTGTACCACTTCCTCAGTAATGATGACTGACTGAGTCAGCTTCTCGCCGCCATGAACGATACGATGGCCGATTGCAGCAATTTGTGCCGAAAGCTCAGGTTTTTGTGCCAGAATGGTTTTAACGATAAAGTTCAGCGCTTCACTATGCGCTGCGCCAGCACCCAGAGGCGCTTCCTGTTTTTCGCCTTCCAGCTTCCATTTGATGCGGGCTTCAGGAAGGTGGAAACATTCCGCCAGGCCAGACAGGAATTCTTCACCGCTGGCAGGGTTGAGGATGGCAAACTTAAGGGAAGAGCTGCCACAGTTCAGAACCAGAACTAACTTACTCGACATGGAAGTACCTATTTTTTGAGAGTGGCTAAATAAAACGCAATCAGACTAACAGCGTAGCCCATGAAAGCTGGTAGATTAATGACAAACATCATGCGGTAGACAGAATTCTGCATTTCCGCAAAAAATTTCGGCAATCTTACGCGAAAATTTGAAAATTGCCTTGTCTAAACCTGGCTCAGGCCTCTTCCCAAAGGCGCAATCCGCTTCCGGAAAGGTGGTAAAACGGCGTCAGAATAGCTGGAGTCACCTTTAAAGACAAAAATAATTGAAGGATGTCACGTAAAGTTGTGTGGTTATAACTATTTTTTAATTTTTACAGCATTAGTTGAGGTGAGCCATGGCGAATGAATCTGGCAGTACCAATTGGTTTCGGATGTTTCAGCGCGGCCAACACTATATGAAGACCTGGCCGGCTGATAAGCGCCTGGCACCCATGTTCCCGGAAAACCGTGTTTCTTCAGCAACGCGTTTTGCTATTCGCTTTATGCCCCCTTTGGCGATTTTTACGCTGACTTGGCAGATCGCGATGGGCGGTCAGTTAGGCCCGGCCGTGGCGACCGCGCTGTTTGCCTGTAGCCTGCCGATGCAGGGTTTATGGTGGCTGGGGAAGCGTTCAGTGACGCCGCTGCCGCCGACGCTGCTTAACTGGTTTCATGAAGTTCGTGCCCGGCTGGAAGAAGCGGGGCAGGCGACTGCGCCAGTAGAAGGCAAGCCGACCTATCAGGCGCTGGCCGATCTGTTAAAGCGGGCGTTCAAACAACTCGACCGCACTTTCCTCGACGATCTCTGACCCATCCCGGGCTGGCGGTAAAATATTTACCGCTAACCTGCGGCCAAATCAAAGAATGGTGATACGGCGATTTCCGTGTCGCTAACGCTGTGCAATCATTTCTCCATTGTCGATTAACTGAGCGGTCTCTGACCGGGAGTAAATGATGGAAATGACCCATGCGCAGCGTTTGATTCTCACTAACCAGTACAAAATGATGGCCATGCTTGAGCCGGAAAATGCGGAGCGTTTTCGCCGTTACCAGACCATCATCGAGCGCGGTTATGCGCTGCAGATGCGGGAGCTGGACAAAGAGTTTGGCGAACTTAGCGAAGCGATCTGCCGGACGGTGATCGATATTATGGAAATGCATCACGCACTCCACGTCTCCTGGTCGAACCTTAAAGAGAAAGGTGAGCTTGAAGAGCGCCGTCTCGCCTTTCTGGGCTTCGATGCGGCAACGGAAGCGCGACTGCTTGGTTACGTCCGTTTTATGGTCAATACAGAAGGGCGTTATACCCACTTCGATTCCGGCACCCATGGTTTTAATGCGCAGACCCCGATGTGGGAAAAGTATCAACGGATGTTAGCTTTGTGGCAGACTTGTCCGCGCCAGTACCATTTAAGTGCAAACGAAATTGCGCAAGTGATTAATGCCTGATGAGGAGGAGCGCGTGACCTACAGAGGTTTTCTATTTGATTTAGACGGCACGCTGGTGGATTCACTGCCAGCGGTTGAACGAGCCTGGAGCCAGTGGGGTGCCCGTCATGGCATCGCGGCTGATGAGATCCTGGATTTCATTCATGGCAAACAGGCGATTACCTCTCTGCGTCATTTCATGGCAGGCCAGTCGGAAGAGGCTATTCAGGCGGAGTTTGTCGCGCTGGAGCAGGCTGAAGCGGCGGACACCGACGGTGTGCAGGCGCTGCCAGGGGCCAACGCGTTGCTGAACCGGCTGAACGAACTGCAGATTCCCTGGGCGATTGTCACTTCCGGTTCGGTGCCGGTGGCACATGCACGTCATAAAGCCGCAGGATTACCGAAGCCCGCCGTGTTTATTACCGCTGAACAGGTGGCTAAAGGCAAACCGGAACCCGATCCCTACCTGCTTGGCGCGGAGAAGCTGGAATTAGCGGCGACATCGTGCGTGGTTGCAGAAGATGCACCTGCCGGCATCTTATCCGGCCTGAATGCTGGCTGTGCGGTGATTGCCATCAATGCGCCGGCGGAGACACCCCGACTGGATGAGGTGGCGCTTCAGCTCGACTCACTGGCGTCACTGGTGATAACCCGCGAGTCTGACGGTAGCTTTACCTTCAGTCAGCAGGTTTAAGGGCTGGCCCGGCGGCCAGACCGCCGGGCTTAGAGTGGCGTATCCTGCGAGATTTCATCCAGTGACAGGCTGAAGCTCGGAATAAACACCTCAACGAAGTAATCCATCTCCGGTGAACGCCGAAGTGCCAGGGTCTTTTCCAGCCGCGCTTTGGCCAGTAAAAATTCGTTGTTCCCGGCAGACAACTCCTCAAGACATTTTACATATGCACAGAGCGCATCCGCCTGTTTCAGAACCGCCTGCTCCTCTTCGCTGTGCAGATGCTCATCGATCAGCGGGCGATAGATCGCCTGAAACTCTTCAGGCAGCATCTCAATCAGCTTCTGCTGAGCAATCTTCTCGATTTTCTTATATTCGTGGGCGATCTGCGCGTTGTAATACTTTACCGGAGTCGGTAAATCGCCGGTGAGCACTTCGCTGGCATCGTGGTAAAGCGCCAGCATGGCAATGTGATCGGCATTAAGTGAGCCGTTGAATTTGAGGTTTTTGATCAGGGCCAGGGCATGCGCCACCATGGCGACCTGCAGGCTGTGTTCGGAGACATTTTCGGTGCGCACATTGCGCATCAGCGGCCAGCGATTGATCAGCTTAAGACGGGAGAGATGAGCAAAGAAGTGGCTTTGTGTCATGAGCGTTCCTGTTGGCTGGCGGGGGAGAGACAGACTCTGGCTCTCCCCAAATAGCGTCAGTATACGCGGGCCTGATTATTGACGATAGCCTTGCAGGAAGCGGCCAAATTTATTGATCGCCATCTCAAGATCATCCACACGAGGCAGCGTAACAATGCGCAGGTGATCGGGCCACGGCCAGTTAAAGGCACTGCCCTGAACAAGTAACACCTTCTCCTGTAGCAGAAAATCCAGCACCATCTTCTGATCGTCGAAAATGTTGAATTTTTTGGCATCAATTTTCGGGAACATATAAAGCGCGCCCTGTGGCTTCACACAGCTGACGCCTGGGATGTCGTTGATCAACTCCCAGGCGCGCTGCCGCTGCTCGTAGAGACGACCACCCGGCATGATAAATTCGCTAATGCTCTGATAGCCGCCCAGCGCCGTCTGAATCGCATGCTGCGCTGGTACGTTGGCACACAGGCGCATCGAGGCGAGCATCTCCAGCCCTTCTATATAGCCTTTAGCATGTTTCTTCGGCCCATTCAGTACCATCCAGCCCTGACGGAAACCGGCAACGCGATAGGTTTTAGAAAGGCCATTAAAGGTGACAGTGAGCAGATCGGGTGCCAGCGCTGCGATGCAGTGATGCTGTGCATCGTCATAGAGGATCTTGTCGTAGATCTCGTCGGCAAAAATAATCAGGTTATGCTGACGCGCAATTTCAACCACCTCTAACAGCAGCTCTTTGCTGTAGACCGCGCCAGTGGGGTTATTCGGGTTGATGATCACGATGCCGCGGGTACGAGGCGTTATCTTGCTGCGGATATCATCGAGGTCAGGGAACCAGCCTGCTGATTCGTCACAGAGATAGTGCACTGCTTTACCGCTGGAGAGGGAAACCGCAGCCGTCCATAACGGATAGTCGGGGGCCGGCACCAGCATTTCGTCGCCGCTGTTCAGTAACGCCTGCATCGCCTGCACGATGAGTTCTGAAACACCGTTGCCAATGTAGATATCTTCTACGGTGACATCGCGCATGTCGCGCGCCTGGTAGTGCTGCATGATCGCTTTACGGGCGGAATAGAGACCCTTGGAGTCACAATAGCCCTGAGAGCTGGGAAGGTTACGAATAACATCGACCAGTATCTCATCCGGTGCTTCAAAACCAAACGGCGCCGGATTGCCGATGTTCAGCTTCAGAACTTTGTTACCTTCTTCTTCGAGGCGTTTAGCCTCTTTCAGTACCGGGCCACGGATGTCATAGCAGACGTTATCGAGTTTTCCGGATTTATCAATTTGAAAAGTCATTGTTACCGCCTTAATGGGCAGAATCCTTTTGGCTGCCACAGAAATCCAACCAGCACAATGTACTCTCCTGACAGTCACAAAAGAAGGGTGCCGCCCCGTTTTGGCGGGTTCAACAACTTTTTGCCCGGTGCGCAGCGTAAAAAATATTTGTTGTCGCGTAAACTGGTTAATGAAACCATAAATTGGCATTAATGCAGCATTTTAACTTGTCCAAAGCGCTGCTGAACCGACATATGGCTTTAGCATCATGAACGCTATCTGGAAGTTATTGAAATGGAACTTTTCTTTGCACCTGAAATATACACTTAGAGAAATAGTTAAAGGATATTTTATAAATGTTCAAATTATGGACGATTTTAGAACGTGCCTAAAGATTACGCCTTAACGCTGCTTAAGAGTGGCGCGTTTAAGGCCTTGTGTTCGCCGGAAAAGTGCCAAAAGCAGAGCTTCATATGGCACCTTTATTGCAGGATTGTGAGCCGTACTTAACACTTCCTCACTAAATTTCAGAACGCTGAAGGCTTAAAAAGTGATCAATAATGTGGCATAAGGGTCTGGAAATGCCTTTAGTACAAAATTTACAGCGCTTTTCACAAAATCATTTCCATTTTGAAGTCAAAAATGATTAAGTATAATTTATTATTTAGTGCACTTTGCCGCTTCGCTTTGATAGCCCGTAAAGTGTGCTTTCTATCCCACACGATTCTTTCTGGTGGGAATAAGACAACTACGCAGCTTCCTGCATTTGCGCACCCAGCGCCATCGGTTCAGAAGTTGTATCTGTCTTGAATAGCACTATGACCCTTCAGAGGAGTCAACAGTGCAGGATCCACATAAACTTTTTTTGTGTCAGTCTTCACACAGGACTGTCATTGAGCACCATTACTGCTTATCACTTTGATAAGCTTGTGATAACACCAGGGTAGTAGTTCGTAAAAATCTTATAAGTGAAGAAAAAACATGACTAATGCAAATCGTCCGATACTGAATCTCGACCTCGATCTGCTGAGAACCTTCGTTGCCGTTGCGGATTTGAATACCTTTGCAGCAGCCGCTGCAGCGGTCTGCAGAACCCAGTCAGCAGTCAGTCAGCAGATGCAGCGTCTGGAACAATTGGTAGGTAAAGAGCTGTTTGCCAGACATGGACGTAATAAGCTTCTGACAGAGCACGGTATCCAGCTTTTAGGCTATGCGAGAAAAATTCTTCGTTTTAACGACGAAGCCTGCACGTCTCTGATGTACAGCAACATTCAGGGCGTGCTGACCATTGGTGCCTCTGATGACACCTCTGACACTATTCTGCCGTTCCTGCTAAACCGGGTGACCTCGGTTTATCCGAAACTGGCAATCGATGTGCGGGTTAAACGTAATCCGTTTATGATGGAAATGCTCAATCAGGGTGAAGTGGACCTGGTTGTGACGACTTCCAGCCCGGGCAATTTTACCTATCAGGTACTGCGTACTTCACCTACCTTGTGGTACTGCGCAGCGGATTATATCTTCCAGCGTGGCGAAGCCATTCCATTGGTGTTGCTGGATGAGCCAAGTCCTTATCGTGATATGGCTATCGATCATCTCAACGAAGCGGGCATCCCGTGGCGTATCTCTTATGTCGCTTCCACACTGGCTGCAGTACGCGCTGCGGTGAAAGCGGGACTGGGTGTGACGGCACGTCCGGTCGAGATGATGAGCCCGGAACTGCGTGTTATGGGTGCAGCTGAAGGACTGCCGGTACTGCCGGATACGCAATATCTGCTGTGCCGTAATCCAGACAGCGATAATGAACTGGCGCTGGCTATCTTCAATGCCATGCAGTCCACCAATGATCCTTATAACCTGAGCAATAATCCCGACGGTTCACTGTTGCTGGATGACGAAGAGTAATTTCGCTAACGTGTTGTACTCAATACCCGCGTGATTGCCTTAATAAACGCTTATAAATAAGCCTCTCCTTCCCTGAAAAGAACGAGAGGCTTTTTTGTGCCTGACCCTCGTCCGACGTCCCTAACTGATTCATCTGCCTCTCCTGACCCGACTAAAAAAGTTTCACCTACTGTTTAATTGAAATTTCCAGACCAAAAAACCGAACGCTTTGTTCCGAATCACCGTTTCAGATGGGGAAAATTAACGCATAAAGGGCAAAAGTGTGTTCTGGATCAAAAAAATAGCCCTGGAAAGGGGAGGGAAAAATCAGTGATACCTGTCAAAATATGTTTGTTAAATGCACGATCCATGCATGTGAATACCCGCTACACTAAAATTAACCCTACAGACTGAAGCGATTTAGCTGGAAAGCGGGGCATCATTTGTTAATAATATGATGCAGGTGTGAAATAATGTTTGGATACTTTTGTCAAAGTTGACAAAAGGTTATAGAAAGGAGTAAAAAACCCCATAAAATAGCTGCTTATTACGTAATAACAGCGACATTTGAAAGGTTTTTATCCTTCCCTTGAATCGATGTGGTCAGTTTGCTGCGGGAAACGCGTGCAGGATGCCAGCGCCACTTTTGATGAGTAAGCAATGAGTATGTCAACTACCACCGAAATCATCGCTCAGCACTGGGCGTTTATCGTATTTATCGTTATTGCCTTTGGCCTGTGTGCTTTCATGCTGACCGGAGGATGGCTGCTTGGCGGCAGAGCGCGCGCCCGCTATAAAGACACGCCATTCGAATCGGGCATTGAATCCGTTGGTGATACCCATATCCGCCTGTCGGCGAAATTTTATCTGGTTGCGATGTTTTTCGTCATCTTCGACGTCGAAGCCCTCTTTTTATACGCATGGGCGACTTCAATCCGTGAAAGCGGTTGGATCGGCTTTGTGGAAGCCGCAATTTTCATTTTGGTGCTCCTGGCGGGTCTGGTCTATCTGGTACGCATTGGCGCACTGGACTGGGCTCCAGCTCGCCGTCGCGTGGTGGTCAAAACCACTACGGTCAGCCACACCAATCCTCATAAGCAGTAAAAGAGAGGCAATAAGATGGACTATACGCTCACCCGCATAGACCCGAACGGTGGTGAGAACGACCGTTATCCTCTGCAAAAGCAGGAAATCGTCAGCGATCCGCTGGAGCAGCACGTTCATCGCAGCGTTTATATGGGCAAACTCGAAAATGCCCTGCATGACATGGTGAACTGGGGGCGTAAAAACTCCCTCTGGCCTTATAACTTTGGCCTGTCCTGTTGTTACGTTGAGATGACAACATCGTTCACTGCGGTCCACGACGTGGCACGTTTTGGCGCCGAAGTTATGCGCGCTTCGCCACGTCAGGCCGATTTCATGGTCATTGCCGGTACGCCGTTCACCAAAATGGCCCCGGTTATTCAGCGTTTGTACGATCAGATGCTGGAACCCAAATGGGTGATTTCCATGGGTGCCTGCGCCAACTCTGGCGGCATGTATGACATCTATTCCGTGGTGCAGGGTGTCGATAAATTCCTGCCGGTTGATGTTTATATCCCTGGCTGTCCGCCACGTCCTGAAGCGTATATGCAGGCATTGCTGCTGTTGCAGGAGTCGATCGGCAAAGAGCGCCGTCCGCTCTCATGGGTGGTTGGCGATCAGGGCGTTTATCGCGCCAACATGCCATCTGAGCGTGAAAGAAAACGCGGCGAGCGCATCGCAGTCACAAACCTGCGCAGCCCGGACGAAGTTTAAAACCGTATGGATGGAAAACAGCGCCTGCAGCAGAACATCACAATTTAATGCATGGCCCCATCCTGACGCCTTCATTTGAGTGCCTGAGACCAGGCCGGAATGGTGAGTAACGTATGACAGATTTGACCACGCAAGATCTCGCTCAGCCTTCATGGCAAACCCGTGATCACCTTGATGACCCGGTGATCGGCGAGTTGCGTAACCGTTTTGGGCCGGATGCCTTCACTGTTCAGCCAACCCGTACCGGTATTCCGGTGGTGTGGGTGAAGCGTGAACAGATACTGGAAATTATCGAGTTCCTGCGTAAATTACCCAAGCCTTACGTCATGCTGTATGACCTGCATGGCGTGGATGAGCGTTTACGTACCCACCGTGCAGGCCTGCCTGCGGCGGATTTTTCCGTTTTCTACCACCTGCTGTCGATTGAACGCAACCGCGACATCATGCTCAAGGTGGCACTCTCTGAAAACGATATGCATCTGCCGACCATCACCCGCCTTTTCCCGAATGCCAACTGGTATGAGCGTGAAACCTGGGAGATGTTTGGTATCACCTTTGATGGTCACCCGCATCTGACGCGCATCATGATGCCGTCGACCTGGGAAGGCCATCCGCTGCGTAAAGATTACCCGGCGCGCGCCACCGAATTCGATCCGTTTACGCTGACCAAACAGAAAGAAGATCTGGAGATGGAAGCGCTGACCTTTAAGCCTGAAGACTGGGGCATGAAGCGCAGCACCACCAACGAAGACTTCATGTTCCTGAACCTCGGGCCTAACCACCCGTCGGCGCACGGGGCATTCCGCATCATTCTGCAGCTGGATGGTGAAGAGATTGTCGACTGCGTGCCTGACATCGGCTATCACCATCGTGGTGCCGAAAAGATGGGCGAGCGTCAGTCGTGGCACAGCTACATTCCTTACACTGACCGCATCGAGTACCTCGGCGGCTGCGTAAACGAAATGCCGTACGTACTGGCGGTGGAGAAACTGGCCGGTATCGTGGTGCCCGATCGCGTTAATGTGATCCGCGTGATGCTCTCTGAGCTGTTCCGCATCAACAGCCACCTGCTCTATATCTCCACCTTTATTCAGGACGTCGGGGCCATGACGCCGGTGTTCTTTGCCTTTACCGACCGTCAGAAAATCTATGACGTGGTTGAGGCAATTACCGGTTTCCGTATGCACCCGGCGTGGTTCCGCATCGGTGGCGTCGCGCATGACCTGCCGCGAGGCTGGGAACGTCTGCTGCGTGACTTCCTCGACTGGATGCCAAAACGTCTTAAAGAGTATGACAAAGCGGCACTGCGCAACAGCGTACTGATTGGCCGTTCCAAAGGCGTTGCTGCTTACAATATGGAAGAGGCGCTGGCGTGGGGCACTACCGGTGCCGGTCTGCGTGCTACCGGTCTCGACTTTGACGTACGTAAATGGCGTCCCTACTCCGGCTACGAAAACTTCGATTTTGAAATCCCGGTCGGCGACGGAATCAGCGATGCTTACAGCCGCGTTATGCTGAAAATGGAAGAGATGTGGCAGTCGCTGCGTATTCTTGAGCAGTGCCTCAACAACATGCCAGAGGGTCCGTTCAAAGCGGATCATCCGCTGACCACGCCGCCACCGAAAGAGCGCACGCTGCAGCACATTGAAACGCTGATCACGCACTTCCTGCAGGTTTCGTGGGGGCCGGTGATGCCAGCCAATGAGTCGTTCCAGATGATTGAAGCGACGAAAGGGATCAACAGCTACTACCTGACCAGCGATGGCAGCACCATGAGCTACCGCACCCGCGTGCGTACGCCGAGCTTCCCGCATCTGCAGCAGATTCCTTCAGTAATCCGTGGCAGCCTGGTATCCGACCTGATCGTATATCTGGGTAGTATCGATTTTGTTATGTCAGACGTGGACCGCTAATTATGCACGATCAAAACATTGCCATTAAAACGATCGACCCTAACGAGGTCTTCGTGCTGAGCGCGGAAGAGCATCACGCCATTGAGCACGAAAAACACCACTATGAAGATGCGCGTGCAGCCTCGATTGAAGCGCTGAAGATCGTGCAGAAACAGCGCGGATGGGTGCCGGACGGCGCCATCAATGCGATTGCCGAGGTACTGGGTATCCCGGCGAGTGATGTTGAAGGTGTGGCGACATTTTACAGCCAGATCTTCCGTCAGCCGGTTGGCCGTCATGTGATCCGTTACTGTGACAGCGTGGTCTGTCATATCACCGGTTATCAGGGCATCCAGTCAGCACTGGAACAGCAACTGAATATCAAACCGGGTCAGACCACTGCCGATGGCCGCTTTACACTGCTGCCAACCTGCTGTCTGGGTAACTGCGATAAGGGGCCAACGATGATGGTGGATGAAGACACGCATGTGCATCTGACGCCGGAAGGCATCCCTGGTTTGCTGGAGCAGTATCAATGACAATTAAACAGATCATTCGCACTGCAGAAACCCATCCGCTGACCTGGCGGATGCGTGACGACAAGCAACCTGTCTGGCTTGACGAATATCGCAGTAAAAACGGCTATGCCGGTGCGGAAAAAGCGCTGAAAAGCATGTCGCAGGATGAAATCGTTGCGGCAGTCAAAGATTCAGGCCTGAAAGGACGCGGCGGTGCGGGTTTCTCCACCGGGCTGAAGTGGAGCCTGATGCCGAAAGACGAGTCGATGAACATCCGTTACCTGCTGTGTAACGCCGATGAGATGGAGCCGGGCACCTATAAAGACCGCCTGCTGATGGAGCAGATGCCTCACCAGCTGGTGGAAGGAATGCTGATCAGCGCCTTTGCGCTGAAGGCTTACCGTGGCTATATCTTCTTACGTGGCGAATACATTGAAGCCGCGGTGCATCTGCGTCGTGCGATTGCTGAAGCGACGGAAGCGGGCTATATCGGTAAAAATATTCTCGGTACCGGCTTTGACTTTGAGTTGATTGTCCACACCGGCGCAGGTCGTTATATCTGCGGCGAAGAGACGGCACTGATTAACTCACTGGAAGGCCGTCGTGCTAATCCGCGTTCGAAACCGCCATTCCCGGCGAGTGCGGGCGCGTGGGGCAAACCGACCTGCGTGAACAACGTGGAAACCCTCTCCAACGTTCCGGCGATTCTGGCCAACGGCGTGGAGTGGTACAAAAACATCTCTAAAAGCGAAGATGCCGGTACCAAAATGATGGGCTTCTCCGGACGGGTTAAAAATCCCGGCGTCTGGGAGCTGCCATTTGGTATCACCGCACGTGAAATCCTTGAAGATTATGCGGGCGGTATGCGTGACGGACTGAAGTTCAAAGCCTGGCAGCCCGGCGGGGCAGGGACTGACTTCCTGACCGACCAGCACCTGGATCTGCCCATGGAATTTGCCAGCATCGGCAAAGCGGGCAGCCGTCTGGGTACGGCGCTGGCGATGGCGGTCGATCACGAGATCAACATGGTCTCGCTGGTGCGTAACCTGGAAGAGTTCTTTGCCCGTGAGTCGTGCGGCTGGTGTACACCGTGTCGCGATGGCCTGCCGTGGAGCGTAAAAATTCTGCGTGCGCTGGAGCAGAAGCAGGGCCAGCCAGGCGATATCGAAACCTTACTGCAACTCTGCCGTCAGCTTGGCCCGGGTAAAACCTTCTGTGCGCATGCGCCGGGTGCGGTTGAGCCACTGCAGAGTGCGATTAAATATTTCCGTGAAGAGTTTGAAGCCGGCATGGCACCGCAGGTGTTTGGCAATACCCGCGCCATTGGCGGGATCCAGCCAAACCTGCTGAAAGCGCGCTGGTAATTCGCCGAAGAACACGGAACAGGCCTGGTGCCGCCGCCCCGACAATGTCGTGCGTCGGGGCAAGAATATGATTAACGCTCGTCTCTGACGAGCCTTACGGAAGCATGTCACTATGGCTACAATTCATGTAGACGGTAAAGAGTATGATGTGAACGGAGCGGACAACCTGCTACAGGCATGTCTCTCTCTGGGCCTTGATATTCCTTACTTTTGCTGGCATCCGGCGCTGGGAAGCGTTGGGGCCTGCCGCCAGTGTGCGGTAAAGCAATTCCAGAATGCCGAAGATACCCGCGGCCGTCTTGTCATGTCCTGCATGACGCCGGCCTCTGACGGCACATTCATCTCCATCGATGATGGCGAAGCGAAAGAGTTCCGCGAAAGCGTGGTGGAGTGGCTGATGACCAACCACCCGCACGACTGTCCGGTGTGTGAAGAGGGCGGTAACTGTCACCTGCAGGATATGACAGTAATGACCGGCCACAGCTTCCGCCGCTATCGCTTCACCAAACGTACCCACCGTAATCAGGATCTCGGTCCGTTCATCTCCCATGAGATGAACCGCTGTATTGCCTGTTACCGCTGCGTGCGTTACTACAAAGATTATGCCGATGGCAAGGATCTGGGTGTCTATGGCGCACACGACAACGTCTACTTCGGACGCCCGGAAGATGGCACGCTGGAGAGCGAATTCTCCGGTAACCTGGTTGAAATCTGCCCGACCGGCGTCTTCACCGATAAAACGCACTCCGAACGCTATAACCGTAAATGGGATATGCAGTTTGCGCCGAGCATCTGCCAGCAGTGCAGTGTGGGCTGTAACACCAGCCCGGGTGAGCGTTATGGTGAATTACGCCGTATCGAAAACCGTTATAACGGCACCGTAAACCACTATTTCCTGTGCGACCGTGGCCGCTTTGGCTATGGCTACGTGAACCGCAAAGATCGCCCACGCCAGCCGATGCTGCTGCGCGGCAACGACTGGGTGACGCTGAACGCAGAGCAGGCGGTCAATGCCGGTGCAGATTTGCTGCGTCAGGCGAAAAAAGTGATCGGTATCGGCTCGCCGCGCGCCAGCATTGAAAGTAACTTCGCACTGCGTGAACTGGTCGGTGCAGAGAACTTCTCTACCGGCATGCCAGCGGGTGAGCAGGCCCGGCTTGAACTGATGCTGAAAATCCTGCGTGAGGGCGGTATCTATACGCCATCGCTGCGTGAAATTGAAAGCTACGATGCGGTGCTGGTGCTGGGCGAAGACCTGACCCAGGTTGGCGCACGCGTGGCGCTGTCAGTGCGTCAGGCCGTAAAAGGCAAAGCGCGCGATATGGCTGCCGCTCAGAAAGTGGCAGACTGGCAGATCGCCGCGATCCTGAACATCGGTCAGAATGCGAAACATCCGCTGTTTATCACCAACGTCGATGAAACTCGTCTGGATGATATCGCGGCATGGAGCTATCGCGCACCGGTTGAAGATCAGGCGCGTCTCGGTTTCGCTATCGCCAGTGCGCTGGATGAAACCGCCCCGGCGGTGACCGATTTCGACAGCAAACTGAACGGCAAGATGGATGTCATCGTGCAGGCGCTGGCCGGCGCGAAAAAACCGTTAATTATTTCCGGGACCCATTCCGGCAGCAGCGCGATGATCGAAGCGGCCGCCAACGTGGCCAAAGCGCTGAAAGCGCGCGGTGCCGACGTCGGGATTACGCTGCTGGCGGGACACGCCAACAGTGTGGGTCTTGGCCTGATGGGCGGTAATCCTCTGGAGAGCGCGCTGGAGCAGCTGAGCAACGGTGAAGCCGATGCACTGGTGGTACTGGAAAATGACCTCTATCGCCATGCACCGAAAGCGCTGGTGGATTCGGCGCTGGCCCAGACCACTAACGTAATTGTGGTTGATCATCAGCGCACCGCGACGCTGGACAAAGCGGGTCTGGTGTTATCAACCGCCAGCTTCGCCGAAAGTGATGGCACCTCGATCAACCATGAAGGCCGCGCACAGCGTTTCTTCCAGGTTTACGATCCATCTTACTATGACAACAACGTAGTGATGCTGGAGAGCTGGCGCTGGCTGCATTCGCTGCACAGCACGCTGGAAAGCCGTCACGTCGACTGGACGCAGCTGGACCACGTGATCGATGCGGTGGTCAGTCATCTGCCACAGCTGGCCGGAATCAAAGATGCGGCACCGGATGCCAGCTTCCGTATTCGCGGACAGAAACTGTCGCGTTCACCGCACCGTGCCAGTGGCCGTACCGCGGCGCGCGCCAATATCAGCGTGCACGAACCGCGTCAGCCGCAGGATCAGGACACGATGTTCGCCTTCTCAATGGAAGGGAACAACCAGCCAGGCGCACCGCGTTCGCAGATTCCGTTTGCCTGGGCACCGGGCTGGAACTCACCGCAGGCGTGGAACAAGTTCCAGGTTGAAGTGGGCGGCAAACTGCGTAATGGCGATCCGGGTGTACGGCTGTTTGAAGCCAGCGCAGCCAGTCTGCCCTGGTTCAGCAACGTTCCGGCGGCATTCGTCATTGAAGCGCAGTGGCGCGTGGCCCCTCTCTACCAGCTGTTTGGTAGTGAAGAGATGTCACAGCGTTCACCGGTCTTCCAGCAGCGTATGGCTCCACCTGCACTGGTGATTAACCCGGAAGATGCAGCGAAGCTGGGCGTCAACAATGGCGCGGCGGTTGAGTTCATCTGTGCCGGTGAGACAGTGCGTCTGCCGGTCCGTTTCTCGGCGTCACTGCAGGCGGGACAGATTGGTCTGCCGCTGGGCATGCCGGGCGTTCCGCCATTCCTGGCGAACGGTAAAATCGACACTCTGCAGGAGGCGGCGCAATGAGCTGGTTAACACCGGACGTTATCGACATTCTGCTGGCCATTGTTAAAGCCATCGTGATTCTGCTGGTGGTTGTGGCCTGCGGCGCGTTTATGAGCTTCGCCGAGCGTCGTCTGCTCGGCCTGTTCCAGAACCGTTACGGACCAAACCGCGTAGGCTGGGGCGGCTCGCTCCAGCTGGTAGCGGACATGATCAAAATGTTCTTTAAAGAGGACTGGGTCCCGCCGTTTACCGACCGCTTTATCTTTACGCTTGCGCCGGTTATCGCCTTTGTTTCACTGCTGCTGGCCTTTGCTATCGTGCCGGTTTCGCCAACCTGGATGGTGACAGACCTGAATATCGGTCTGCTGTTCTTCCTGATGATGGCGGGCCTTGCGGTCTACGCGGTACTGTTTGCCGGCTGGTCGAGTAATAACAAATACTCGCTGCTGGGTGCGATGCGCGCCTCGGCGCAGACCCTGAGCTACGAAGTGTTCCTGGGTCTGTCGCTCATGGGTGTGGTGGCGCAGGCGGGCTCGTTCAACATGAACGATATCGTCAACAGCCAGACGCACCTGTGGAACATCATTCCGCAGTTCTTCGGTTTCGTGACCTTCTGTATTGCTGGCGTGGCGGTGTGTCACCGTCATCCATTTGACCAGCCAGAAGCGGAGCAGGAACTGGCGGACGGTTATCACATCGAATATGCCGGTATGAAGTTCGGCCTGTTCTTTGTCGGCGAATATGTGGCGATTACCACCGTTTCAGCGCTGATTGTGACGCTGTTCTTTGGTGGCTGGCACGGCCCATTCCTGCCGCCGTTCATCTGGTTCGCCCTGAAAACGGCGTTCTTTATGATGATGTTCATCCTGATTCGTGCTGCGCTTCCGCGTCCACGCTACGACCAGGTGCTGTCATTCGGCTGGAAAGTGTGTCTGCCGTTGACGCTGTTGAACCTGCTGGCGACTGCCGCAGTGATTCTCTACACAGCGCCGTAAGGGGTTAACAAATGACTTTGAAAGATATTGTCACAGGCTTTGGCACGACAGTTCGCAGTATCTGGCTGATCGGGCTGCACGCCTTCGCCAAACGTGAAACTCAGATGTATCCCGAAGAGCCGGTTTATCTGCCACCGCGCTATCGTGGCCGTATCGTGTTAACCCGCGATCCGGATGGTCAGGAGCGTTGCGTCGCCTGTAACCTGTGTGCGGTTGCCTGTCCGGTTGGCTGTATCTCGCTGCAGAAAGCTGAAACCAAAGATGGCCGCTGGTACCCGGAGTTCTTCCGTATCAACTTCTCACGCTGCATCTTCTGCGGCATGTGTGAGGAAGCCTGTCCGACCACGGCGATTCAGCTGACCCCCGATTTCGAACTGGGTGAGTTTAAGCGTCAGGATCTGGTGTATGAGAAGGACGATCTGCTGATTTCGGGGCCGGGTAAATATCCGGAGTACAACTTCTACCGCATGGCAGGTATGGCGATTGACGGTAAAGATAAGGGCGAAGCGGAAAACGAAGCGAAGCCTATCGACGTCAAAGGCTTATTACCTTAAGGAGCAAGGCATGGAATTTGCGTTTTATCTTTGCGGGCTGGTGGCAGTGCTGACGACGTTGCGCGTCATTACCCACACTAATCCGGTACATGCGTTGCTGTACCTGATCGTTTCGCTGTTATCGATCGCGGGCGTCTTCTTCTCTATGGGTGCCTATTTTGCCGGTGCGCTGGAGATCATCGTCTACGCCGGTGCCATTATGGTGCTGTTCGTCTTCGTGGTCATGATGCTGAACTTAGGCAAACAGACCGAGAAGCAGGAGCGTGAGTGGCTCAGCCCGTCACTATGGATTGGCCCGGGAATCGTCTCGTTGCTGCTGCTGGTCGTAATGGTCTACGCCATCCTGACCGCCAACGATCAGGGCATCGATGGCACCATCATCGACGCCAAAGCGGTCGGCATCAGCCTGTTTGGTCCTTACGTACTGGCGGTTGAACTGGCCTCAATGCTGCTGCTGGCGGGTCTGGTCGTGGCGTTCCATATCGGTCGTGAAGAGCGTCAGGGCGAAGTCCTGAGTAACCGTAATGCTGACGCCGCTCAGGTGAAAAAGGAGAACGCATGATCCCGTTACAACATGGATTGATTCTTGCTGCCGTGCTGTTTGTCCTTGGACTGACGTCGCTGGTAATACGCCGCAATCTGCTGTTTATGCTGATCGGCCTTGAAATCATGATCAACGCCGCCGCTTTAGCCCTGGTGGTTGCCGGGAGCTATTGGGGTCAGGCCGATGGACAGGTGATGTATATCCTGGCGATCAGCCTGGCGGCAGCGGAAGCCAGTATTGGTCTGGCACTGCTGCTTCAGCTCTATCGTCGTCGTCAGACGCTGAACATTGATACTGTGAGCGAGATGCGCGGATGAATCTTCTCTATTTAACTGTCTTGTTTCCGCTGATCGGCTTTCTGCTGTTAGCGTTTTCGCGCGGTCGCTGGTCAGAGAACCTGTCGGCCACGATTGGTATGGGATCGGTGGGTCTGGCGGCCCTGACCACGGCTATGGTCGGTTTTGACTTCTTCGCCAACGGCCAGCAAGCCTACACGCAGGCGCTCTGGACCTGGATGCATGTCGGCAACTTCGACATGAAGGTGAACCTGACGCTGGATGGCCTGTCGCTGACCATGCTGTCTGTCGTGACCGGTGTCGGTTTCTTCATTCACATGTTCGCCTCCTGGTATATGCGCGGAGAAGAGGGCTACTCCCGCTTCTTCGCCTACACCAATCTGTTTATCGCCAGCATGGTTGTTCTGGTGCTGGCCGATAACCTGATGCTGATGTATCTGGGTTGGGAAGGGGTAGGGCTCTGCTCTTATCTGCTGATCGGTTTCTACTACAGCAATCCGGAAAACGGCAAAGCGGCGATGAAAGCATTCATCATCACCCGTGTGGGCGACGTCTTCCTGGCATTCGGCCTGTTCATCCTCTACAACGAGCTGGGCACGCTGAACTTCCGCGAGATGATGGAGTTGGCTCCTGCGCACTTTGCCGCAGATAACCATATGCTGCAGTGGGCAACGCTGATGCTGTTGGGTGGCGCGGTCGGTAAATCGGCACAGCTGCCGTTACAGACCTGGCTGGCAGATGCGATGGCCGGTCCGACACCAGTTTCGGCACTGATCCACGCCGCGACCATGGTGACAGCAGGTGTCTACCTGATTGCCCGTAGCCACGGTCTCTTCCTGCTGACGCCGGAAGTGCTGCATCTGGTCGGGATTATCGGGGCGATTACTCTGGTGCTGGCAGGCTTTGCCGCGCTGGTACAGACCGATATTAAACGTGTTCTCGCTTACTCCACCATGAGCCAGATTGGTTACATGTTCCTGGCGCTGGGTGTTCAGGCGTGGGATGCGGCGATTTTCCATCTGATGACGCACGCCTTCTTTAAAGCGTTGCTGTTCCTCTCTTCGGGTTCAGTGATTCTGGCCTGCCATCACGAGCAGAACATTTTCAAAATGGGCGGCCTGCGTAAGAGCATTCCGCTGGTCTACACCTGCTTCCTGGTGGGCGGCGCGGCGCTGGCGGCACTGCCGCTGATTACGGCGGGCTTCTACAGTAAAGATGAGATTCTGTTTGGCGCACTGGCTAACGGTCACATCAACCTGATGGTTGCGGGTCTGGTGGGGGCGTTCCTGACCTCTATCTATACCTTCCGCATGATCTTCATCGTGTTCCACGGCGAAGAGAAAATTCATGCGCACGCCGGTAAGGGTATTACCCATCATCTGCCGCTGATTGTGCTGCTGCTGCTCTCCACCTTTATTGGTGCACTGATTACGCCGCCGCTGGCAGGTGTACTGCCAGCAAATGAGTTCGGTGAAGCGGGCAAAGTGGGACTTGAAATCACCTCGGGCGTCGTAGCGATTGTCGGCATTCTGATCGCTGCCGCGCTGTGGCTGGGCAAACGTGAGCTGGTTACCCGTATCGCAAACAGTGCACCAGGCCGTTTCTTCGGCACCTGGTGGTTTGCGGCCTGGGGCTTCGACTGGCTCTACGATAAAGTGTTCGTCAAACCTTATCTGGGTATTGCGTGGCTGCTGAAGCGCGACCCACTGAATGGCCTGATGAACCTGCCTGCGCTGCTGTCACGTATTGCCAACAAAGGCCTGGTAGTCAGTGAGAATGGCTACCTGCGCTGGTACGTTGCGTCAATGAGCGTGGGCGCCGTGCTGGTGCTGGCTCTGCTGCTGGTGATTTAAAGATTGATGAGCGGGGCAGGTTAGCTAATCTGCCCATTGAGAATGTCAAAAATTGTCCTGAGCAAGGGCGTTATCGTCGCGGCCAGTTTGGTTACCGCCAGCGCACAGCAACCGGAGCATACCGAGGTATGTGAGGATTGCGAGCACTGCCGGGAGCCAAAATGGCAAGTAAGATAGCCCGAACTAAGACAAAGAAAAGGGAAGTGTGCCGTGTTATTACCTTGGCTAATTATCATACCCTTCGTCGGTGGTCTGATCTGCTGGCTCACTGAGCGCCTCGGCGCGAAGGTGCCACGCTGGATCGCACTGATCACTATGGGGCTGACGTTGGCGCTTTCACTGCAACTCTGGTTGCAGGGAGGCTATTCACTGACGCAGGCAGCGGGCATTCCGCAGTGGCAGTCAAGTTTCTCCGTTCCGTGGATCCCACGCTTCGGTATCAGCTTCCATTTAGCCATTGATGGCCTGTCGCTGCTGATGGTGGTGCTGACCGGCCTGCTCGGTCTGATGGCGGTGCTCTGTTCATGGAATGAGATTTCAAAGTATCAGGGCTTCTTCCACCTGAACCTGATGTGGATCCTGGGCGGTGTAATCGGTGTGTTCCTCTCCATCGACCTGTTCCTGTTCTTCTTCTTCTGGGAAATGATGCTGGTGCCGATGTACTTCCTCATCGCGCTCTGGGGTCATAAAGCATCGGACGGCAAAACCCGTATTTCCGCCGCGACCAAATTCTTCATCTACACCCAGGCTTCAGGTCTGGTGATGCTGATTGCGATTCTGGGCCTGGTGTTTGTTCACTACAACGCGACTGGCGTCTGGACATTCAACTACGAACAGCTGCTGCAGACGCCAATGTCGAGCGGTGTTGAATATCTGCTGATGCTGGGCTTCTTTATCGCCTTTGCGGTGAAGATGCCGGTGGTACCGTTGCACGGCTGGCTGCCGGATGCGCACAGTCAGGCGCCAACTGCCGGTTCTGTCGACCTGGCGGGTATCCTGCTGAAAACTGCAGCTTACGGTTTACTGCGTTTCAGTCTGCCGCTGTTCCCGAATGCGTCAGCCGAGTTTGCGCCGATTGCCATGTGGTTAGGCATCATCGGTATCTTCTACGGTGCCTGGATGGCCTTCTCGCAGACCGATATCAAACGTCTGATTGCTTACACCTCGATTTCGCACATGGGCTTTGTGCTGATTGCTATCTACACCGGCAGCCAGCTGGCGCTGCAGGGCGCGGTGATTCAGATGATTGCGCACGGTCTCTCCGCTGCAGCACTCTTCATTCTGTGTGGTCAGCTGTATGAGCGTCTGCATACTCGCGATATGCGTCAGATGGGTGGCCTGTGGTCGCGCATCAAATGGATACCGGGTCTGTCGCTGTTCTTTGCTGTTGCCAACCTCGGTATGCCAGGCACCGGTAACTTCGTCGGCGAATTTATGATTCTGACCGGCAGCTTCCAGGTCGTGCCGATGATTATCATCATCGCGACCTTTGGTCTGGTGTTCGCCTCGATTTACTCGCTGGTGATGATGCAGCGCGCTTACTACGGCGAAGCGAAATCGAAAGATCCGCTGCCAGGCATGTCACCGCGTGAGTTCATGACCATCGGGGTTCTGGTGGTGCTGCTGGTGCTGCTGGGCGTCTATCCACAGCCGATTCTGGATACTTCGCACGCTGCCATGAGCAATATTCAGCAGTGGTTTACCGCTTCAATTTCAACTACAAGGCCGTAATTCGCCATGACAATAACTCCTCACCAATTGATTGCGTTGCTACCGCTGTTAATCGTCGGATTGACGGTGGTGGTTGTGATGCTGTCCATTGCCTGGCGACGCAACCACTTCGTTAACGCCACGCTAACGGTAGTTGGCCTGAACCTGGCGCTGCTCTCGCTGTACTTTGTCGGTCAGGTCGGAGCGATGGATGTCACGCCGCTGCTGCGCGTCGATGGCTATTCGATGTTCTATACCGCGCTGGTCATGCTGGCGAGTCTGGCGACCTGTACCTTTGCCTATCCATGGCTGGCAGGCTTCCCGGACAACAAAGATGAGTTCTACCTGCTGGTGCTGATTGCGGCACTCGGTGGCATCGTGCTGGCCAGTGCTAATCATCTGGCCTCGCTGTTCATCGGTATTGAACTGCTGTCGCTGCCGCTGTTTGGTCTGATTGGTTACGCCTTCCGCCAGAAACGTTCGCTTGAAGCCGCACTGAAGTACACCATTCTTTCGGCTGCGGCCTCGTCGTTCCTGCTGTTTGGTATTGCGCTGATCTACGCCGACTCCGGCAACCTGAGCTTTGTGGCGCTGGGCCAGAGCCTGACTGACAGCATGATCCACGAGCCACTGCTGCTGGTGGGTCTGGGTATGATGATCATCGGTCTGGGCTTTAAGCTCTCACTGGTTCCGTTCCACCTCTGGACCCCCGATGTTTATCAGGGTGCGCCTGCGCCGGTTTCAACCTTCCTGGCCACCGCCAGCAAGATTGCTATCTTCGGTGTCATCATGCGTCTGTTTATGTATGCGCCGGTGACCGACAGCGAAGCGGTGCGCACAGTGCTGGCCATGATCGCCTTCGTGTCGATTCTGTTCGGTAACCTGATGGCGATTTCGCAGAGCAACATCAAGCGTCTGCTGGGTTACTCTTCTATCGCCCACCTCGGTTATCTGCTGGTGGCGCTGATTGCGGTGAAAGATCATCAGCTGTCGCTGGAAACGTCGGGCGTATACCTGGCCGGTTATCTGTTCAGCAGCCTGGGTGCCTTTGGTGTGGTGAGTCTGATGTCCAGCCCGTATCGTGGCCCGGATGCTGACTCGCTCTACTCTTATCGCGGCCTGTTCTGGCATCGTCCTATTCTGTCAGCGGTGATGACGGTGATGATGCTGTCACTGGCGGGTATCCCGATGACGCTGGGCTTTATCGGTAAATTCTACGTTATCGCTTCAGGCGTCAGTGCGCACCTGTGGTGGCTGACCGGTGCTGTAGTCGCGGGTAGTGCGATTGGCCTCTACTACTATCTGCGCGTGACGGTGAGTCTCTACCTCAGCCCGCCGGAACTGCATACCCGTGATACCCCGGCTAACTGGGCATTTACGGCCGGTGGTGTGGTGGTACTGATCTCTGCCATTCTGGTGCTGCTGTTAGGGGTTTACCCGCAGCCGCTGATCAGACTGGTGCAGATGGCTCAACCGCTGATGTAAGCGCGTTGCTGCGACTGACGAATCAGGCCTCCGGGCCTGATTTTTTTTGCCTGTAAAAGGGTGTCACCAGCAGGTGCTGGCGACACCGCGCTGATGTAGAGTGTGTGGATTAAAGGAGAGACCATGGACATTAACTGGCAGGATAAACACCATAGCGAACTGACCCCCTCACAGCTCTATGCCCTGCTGGCGTTGCGCAGTGCCGTGTTTGTGGTGGAACAGCAGTGCGCTTACCTTGATGTGGATGGCAAAGATTTGCAGGCGGAAAACCGGCATCTGCTGGGAATGGCGGATGACCAGCTGGTGGCCTATGCGCGACTGCTCTCCCCGGAGGATGAGACCAGCCCGGTGAAAATCGGACGGGTGATTGTTTCAGATCGGGTTCGTGGCGCGCGGCTGGGTAATCGTCTGATGGAGCAGGCAATCAATAGTTGTCAGCAGCACTGGCCGGGCCGCGATCTGTTTCTCTCCGCGCAGGCGCATCTGGAAAGTTTCTATGGGCAGCATGGCTTTGTCGCGGTGGAGGAGAACTACCTGGAAGATGGGATCCCTCATGTCGATATGCTGAAGAACGCGCCATAAAAAAAGGCGAGGCCTGAGCCTCGCCTGTTTACATCAACCCACCGTCATCTGGCGGTCGTCGACATATTTACGTTGATCCGGCGCAGGCGGGAAATATTGATAGAGCCAGGTTTCACTCAGCGTCTCATCTTTGCTGCGCAGGAACAGACGCATCTCTACCGGCTCGGTGGAGTCGCTGTTCGGATACCAGTCAAACAGGATGCGATAGCCCTTAAGCGGATCGACATACAGAATTTCAACCTGCTTCACGCTACCGGATGAAACGGTAATCACCGGCTCAATACCTTTCGGCGCAGCAGCCTGCAGATCGCCACCAATAAAATCGATGGCGAAGCGGCGGCACCAGGTTTCCGGGAAGTGTTCGCCAGGCGCCCAGCCTTCCGGGAAACCACCAATACCGGTACGGGTTGCATCCACGCGCGCCAGACCGCTACGCACCGGCGGCAGACCACTCCAGTAAAGCTTGTAGGAGAAGTTCAGCTCGCTGCCCGCTTTGACCGGCTCAGCCGGTTGCCAGAAGCAGACCACGTTATCCAGCGTTTCACCCGTAGTCGGGATCTCCATCAGGTTAATCGCGCCTTTGCCCCACTTACCCACCGGCTCAACCCACAGGCTGGGACGTTTGTCATACCAGCCAATCACATCCTGATAATCTTTGAAGTCGTGATTAAGCTGCAGCAGGCCAAAGCCACGCGGATTCTCATCTTCATAGGCGTTGAACTGCAGACGCTGAGGATTATTCAGCGGGCGGGCAATCCATTCGCCTTTACCGGTCCACATCGCCAGGCGATCGGAGTCATGGATCTGCGGATGGTAAGTGTTGCACATGCGGCGTTCGTTGGTGCCGCAGCTGAACATGCTGGTCATTGGCGAGATGCCAATCTGACGGATCTCTTTACGGGCAAACAGGTGGTTTTCCACCTCCATCACCACGCGTTTCTCTTCGCAATGGATGATGAATTTATAAGCACCGGTGACGCTGGCACCATCCAGCAGGGCGTAGCAGGTAAAGGTGGTATCTTCCGCTTTTGGCGTTTCAAACCAGAAGGCGGTGAAATCGGGAAACTCCTCCTGGCCATTGCTGAAGGTGTTGATCGCTACGCCGCGCGCCGAGAGGCCGTACTGGAAAGTATCGTCAACGGCACGGAAGTAGCTTGCGCCAAGGAAGGAGACGATGTCGCGACGGGCCAGTTCCGGTTTTTTAAAGGCGCGGAACCCGGCGAAGCCGAGGTCAGTTTTGCCCTCCAGCTGCTTCGTATCAACTTTGGCGTCGTTGTAGTTGAACAATTCGGGACGGAAGTGAATTTCGCGCGCTTCGCGACTCTCGCCGTCAACAGAGAACATGCGGATGCGCCGCTTGAAGCCCATACCGACATGGAAGAACTGAACGTCCAGTTGACGATCGGGCAGGTTGTTCCAGAGTGAGTGGTTGGCGTCATACTGAATTTCGTTGTACGCCTGCGGGGTCAGTGTGGCCAGCGTCTCCGGCAGCGCGCCCGGTGCTCCGCCCCAGGGTTTTTTCGCCAGCGCAGCCGCGTTTTTCTTCAATACGTCGAAATCGAAGCGTACGGCGGTTCCGTCAGCAATGCCATCTTCTGCCCATGCGGATTGCGCAAACAGCGTTGACAGGCCGGTCATGCCGCTGACGGCGGAGAAGGCCATTGACGCTTTCATAAACATTCTTCGATTCATGCCAGAGATTATTCCTTAGCTGTTCGAGGGTGTCGTGACTGTCGTGCAAAATGCACTTTCATGGCCCGATAATCACAGGCAACAGAGGGGTACGACAGTAGGGTTACTGGAAAATTCAGTCACGACAAAATTTATCAGATTAATCAAAGAAGCGAAGCGAAATTCCGCGGTTGCCGCTGCGTCTTACACTTCTTTGCGCAGCGAAACGGCGCACAGCCTGCACTGAGCAAGATTAACAGATGAAAAATCAGGTGATTCCTGGAGCAGGAAATCAGCAGAGCGCCAGATTATGACTATAGTTAATGAACTGCTTTGCAATTCACACGGAGGAAACGATGGTAAACCAGACAAATCAATTCGAAACGGGCCTCGATGACGATATTGCGTTACTGACTGAAACGCTGGAAGAAGTCCTTAAGGCATCAGGCGATCCGGCCGATCAGAAGTACATTGAGCTTAAAAGCAAAGCCGAACAGGCGCTGAACGATGTGAAATCCCGTGTCAGCCAGGCGTCCGATAGCTACTACTATCGCGCTAAACAAGCGGCTTACCGTGCAGACGACTACGTGCATGAAAAACCATGGCAGGGTGTTGGTATCGGTGCAACAGCCGGTCTGGTACTGGGTCTGCTGCTGGCGCGTCGTTAATCGCGATTCGCTGACCCGGTTGTAGCAGACAACAGTAATAAAAAAGCGGCGGGGCAATCCCGCCGTTTTTATTGGTTTTTAACTACCTGAACACCTTCCCCTCCCTTGATCCTGCTTCACCCTCGCTATCTTTATGCACAATGTGCCTGAGACGCAATGGTCACAATCCCTGGTGATGCCGATTGTGTCTGGCGGGAGGAGTTCGTACAGTAAAGCAAACGTGAAAAGGAGAACTCAACGTGATTAGAGTAGAGATGCTGTCGACCGGGGATGAGGTGCTGCATGGCCAAATCGTCGATACCAACGCAGCCTGGCTGGCGGATATGCTGTTCCAGCAGGGGTTACCTATGACCAGCCGCACCACGGTAGGAGATTCACTCGAATCGCTAATCGCCACGCTACAGGCGCGCAGCCGTGAGGCAGATGTGCTGATTGTAAATGGCGGTCTGGGGCCGACCAGTGACGATCTCAGTGCGCTGGCAGCCGCCAGAGCCTGTGGCGTTGAGCTAGAGGTGCAGCAGGAGTGGCTGGAACAGATGGAAGCCTGGTTCGCCAGCCGGGGACGCGTGATGGCGGCCAGCAATCGCAAGCAGGCGGAAATCCCGGCTAATGCGGAACTGATTGATAATCCGGTCGGTACCGCCTGTGGCTTTGCCCTGCAACTCAATCGCTGCTGGATGTTCTTCACGCCTGGTGTGCCATCTGAATTTAAAGTGATGGTGGAGCAGCAGATCATCCCCCGTCTGAAAGCGAAATTTTCGCCGCCCGAGCCACCGATTTGTCTGCGGCTGACTACCTTCGGTCGTGGTGAAAGCGATATTGCCGCCGAACTGGAGCCGCTGGCGCTGCCGGAAGGCGTAGTCATGGGATATCGCTCGTCCATGCCGATCATTGAGATCAAGCTCACCGGCCCGGCCAGTCAGCGGGTGGCGATGGAGCAGGTGTGGCAGCAGGTGCGCCTGCAACTGGCGGAGTGCACCATTTTCGAAGGCACCGAAGGCTTACCGGCGCTGCTGGCACGTGAGCTGGAGCAGCGCGGTGAGCAGCTGGCAGTCAGTGAGCAATACACCGCCGGACTGCTCTACTGGCAGTTGGCTGGCGCCAGCGTGCCGCTGCGTGGGGCTGACATCTTTCCACCCCGGCAGGAGACGCTGGAGCAGCAGGTGATCCGCACCCGCGAACTTGCTGCACAGCAGCAGGCCGCGCTGGCGCTCTCTGTTGGCAGCCTGGAGCAGGAAGAGATTTCGGTGGCGCTGCATACGCCGGATGGCAGCTTTGGTCAGCGTGTGAAGTTCAGTACCGGTCGCCATAATCTGGAGACGCGGCAGAAAGTGGTGGCGATGATGGCGATGAACATGCTGCGCCGCTGGTTACACGGCAGCGAAGTGAGCACCGGTCACGGCTGGATTGATGTGGTCGAAACTGTCAGACAGTAATGTTAGTGAAAACGAAACGGGCGCCTGAGGCGCCCGTTTTATATGTGACTGCGAATTAACCCCATACAGCGTCATTCTCGCAGCAATAAATTAGCTCAAAGCGCAGGGAACACGGGCAGAGGAGGAAAGCGTCCCGCGCCTGGGACAAAAACGCCGGGAGCGTTTTTGAACAACGCAACGCGTTGGCCCGGCTACGGGCGCACCTCAGGGATGAGGTGCGTAATCGCGCGGGCCGAGCTGTCAGGGATGACGCTTTTTGCGTCTTTCCGATCTGACCGTGTTCCCTAAGCTGACTCGATCTCACAGCAAATCAAGCCAGACTTATTCCATCTCAGTTATAACTCCAGCTCAATCTCGCCTTTGGCTTTGCAGCAGCAGGGCAGGATCTCATCCTGCTGCACAAAGGCCAGCGGCCGCTGTGGGTAATGCACTTCGCCTTTCAGCAGCCGCATCCGGCAGGAGCCGCAGTAACCTTCGCGGCACTGAAACTCCACGCAGAGATTGTTGGCTTCCAGCAGCGTCAGCAGATTGGTATGTTCGTCTGTGCATTCCAGCCGGGTGCCGGAACTGCGCAGAATAACAACGTCGCGGCTCATCATTAAAGCTGGAAGTCGTCGAAGTCGTTAGCGCCAACTTCAGAATCGATCTGACCCACCAGATAGGAGCTCACTTCCACTTCCTGCGGCGCAACCTGAACGTTGTCAGAGACCAGCCAGGAGTTAATCCATGGGATTGGGTTTGAGCGCGTCTGGAACGGCAAATCAAGGCCGACAGCCTGCATACGGATATTGGTGATGTACTCAATGTACTGGCAGAGAATATCTTTGTTCAGGCCGATCATTGAGCCGCCGCTGAACAGATATTCTGCCCACTCTTTCTCCTGCAGCGCTGCTTTCTTAAACAGCTCGAAGCACTCTTCACGGCACTCTGCCGCAATCTCTTTCATCTCCGGATCGTCTTCACCGCTGCGCAGCAGGTTCAGCATGTGCTGAGTGCCGGTCAGGTGCAGCGCTTCATCGCGGGCAATCAGCTTGATGATTTTGGCATTGCCTTCCATCAGCTCGCGCTCAGCGAACGCAAATGAACAGGCGAAGCTGACGTAGAAACGAATCGCTTCCAGCGCATTGACGCTCATCAGGCAGATATAGAGCTGCTTCTTCAGGGCGCGCAGGCTGACGACAACCGGTTTGCCATTGACCTGATGCGTGCCTTCACCCAGCTGATGCCAGTAGTTGGTCATCTCAATCAGATCGTCGTAATAGCGTGAGATATCCTGAGCACGCGCCAGAATCTGCTCATTGGTAACGATATCATCAAACACCACCGCCGGATCGTTAACGATATTTCGGATGATGTGGGTGTAAGAACGGGAGTGAATCGTCTCTGAGAACGCCCAGGTTTCAATCCAGGTTTCCAGTTCAGGAATCGAAATCAGCGGCAGCAGCGCGACGTTCGGGCTGCGGCCCTGAATCGAATCCAGCAGCGTCTGATACTTCAGGTTGCTGATAAAGATATGTTTTTCGTGGTCCGGCAGCGCCTGGTAATCGATGCGATCGCGGGAAACATCGACCTCTTCCGGACGCCAGAAGAAGGAGAGCTGCTTTTCGATCAGCTTTTCAAAGATGTCATATTTTTGCTGGTCGAAGCGCGCCACGTTTACGGACTGACCGAAAAACATCGGCTCTTTCAGCTGATCATTTTTGTTCTGTGAGAAAGTGGAGTAAGCCATAAAAGTTGTCCAAAAGTAGACGAAGCCAGGCCTCGTGAAATGAATGAGGCGGGAGATTCTCCCGCCTGACCATTAGATCTTACAGGCGCCGCTCTCGCAGCCATCATCCTGGATGGAAGGTGCCAGGTCATCCTGCGCATCTTCAGCACCGTCACGGGTGTTTTGATAGTAGAGCGTTTTCACGCCGAACTTATACGCCGTCAGCAGATCTTTCAGCAGCTGTTTCATCGGCACTTTACCGTTGGTGAAGCGCGACGGATCGTAGTTGGTGTTGGACGAAATCGCCTGGTCGATGAATTTCTGCATCAGACCCACCAGTTGCAGGTAGCCGTCGTTGTTCGGCATTTCCCACAGCAGTTCGTACTGATCTTTCAGACGCTCATACTCCGGCACGACCTGACGCAGGATGCCATCTTTCGACGCTTTGATGCTGATGTGGCCGCGTGGAGGCTCAATGCCGTTGGTGGCATTGGAGATCTGCGACGAGGTTTCAGACGGCATCAGCGCAGACAGGGTCGAGTTGCGCAGGCCGTGCGTTTTAATCTCTTCACGCAGGCTTTCCCAGTCGAGATGCAGCGGTTCGTTGCTGATCGCGTCCAGATCTTTCTTGTAGGTGTCGATAGGCAGAATGCCCTGCGCATAGGTGGTTTCATTGAACCACGGGCAGGCACCTTGCTCTTTCGCCAGCTCGTTTGAGGCTTTCAGCAGATAATACTGAATTGCTTCAAAGGTCTTGTGCGTCAGGCCATTGGCGCTGCCATCGGAGTAGCGCACACCATGCTTCGCCAGATAGTAGGCGTAGTTGATGACGCCGATACCCAGAGTACGACGACCCATCGCGCCACGCTGGGCAGCCGGGATCGGGTAGTCCTGATAGTCGAGCAGCGCATCAAGCGCACGTACTGCCAGGGTAGCCAGCTCTTCCAGATCGTCGAGGCTTTCGATGGCGCCGAGGTTGAACGCAGAGAGCGTACACAGGGCAATCTCACCGTTTTCGTCGTTAACATCTTCCAGCGGTTTGGTCGGCAGGGCGATTTCCAGGCAGAGGTTAGACTGGCGAACCGGCGCAATGCTCGGGTCAAACGGGCTGTGGGTGTTGCAGTGATCGACGTTCTGAATGTAGATACGGCCGGTAGAGGCACGTTCCTGCATCATCAGTGAGAAGAGATCGACCGCTTTAACCCGCTGCTTGCGGATGCTCTGATCCTGCTCATATTTGGTATAAAGGCGCTCAAACTCATCCTGATTGGCGAAGAATGCGTCATACAAGCCAGGCACGTCAGACGGGCTGAACAGGGTGATATCTTCGCCCTTCAGCAGGCGCTGATACATCAGCTTGTTGAGCTGTACACCATAGTCCATGTGACGCACGCGGTTGCCTTCAACACCACGGTTGTTCTTCAGTACCAGCAGGCTTTCGATTTCCAGATGCCACATTGGGTAGAACAGCGTGGCTGCGCCGCCACGAACGCCGCCCTGAGAACAGGACTTCACCGCGGTCTGGAAATGCTTGTAGAACGGGATACAGCCGGTATGGAACGCTTCACCGCCGCGAATCGGGCTGCCCAGCGCACGGATACGACCGGCGTTGATACCGATGCCGGCACGCTGAGAGACATATTTCACAATCGCGCTGGAGGTGGCGTTGATAGAGTCCAGGCTGTCGCCGCACTCGATCAGTACACAGGAGCTGAACTGGCGCGTCGGGGTGCGAACGCCAGACATGATTGGCGTCGGCAGGGAGATTTTAAACGTCGAGATCGCATCATAGAAACGCTTGATGTAATCCATACGCGTGTCGCGCGGGTAGCCGGAGAAGAGGCAGGCGGCGACCAGAATGTAGAGGAACTGCGCGCTTTCGTAGATTTCACCCGAAACGCGGTTCTGCACCAGATATTTGCCTTCCAGCTGTTTCACAGCGGCATAGGAGAAGTTCATGTCACGCCAGTGGTCGAGGAACTCGTCCATCTGCGCAAACTCTTCCTGGCTGTAATCTTCCAGCAGGTGACGATCATATTTGCCCATATCGACCATCTTAACGACCTGGTCATAGAGCTTTGGCGGCTCAAACTGACCATACGCTTTTTTGCGCAGGTGGAAGATCGCCAGGCGGGCAGCCAGGTACTGATAGTCAGGGGCATCGCGGGAGATGAGGTCTGCTGCGGCCTTGATGATGGTCTCATGAATGTCAGAGGTTCTGATGCCATCATAGAACTGAATGTGAGAGCGCAGCTCTACCTGTGAAACTGAGACGTTGTTCAGCCCTTCAGCTGCCCAGTCCAGCACACGGTGAATTTTGTCGAGATCAATGCGCTCCTGGCGGCCATCGCGTTTAGTAACGAGCAGACTCTGGTTCATGTCGCGTTTTTACCTTTGCGTGAGTATCCAAAAATTAAAAGAAATCCCGGTTTATACACAGCCTATTCATTGTGAATAATGTGTGGATAAACACTACATCTAGGGGGTGATGGGAAAAGCCATAACTACATGGGGGCATATTTTAGTATTTTACGGCCGCTTAACAAGAGCAAAAAATGATGGCTGGAGGGGTTGTAATTCTTGCGAAATTTCTTAGCCCACGCCTTGTAAGGCCTGGCATCATGTCAACCAGATCACACTTTTTTTTCTTATTATGATCGGGCGCGTGTTTCTTATTCAATCCTCAGGATTCAGCAGGAAAAGGGATGAAAAGTGGCTAAAAGCCGCTAGCGGGTTGCTGTGAGCGGGTCAGGCCGTTGCCGCTGCTTCTGATGGCTCACCGCCAGAACCGCGTAACTCTCTGGCGCATAACAGAATGCCTCAGTATGCGTTTTCCTGCAGCAATCTCTCTTTGGCACGGAAGGGAGTAAAGTGAATCGCCTCTGACGTGAATCCTGTACGGCAGAGGCGGAAAAACTAAATAAGCTGGCTGATCAGGATGACCATGCCCAGACCCACGACTGAGTTGATCAACTCCAGCAGCCCCCAGGTTTTGAAGGTGTCTTTCATGGAGATACCAAAGGTCTCTTTGAACAGTAAAAAGCCACCGTCATACATCAGCGTGATGGTGTTGCTGCCACAGGCTACGGCAAGCACCATCAGCGCCGGATTAAGATGAAAGGCCTCGATCATCGGGGCCACAATGCCCGCTGAAGTAATGGCGGCTACCGCGCCCTGGCCGGTAAGAATGCGGATCACTGCCGTGATTAACCAGGCAATGATAAAAGGTGAGAAGGGCACATGACTCATGAGCTGGACAATGCTGTCACCCACATCAGAATCAATGATCACCTGTTTAAGGATGCCGCCGGCGCTGATGACAAACAGCACATTGGAAATTTGCGAAATCGAGTTGGTGACGTGCTCTGTTATGCCTTCGGAAGTCATCCCCCGTTTAACCCCCAGAAACCACATCGCAGCCAGCGTGGCGAACAGCATGCTGACCTCCGCGCTGCCCAGCAGTTTAAAAACGCGTGTCAGCTCAGCGCCATCACCGGCCAGGGGTTTGACCACTGACGCCAGAATCATCAGCACCGCAGGGATCAGCGGGATCAGAATACTGATTCTGAAAGAAGGAAGATCTTCAGATGCCAGCTCTTTTATCGGTTTGATCATGGAATTAAGCGGAATACGGCTGATTCCCGGCAGGAAACGAGGCAGTAAAACGCCAGCGCAAAACAGGGCAGGGATAATCACCACAACGCCGTAAAGATAGACCTGAACGATATCCGCGTTAAATGCGCTGATAAGGGCAACCGGCCCCGGCTGTGGTGGAAACAGGCTATGTCCCATGGTGGCGCCGACCACCGTCGGGATGACCAGCTTCATGTAAGGGATATCCGCTTTTTTAGCTATGTTCATCACCAGCGGCATGGCAATCAGAAAGGCGACCTCGTAGAACATCGCAATACCAAATATGACGCCGATAAACATCAGCCCGGTCGAGAGGAAGCGAGTGCCACAATGGCGGATGACCGTATCCGCTATCTGCTGGCTTGCACCCGATTCGGTCATGAACTTGCCAATAATCGCGCCGAATATGATGATCAGCGCAAGGTGACCCATGATGCTGCCGATCCCCATCTGGACTACGCCGACAATTTTATCTGACGGAATGCCCACCATGATGGCAACAAACATGCCCGCAATCAGCAGAGAGAAGACGTTGTGGAATTTATATTTCAGATTGAGTACGACTAATATCGCGATACCAGCCAGTACCCAAAAAAGCGATAAAAAGGGCGTCATGGTTATCCTTAACAGTGATGAAGTTAATCTTATGCAGGCATATACGACTGCCCGTTATTATTCTGGCTGGTAACTTATTCAGCACCGTTTGCCCTGTTCAGAATTAAAGTCGCTGTTTGTCTGGCCGGAGGCTTTCAGCCTTAATCGCCATTTATAGCGCTCACTGTAGCGACGTTTACAGATTGATTGCCGGGCTATACAGGTTTCAGCCCTCTTTATCTAAGGCATCAACAGTCAGGTCACTGAGTATCAGGTAATTCTACCATTCTAGTATGTTGAATTGCGGCTGGAGGTTTTTTGAAGCGTGTCACAGTGTGTTAAAACCATCACTTCAGAGCGGTATGAGCGCATTGACAGGATAAGTTCTTTACCTGATGAATAATTAAATCTGGGGTTTTATCAACGTGATTTTTATTTTTTAAATCAATAAGTTTTTAAAGGTCAGGGTTGAGTCATTAATCCGTTTTAATGAATTAAAGCCAATTGGCTATTAAGGCCTGATTTTAATTATTCTCATACGCTGAACGTGTTTTTATTCAGTTTTGGTGAGGGGGTTATTTTAATGTGCCAGCGAAGGTTGTCAGGCAGGGAGGGGCTATGAAAAGCGCGCCTGTATTTAGCGTGATTCGTAACTGAATGCTGCAATGGTTACGGTTAATGCGCGGATAGTTTTATTTGAGCGGTTAACGCAAGTGAGACTTCAATATTACCCGCCTGCTTCCAGGCGGGTAATATCACTCAGACGGCGCGGTGGGTGTGCACCATATAATTCACGTCAGTGCCGGGAGCCAGTTTGAAGCGGTTGGTCACCGGGTTGTAGTGCAGGCCAATGATGTGGCGTTCACGCAGGGCCGTTTCATCGACCCAGCCCAGCAGTTCGGAAGGACGGATAAATTTCTTCACGTCGTGGGTGCCGCGCGGCAGCATGCGCAACACATATTCCGCGCCAAATATCGCCAGCAGCCAGGCTTTTGGATTGCGGTTCAGCGTAGAGAAAAAGACTTCGCCGCCGGGTTTGACCAGCTTCGCACAGGCGTGAACGACTGAGCGCGGATCCGGCACGTGCTCCAGCATCTCCATGCAGGTCACCACATCATATTTTCCTGCGTGCTGCTCCGCATGCTCTTCGACGGTCTGCTGCACGTAGTCCAGCGTCACTCCGCTCTCCAGAGCATGCAGGCGCGCCACGGCCAGCGGTTCCGCGCCCATGTCCAGACCCGTGACCACGGCGCCTTCGCGCGCCATGCTTTCGGCTAAGATGCCGCCGCCGCATCCGACGTCGAGCACGGTTTTACCGAATAAGCCGTTGCTGTGCTGCGCGATATAGCCCAGGCGCAGCGGGTTAATGCGGTGCAACGGTTTAAATTCACCCTCCAGATCCCACCAGCGCGAGGCAACGGCCTCAAACTTGGCAATTTCCTGCGCATCGACGTTCTGCTGATGATTCTGCGGTTGTGCATTCATTGAATCGTAACTCCTGACAAAATGTGCTCACAGTATAAACGCTTAACCGCAGATGGCACACCTTTCAGGCACAAGGAAAAGCGGGTGAAATCGGTGGTTAGCGTTCACCAGAGCATTGCAGTGTGATATACTTTCGCACCTTTAAAATCCGGGATTAAGTAGAGGGATAGCGGCTCCATGAGCGACCTTGCGAGAGAAATTACACCGGTCAATATCGAAGAAGAATTAAAAAATTCTTACCTCGGTTACGCCATGTCGGTCATCGTTGGCCGAGCTTTACCCGATGTGCGTGATGGCCTGAAGCCGGTTCATCGTCGCGTACTTTTTGCGATGAGCGTACTGGGTAACGACTGGAACAAACCCTATAAAAAATCTGCCCGCGTCGTCGGTGACGTTATCGGTAAATATCACCCGCATGGTGATTCCGCCGTATACGACACCATTGTACGTATGGCCCAGCCTTTCTCCCTGCGTTACATGCTGGTGGACGGACAAGGCAACTTCGGTTCCATCGACGGCGACTCAGCCGCGGCGATGCGTTATACCGAAATTCGCATGTCGAAAATCGCCCACGACCTGTTAGCTGACCTGGAAAAAGAGACCGTCGATTTCGTACCGAACTACGACGGCACTGAGCAGATCCCTGAAGTTCTGCCGACCAAAATTCCTAACCTGCTGGTGAACGGTTCTTCCGGTATCGCCGTGGGTATGGCAACCAACATTCCGCCGCATAACCTGCGTGAAGTGATTAACGGCTGCCTGGCTTACATTGAAAATGAAGACATCAGCATTGAAGAGCTGATGGAGCACATTCCGGGGCCTGATTTCCCGACCGCCGCTATTATCAATGGTCGCCGTGGCATCGAAGAAGCGTACCGCACCGGACGCGGTAAAATTTATATTCGTGCGCGTGGCGAATTGGAAGCTGATGCTAAAACGGGCCGCGAGACCATCATCATTCATGAGCTGCCGTATCAGGTTAACAAGGCACGCCTGATTGAGAAGATTGCGGAGCTGGTGAAAGAGAAGCGTGTCGAAGGCATCAGCGCACTGCGCGATGAGTCTGATAAAGACGGCATGCGTATCGTGATTGAGATCAAGCGCGATGCGGTCGGCGAAGTCGTGCTGAATAATCTCTATTCACTGACCCAGTTGCAGACCTCGTTTGGTATCAACATGGTCGCCCTGCATCAGGGTCAGCCGAAGATCATGGCGCTGAAGGAGATTCTGGACGCCTTTGTTCGCCATCGTCGTGAAGTTGTGACGCGTCGTACTATCTTTGAACTGCGTAAGGCGCGCGATCGTGCGCATATCCTGGAAGGTCTGGCGATTGCGCTGGCGAATATCGATCCTATCATCGAGCTGATTCGTCGTGCACCAAACCCGGCAGAAGCGAAAGCGGGTCTGATTGCGCAGGCGTGGGATCTCGGTAACGTGTCAGCGATGCTGGAACGTGCCGGTGATGACGCCGCGCGTCCGGAGTGGCTGGATCCACAATACGGCATCCGTGATGGTCAATACTATCTGACCGAGCAGCAGGCTCAGGCGATTCTGGATCTGCGTCTGCAGAAACTGACCGGCCTTGAGCACGAGAAGCTGCTGGATGAGTATAAAGCGCTGCTGGAGCAGATCGCTGAGTTGCTGCGCATTTTGTCGAACGCGGACCGTCTGATGGAAGTGATTCGCGAAGAGCTGGAGCTGATGCGTGATCAGTTCGGTGATGAGCGTCGCACAGAAATTACCGCCAACACTGCTGACATTAATATCGAAGACCTGATCAATCAGGAAGATGTTGTGGTGACATTGTCGCATCAGGGCTATGTGAAGTATCAGCCGCTGACCGACTATGAAGCGCAGCGTCGTGGTGGTAAGGGCAAGTCAGCCGCACGTATCAAAGAAGAGGACTTCATTGATCGTCTGCTGGTCGCCAATACGCATGACACGATTCTTTGCTTCTCCAGCCGTGGCCGTCTCTACTGGATGAAGGTTTACCAGTTGCCGGAAGCAAGCCGTGGCGCACGTGGACGTCCAATCGTCAACCTGCTGCCGCTGGAAGCCAACGAGCGTATTACGGCGATTCTGCCGGTACGTGAGTATACCGAAGGCTTTAATATCTTTATGGCGACCGCGCTCGGTACCGTGAAGAAGACCGCCCTGAAAGAGTTCAGCCGTCCACGCAGCGCCGGTATTATTGCCGTGAATCTGCGTGACGACGATGAACTGATCGGTGTGGCGCTGACCAACGGTAACGATGAAGCGATGCTGTTCTCAGCGGCCGGTAAAGTGGTGCGCTTTGCAGAAACCGCAGTCCGTGCGATGGGTCGTACCGCCTCTGGCGTACGCGGCATCAGGCTGGCTGAAGGCGATCGCGTTGTGTCATTGATTGTGCCGCGTGAAGAGGGTGCAATTATGACCGTGACGCAGAATGGTTACGGCAAGCGCACTGCCAACAGCGAATACCCGACCAAGTCGCGCGCGACCCAGGGTGTTATTTCAATCAAAGTGACCGAACGTAATGGTCCGGTGATTGGCGCCGTTCAGGTCGTTGATGGCGATCAGATTATGATGATCACCGATGCCGGTACGCTGGTGCGTACCCGCGTTTCAGAAGTCAGCGTCGTGGGTCGTAATACCCAGGGTGTGATTCTGATTCGTACCGCAGAGGATGAGAACGTCGTGGGTCTGCAGCGTGTTGCCGAGCCGGTTGAAGAAGAAGAGCTGGATTCAATCGACGGTAGCGTGGCGGAAGGCGAGGAAGATATCGCGCCGGAAGCAGAGATTGACGATGAAGAGATTGCGCCGGAAGCGGATGCAGAAGACGAAGACGACGCGGCTGAAGACGAAGAGTAATTTGTCTGGCGTGAGCTGAGGTTCGTTGCAGAAACGGCAGGTCAGGGGAAACCCGGCCTGCTGTTTTTTTTGTGTGTGATGGGGAGATTGCAGGGGGCAGAGAGCTTATGGCGGATGGCGGGTGGCTGATGGCTGATGGCTGTCAGATGGGAGCCGTCGAAAGGCCCTCTGTGCCCGATCGCAAAGGATTCCCGCATCCATGCGGATCGGCCACGCCATCTCTGGCGTGGACGCTTTGCTCTTCGGGCATAGCTGGCCTTTCTTGTTGGATTTGGGTGTCGCTTTGAGGGGATGGGCGTGGTGTTTGAGGTCTTAGAGGCGGGTCGGGAAAATGGGTGGCTGGTGGCTGTGAGTCGGGAGCCGTCGAAAGGCCCGCAATGCCCGATCGCAAAGGATTCCCGCATCCGTGCGGATCGGCCACGCCATCCCTGGCGTGGACGCTTTGCTCTTCTGGCATAGCGGGCCTTTCTTGTTGGATTTTGGTATCGCTTTGAGGGGATGGGCGTGTTGTTTGAGGTGTGAGAGGCAGGTCGGGAAAATGGCTGGTGGCTGTGAGTCGGGAGCCGTCGAAAGGCCCGCAATGCCCGATCGCAAAGGATTCCCGCATCCGTGCGGATCGGCCACGCCATCCCTGGCGTGGACGCTTTGCTCTTCGGGCACAACAGGCCTTTCTTGTTGGGATTTGGGTGTCGCTTTGAGGGGATGTGCGTGGTGTTTGAGGTCTTAGAGGCGGGTCGGGAAAATGGGTGGCTGGTAGCTGGTAGCTGGTAGCTGGTAGCTGGTAGCTGGTGGCTGTGAGTCGGGAGCCGCCGAAAGGCCCGCGATGCCCGATCGCAAAGGATTCCCGCATCCGTGCGGATCGGCCACGCCATCCCTGGCGTGGACGCTTTGCTCTTCGGGCACAGCAGGCCTTTCTTATTGGGGTTGTGGTATCGCTTTGAGTAGATGCAGATGTTGCTTTGGCTGTCTTAAAAGATTCCCAAACCGCCCGCTAAGCCTGCGGCTGGCTGGCTTTTTACGCCCGATAAAGCTAGTGTATGGGCATTAAAAATCGATGATGCGACTAACCTTGCCAACTGCGAGTTACCTTTGAAATATCCTGTCTCTTTCCGCACTACGCTTCGCATCTCGCGCTATCTTTTCCGCGCGCTGGCGCTGCTAATCTGGACGCTGGGCGCCGTTCTTACTGCATTTTACATTATTAGCGTGCTGCACAATAAAGAGACGCAGGTTCGGCAGGAGTTTGCCAGCAACTACGGCACGATTCAGTGGTATGTCCGCCATTCGGCGGACATGATGCGTGAGCTGAAATATATCACCGAAAACCGCTTAACCAACGCCAGCAGCGGTCTGGATGTGCTGACCGGTATGATGCCAGGCAAAACATCTCAGCCGCAGTTTACGCCCCTGTTTTCGGATGGCGACTGTACCTCGATGAGCAATACCTGGCGCAACTCGCTCGACTCACTCAGTTACTACATCAATTACTGGAAAAGTAACTTCGCCTCATCGTATGAGCTGAATCGGGTGTTCTTTATCGGTGGCGAGAGCCAGTGTCTGGCCGACTTCACGATTGGCAGCAGCAATGCTGACCGGGAACGCAGTCTGAAATCGCTGCGTGAGAATGTGCTGCGCTATCGCAATAGCAGTGAAGAAGAGCGCCGCAATCCGATGTACTGGATTAACAGCAGTGCTCAGCCAGGCGTCGGAACCTTCTTTATGGTGGTGCCCGTCTACGTTGCTAATAAGTTACAGGCGTTGCTTGGCGTCGAACAGAATATCCGTCTGGATGAGTTTATTCAGCCGGGCAGCCTGCCGGTTATCGCGTCTATTACCGATGAAAATTATCGTCCACTGCTAAATTCGCGGCGCGGCGGGCTGGGCTTCTCGCTCGACAGTCTGCCTGATGATAAAACCTGGTTTGGTTACCTGAATGGTTATCGTCAGCTGGTCCTGAAAAAGCCGCTGCCGCCCTCCGATCTTAACGTGGTGTGGTCGATATCTACCGACGTGATGGTGGATCAGCTCAAGCTGATGATCATTAATGCGCTGCTGCTCAATATTTTCAGCGCCGTTATTCTGTTTACCCTCGCCTGGCTGTTTGAGCGCCGGATGTTCCTGCCGGCGGAGGAGAATGCGCACCGGCTGGAAGAGCACGAGCAGTTTAACCGTAAGATTGTCGCCTCTGCGCCGGTCGGGATCTGTATTTTACGCACCAGCGACGGCACCAATATTCTGAGTAACGAGCTGGCGCACAATTATCTGACGTTGCTGACGCAGGAAGATCGCCTGCGGCTGAATGAGATTATTGGCGGGCAGCAGGTCAACTTTGTCGATGTGCTCACCGGCAGTAATACCAACCTGCAAATCAGCTTTGTGCATTCGCGCTATCGTAATGAGAACGTGGCGATTTGCGTGCTGGTCGACGTCTCGGCGCGCGTGCGGATGGAGCAGTCGCTGCAGGAGATGGCCCACGCGGCAGAGCAGGCGAGCCAGTCAAAATCGATGTTCCTTGCCACGGTCAGTCACGAACTGCGCACGCCGCTTTATGGCATTATCGGTAATCTCGATCTGCTGCAGACCAAAGAGCTGCCCAGCGGTATCGACTCGCTGGTGACGGCGATGAACAACTCCTCCAGCCTGCTGCTGAAAATCATCAGCGATATTCTCGACTTCTCAAAAATCGAATCAGAGCAGCTGAAAATTGAGCCGCGTCCGTTTGCACCTCGTGAAATCGTGACCCACATCGTCGGCAACTATCTGTCGCTGGTGGTGAAGAAGCGGATTACGCTCTACTGCTTTATTGAACATGACGTTCCGCAGGTGCTGGACGGCGATCCGCTGCGTCTGCAGCAGGTGATCTCGAACCTGCTGAATAACGCGATTAAGTTCACGCATACGGGCTGTATTATCCTCCACGCTTACGTTGCGCAGGGCTATCTGGCATTCCGCGTCCGTGATACTGGCGTCGGCATTCCGGCGAAAGAGCTGCCACGCCTGTTTGATCCCTTCTTCCAGGTGGGAAATGGCGTGCAGCGTAATTTCCAGGGCACCGGGCTGGGACTGGCGATCTGTGAAAAGCTGATCAATATGATGGATGGCGACATCGAGGTCGACTCAGAGCCAGGCATGGGCAGCCAGTTTATTGTGCGTATTCCAATCTACAAAGGGCAGAAGCCGTCACTGATGCTGCTGGAGGATTTACAGGATAAGAAAATCTGGCTGGCGATGCGCAACGAGTACCTCGCGGAATTTATCACGCGTCAGATTCAGCAGCAGGGCATTCAGGTCGCGGAGTATAACGGTAAGCCTGGCCACGACGATGTGGTGATGACCGATTACGAACTGGATATTGATGCCCCGCTGCGGGCACTGGTCACTTTCGATGGATCGCATGTGGATATGCCGCGTGAACGTCAGCCCGGCCGCTGGATCCACTCTACCGCCACGCTGCACGAGGTTCCGGCGCTGCTGGCGCGCATCTATCGGATCGCACTGGGCAACGACGCCGCAGATGCGCTGTTGCTGGCCGCGCCGGTAGAAGAGAAAGTGCATAACGATGACATCATGGTACTGATTGTCGATGACCATCCGATTAACCGCATGCTGCTGTCGGAACAGCTCGGCACGCTGGGCTATCAGGTGAAAACTGCGCAGGATGGCGTTGATGCGCTTAACGTACTGAGTCGCAATGAGATCGATATCGTACTCACCGACGTAAATATGCCGAATATGGATGGTTATCGCCTGACGCAGCGGTTGCGTCAGCTGGGCCATCTCTTCCCGGTGGTTGGCGTGACGGCGAATGCGCTGGCGGAAGAGAAACAGCGTTGCATGGATGCGGGCATGGATAACTGCCTGTCGAAACCGGTGACGTTAGATGTGCTGAAAGTGACGCTGGCAATCTATGCTGATCGGGTACGTAAAACGCGGATGGGGTAGGGCAGGAAAGGGCAGAGGCGAGGCGGTGCAGGCTGCACCGCCTCAGGAAGTAACTTAGTCTCTTTCGACCTGAGTCTGGCTGACAGACGACAGGTAGTTCAGCAGTGCGATATCGTTATCCACGCCCAGTTTCATCATCGCTGATTTCTTCTGGCTACTGATGGTTTTGATACTGCGGTTCAGCTTCTTGGCAATCTCGGTCACCAGGAAACCTTCTGCAAACAGACGCAGCACTTCGCTCTCTTTCGGTGACAGACGTTTGTCGCCATAACCACCCGCGCTGATTTTCTCCAGCAGTTTCGCAACGCTTTCCGGCGTATATTTCTTGCCTTTCTGCAGTGCAGCCAGTGCCTTTGGCAAATCGGTTGGCGCGCCCTGTTTCAGTACAATCCCTTCGATATCGAGATCAAGCACTGAACTCAGAATCGCCGGGTTGTTGTTCATGGTCAGAACAATAATCGAGAGATCCGGGTAGTGGCGTTTAATATATTTAATCAGCGTAATACCATCGCCATACTTCTCACCTGGCATAGAGAGGTCGGTGATCAGGACGTTGGCATCAAGCTTGGACAGATTATTGATCAGTGCTGTTGAGTCTTCGAACTCACCTACAACGTTAACCCATTCAATTTGTTCCAGAGATTTTCGGATACCGAAAAGGACAATTGGATGGTCATCGGCAATAATTACGTTTAAGTTATTCATCTTATTGGTTACCTTGCTGCAGCAGTTGATTGACGTAAGCGTCAATATCACTGGTGGTATTTGTAATGTTTGAATCGTCACACGCTTTAATGTGGTGTTCTAACTCTTCACAAAGCTGTTTGCCGGGAGTCAGATTGAGCATGGCAAACACGCCCTTTAGGCGATGCGCTGTCTGAGCAAGCGAGGCGTAGTCCTTTTCCGCCGACTCAGTATACAGCCTCTTCACATCAACCGGTACTGTCTCCGTAAACAGCTGGAAATAGCCGCCGCTCATCAATGGCGTGGCCGCGTCGTCTTCCGTGTCGTTATCCATCACATCATGCGACAGTTGCTTCTCTATCAGTGCCAGCAATGCATCCAGCAGCGCATTACTGAGATTGAAATTGACCCGATACTGCTGGTCGTTCAGTGCATGGTGCCCCAGTTCATCTTCCGCCAGCAGCAGTGCCCAGCCGCTAAGCTTTGATGGATCGTCGGTCACCAGCACATCGTGATCCTGACCGGAAATGCGCTCGTCGGGTGTCAGACAACGCGCTCCCCAGTTTTCCAGATGGCGGCAGACAATTTTATGCACGTCCTCCACGGTGATCTCCACCAGCGCGGTAACGCCATCCAGAATTTTTTCCTCTTCTTCTTCGCGCTTCTGCTCCAGCACCAGCGGCAACTGCATGTTGTAGCGCGTGCCGATATCCGCTTTTGCCACGATATCGAGGCTGCCGCCCATCTGCTTGCAGAGCTGCTTACAGAGGAAGAACGCCATGCCAGAAGCCTGTCCGTAGCGATCCTGACTGGTATCGCCCAGGAACGGGAAGTCGACATTGGCCAGTTCATCCACCGTCAGGCCCGCACCGGTATCCACCAGTTCGATAATCAATCTATCGGCCTGCTTGTCTGCAGCCTTAACTTCCAGGGTGATTTTCCCCCAGCGGGTGGTGGTCAGGGCGTAGTGCATCAGCGTGGTCAGCACTTTACGCAGGGCGCGACGGTCGCCAAAACGCGTCTCATCATTAGCCAGGTGATTATTCACCACCAGCGACAGCCCTTTGCGGCGCATCAGCGGCAGGCTTTCCAGCGCGATCTCATCCAGCAGTTCCTGCAGGTTAAAGACGGTCGCATCGGGTGACCAGTCGTGCGCCTCAAGCCGGTTCAGCAGCACGATATCATCCACCAGCCGCGCCAGCCCCTGGCTCTCATCGAGCAGGTCCAGCACGGTCTCATCGGCATCACGCTGGCTGAGCTGTACCAGCTGCGTCACCATCTTCTCCAGGGGCTGATTCAGCGCATGGCCCAGATTGTGCAGCAGTTGCTGTCGCATCTGATGGTTGCGATCCAGGACCTGCTGCGCTTTTTGCAGCTTCTTATTCACCAGCAGTTCGCGATCCTGGTCGCGCATCATAAACAGCTGGGTATGCGGCGACAGCACGCTGCGGGCGTGGCGAATCTCATACACTTCGTTATTGATGGTGGCCTGCAGCACGCCCTGATGCTGGTCGGACATATTAATGATCTTCTGCAGATTGAGGTGAGGCAAAAGATGTTCAGCAATCTTATTGCTCAGCAGGGTGCGGTTGCTGGCAAAGTCATACACCAGCAGGCCGACCGGCAGACTGGCCACAATCTCTTCATTCAATACCCGCAGCGAATCGAGTTCAGCGCTCTGGTTCTCGCTGGGACGCAGCGACTGCTGGCGCAGCAGCACGATACCCGCCAGTGAGAGCAGGAACAGCAGCAGGTTGATCAGCAGCGGCCAGAGCAGATTGTGCAGGGTATCGATAATCAGACGGCTAATCGGCACCTGATAAACCAGCTGCAGTGAGGTGCTGGGCAGAGTGGCCGTAATCTCGATATTGGGGTTAACCAGTGAGATGTGGGTATTTTCCACCTCCTGCTGTTCACTGCTGCTGGCAGGCATTGAGCTGTCCTGACGCAGCTGGAAATTTTCCAGCGGCATGTTCTGCGGAACAATATCGTTAACCGGCAGATCAAAGGCGACCACCGTGGCCAGATGGCCTGGCTGGTTAAAGGTGGTACGCAGCGTGAAATAGTGATCGTTCTGGAAGGCGAGGTGGCGCAGCGGTGAGAAACTCTCGCGCTCATCAAGCGCATTCGCCTGCTGCAACATCTCAGCACGACGGCCATCAACCATTGAACTGATGGCGCTCTCTTTATAGCGCGTCGCCATATCTTTCAGCGGCAGGGTCGAGATCATAATCAGGCTATTGTCCTGACCGTTTAAAAAATACATCGACCAGGTGGGATTTTCTGCGCCCCACAGCGTGTCGAGATAGTTCGACATCCGCATGGTCATGTCCAGCGTGCTGCTGTCATGTGAGCCGAAAATCAGCGCTTCCGTTTTACGCCGGGTTTTTTCCAGGTAATAGACATCAGGACGCAGTCGCGTCTCCTGCAGATTACTGCCGGGTATTGCACCTGCCGCACTGGTAGAGAGGTTTTCATAGATCTGCCAGGTGGCAAAGCGATAGGCATCAATGCGCTTCTGAACGTCACGTGCCAGATCGTCCATGGCATAGCGTTTCCCGGTCAGCCAGGCATTCACCGAGTTATGCACCATAAAGCCCAGCGCCAGCAGGAGCACCAGATTGAAAACCACAAAAAAGCGGGTGACGTTGCCGGAGGTCAGTGGAAACTTATACAACATAGCGTGTCAGGTACCTGAATTATTGCGCAACTTTTCGCGCACTGGCGGCTACCGCTAACAGCAACAGGGCGATCGCTAAAAATGCGCCGCTGAGGCTGATCCATTGCGAAATGAATCCGATTAAAGCCGGACCTGAGAGAATACCCGCATATCCCAGCGTTGTCATGGCAGAAATCGCCAGGTTCGCAGGCATATCCTGTTGATTCCCGGCAGCATTGAACAACATCGGCACCGTGTTAGATAAACCAAAGCCGACCAGCAGGAAAGCCAGCAGGGCGATCTCCGGCCACGGCAGCCAGACGGCCAGGCTCATACCCGCTGCGGCGGTCAGCGCGCCGGTCAGCATCACCGGGTAGCGACCAAAACGCTGGATGATCTTATCGCCGCTAAAACGGCCCAGCGTCATCGCCACGGAAAAGACCGCATAGCCCAGTCCGGCCCAGGCGGGTGACATCTCCGGGTTCTGCAGCAGCAGCAGCGCGCCCCAGTCCAGCACGGCCCCTTCCGCCAGGAACAGGATAAAGCAGAGCAGGCCAAGAAACGCGACCCAGCCACGTGGGATCACCAGCCAGGGTTGATCGGGCTGGTGCAGGCGTTCATTCATTAATACCGGCAGTCGCCACAGCAACAGCAACAACATCACTGCCATCACCACCAGCATGGCGGCCAGAGGTGTAAAAGACTGGCTCAGCAACAGGCTGACCGTGCCCGCACCCAGGATCCCGCCAAGACTGAAGAAGCCATGGAAGCCGGACATCATCGGTTTATCCGCCGCCTGCTCAACCTGAACCGCCTGATAATTCATCGCCACATCCAGCATGCCCAGCCCGGCGCCAAACAGCATCAGCGCAGCCGCCATAACCAGATGAGAGTCAGCCGTGGCCAGCAGCGGCATCATCATCAGCACTAACAGGGTAGAGAAACACATCACCTGACGGCAGCCAAATCGCGCCACCAGTGTACCCGTCACCGGCATCGCAGCCAGCGAACCAATACCCAGACAGAGCAGTAACGCGCCCAGTGATGCGCCGCTGAGCTGCAGACGATCGCGGGCAAACGGCACCAGCGGAGCCCAGGCTGACATTCCTAAGCCATTGATCAAAAAGATGGTGCGCGTGCCCCAGTTCAGGCGGCTCTGATGTTTGTTTTGTTGTGCAGCGTCCAGTGCGGTCATAGGTCAGATTCATCAATGGTAAAGCGGAAAAGTGTAGCACTGGCCGTGAGTCAGTGGCCGTTGCGCCTCTGATAAGGAACGGGGCAGCAACATGGCATAGATGACAAAACCGGGAGTTTACCGACTTTTGTCGCGCTGCGAATTTTTTCCAGAACTTTCCTGGCATGACCACCGCCCCGCAGAATGACTTAACACAAATTTCACTGCCGTTTTTCAACGACTTGCTGCTGAAAAACCGGAACAGGGCCACTTATAAATGATGGCTGAATCGCTTAATGAACAAATTTTTTTAGCGCCCTAATGTTTCGGTAGTGATGGTTTTTTAACCTTTCCGCATCATTTTTGGAAACAGTCAGCAATAAATTGACATGTAAAAACAAAGGCAAAGCGGATTTTATGAAAGCCTTATTTCAAGCGTGGCTTATGTAATGAAGATTAAACCATAATGAAATCTGTACATTGAAATTGTTTTTTAACACGGCTACGCTAAACGTTAATCTGTCAGAAACGTTACATTCTGCGTGAGCCTGTACAATTAAAACTAACAATAATAGCGTCATTCGCCACTCTGATTAGGGGCGTGCGACCAGCTTTGGCTTTGCCGTTTCGACATACACCAGGTTAAGACATCTTCTGATCTGCAGAAGGTGAAACTATGTGTGAACACCGTAAGCATAAAATAATTTTATGTTTATGGATTCAGTATATTAGCTAATCTGGTGGAGTAGAGGTTACAAATGGCAGAACTCACGCAAGGCCGTGTAGACATTATCTCGCGCGAAAACGGCACACTCATCTCGCAGTCCGTCAGCGGTTCGTCACAATCCATTAACCTCACCGAGCCCAGCGTCGTGCGCATCAGCGGCACCCGCGACATGGTGACGCAGTATGAGCGCCAGGGTAACGATCTGGTGCTGCATATGCGTGACGGCAGCACTGTCCGCTATCAGAAATTCTTCCTCGACGACGCCGATGGCCAGCACAGCGAACTGGTGTTCGATGATGGCGTCAATCCACCGGAACATGCGCTCTTTCCGCAGACCGCAGAAGGCACTGAACTCGCTTCCACGTCGGTTACGCCAACCTATGAATCACTCGACAGTGTAGAGCCGCTGCTGTTGGCAGATAACGCCAACACCTCCATGGGTGTGATAACGGCGGGCGGTCTGGGTGTGCTCGGCTTAGCCGGCCTGGCCGTTGGCGTCGGCGGTGGTGGTGGTGGCGGTGGGGGTAACGGTGGCGGCAATGACGGTGGCACCGATCCCGGAACACCGGTCACACCGGGGACGCCTGCCATCACGCTCAATGCGTTCGCTGGCGATGATGTCCTTGATAACGCGGAAAAAAGCAGCGATCAGGTATTGAGCGGCACCACCAGCAATGTTGAAGCGGGTCAGATTGTCACGGTCACGCTGGGCGGTCAGACCTACAACGCCACCGTCGGTGCTGACGGCAGCTGGAGCGTCACTATCCCTGCTGCCGCGCTGGCGGGACTCGCCGCAGGCACCACTTCCATCGACGTCAGCGTCACCAACGCGGCGGGCACGACCACCACCGGCAGCCTGCCCATTACCGTCGCGGCCGCCGATCCCGGCACACCGGCTACGCCGTCCATTAGCCTGAACCCGTTTGCGGGTGATAACCTGCTGGATAACAGCGAAAAAACCACGCCACAAACGTTGTCCGGCAGCACCAGCAATGTCGAAGCGGGCCAGCAGGTCAGCGTGACATTGGGCGGACAGAGCTATAACGCCACTGTGGGGGCGGATGGCAGCTGGAGCGTCTCAATTCCAGCCGCCGCACTCTCGGCGCTG
>NZ_SBFD01000003.1:195630-308860 GCF_014156615.1 Pantoea pleuroti | reverse complement strand
CAGGCAGCAGCACCATTTCGGTCAGTGTGACCAGCGCCGCAGGCACGGCGGCTGCCGCCAGCCTGGGTATCCAGGTGCAGGCACCTGACACCACCCCTGGCGTGCCAGCCCTGACGATCGCCCCGTTTACCGGCGACGACGTACTGAGCAACGCAGAGAAAACCAGCGATCAGATTCTTAGCGGCAGCACCACCAACGTTGAAGCAGGGCAGATCGTCACGGTTACACTGGGCGGCCAGAGCTACAGCGGCAGCGTGGCTGGCGATGGTAGCTGGAGCATTACCGTGCCTGCTGATGCGCTGACCGCACTGGCATCCGGCACTACCACGGTGACTGCCACCGTTGCTAACCAGGCAGGAACCGCCGCCAGCGGTAGCCTGACCGTAAACGTAGAGCCACCACTGACTCAGCCGGGTACGCCCGTTATCACCATCGATCAGTTTGCCGGTGATGACATTCTCAGCAATGCCGAAAAAAGCAGCGATCAGGTTCTTAGCGGCACCACCACCAATGTGGAAGCGGGCCAGATTGTCACCATCACGCTGGGCGATCAGACCTACAGCGCAGTAGTGGATGCGCAGGGCAACTGGAGCGTCACGCTCTCGCCTGCGGCACTGAATGCGCTGGCAGCCGGTTCGGTGGCGATTTCCGCGGTCGTCACCAGCCAGGCTGGCATTGAAGTCAGTGAAAACCGCGCGATCAGCATCGATACGCCGGTCGTTCCGGGTCCGCCATCCGTCACGCTGGATGACTTCGCCGGGGACAATGTGCTGAGTAACGTGGAGAAAACCACCGATCAGACACTCACCGGCAGCACCAGCAATGTTGAACCCGGTCAGCTGGTAACCGTCACCCTGGGCGGCCAGACTTACAGCGGCAGCGTTGATGCGCAGGGCAACTGGAGCGTTACTTTGCCATCGGCGGCCCTGAGCGCCCTGGCGGCAGGTGAAACGACGCTGACGGTTTCAGTCAGCAATGTGGCCGGAGATAACGTAACCGGCACGCTGCCCATCACCGTGGAAGCCCCTGTCACACTGCCGGGTGAACCCACAGTCACTATTGGTCAGTTTGCCGGGGATGACATCCTCAGCAACGATGAAAAAGGGACGGCCCAGACGCTCTCCGGCTCCACCACCAACATCGAAGCGGGCCAGACGGTCACCGTCACCTTTGGAGGCCAGACTTACCTTGGCACCGTCGATGGCAGTGGTAACTGGAGTGTAATTGTTCCGGCAGCCGCGCTGGGTAATCTGCCAGCGGGAGCCAATGCCATCAGCGTCACCGTCAGCAATGCCGATGGCGTGAGCACTACCGAAATCCGCGATATCGCAGTTGAGACGCCAGTAACGGAACCGGGCGTGCCGGCTCTGACCCTGAATGATTTCGCCGGCGATAACCTTCTGAGCAACGACGAAAAAGCGGTCGATCAGCTTGTCAGCGGTAGCACCAGTAATATCGAAACCGGGCGGATCGTGACGGTCACCCTGGGCGGTCAGACCTATAGTGCCAGCGTGCAGGGTGATGGCAGCTGGAGTGTCGCCGTGCCGTCAGCTGCGCTGAACGCGCTGGCAGCAGGCATCACCACACTGACCGTCTCGGTCAGTAATGCGGCAGGCGACACAGTCACTTCAACGCAGCCAGTCACTGTCGAAGCCCCGGTAACGCAGCCGGGTGAAGCCACCGTAACCATCGACGCCTTTGCCGGGGATGACATCCTCAGCAACAGCGAGAAAGCCAGCGATCAGTTGCTGAGTGGCACCACCACCAATATCGGTGAAGGCCAGCAGGTCACTGTCACCCTGAACGGAGAGACTTTTACCGCCACGGTCGGCGCGGATGGCAGCTGGAGCGTGACGATTCCTGCCAGTTCGCTGGCGGCGCTGACAGCCGGTAGCGCAGCCCTGAATGTGACGGTGACAGATCAGTCTGGTACACAGATCACTGAAACCCGCGACTTCCTGGTGGAGTCAGCGGGCACTTCACCGAATGCCCCGACGCTAACCCTCAATGCCTTTGCTGACGACAATATCCTGAGCAACGATGAGAAGCTGGAAGCGCAGGCGGTCTCCGGCAGCACCACCAACGTCGAGGCGGGCCAGATTGTCACAGTGACGCTGGGCGGCCAGAGCTACAGCGGAACGGTTGGCGCCGACGGCAGCTGGAACATTGCCATTCCGGCCGATGCACTCGGTGCGCTGGCAGCAGGTTCTGCCTCGCTGGTGGTCACGGTCAGCAACGCGGCAGGTACTACCCTCAGCGACACCCTGCCGATCACGGTTGAGCCGCCGGTTACCGAGCCGGGCCAGCCCACTATCACGCTCGATCAGTTCGCCGTGGATGACGTCCTGAGCAACGATGAGAAAACCAGCGATCAGCTGCTGAGCGGCAGCTCAACCAATGTCGAGGCGGGTCAGGTCGTGACCGTTACGCTGGGCGACCAGACTTACAGCGCCACGGTCGGCGCGGATGGCAGCTGGAGCCTGAGCGTCCCGGCCAGCGCGCTGGCGGCACTGACGGCGGGCAACGCGACTATCGCGGCCACAGTCACCAGTCAGGCGGGCGTAACAGTCAGCGAAGATCGGGTGATTGCGGTGGAAGCGCCAGCGGAACCGGGTACACCGACAGTGACGATCGCCCTGTTTGCCGGTGACGATCTGCTGGATAACAGCGAAAAAGCGCTGGACCAGACGCTGTCCGGCAGCACCAGCAATGTGGAGGCGGGCCAGACGGTCACCATTACCCTGGGCGGCCAAAATTACAATGCGCTGGTCAACGCGGATGGCAGCTGGAGCACGCAGATCCCCTCTGCGGCGCTCAGCGCACTGGCGGCGGGCAGCAGCACCATCGCGGTCAGCGTCACAACGGCGGCAGGCGCCTCAGCCACCGACACCCGCGATATTAACGTCGCCCCGGCGGCAGGCGAACCTGGCGTGGTTTCCATTAGTGAACCTGTCAGCCTTGATGGTTTCCTGAACCAGCAGGAGCTGAGCAGCGATCTGATCATCAGCGGCTCTGCCGTGGGCGTTAACCCGGGCCAGGCGGTGCAGGTTAACTTTAACGGCAGTAATTACAGCGCGGTGGTGAACAGCAATGGCTTCTGGAGCGTCACCGTTCCGGCAGGCGATCTCACCACTATCACCGACGGCGTAAAACTGATTTCGGTCACCACCACCGACGCCACCGGCGCACTGCTGACCGACTCCGCTCAACTGAATGTAGTCGCGGCCACGCTGCCGCAAATCACACTGGAGGAGAGCGCGATTACCGATGGCCTTCTCAATCGGGTGGAAGCGGGCAGCGATCTGCTGATCGGCGGCAGCACCGGCAAAGCCGTGCCGGGCCAGCAGGTTGAACTGGAACTTAACGGTAAAACCTACAGCACCACGGTCAATGCAGACGGCAACTGGAGCCTGGCGCTGCCGGCCGCTGATCTCGCCTTACTGCCGCAGGGCGCTAACAGCCTGATCATTACCGCGATTGATGAAGCAGGCAACCGCGTGGACGAGACGCTCAATTTCAGCGTCGACACGCTGCCACCGAATCTGATTGTGGCAGAGGTCGCAGGCGGCGATGGCATTCTCAACAGCAGTGAAGTGGCTGCCGGTCTGCCGGTCAGCGGTTCAGGTGCGTTGCCGGGCGAAGTGGTGTCTGTCTCGCTGAATAACGAGAGTTACAGCGCCACCGTAGATGGGCAGGGCAACTGGACGGTGGATCTGCCGCCAGCGGCGCTGCAGGCACTGTCAGATGGCAGCAGCTATACGCTGGTAGTTACGCTGACCGATGCCAGCGGTAACACCACCACGCAGACGCAGCCCCTGGCGGTCAGCACGCAGCCTCCGGTTGCGACCGTTACCGCACCGGGCGGTGATGGCGTCCTGACCAACAACGAACTCACTACGCCGCTGCAAATCAGCGGAACCGGCACACCGGGCGACAGCGTGACGGTGGAGTTAAACGGTAAGTCCTACACCGCCATTGTTGACGAAAACAGTAACTGGAGTGCATCCGTCCCGGTGGCCGATCTCGGTACGCTGACCAGTCAGACCTATCCGGTGACCGTCACCGTGACCGATCCGGCCGGTAACATCAGCACTCAGAATACGGAACTGCGGGTGGCTACCGCGGTGCCCGCTCTGACGCTCAACGATCTCAGCGATGATGGCGTGATCAACGTCAGCGACGCGCAGCAGCCGCTGATCGTTAGCGGAACCGGCGACGAAGGCGACATCATCCGCGTCACGCTGAATAACGTGGCCTACAGCGCCGTGGTGGCGCAGGGTGGCAGCTGGAGTGTCACCGTTCCGGCATCCGACCTGGCAAATGTGCCCAACGGTACCCAACCGGTATCGGTAGTGGCGACAGACGCCGATGGCAATACCACACCAGCCAGCAGTTCACTGATTTTCGCCACCACACCGCCGCTGCTGGAAGTCTCCACGCCGGGCAGTGATGGTTATATCAATATCGCTGAACATACTCAGGATCTTACACTCGACGGGCGCGGTGGGGCTCAGGGCGACACCGTCACGGTGAGTTTCAATGGCGAGACCTACACCGCCACCGTGGATACCGATGGTGCGTGGAGTGTTACGGTGCCCGCCGCGATTATCAGCCAGCTGGGTGACGCAATCTATCCGGTGGATGTGGTACTCAGCGATGCTTATGGCAACAGCAGCACCGTACCGGCCAGCGTCACTGTGCTGGCGGCAACGTCGCCGGCGCTGACGATTAATCCCGTGACCGGCGATAATCAGGTCGACAGCGCTGAACAGCTCACCGACATTCTGGTCACCGGTAACGTCACCGGCGTACCGGCAGGTCAGCCGGTATTGCTGACCATCAATGGCCAGTCTTACGATGGCGTAGTACAGGCGAACGGTAGCTGGAGTGTGTCGCTGCCAGCCGGATCGCTGGGCGGCGCAGGCGATAAAACCTTCACCGTGGCGATTACCGATGTGGCCGGTAACCCGGCGCTGCCTGCTGAAGGGCAGTTCAGCGTGGTTACTTCACCCGTACCGTCGCTGTCGATTGCCCCAATCAGTGACGACAATGCGCTGAATGCCCTGGAGGCGCAGAGCGATCTTATCCTCAGCGGCGGCTCAGCGAACCTGCCGGCTAACAGCCCGATCAGCGTAACGCTGGTGACTGGCGGCACCGTCTACACCACCACAACCGATGAAACCGGCGCGTGGACCCTGACCGTGCCGGCTGCCGATCTGGCAACGCTGCCGCAGGGCACGACCACCGTTACCGTCTCTTCGGGTGATGTGCAGAACAGCCTGCCGCTGCTGGTGGCGACCACGCCGCTGGCAGACCCGCAAATCAACACGCCATTCACTGACGGCATACTCAATACCGATGAAGCCAGCGCAGCGCAGACGCTGACCGGCACAGTGCTGCCAGGCCAGGCCGTCAGCGTGACCCTGGGCGGTATCAGCTATCCGGCCACTGTAGACGCGAATGGTGAATGGAGCGTGACGATACCCGCAGACAGGCTGCAGGCACTTGCGCAGGGCAGCAATCCGATTACTGTGACGGTGAGTGATGAAGCGGGTAACAGCACCAGCATCAGCGAGCCGCTGACTGTTGATACCGGCATACCGGTGCTGACCGTTAACCCGATTGCTACCGATGGCACGATTAATGAGGCTGAAACCGCCACCGATCTGACCCTCAGCGGCACCGTTACGCCGGGTAGTAGCGTCAGCCTTGCGCTGAATGGCCAGACCTATGACGCAGTGGTTGCCGCCGATGGCAGCTGGACCGCCACCGTGCCTGCTGCGAATCTGCAACAGTTGCCAGATGGCCGTTACGATCTCAACGTGACCGTCACCACCGTCAGCGGCAACGTCGCCACTACGCCAGTGTCGGTTACCGTGGATACCACGGCACCAGACTTCAGTATCGCTGCGCCCGCGGGTGATGGCGTGCTGAATATTGCTGAGCAGGCGGCAGGGTTCAGTTTCAGCGGCGCAGGCAGTGAAGGCGATCGCGTCAGTGTGACGCTGAATGGCGTGACCTACACCGGCACCGTTGATGGTGACGGAAACTGGGCGCTGGCTGTTCCGCCAGCGGCGCTTGCCGGTCTGACCAATGGCAGCAGCTATCCGGTGGTGGTTACCGTCACCGATGCGGCCGGTAACAGCAGCAGCCAGAATAGTGCCCTGACGGTTGCCACCACGCCGCCTCCGCTGGTCGTCGCCCCGGTCAGCGGTGATAACGCGCTGAACGTCGGGGAAGTGGCAGAGCCGCTGGTGGTGAGTGGCAGTGGTCAGAATGGCGACGTGGTCACGGTCCAGCTCAACGACCAGCTCTACAGCACCACCGTTGGCGTTAACGGCCAGTGGACGCTGCAGATCGCCCCTGAAGCGCTGGCGGCACTGCCTCCTGGCAGTAATCTGGTGACGGTGACGGAAACCAGTGCTAACGGGAATCAGAGCAGCCAGGTGGTTGATCTGAATGTGGCAACCGCGCCGGACGTGCAGCCTGTACTGACCATCGACAGCAGCACCTTCGCCGGTGACGGCATCGTCACGGCAGCGGAGCAGCTGCAGCCGATAACGGTGCGCGGCAGCAGCACGAATGTCGAACCGGGCCAGCAGGTGATCATCTCCCTGAATGGCAACGAATACAGCGGTGTGGTCGAGGCCAGCGGCAACTGGAGCATTATTCTGCCTGCGGGCGCCCTGGCTGAGCTGGGAGAAGGCAACCAGACGCTGAACGTCAGCGTCATCAACGCCGTGGGTAACACCGCCAGCAGCACGCTTGACTTCAGTGTGGACAACAGCCTGCCGTCGATCGCGCTGGCACCCGTCAGTGACGACAACTACCTCAATGCGCAGGAATTGGGTGGCGCCGTTGTAGTCAGCGGCAGCACCAGCGGTCTGCCTGACGGCAGCATTGTCACCGTTCTGGTCAACGGCACAACTGTCAGCACCACCGTGACGGCAGATGGAAGCTGGAGCCTGACCTTACCGGCAGGCACCTTTACCGGAACGGCAGACGGCCCGCAAACCATCACCGCCACCGCCAGCGACGCTAACGGACAGCCGCTGGCGACCAGCGACGCTACCCTGACGGTGATCGCCAGCGCATTGCCGGTGGCGACACCGGGCGTGGCCTTTGATGATGGCATTCTGAACGGTGAGGAAGCCGCCGCCGGTGGCACGATCACCGGTAACACGGGCGTGACCGGCGACGGCCAGACCGTCGTCGTGACGCTGGGCGGCAACAACTACAGCGGCACGGTCGATGCCGCAGGCAACTGGCAGGTCGCCGTTCCGGCCGATGTCTTGTCTGCGCTGCCGCAGGGCAATAGTGGCTACACCGTGGTCGTCAGTGATGTGGCGGGCAACAGCAGCCAGGCTGATGGCAACCTGGTGGTGGATACACTGCCTCCGGTGCTGAACTTCATTACGCCATCCGATGGCATCATTAACGCCGCTGAAAGTCAGCAGCCGCTGACGCTGACCGGCAGCAGCGAAGCTAACGCCCTGATTGTGGCCAGCTTTAACGGCACTACCCTGAGCACCACCGCTGACGTCAACGGCGTCTGGTCGCTGGAACTGCCCGCCACGGTTTATACCGGGCTGGGCAACGGCAGCTATCCGCTGACCGTAACCGCCAGCGATGCGGCCGGAAATGCCACCACCACCAGCCGCGACCTGGCGCTGAAAGTGGAGCCAGGCACACTGCCGACCCTGACGCTGGATACCTTTGCCGGTAACAACGTGGTCGATGGCGCGGAGCGCCTCACCGATCAACGTCTCTCCGGCACCACCACCAACGTCGAAGCGGGTCAGCTGGTTACCGTCACCGTTGACGGTACAGTCTACAGCGCCGCCGTACAGGCGAGCGGGGCATGGAGCCTGATCGTGCCAGCCGGTGCGCTGGCCGCGATTAATGATGGCAGCGCCAGTTTTACCGTGGCGGTCAGCGATGTGGCGGGCAACACCTCCACCAGCAATCTCACCTTTGACGTCAACAGCAACGCCTCTGGCCTGGCGATGGATGCCATCAGCGAAGACAACTACCTGAATGCGCAGGAGCTGGGTCAGGCCCTGGTCGTCACCGGTACGTCGGTGAATGTGACAGAGGGCAGCACGGTCACGTTGCTGTTTAATAACATCAGCTACACCGCGCAGGTCTCGGCCAGCGGCCGCTGGACAGTGATCGTTCCGGCTGAGGCACTGACGGCGCTCGCCGATGGGCCTTACACCCTGACGGTCACCGCAACGGACAGCGGCGGGGCGACCCTCAGCAGCGAGGCAGCGCTCAGCGTGCTGGCGACGCTGCCAGCACTGCAGATCGTCTCGGCCTTTGGCGATGGCCTGCTCAACAGCAGCGAGATCGCCACAGCACAAACCCTGAGCGGCACCACCGGCATAACCGGTGACGGCCAGACGGTGAGCGTGCTGCTGAATGGCGCAACCTACAACGGCACCGTCGACGGCAATGGCAACTGGCAGATCAGCGTGCCGGCTTCCGCGCTGGCTGGCCTGCCGGAAGATCTCCTGAACTATACCGTCACAGTCCAGGATGCAGCGGGTAATACCGGCAGCAGCCAGGGCAGCGTGACGGTGGATCTGACGCCACCGACCCTGACACTGAATACGGTTGCGGGCGATAACAGTATCAATATTGCCGAAAGCACCGCGCCGATTGTTCTCAGCGGCAACAGTAATGCCGAAGCCGGACAGCAGATTACCATTACCCTGAACAATCAGACCTGGACCACCACGGTTGACCAGAACGGTGAGTGGAATCTGACGCTGCCTGCGGGTTCGCTGGCCGGTATTCCGGCCGGGGCGTACATTCTGACCGTGACGGTTAGCGATGCGGCGGGTAACCCGGTAACCGAAACCCGTGAAATCACGGTGGCGACGGCGTCGCTGGCCGTCAGCATAGACACCCCGTTTGGTGATGGTTATCTGAACCTGGCGGAACAGGGGGTCGGTCAGACGCTGACCGGCAGCACCGGTGTAGCGGGCAACGGCCAGACCGTCAGCGTGACGCTGGGCGGGAATGATTATTCCGCCACGGTGGATGCGCAGGGTAACTGGACGCTGACCTTAACAGCGGATCAGGTACAGACGCTGGGTGAGGGGGTCACTACGCTGGTGGTCAATGCCAGCGATGCCGCCGGTAACAGTGGTTCGCTGACCAGCGCCGTCACGGTCGATCTCACGCCGCCTGTGCTGACCGTCAATGCCATCGGCGGCGACAACATCATCAATTCGGTAGAGGTGCTGGAAGCGGTCGCCATCAGCGGCAGTGCGTCGATAGCGGATGCCGGACAGACGGTCACCGTCAGCTTCCAGAACGTCGATTACACCACTCAGGTGCTTTCTGACGGCACCTGGGAGGTGACACTGCCAGCCAGCGTCGTGCAGGGGCTGGCAGACGGCAGTTACACCGTTGCTGTCTCGATGACCGATGCCGCGGGCAACCCGGCCACGGCCACCCAGACCCTGACGCGTGATGCTGACACTCTGAACCTGCCAACCCTGACCATCGGGCCCATCAGTGACGATAACTTCCTTAACCAGGCGGAGTCGCTACAGGATCTGAGCATCGGCGGCACCAGTAACAACCTGGTGGAAGGCCAGCTGGTGACGGTGACGCTGAATAACATTCAGTACAGCGGCACGGTGGCAGCCGATGGCAGCTGGACGGTGACCGTTCCGGCCGCCGATCTGGGTAATCTGCCGGATGGCGATCAGCTGCTGGTCGTGGTCTCAGCGGATACGTCTGGCAATCCGGCCAGCGCCAGCACCAGCCTGGTCGTGCTGGCCAGTGCGCAGGCTCAGCCTACGCTGACCATGAACGTGGTAGCCGGCGACGATGTGATTAACGCCACCGAGGCCACAGCGGATGTTGCGGTCAGCGGCAGCAGCACCCTGCTGGCAGCGGGTACCCTGGTGACGGTGTCGTTTAACGGCACTGACTACAGCACCACGCTCGACGCTGACGGCAACTGGACGGTGAATGTCCCGTCTGCTGCCTTTACCAGCGTGGATCCGGGCAGCACGCAAATATTTACCGTGATCGCCACTGATGTCGCAGGCAATCCGGCGACTGCCACTCAGGAGGTCAGTTTCATTACCACACCGCCTGCGCTGACGAATATCACGGTCGACGCGGGTGATACCCTTAACCTGGCGGAGTCGCTGCAGGATCTCACCATCAGCGGCAACACCACGGGCGCATTGCCGGTGACGGTGACGCTGAATAACGTCAGCTATACCTCCACGGCAGATGCCGACGGTAACTGGTCACTTACCATTCCGACCGCCGACCTGCAGCAGCTGGCGGACGGTCCCAATGCGATTACCGTTTCGGTCACCGACGCGGCGGGCAATATCACCACAGACAGCACCACGTCACTGGACGTAGCATTTAATACCCTGCCAGCCCTGACGCTGAATACGCCGTTTGGCGATGCGCTGATCAGTGCGGCAGATGCGGAAGGGGCGTTAACGCTGAGTGGTGACAGTACCAATCTGCCGGAAGGCAGCGTGGTGAACATCTCTGTAGGCGGGCAGAACTTCAGCACCACCACGGATGCCAGCGGCAACTGGACGCTGAACCTGGCTCCGGGTGCGCTGACAGGCCTGGCCGATGGACTGACACAGGTGGTGGTCAGCGCCGCGGATGGTGCCGGTAATCCGGCGCAGGTTACCGCAGGCGTTGAGATCCTGCAGAGTGATCCTGTTTCAGCCGCCTTCGACACGACACTGTTCGGCGATAACATTATTAATATCAGCGAAGCCGGTTCCGTTCAGCTGGTCACCGGCACCTCCACCGTCGTGCCGGGCCAGACCCTGAGCGTCACGGTAGGCGATGACAATATCCCGCTGTCGGTGACGGTCGATGCCAATGGCAACTGGACTGCCAGCCTGCCCCCAGAGTTCATCGCCAGCCTGGGAACCGGTGAACACACGCTGACCCTGATTACCACCGATCGGGCCGGTAACAGCATTGAAACGACCAAAACGTTCGTCGCCGCGATTACGCCGATTGCTAATCCAACGCTGGATACGCCATTTATTGATGGCCGTATCAATGCTGAAGAGGCCGCCGCAGGCGGAACCCTGACCGGTGCGGTAAATATTAATAACGCCGCGTCGGTCACGGTGACCGTTAATGGCACCCTCTATTCTGCGACGCTGACTGAGGGTGGTTCACGCTGGTCACTGGATCTGCCGGCTGATGTATTGCAGTCACTGCCGGATGGCAACCTGCCAGTCAGCGTGACGGTTACCGATGCGAACGGCAACATCGGCAGCACCAGCGGCACGATACTGGTCGCCGTTAACGCGCTGCCGGATGTCACCCTGAACCTGCCGTTTGGCGACGGTGCGCTGAACGCAGCAGAGGCGGCCGGTGAACAGATCCTCAGTGGCACAACCGGCATTACCGGTGCCGGACAGACGGTAACGGTGCTGATCTCCGGCTTTAACAACGGTCAGCCGCTGGCAGCCACGGTGCAGACCGATGGCAGCTGGTCTCTGGCCCTGTCGCCAGCGCAGTTAGCCACTTTCACCAGCGGCACCCACACCATTACCGTGACGGCGACCGATATCGCGGGTAACAGCGACGCGACGGCGCAGAACGTGGTGACAGAGGTGGCGCTGCCTGTGCCGACCTTCAACCCAGGCGCATTTGGCGGCGACAACCTGTTGAACATCAGTGAAGCCGCGGCAGGGGTGACCCTGACCGGCACCACCGGCAGTGTGGGGGCGAACCAGGCGGTCAGCATTACCGTGGATGTCAACGGCAGCCTCTATTCTGGCACCGTGGCGAGCAACGGTAACTGGACTGTTAACATTCCTGCCAACGCCCTGAGTTCACTGGGTGACGGTGCGCAATCGCTGACGGTTAACGTCGTGGATGCGGCGGGCAACAGCGCGTCGGCGCAGCTGCCTTTCACCGCGGATCTCAGCGCGCCGCAGCCTGCGGTCAATCCGGAATTCCTTGGCAGCTATGTGAACGGCGGCGATGTGGCCGCGGGAGTGACGCTGAGCGGAACCACCGGTGAGGCGAGCGCGAATCAGACTGTGCAGCTTACGCTTGGCGGCACAACTTATTCCGCAACCGTCGATGCCAATGGTAACTGGACGGTGCCACTGACAACGGCGGAGCTTTCACAGCTGCCGGATGATACCTATCCGGTTACCGTGACAGCAACCGATGCGGCGGGCAACAGCACCACCATTAACAGCTCGCTGGTGCTCGACACCACACCACCGGTGCTTAATGTTGCCGCCTTTACCGGTGACAATGCGCTGAACTACGCCGAGAGCATTCAGCCGCAGAGTCTCAGCGGCACCGCAGCGGGAGCCGAGCCGGGATCAGTGGTCTCAATCTCGCTGAATGACACGCTACTTGGCACCGCGATAGTGACAGCCAACGGCAGCTGGAGTGTAACGCTGACGCCAGAACAGATGGCCACCTTTACACCATCAACTACGCTGACGCTGGCAGTGACCGATCTGGCTGGCAATACCGCAACCGTACCGGTCGCGCTGACCGTGGATCTGACGCCACCGCCAGGGCCGCTGGTCACGCTGGGCACGGTCTCGGGCGACAACATCATCAGCACTCAGGATGTAGCGGGCGGTGTGGTAGTGAGTGGCACCTCCGCTAACCTCGGCGCGGGTGGGGTAGTGACGGTGTCGATCGGTGGTCAGGAGTACGCGACTACGCTGGATGGGTCGGGTAACTGGTCAACGGCGGCATTGCCGGTCAGCGCCTTTGGCAATGCGGACGGCAGCGTCGCCATCACGGTGAATGCTACCGACGGCACTGACTCTGTAACTACCAGCGGTAACGTGCTGATCGACCTTACGCCACCGGCACTGACTCTCAATCCGTTTACCGGTGATAACCAGGTCAATGGCAATGAAAGTGCCACCGGTCAGGCCATCAGTGGCACCGCCGATCTCAGCGAAGTGGGTCGCACGGTGGTGGTGACCTTCAATAATCAGACCTACAACGCCGTGGTGCAGAGCAACGGCACCTGGTCCACTACCGTTCCTGCCAGCGCGATGCAGGCTCTTCCCGATGGCAGCTCGCCGGTGATCACCGCGCTGCTGGCGGATGTGGCCGGTAACGTGACGACGACCACCCAGACGGTGACGGTGGATACCGCTGCGCCGCTGGTCCAGGTCGACGCGTTCCTCGGCGACAACGTGATCAACGCAGCTGACCTGCTGCTAAGCCAGGTGCTGACCGGCAGCGCACAGGGAGCAGAAGGCCAGACCATCGGTCTCTATCTGGGCGATGCCGCGCCGATCGCCACTGCGACGGTGGGTGCTGACGGACGCTGGAGCATCGATCTCGCGCCGGATGTCCTGGCGAGCCTCACTGACGGTGCGCTGGTGTTTGGCGTGCGGGTCAATGATGTAGCCGGAAACCAGACCGACGCCACGCTGACGGTCAACAAAGTGGTCAACAGTGCGCTGACGCTGGTGGTCGATTCGGTGTTCGGCGACGGCACGCTCAGCGCACTGGATACCACGGTGGCACAGACCATTTCCGGGGTTGCGACCTCGGCGGGTGTGGGCGCTACGGTATCGGTGGTGCTGGGCGGCACAACGCTCTCTGCGTCAGTGGGCCAGGATGGTAAATGGGCCATCGTGGTGCCGCCTTCGGTGCTGGGCCTGTTAAGCGATGGCAATCTTGCGCTTGACGTCACCCTGACCGATGCCGCGGGCAACACCCGCACCGTTGGTGAAACCGTCACCGCGATTGTCGATGCCGTGCCGGTGGTCGGTGCGCTCACCGGGCTGTTTGGCGGTGATAACCTGCTGAACATTGCGGAAGCCGCTGCCGGACAGCTGGTCAGTGGCGTGATAGAAAATGCGGCTGTGGGTTCCCAGGTGACGGTCACCTTTGGCAGCAAGAGTTACAGCACGACAGTGCAGGCGGGTGGAGTGTGGAGCGTTAGCCTGCCGGGCAGCGATCTGACCTCTCTGCTGGATGGCAATCTGACGCTGGGCGTCAGCGTCAGAGACGTGGCGGGTAACGTCGCCTCCAGCAGCGCATCCATCGGCATCTTTACTCAGACGCCATCTATCTCGCTGACCTCACTGTTTGGTGATGGGGTGCTGAACCTGGCCGATATCGCCACCGGACAGGTGATCAGCGGGGTGGTAAATAACGTTGCGCAGGGCAGTGTGGTGACGCTCTCGGTTGGCAACAGCCAGGTGACCGCCACCGTGGGTGCGGGCGGGGCGTTCAGCGCCACGGTGACACCAGATATTCTGGGCACGCTGGCACAGGGCAACCTGACGGTGGGCGCGTCGGTAACGGATGCAGCGGGCAATACCGCCAGCACCAGCGCCGGTATCCGGGTCGATACGCTGCTGCCGACCATCACCGTGAATCCGCTGTTTGGCGACGGTCTGCTGAACGTGGCGGATTCGCTGGTTACCCAGGTGATCGGTGGGGTGATTGGCGGCGCGGAAGCGGGATCGCGTGTGGTAGTGTCGGTAGGCTCACAGCAGTTGGTGACGGCGACCGATGCCAATGGCAACTTTAACGTCTCGCTGACGCCAGCGCTGTTGCAGGGGATTGCAGATGGCAATCTGACCGTGGGCATCAGCGTCACCGACAGCGCGGGTAACACTAACAGCACTACGGCCGGGGCACTGGTTGGTATTCACAACCTGCCGAAAGTTACCCTCAATCCGCTGTTTGGCGACGGCGTGCTGAACCTGGCGGAGTCGCTGGTCACTCAGACCATCAGCGGCACGGTCTCCGGGCTGGCTGCGGGCAGCAGCGTCAGGCTGGCGATTGGTAACACCACCGTCAACGCGCAGGTCAACGCGGATGGCAGTTTCTCAACCGCCGTCTCGCCAGCGATTCTGTCAACGCTGCTGAACGGTAACTTCACCGTCAGCGCGGCCGTCACCGATCCGGTCGGAAACGTCAGCAGCACCAGCGCGGGCGTGTCACTGGGACTGTTCCAGCCGACCCTGTCGTTGAATACGGTGTTTGGCGATGGTGTGCTGAGCGCCGCGGATCTGGCCTCTAACCAGACCCTGAGCGGGACGTCCAGCCTCTCTGCCGGTTCAACCGTCAGCGCCACGCTGAATGGCCTGACCTACACCACCAAAGTGGTCAGCGGCGGCAACTGGAGTATTACCGTCCCGAAAGCGGATCTTGTTGCTATCACTGACGGCAGTAAAACCGTCACGGTCACCGGCACCGATGCCTACGGTAACGTGGCAAACAGCAGCGGAACGCTGAGCGTCATCAGTCAGTCGACGCCGGTGGTCGCCATTACCTCGCTGTTTGGTGACAGTGCGCTGAGCGCGGTGGATGTGAAAACGGCGCAGACCATCAGCGGCACCGCCAGCAACGCCGAGGGATCGGTTGTGCGCGTCACGCTGGGTGGTCAGACTTACAGCACCACGGTGAGCAGCAACGGCAACTGGAGTCTCTCTGTTCCGGCGGCTAACCTTGCTGCCATTACTGACGGTCTGCAGACTGTCACCGCCAGCGTAACCAACGGTGCGGGCAGCATTGGCAACACCTCGGCGTCGCTGGGTGTGGTCAGTCACACCACGCCAACGGTCAGCGTCAACAGCTTCTTTGGCGGCGATGGCTACCTCAATATTGCGGAAGCCAACAGTACTGAAACCATCAGAGGAACCAGCACCAACGCGGCGGGCGGCACGGTGACGGTGAACGTGGCGGGTAATATCCTTACCACTACTATTGGTGCGAATGGCGCCTGGAGCATCAGCGTGCCGTCAGCGACGCTGAAAGGGATCGCCGATGGTAGCCATCCTCTCACCGTCACGGTGGCGGATATTGGCGGCAACACCGCAACCAGCACCAGCAGCTTTACCGCGCTGTCGCACAATCAGCCGCTGGTCGGGGTCGATCCGGTGCTGAGCATCGTCGGTTCTTTACTGGCGGGTCTGGTGGTGCAGGGGGGATCGCTGAATGCCGCGCAGGGCTCGAAAGTGAACGTTACGCTGCTGCTCTCCAACGGCAACAACGGCCCGACGCTGAACACCACGACCGATGCGCTGGGGCGTTACGCGGTTAACTTCTCACCTTCACTGCTGTCGGTGGGTGGCCTGCTGCTGTCGCTGGGAACGCTGGCGAAAGTCACGATTACCGACGCGGCCGGTAACAGCTACTCGACCACCAATACCCTGTTACTGGGTGCCGTGCTACCGGTGACGCTGGCGGCAAACGAATCGGTTGCGCTGTTCTCGGTGGCGGATGACAGCGCTACTGTCGCCAGCGCGGAGACGCAGCATAACAGCAGCACCAGCAGCGACGAGAGCAGCGCCCATGTGGCGGTGGCTTCCACGCTGATTACTGAAGCGGATACGGTGACACCAGTCGGCAGCAGTGAAAACGCGGCGGCAAATGACGCCGCGGTGGCAGCGGCACCGGCAGAGGAGGTGGGTTACACCATCGGCGGCGTCGTGATTACGCTGGCCGATGGCAGCACCATTGAGGGGGCGACAGTGACCGGCAGCAGCGGGGCGGATATCGTGACGGTCAGTGACCTTAACTTTACCCATATTGATGGCGGAGCAGGCACCGATACCCTGATGCTGAATGGTGAGCATCTCAGTCTGGATCTCACTGCGCTGGGCCTGAAGGTCGAACACATTGAGGTGCTCGATTTGGGTAAAACCGGAACCAACTCCGTGAAGCTCGATCTCAATGAGGCACTCAATATCACGGATAAACAGAGTGACGATTTGCTGATCAAAGGCGCAGATGGCAGCCAGGTGACACTGGCTAACAGCAACGGCGGAATCTGGGAAGTGACCGGCGAGCGTACCGTTGAGGGCAGAGTCTTTGAGATCTACCACAACTCGGCGCTGACCAGTGATAACACCCTGGGCGATGTGCTGGTGCAGCAGAACCTGCAGGTCCATGTTGTGTAGTGACTGAAAGGTCTGTTCAGAAGATGAATAGAGCGGGTGCGAAAGCACCCGCTTTTTTTGTTTCAGTCACGTGATAATTCCACTTTCCAGATTATCGCCACTATTCATTAGCAGAATGAAAGATTAGGGTAGGCGCAACAAACGGCGTCACGCCGTAAAATCAGCATTCTGACTCTATTTGGCGCTTTTATTAGCGTCCTGTTTATAAATCCTTGTTACCTGCGGGTAATCAGTTCCGACCAGCGGAAACGGGCAGTTTTAGCTGTCCCACTACCATATCGTCAGAGTAAGCGATCGGTTTATCCGATGGTTTTTGTCTGCGTTTCTGTTCTGAACTGAGGTTACCTATGTCATCACGCGATACGCTTCGTACCATCCGGCTCGAATCCATTTTCCAGACGGCGGTAAGCGACTTTGCCGTTGCCGATAGCGCTGTGCCCGCCATTGCGCCAGCCGCCACGCAAAGTCTGAGCCTTCCTTTCGCCACGCCGGGCCAGAGCCTGCCTGTCACCACGCTCTCCACCGAGTCACTGCATAGCAGCCCGCTCAATGGCAACACTCTGGCCACGGTGAAGAATTCGCCACCCGCCTGGCTGCAGCCCTATGAAGCGATCGCCAGTGATGGCGTGATCGCCGGCTGGGAAGCGGAAAAGCCGGTGCATCTGCGCGGCCGTGCGGAAGGAGAAGCGGGCTCCACCGTCACGCTGACCTTCAACGATCAAAGCTGGCACAGCACCGTTAATCAGTGGGGCTACTGGAATGCTTCTATGCCGGCCGACGCGCTGAAAGGCGTACCGGATGGCAATCACACGCTCACGCTGACCATTACCGATAAAGCAGGGCAAAGCACGGCAACCACCGTTGACTTTGGTCTCTATGTCGACCGCACGATCAAACCTACCCTGAGCGTGGACACGGTCAGTGGCGATAACGCGGTGAGTATTGCTGAGAGCATTTATGGCGTTGAGATCAGCGGCAGCGCAACGCACTTGCCGGTGGGGTCGAAGCTGACACTGACGCTGGGGACGCAAACCACCACCGCCAGCATGGGAAACGACGGTAAGTGGTATGGCACATTTCATGAAAGCGATATGCAGGCGCTGAAAGATGGGGTCTACAGCCTTAAAGTCACGGCGACCGATCCCAATGGAAACAGCGCCACCGAATATCACGATCTGACGCTGATCACCCATCTGAGTAGCCTGCCAAAAATTACCTTCGACAAGGTCACTGCGGACGATGTGATAAACCTGGCAGAAAGCCAGCAGGATCTGCTAATTAGCGGCACGCTCTCCACCGTGATGCCGGGCCATCGGCTGGTGATCAACGGTGCCAACCAGAAAGATTATGCCACCACGATAGCCGAAGATGGACACTGGCAGGTGGTGATCCCGGCAGCGGATGTGCACGCTTTTATCAACGTTGGGGAAATCCGCGCCTGGTCGATCGACGGGGCCAACAACTACACCAACGTCACGCATGACCTGAATATCCACACCGGTTTTATTCCGATCTACACCGAAATGGATATCGGCGGTGACATGACGCTCAACTATCAGGAGGCGCAGCACGATCTGAGCTTCTACGTTGAAGGCACCAACACCCTGGAGATCAACGGTAAAACCTACCAGCCCGATGCCAAAGGTATGGTAACACTGACCTCCAGCGAGCTGCTGGCACTGCCGGATGGCCCGGTCGCCGCCACCTTTCACCGCTGGGATGAATATGGCAACAGCGACACCCAGACCAGTGATCAACTGTTTACCGTAGCCGTGCATCAGCGACCGACGCTGACCCTGGACACGGCTTTTGGTGATAACAAAATTGATGCTGCCGATGTCAACAGCTGGCATCTGATTCAGGGCAGCTCCAGTCATCTGCAACCGGGCAGCCTGGTGGAATTAACGCTGGGCGATCAGCACTACAGCGCCAGTGTAAAAGCCGATGGCGGCTGGGCGCTGACCATTCTGGCCGGGCAACTGGCACCGCTGGACGATGGTGAGTACCAGATGACAGTCAGCGGCAAAGACAGCGCCGGTAATCTGGCCAGTGCCAGCCAGACGGTGCAGGTGGCATCACATACTGAAAGCGCCAACCCGCTGGAGGGTCAGACGGTGGACCAGTTGCTGGAGACCGTCAGCCTGACCCAGCAGGCAGAAACCGCGCACGTGGCGCAGGCATCCACTGCCGCCGCACCGCAGGAAAACCATCTGTTCTCCGATATTCCTTATACACTTGCCGATCACCTGCTGCAGCATCCTGCGGCACACCCGCTGGTCTGACGCGAAAACATTAGCAAACGCACTGCCTTCCGGACAGGTCTGTTAAGCCTGTCTGGATTGGCGTGGATGCGTTTAGTGATTGTTTTTTGTCCTCTCAGGAGAAATATTAACGATTTCATCTGTTTTTAGCAGGAATAAGCCCGGGATATGATCTAATAATGTTAAAGGTCGTTTAGCGTCTCGCTTGCGAACCATAAATAAAATAATGCAATAAATGCGTCAGACGCTGAGTGGCACCCCTTTTTGCTCGCTTTGTTCACCAGGAAAAACACCATGATGATAAGAACCCCTGTTGGTATGGATAATGAACAAAGCGCGATTAACTTTTTTGTTGTGCGCCCTGAGTGGCGTTGCAGTGCACGCGGCCTTTGCCGCACCTTTACCTAAAGCCGAATTTAACTGGCGCGCCGCGCCCACCGAAGAGCAGATTGCCAGCTTAACGCTGCGCGACGCCATTCTTCGGGCCTTCGCCCGCAATCCGAAAATCTCGGAAGCGGCGGCACAGATCCATATCGGTGAGGGGGATCTTGATGCCGCCCGCAGCGCCTGGTATCCGCAGATCTCACTGCAGGGCGCGGCGGGACGCTCTCATCAGACTGACTCCGCCGGAAGCCTCAACAATAACGGCTCCGGTGGCATCACGCTCAGCCAGCTGCTCTACGACTTTGGCCGCACCGGCAGCGCCATCGATGAGCAGCACGCGCTGTCGGATGCTTATCGTTACAGCCTGTTCGATTCGATGACCACCGTGGCGGAAGATACGCTGCAGGCCTACCTTGAAGTCAAACGTTACCAGGCGCTGGCAGAAACGGCACATACCAATATCGCCTCGCTGAAGCGCGTGCGGGATATCGCGAAGCTGCGCGCCGATGCTGGCCTCAATTCTCAGTCCGACGTGCTGCAGGCGGAAACCCGCATCGCCGCGATGCAGGCTACGCTGGAGCAATATCGTGCCCAGCACCGTTCCGCCACCGCGCAGCTGACCGTGCTGACCGGTGTGGTCCCCGCCACTCTGCCTGAACTGCCACAGGCGCTGCTTAAACAGCAGATCACCCTCGACAAAATCGCCTATGAAAGCAGCGCGGCGGTGCGCAGCGCGCAGTCGAAACAGGAAGCCGCTCGTGAACGGGTGCGCCAGGCAGAGTCCGGTCACTGGCCGACGATTAAAGTGCAGGCGGGCCGGACCCGCTATGAAAATGACCGTCAATCTTACTGGGATGATGAAGTGCAGCTGCAGGTGGAAGCGCCACTTTATCAGGGCGGCCTGGTGAATGCGAAAACCCAGTCAGCCGAGGGCGATCGTGAAGCGGCGCAGGCCGCTATTCAGCAGGCTAAGCTCGCCATCAATCAAAACGCCTCTACCGCCTATGCCGACATGATTGGCGCGCAGCAGCGGCAGGCTGCCGGGGAAGTGCAGCTGGCCAGCGCCGACCATACCCGTAATGTCTACGCCGATGAATATCGCCTGAGTAAGCGCAGCCTGAACGATCTGCTTAGCGTGGAACAGGATGTATTTCAGGCTGACAGCTCACGCATCACCGCGCTTTACGATGGCTGGGACGCCACCGTCCGTTATGCCGCCGCAGTAGACAATCTGCTCGATATCATGGGTATCGATCGCCAGCAAAGCAGCGGCGATCTCCTTCCTTCGCTGCAATAGCGATAAGGCATTAATAATGAGTACATCAACCCTGAATACCGATAACTGGATTGCCGCCATGCTGCGCGTAGCCGCGCGATTCGGTAAACCTGCCGATGGCAAAACCCTGCGTCAGCAGATGCGCTGGTTTGAACATCTGCCGGTGTCACAGCAGCTGGAACGACTCTCCGGCCTGCTGGGACTGCATCTGACCATGGTGCCGCAGAACAAACTGCGCTGGCGTCAGGAGATCACCCCGGTGGTGCTGGTGCTGGAGAATGCCAGCGTGGCGGTGCTGGAGAGCATCGATTCAGAAAACAGCGCGCGCTACTGGCTCAGTGAAGGCGGCGATGTGGTGCGTGAAAGCGCGTTATCAGAACTGCTGGCACGCGCCCAGGGCGATGTCGGCGTGATTGGCGTAGCGGCGCGTGGCCGTGATGCGCGCATCGACGAATTCGTTCAGCCTTATGAGCCACACTGGTTCTGGAAAAATTTTCGCGGTATGGGCCGCCGTATCACGGAAATTTCGCTGGCCTCGGTGATCAGTAATGTGCTGGCGCTGGCCGGTATTCTCTTTTCGATGCAGGTCTACGATCGGGTCATTCCGGCCCAGTCGCAGTCCACGCTGTGGGTACTGTTTGTCGGCGTGCTGATCGCTGCGGCCATTGAGTATCTGATCCGGCTGATGCGGACCCAGGTGTCAGACTTAATGGGCAAACGCATCGACCTGAAAGTCTCGGCCATGCTGTTTGCCCGGGCGATGAGCATACGTAATGAGGCGCGTCCGAAATCGACCGGTTCGTTTATCTCGCAGCTGCGTGAGATCGACCAGGTGCGTGAGCTGCTCACCTCGACCACGGTAGGCGCAGCGGCCGATCTGCCGTTTGTCATCCTGTTCCTGTTTATCATGTCGTTTGTTGGCGGCTGGCTGGTGCTGATTCCGCTGGCGGCGATCCCGCTGATCGTCATTCCCGGTCTGCTGGTGCAGATCCCGATGGCACGCCTGGCCAAAGAGGGGCTGCGCGAGGGCGCGCTGCGCAATGCAGTGCTGGTGGAGACCATTGAAGGGATTGAGGATATCAAGGCGCTGCAGGCAGAACCCTATTTTCAGCGTCAGTGGGAGCAGACGCACGAAGTCAGCGCCTCAATCAGTAATCAGCAGCGGTTGTGGGGCGCGCGTCTCACCGGCTGGGCCGCGACTGTGCAGCAGCTCACCTATGCGGGCATGCTGGTATTTGGTGTCTATCTGGTGCTCGATTCGCAAATCACCACCGGTACGCTGGTCGCCTGCAGCCTGCTCTCATCACGCACCATCGCCCCGCTGATGCAACTGACCATGGTCTTCTCGCGCTGGCAGCATGCCAAAATGGCGATGAAAGGGCTGGATGAGTTGCTGAAGAAGCCGCTTGATCAGCCTGAGGCGACCACGCTGGCACACTGCCCGACGCTCACCGGCCAGTACGATCTGCGCAATGTGCATTACAGCTATGACGAAGAGAATGAAAAGAATGTGCTCAACGTTCAGCAACTGCAGATTAAGCCCGGTGAGAAGATTGCCATTCTGGGCAAAGTCGGCGCAGGGAAATCGACGCTGCTGAAGATCCTCGCCGGTCAGGCGCTGGCGAATCAGGGCAAAGTGATTGTCGATGGCGTCGATATTGAGCGTATCGATCCCACCGATTTACGTCGTCAGCTCGGCTGGCTGTCGCACGACTCTCGTCTCTTTTTTGGCACGCTGCGGCAGAATCTGATGCTGGGCAATCCCCATGCCAGCGAACAGGAGATGCTGCAGGCGCTGCGCATCAGCGGTGCGCTGTCGCTGGTCCAGCAGGATGCCGCCAGCCTGGACCGCATTATCAATGAAGGCGGGCGCGGGCTGTCGGGCGGCCAGCGTCAGATGGTGATGCTGAGCCGGTTGATCCTGCGTCAGCCGCAGGTGGTGTTGCTGGATGAACCCACCGCGGCGATGGATGAACAGCTGGAGGAGCATGTGATCCGTCAGCTACAGGGCTGGATCAGCGGCCGGACGCTGGTGCTGGTGACACACCGTCCGGCGCTGCTGAAGATGGTCGATCGTATTGTGGTGATGGATAACGGCCGGATCGTGGCCGACGGCCCGCGCGACGAGATCCTGCGCCGCGCGACGACACCCGCGCCATCGCCAGCTAAGGGAGACACCGCATGAGTCTGGTTATTGTTGATAAAGATCTTGCCCTTCATGAACGCCGGACATCGGCGATTATCTGGCTCTGCACCGCCGCGCTGGCGATATTTCTCATCTGGGCGCACTTTGCCATTCTGGATGAGGTCACGGTCGGCACCGGTAAAGTCACCCCTTCCAGCCGCGCGCAGGTGATCGACAGCCTGGATGGCGGCATCGTCAAACAGCTTAACGTGCATGAGGGCGACATTGTCGAAAAAGGTCAGGTGCTGGCGACCCTCGATCCGACGCGCTTCCAGTCGAACTTCGGCGAGGCGCAGGCCAAAGTGCGCACCCTGCGCGCCTCGTCCGAACGGCTGGAGGCGGAGCTGTCGGGCACACCGCTGACATTCAGCGCCGAAACGCTGAAGGAGCCGAACCTGGTGACGCGCGAACGGCAGCTCTACGAGTCGCGACGCCGTAATCTCACCGAAACTATCAGTAATCTGCAGCAGTCGCTGCGACTGGTGCAGGATGAACTGCGGCTGACGGAACCGCTGGTTGCCAAAGGCGCAGCAGGGCAGGTCGAGGTGATTCGACTGCGTCGTCAGGTCAGCGATCTGCGCGGCAAAATCGATGAGGCGCGCAATGACTATCTGGTGCGCGCCCACGAAGAGCAGGTGAAAAACAATGCCGAACTGGATGCGCAACTGCAGGTTGCCGCAGGCAAAGAGGATCAGCTGACGCGTGCCACGCTCTATTCACCGGTGCGCGGCATCGTTAAAGATATTCAGGTTACTACGGTCGGTGGCGTACTGGAGCCTGGCGGCAAACTGATGGAAATCGTCCCGCTGGAGGATCAGCTGCTGATTGAGACGCGCATCAATCCACGCGATATCGCCTATATCCGGCCCGGTCTGGCGGCTACCGTCAAAGTGACTGCCTATGACTCCTCAATCTATGGCGATCTGCACGGCGAAGTTGAAACTGTCTCGCCAGATACCCTGCAGGATGAGGTAAAACGTGATCAATATTACTATCGTGTTTATGTTCGTACCCAGAAAGCCGAGCTGACTAACCGTGCCGGACGAAAATTCCCGATCGTGCCCGGTATGGTGGCCAATGTGGAGATTAAAACCGGTCAGAAATCGGTCATGGATTATCTGATTAAACCCCTGAATAAAGTCAAAGAATCGATGCGCGAGCGCTGAAAATCCGCACCAGCTAAAATATCTGTCTGCTTAATTACGGTGATAAATTAACATGGCGGATATTTGGGCAATCAGGGCGCAAAGCGTGCGTATTTTAACAATATGTGCGGAAACAGACTGTAGTTAATTTAACCCGGTTAATAAAGTTTACGAAGATATAACGCAACGGCAAACAGCAGGCAAAAAAATGCCGGACAATTTGTCCGGCGGGAAATAATAAGTTGTACATCTCATTCGGGGAGAATGAAGGTAATAATGGAATAAATGATGATAGCGGGGTCTATTCTATTACCAGATGCCGTATAAGTTTTATCATTCAGTGCTTCGGAATACTCTGATGTAACCTGTTGATAACATGGATATCCAAATCGGTTTATCGATTTGTGCGCCATTTTTTATCGATCCGTGCTGGTTATTAGTTCCCCGTTATTTACATTATGAAATAACTGTTTCGACGTATGAAACACTTTTGGAAATTTAGTAGCATTTTCCTGGTGGATTATTGCCCGTTATAAAACAACAATGGCCTGCCGGCTGAATTTTTAATCATTCAGTTAGCAGTGGCAAATAATAAAGGCACATAACAGAGGGTAATAAAATGAAACGTCGCGTTCTCTCCCTGATGATCCCTGCATTGCTGGTTGCAGCAGGATCAGCAAACGCAGCTGAAATCTACAACAAAGACGGCAACAAATTAGATCTGTTTGGTAAAGTTGACGGTCTGCACTACTTCTCTGATAACGATGGTTCTGATGGCGATCAGTCTTACGTTCGCTTCGGCTTTAAGGGCGAAACCGAAATCAGCAATGAGCTGACCGGTTACGGCCAGTGGGAATACCAGGCGGCGCTGAACAACGCCGAGTCTGAAGGTACGGCTGACAGCTACACCCGTGTTGGTTTTGCCGGTGTGAAATTTGGTGATGCAGGTTCGTTCGACTACGGTCGTAACTACGGCGTAGCCTACGATATCGGCGCATGGACCGACGTGCTGCCAGAGTTCGGCGGCGATACCTACGGCGCAGATAACTTTATGTATCAGCGCGGTAACGGCATGGCGACCTACCGTAACAATAACTTCTTCGGTCTGGTGGATGGCTGGAACTTTGCAGTCCAGTATCAGGGCAAGAATGGCAACAGCACAGAGTCTCCGAATGGCCGTGACGTACTGGGTCAGAATGGCGACGGCTGGGGTCTGAGCACAACTTACGATCTGGGTTCAGGCTTCGGCATTGGTGCGTCTGCCTTCCAGTCTGATCGTACCAACGACCAGAATGGCGGAGCGCAGGGTATTCTGGGACGTGGTGATAAAGCGGAAGCTTACACCGGCGGTCTGAAATATGACGCGAACAACGTCTATCTGGCGGCTATGTATTCACGCGCCTATAACGCTACTCGCTTCGGCAGCAGCGACTCTGCAGCTTATGGCTATGCGGATAAAGCGGACAACTGGGAACTGGTTGCGCAGTATCAGTTCGACTTTGGCCTGCGTCCATCCCTGGCGTACGTCACCTCACGCGGCACCGATGTTCAGAACTGGGGTAAACAGAATCTGAAAAAATATATCGACGTTGGCGCGACCTACTACTTCAACAAAAACATGTCCACCTATGTTGATTACCAGATCAACCTGCTGGACGACAACGCTTTCACCGACGCAGCCGGTATCAATACCGACGACGTGGTGGCACTGGGTCTGGTTTACCAGTTCTGAGTTGTACGGGAGCGCAGTTACCGCTGCGCTCCTGCGTCACCTTTCGGGCTGAGCGCTTCAGCCTTTCGCCACTTGGTGGCTTCCGGCGCGGTTGTCACTGACGACACCACGCTGCCGAATCGCGCGCCTTCAAATGCCACGCCTGCCAGGGTGAAGGCTGAAAAGCTCAGCCAGTGATGCCATGCTGACTGCCACTTCTGTGAATTTTTCATTCTGCACCTCTCAGAGATAAACACTGTTTCAACAGTGCAGAATTCATGCCAGCTTTACCGCTCTCACAGCCACAGACCTCGCGCGCACTTTGGTACACTTGCCGCGCGCGTCAGGGCGATCTTGCCCCAATCAGGTGCAGTTAAGCCTGTTATTGGCGCGGGCGTGAGGGTGTCATGTGGCGATGACGACGCTGGTGCAAAACTTTATAGCTACTGAAGATAAACAGCCCCAGGGCAATGACGAGAATCAGATAGATCATCTGCCGCTCCTTACTTTGGTTAACGTTAGTCGCCTGATAAAAGGCGGATACAGGGTAGATGACCGGTGAATACTGATAGGTTTCAGAGAAATATTCAACTCTCTTTAAGCGTCTTTACCCGAAGTTTATGCTTTGTAGCAGAGCTGAATAAAGTGTTACAAGTGAGGAAAGATGCGTTCTCAGATTAATCTGCTGTTTATGGCGATGTTAACGTTAATGTTAACGGCCTGTGATAAGCCAGCGACCACATCCGCGCTGGTGCTGGAAGGAAAAACCATGGGAACCGTCTGGCGGGTGAGCCTGGCCGATGTGGCGAGTGAACGCAGAGCGGAACTGCAACAGCGTATTCAGCAGCAGCTGGATGCAGACGATGCGGAACTCTCTACCTGGAAGCCAGACTCCGCCTTATCGCGCTTCAACCAAAGCCGTGACCTGTCACCGCAGCCGGTGAGTGAAAACATGGCAGATATTGTCACGACCTCACTGCGGATTGGCCGTAAAACCGGCGGGGCGATGGATATTACCGTCGGGCCACTGGTCAACTTATGGGGCTTTGGCCCGACGAAGCAGCCCGGCCATATGCCGGATGCGGCACAAATCGCCGCCGCCCGGGCGCAGACCGGATTGCAGCATCTGCGGGTGGTGCAGGGCGCAGACGGACAGTGGCTGCAGAAAGATCTGCCGGATCTCTATGTCGATCTCTCGACGGTGGGCGAGGGCTTTGCCACCGATCATCTGGCGCGACTGATGGAGCAGCTCGGCATCAATAACTATCTGGTGTCAGTGGGGGGCGCCGTGCTGAGCCGCGGCCTTAATGCGCAGCAGCAGCCGTGGCGGGTGGCGATTCAGAAACCGACCGATCGTGAGAATGCGGTTCAGGCGCGCGTTAATCTGCAGGGACACGGCATCAGTACCTCCGGTAGCTATCGCAACTATTATGAACTGGACGGCAAACGCATTTCTCATGTGATCGATCCCGTTACCGGACGGCCAATTGAGCATAAACTGGTTTCCGCCACGGTGATCGCCACCACGGCGCTGGAAGCCGATGGCTGGGATACCGGACTGATGGTACTTGGCACGGAAAAAGCCCAGGCGCTGGCGATCGAACAGCATCTGGCGGTCTATCTGATCAGCAAGCAGGGCGATAAATTTGTCAGCTGGATGTCGCCGCAGTTCGCTGCTTTCCTGATCCCCGCTGAATCCGGAGAACCCTGATGTTAGATCTGTTTAGTGAAGAGCCACCCTGGCAGGAGACGCTGGCTGAGGGCGCGGTGATCCTGCGGCGTCGCGCACGTGAGGATGCAGAGGCGCTTTATCAGCAAATAATGGCAATTGCGGAGCAGAATCCGTTTGCCCATCGCATTACGCCCGGTGGCCATCGCATGTCGGTGGCGATGACCAACTGTGGCGATTTTGGCTGGTCGGTGGATTCACGCGGCTACCAGTATCAGCAGCAGGACAACCTGAACGGGCGCAAATGGCCGGCTATGCCGTCGCTGTTTCGTACCCTGGCGCAGCAGGCGGCATCTGAGGCGGGATTCCCTGGCTTTAATCCGGATGCCTGCCTGCTTAATCGCTATGAGCCGGGCGCGAAGCTGACACTGCATCAGGATAAAGATGAGAAAGATCTGCGTCAGCCTATCGTTTCGGTGTCGCTGGGTTTACCGGCAGTCTTTCAGTTTGGCGGCTTCGAGCGGGGTGACAGTACCCAGCGTGTGCTGCTGGAACATGGCGACATTGTGGTGTGGGGCGGGCCGTCGCGCCTGCGCTACCACGGCATCCTGCCACTTAAGCCAGGCGTTCATCCGCTGGTGGGTGCCTGGCGTTATAACCTGACGTTTCGACGCGCTTTCTGACCCACCACGCCGGTTACGGCGTGGTGCGAATAACTATTGCTATCATTTTGCATCCCATTACACTGCAGGCTGTTTTTTGACTGCTGGATTGCCTGCATGACGTTGCTAAGCGTTGTTTTTCGCCAGTTCCGCTGGCCTTTTATCGGGGTGATTGCGCTCACGTTGTTAAGCGCCGTGCTGGGTATCGGCATGATTGCCTTTATCAATCGCGAAATGATTGTCGCCATTAATACCTCATTTGCGGTACTGCCGCAGTTTCTGTTGCAGCTGGTGGTGCTGATGGCGGTAACGCTGGCCTCGCAGCTGGCGCTGACCATGCTTGGCCATCAGTTTGTCTGGCGACTGCGCGGCGAATTTATCAAGCGTATCCTCGATACCCGCATTGAACGCATCGAGCAACTCGGTAGTGCGCAACTGCTGGCGGGACTGACCAGCGACGTGCGGGCCATTACTCTGGCCTTTGTGCGTCTGCCGGAGCTCTTTCAGGGCGTTATTATTACGCTTGGCTCGGCGATCTATCTCGCGTGGCTGTCGCCTAAAATGCTGCTGGTAACCAGTGTCTGGCTGGGTGTCACGCTGATTGGCGGCTGGCTGCTGGTCTCACGGGTTTACCTGCACATGGCAAAGCTGCGGGAAATCGAAGATAACCTCTATCGCGATTATCAGACGGTGATTGAAGGGCGCAAAGAGCTACAGCTTAACCGCTCACGCGCTCAGCAGGTTTACGACACGGTTTATCAGGAAGATGCCCGCGCCTGGCGACACCACATTGTGCGCGCCGATACTTACCATCTCAGTGCGGTCAACTGGTCAAATATCATGACGTTAGGCGCTATCGGCATGGTCTTTTTTATGGCCAACAGCCTGGGCTGGGCCAATACCGCCGTCGCCGCTACCTTTTCCCTGACGCTGCTGTTTTTACGCACGCCACTGCTCTCCGCGGTGGGCGCGTTACCGACTCTGCTCAGCGCCCAGGTCGCATTCCGTAAGCTCAACGCCTTTGACCTCGCTCCTTATCAGTCAGGATTCCACTCCGCCTCCACGTCCTCAGACTGGCAAACGCTGGAGTTACGCGACGTCTCTTTTCACTATGGTGATAACGGCTTCCAGGTCGGGCCGGTTAACCTGACGCTGCGCCGGGGCGAACTGGTCTTTCTGATTGGCGGCAACGGCAGCGGGAAATCAACGCTGGCGATGCTGCTGACCGGGCTGTATCAGCCTCAGTCCGGCACGCTGCTGCTGGATGGCAAGCCGATAACGGCGGATGAGCTTGATGTGTGGCGCAGTCAGTTCTCGGCGGTCTTTACCGACTTACATCTGTTTGACCGGTTAATCGGGCGGGAAGGGGCTGCAGCCAACCCGGCGCTGGTTCAGCTCTGGCTTGAGAGGCTGAAGATGCAGGATAAGCTGAAGATTGAAGGCAACAAAGTGCTGAACCTGCAGCTTTCTAAAGGACAGAGTAAGCGACTGGCGCTGCTGCTGGCGGTGGCAGAAGAGCGCGATGTGCTGCTACTGGATGAGTGGGCGGCGGATCAGGACCCTCACTTCCGACGTATCTTCTATCGCGAGCTGCTGCCATGGCTGCAGCAGGCGGGTAAAACGGTGTTTGCTATCAGCCATGACGATCACTACTTCATTCATGCCGATCGGCTGCTGGAGATGCGTGAAGGCCAGTTAACAGAGCTGACCGGTAATGAGCGCGATCTTGCCACGCTCGACTCGGTGAAACGCACCGACACCGGGCTTTAACGGCAGCTGGCAAAGCTTAGCAAAAAAGCGTACTGGCGTGCTTCGCCTGAACCAGGCTACGTTAGCGATCAGCAGAAACTCCGGTTTCTGCCATTCTGAACCTTTTCTTTCGTCTGTGTTACCCCCGGCTAAACCGCATTGTTTTAACGCGTATTGTTTAGCCGGTTTTTTTAAGCCGATGTGTAATTAGCGTGATTACCTGAGTATCCCGCCACACAAAGCTCGCCTCCAGTAACGTCCCCATCGCAAAACACCCGCTAAAGTCCTGAGTCAGCCGCAACGTCGCGCGCTGCTGCGCGAAATCTACCGACACCAGTTCTGCATCCGGAAAGTCCATCGGCTGAAGCAGTTGCGGCCAGATGGCTTTGTAAACGCTCTCTTTGAGGGAGAAGAGCAGGGTAGCGGCAGCGCGGAAAGAGACGGGCAGCGTCCGTAACAGGTGCTGCTCCTGCTCGTTCATCAGCAACTCAGCCGTTTCATGCGCCGTCGTCTCCGACATAAACTGCTCGACATCCACCCCAACAGCGCAGGGCTGACGGGTTGCCGCTACCACAACGATGCCTGCACTGTGCGACAGTGACGCCTGAATGCAAGCAGGCCAGCAGGGGGATCGATCGGCTGCATTGGACAGAATGAAATCAGCAATACCCAGTTCTGCCATCACTGACCGGACCAGCAGACGGCTGGCGAGGTATTCAGCACGCCGTTTACTGACAGCCTGCTGCAGTCGGGCCGGCAGCGGAATATCCCATTCGACAGCCAGCCCGTCATGATACTTTTGCGGATCGAAGTAACTCACCGCCAGCAAGGGATCGCTGCGGTTAAGGTGCCGGGAAAGGATAAAGCCGCCTGCAACAGGCGGCAGTGGCAGGTCGGGATAGCGCATGCGGGACCATCATCAAAACCAAAAAGGCATTAAATCAGGCGCGATGGATCAGGGCAAGCAGCCCGCCGGAATCAGTCGTTGGGAGGAATGGCAAAACTCTTCAGAGAAACAACGAAATGGTGGTGACCCCTGCTGATGCGTGCACCTCGGTCGCACCAGTGGCTTGCCAGACGAAAGAAGTCGTCGCTGCCAATGTCATACGCCAGTTCCACTTTGCTAATGCCTGAGTGCAGCAACGCTTCTGCATCTTTCAGGCTTTTCGCTTTGATCGCCATAAAAATTATCCGTCAATTTCTGGGGATTTCAGGGTAGGCATTTTCTGTGACATTTTTGTTTCAGTTTGATGAATAAGCGCAGCCGGAAGCCAATTTTGTGAAGCAGATCAGATTATTATGCAGCTGTTAACCTGCTGATTGTTAGAGGAATGTTAACTGCCACACGGGACTATTCTGAATGTGAGACGGAGAGGTAAGCTGACATAGAAAGGCCGCGTCAGACGCGGCCCCGTGGGTTACTTCTGGTCTGGCGGGGAAGGTTGCTTATCGCCTGACTCGGGTGCTTCTGTTGGATCGTCTTTTTCAATATATGTCATGAACTCTCCTCTTGTTACCCACACGCAGTTAAGTATAGAACGGATTGCCGAAGGTGCGAGGAAAGTTAAGGTTTGATGACAGAAACGAAAAAAGCAGCCTTTAGGGCTGCTTTTCAGGGAATTTGGTCGGCACGAGAGGATTTGAACCTCCGACCCCGGACACCCCATGACCGTGCGCTACCAGGCTGCGCTACGTGCCGAACACTGGAGGATTAGTCTACTGGTTATCACCATTAATGCAAGATACCTGCAGACTATTTGCCTGATTATTAATCAGTTAGCGATAAAGCGCTTCTCTTCAGTTAATACCTGCAACAGCAGCGCCAGTTCTGGCTTGTGATCTTTCAGGGCGTTGCCCTGCGGATCATAAGCGCGATAGCTGCCGTTATTGTTGAGTACCAGCGTCACCTGCGGCGTGGTAATCACCAGCTTATTCTCTTCGCTGCTGACGACCCAGTCATGGCGACGGCGCGCAGCAAACAGATCTTCACCCTGAGAGTAGTTCACCGGATTGGTCCGCACATGCAGCAGTCGCTGCATCAGCGTCGACATCACATCCTGATGATCAGAAAGGCGATCAACGGTCTGTGCGGGCGTATCAGGCCAGTGAATCACTAACGGCACCTGCAGCGTCTGGCGGTTTCCGGCGCTGTCAGGATTGCCATCCAGTGCCAGTCCACGCTGCGCCGTAATCACCACCACCGTGTTCTTCAGTAAATCACGCGCCTGCAGGCTGCTGAGTACCGCGTGGATCTGCTCATCAACGGCAGGAGCCTGGCGCAGATAGCTGCGCTGACGCGCTTTTGCACTGTCGCCGGTGACGTCCGGGCCGTTCAGGGCAATCCATGAGAACCACGGCGCCTGTGAACCGTTCTGTTTCTCCAGCCAGTTCTGCCATTGCGCCACAGTACTGGCGTTGGGCTGGCTGGTGGTTGCTGGCAGTGAATAATCAGTCAGCAACGCCTGTCGGTAGAGCGGCGGATTAAAGCCTTCTGAGGAGAAGAGGCCAAACTGGTAACCCTGGGTGCTAAGCGCGCCCAGCAGTGCCGACGGCGTTCGGGACGCCAGAATACCGTTCATGTAGCTGGATGAGATCCCATAGAACAGGCCAAACAACCCTTTCTCCGGGGTATCACCCGCGCTGTAGTGCTGGGTAAAACGCACGTTCTCGCTGGCGAACTGATTAAGTTCCGGCAGCGCTTTGGCCAGCGTGGCGTTGTTCAGACCATCTACCGTCAGCACCAGCAGGTTGTTGCGTGTGCCGGCATCACGGAAAGTAATCTCGCTCAGCGGATACTCCACCGCCACTGCTTCCGGATCGCCCTGCTGAATCAGCCGACGCTGATACTCCTGCGCATCCAGCAGACCGTGACGCTCAAGGAAGCGGCGGGCGGTCATCGGGTAGGAGAGCGGCAGGTTGGCACGCTGCATGGTAATCGGGCGATAGAAATTCGCATCGGCCCAGATATACATCAGGTGACTGGCAAAGAAGGCGCTGATAAACAGGGCGGCGACAGGCTTACCAAACGAACGGCGATTCAGGCTGCGAAGCTTTTGCCAGCTCCAGGTCGCAAACAGCATCTCAACCAGGAAAATCAGTGGCACGCTGATAAACATCAGCTGCCAGTCGCGCGCCATCTCGCTCTGATCAGGGTTAATGACCAGCTCCCACACCACCGGATTCAGGTGCAGGTGGAAGCGGCTGAACACCGCACTGTCGACCATCACCAGCGTCAGCCCGGCGGTAGCGACCACCGCGGACAACACCCGCATCAGCCGTTGCGACATCACCACAAAGGTCAGCGGGAAGATAATCAGCAGATAGGCGGCAAAAACAACAAAACTGAAGTGGCCAACCCAGCTGGTATAGGCGTAGATGCGCCCCGCCAGCGAAGAAGGCCAGTCGGCGACCAACAGGTAGCGACTGCCTAAAATCAGCGCGAATAAGATGTTAAACAGAGCAAACCAGTGACCCCAACTGATCATCTGGGAAACTTTTTCGCGGTAGCGCTGCCGGTTGGTTACCATATTATGAAGTCAAATCAGCCAATTAATGGGCGTTATCGTCACGCACAGACGCCTGAAGGGCATCGGCGAAGGATCGTGCCAGTGAACGACGTTGCGCCGGAGCGACATCGCTGTTAATTAAGTTGGTCACCATATTTCCCAGAACCATCAGGGAGAGATCGGTGGGGGCTTTGTCCTTGTGCAGGATTTGGGCCATTTCCGCGAGGAGTTGTTCCACGCGTTCGTCACTGTAACGGGATGATTGTGCCATATCGTCGTCTAAGCTCATTTCAAAAGGCGATATATTACCGGAACAGCGCACTTTTTACCGCAATTTTATCGAAAGCAGCACGTTCGCTATACGCATGGAGTTGAAAGCCGATGCTGGCGGTGTTTGAATACGCGCCTGTGCTAAAAGGAGAGTCTACCATGAGTCTGGATATCGACCAGATTGCCCTGCATCAGTTAATTAAACGCGATGAAAACCAGCTTGAACTGGCGCTGCGCGATTCGCTGCTGCCTGCCACCAACACGGTCAACGCGATGGTGGAGGAGTTACACCGGGTTTATAGCGCAAAAAGCAAAGCCTATGGCCTGTTCAATGCAGAGAGTGAACTGGCAGAAGCGCTGCGTAATTGTCGTAAGGGCAACGATGATTTTCTCGCTTTTAGCCGTGCCGCGACCGGTCGTCTGCGCGATGAGCTTGCAAAATACCCCTTTGCTGAAGGCGGTGTGGTGCTGTTTATTCACTACCGCTATCTGGCGGTGGAATACCTGCTGATTGCGGTGCTGAACAGCCAGTCCAGCATGCGCGTCAACGAGCAGATGGATATCAGCAGCACCCACTATCTTGACATCAATCATGCCGACATCGTGGCACGCATCGATTTAACCGAGTGGGAAACTAACCCGGAATCGACCCGTTACCTGACCTTCCTGCGTGGACGCGTCGGACGTAAAGTGGCTGACTTCTTTATGGACTTCCTGGGTGCCGAAGTGGGATTAGACACTAAGGCGCAGAACCGCGGTCTGTTGCAGGCGGTAGATGACTACTGCAACGAATCGGAACTGGATAAGCAGGAGCGGCAGAACTATCGCCAGCAGGTCTACAGCTACTGCAACGAGCAGTTGCAGGCGGGCGAGGAGATTGCGCTGGAAGAGTTGTCGAGCGAACTGCCACCGCTGGGTGAAAAAACGTTCCAGGCCTTTACCCAGGAGCAGGGGTATGAGCTGGAAGAGAGCTTCCCGGCGGATCGCAGCACTCTGCGCCAGCTGACGAAGTTTGCCGGAAGCGGCGGGGGCCTGACCCTGAACTTCGATGCGATGTTGCTGGGCGAACGCATTTTCTGGGATCCGGCAACGGACACCCTGACGATTAAGGGCACACCACCCAATCTGCGCGATCAGCTGCAGCGCCGTACCAGCAGCAAATAAAAAAGCCGGGCTTAGCCCGGCTTTCATTCCCTGCACGCGGCGATCATTTTCACCGGGCTGCGCCAAAAGAAAAGGGCCGGTTTCGCAACCGGCCCTTCTGCTTTCAACGAAGTTCGCGATTAAGCGCGAACGAAGTCGATGTGAAACAGTTTTGGCTTGAACGGGTGACGCTGAACAGCCTGAACTTTCACTTTAGTTTCTTTACCGTCAACTGACAGGGTCAGCACTTCGTCGTAGAAACCTGGCTTAGATTGCAGGTTCATTACGGAGTCGTGATCCAGGTCGATGGCAACAGCCGCTTCAGAACCACCGTAGATGATGGCTGGGAAACGGTTTGCTGTACGCAGGCGGCGGCTCGCACCCTTACCCTGCTCTTTACGTTCTACTGCATTGATAGTGAGCATTAATATATCTCTTTATTTAATTCCTGCTACAGGCGACCCAGTAACAGGCAGGTTATTCAATACCGCTGATGCACATGCAAAAGCGGGCGGCAGTATAGCCGTTATGCCGGGTGGTAGCAAACGATATACCCGCCAGCCGGGTTCGGCATCCGGTTAGCCGGACCCGATAGCGCTCATTAGCGCAGCTCATTGGCACGGCGATAGCGACCCTGATAATCGAACATTTTTTCGCGGATCTGCCAGAACTGACCTTTGGCCCGCGCCACCACAAAGTCGGGATGACGCAGCAGCGGCTGCAGCGCCAGCACGTCAGCGGCGTTCTGCCAGCCCAGCGGCACGCCGGGCGCGCGCTGATGCGGGCGCATAAAGAGCTGTTCAAACGCTTTGCGCTGGGCCGGTGTCTGCAGACGAAACCGTTCGCTGACGCTGGTGCCTTCCTCGTCATAATAGGTCGCCTTGAGCCATTCACCTTTGGCGTCACGGCCCTGTTCCAGCGTCATGCCGCCACAGCGCAGCACCAGCGCATCTTTAAGTTTCAGCGCCGCTTTAAGCATATCGTCAGGATCGACCAGAATTTTGTCGCACTGGTGACAGCGCCGGGCGGCAATATCATTCTCTGCGCCGCAGTCGGGGCAGCTTTTAAAGCGGAAACGGAAGTCACACTGTTCGCGCGCGCCCTCATCATCTTCCAGCACGCCCTGACAGCGTCGGCCAAAATGCTCGATAACCATGCCATCTTCGGTCGCCTTGCCCCAGAAGGTGTTGGCGAACCCGCAGGCGGGACAAAAAACCTGTACTGGCTGATTGTCGCTGGCCCCTTTGGGCGCGCCGACTTCGGGCGTAAAGAGATCGTGCGGATTACCGGCATAATCAAGAATCAGACAGTCGGTTTTACCGGGCGAGAGCCGCAGGCCGCGTCCGACGATTTGCTGATAGAGGCTGACCGACTCGGTCGGGCGCAGAATCGCAATCAGATCAACGTGGGGGGCATCAAACCCGGTGGTCAGCACCGCCACGTTAACCAGGAATTTCAGCTGCTGCGCCTTAAAGGCCAGAATCAGGGCATCGCGCTCTCTGGCAGGCGTTTCCGCTGACACCAGCGCGCTGTTAGCGGGCAGCAGCCGCAAAATTTCATGCGCATGCTCCACCGTTGAGGCAAAAATCATCACCCCCAGCCGATCTTCAGCGAACTCCACGATCTGACGGATAATATGGGGCGTCACGCGCTGCTGTTGTTTCAGTTCACGATTAAGATCGGCTTCGCTGAACAAGCCGCTGCTTTGTGCCGTCAGGCGGCTGAAGTCATACTGCACCACCGGCATGTCCAGTCGCTCCGGCGGCACCAGAAACTGATGCTTAATCATGTAGCGCAGCGGCAGTTCATAGATACAGTCGCGAAACAGCGATTTTTCGTCGCCACGCACCATGCCGTGATAGTGGAACTGATAAATCCAGCCTTTACCCAGCCGGAAAGGGGTGGCGGTCAGGCCCAGTAAGCGCAGTTGCGGATTATGCTGACGCAGATGATTGAAGATCTGCTGATACTGACTCTCTTTATCATCACCGATACGGTGGCACTCATCGACAATCACCAGTGAAAAGGCGCTGTCGAACTGGTCGAGGTTACGCGCCACTGACTGCACGCTGCCAAACACCACTTTGCGCTGACTCTCTTTACGCTGAAGCCCGGCGGCAAAGATATCCGCCTCCAGCCCGTAAGCCTGATATTTACTGTGGTTCTGCGCTACCAGCTCTTTGACGTGCGCCAGCACCAGCACCCGGCCACGCGCCAGCCGTGCCAGCTCGGCAATGACCAGGCTCTTTCCGGCTCCGGTCGGCAGCACAATGACTGCAGGCTGTTGATGACGACGGAAATGCGCCACGGTGGCATTCACCGCATCCTGTTGATAGGGGCGTAAGGTAAAAGACATGATGCTCACTTTTGCAAAACTGGGGGTAATTATGCCATGAAAGTGCGGTAAACGCGCTGTCAGGCTGGCGCGGATCACGTTATACTTCCCGCACATTTTCAACGGTTAAACAGGCCGTTTCAGATTCCCTCCGCAGTAACAGGCAAAACGAATTCATGCGACTCGACAAATTCATCTCTCAGCAACTGGAAATCAGCCGCGCCATCGCCCATCGCGAGATCCGTGGCCAGCGTGTCACCGTTAACGGGGAAATCGTACGCGATACCGCGTTTAAACTGCTGCCCGACCACGAAGTCGTCTATGACGGCAACGTACTGCAGATGCAGACCGGTCCACGCTACTTTATGCTGAACAAACCGCAGGGTTACGTCTGCTCAACCGACGATCCCGATCATCCCACCATCATCTATTTCATTGAAGAACCGATGTCATTTAAACTGCACGCGGCGGGGCGTCTTGATATCGACACCACCGGACTGGTGCTGCTGACAGATGATGGCCAGTGGTCACACCGTATTACCTCGCCACGTCATCACTGCGAGAAAACCTATCGTGTCACCCTGGAATCGCCGGTCAGTGACGATACCGCCGCACAGTTTACGGCGGGCGTGCAGCTGCACAACGAGAAGAGCCTGACTAAACCGGCTCAGCTGGAGGTAATCACCCCGACAGACGTCCGGCTGACACTGAGCGAAGGCCGTTATCATCAGGTAAAACGGATGTTTGCGGCAGTAGGCAATCGGGTCCTTGAGCTGCATCGCGAGCGCATCGGCGACATCGTACTGGACGCCGATCTGGAACCGGGCGAATATCGTGCGCTGACAGAAGAAGAGATCGCCAGCATCGGTCTGCCGAAAGAGCTGCAGACAAAATAACCGGACGGGCCCGGCGGCCCGCATCACGACCATAAGGGCAGGAGAGGGTGTGCGTAAGGAAAAGAATTCGCCAACAGGACTGGTGGTCATCCTCGGTCTGTTAGCCATGCTGATGCCGTTGTCGATCGACATGTATCTGCCTGCCATGCCGCAGATTGCACGTGAGTTTGGCGTTTCAGCCGGTAGCGTGCAGATGTCGCTTAACCTCTACATTCTTGGCTTCGCGATTGGCCAGCTCATCTATGGGCCGCTGGCAGACAGCTATGGGCGAAAGCCGGTGATTGCGCTCGGCACCCTGATCTTTGCCTGCGCCGCCGCGGCCTGTGCGCTGTCGCAAACCATCGATCAGCTGATTACGATGCGCTTTCTGCATGGCCTGTCGGCTGCCGCAGCCAGTGTGGTGATCAACGCGTTAATGCGTGACAGTTACTCGAAAGAGGACTTCTCCCGCATGATGTCCTTTGTGATGCTGATTACCACCATTGCGCCGCTGCTGGCGCCGATCATCGGCGGCTGGCTGCTGGTGCTCTGGAGCTGGCACGCCATCTTCTGGGCGCTCGCGGGCGCGGCGTTAGTCACGACCGTGTTGGTGACCACGCAGATCCGTGAAACCCTGAAGCCGGAGCAGCGACAGCGGTTTCATCTGCGTACTACGCTCGGCAATTTCGTAACGCTGTTTCGCCACAAGCGCGCGTTCAGTTACATGCTGTCGAGCGGGTTCTCCTTTGCCGGGCTGTTTACCTTTCTCAATGCCGGTCCCTTTGTTTACATCGAACTGAATCACGTTTCACCGCAAAACTTTGGCTACTACTTTGGCCTCAATGTGGTGTTTCTGTTTGTCCTGACGCTGATTAACAGCCGCGCCGTGCGCCGCTTTGGCCCGGTGGCGATGTTCCGGATGGGACTGCTGATACAGTTCTGTATGGGGATCTGGCTGCTGCTGGTCAGCGCCTTCAGCCTCGGCTTTTTGCCGCTGGTGATGGGAATCGCGATGTTTATCGGTTGCGTATCGATGGTCTCATCGAATGCGATGGCGGTGATTCTGGATGAGTTTCCGCATATGGCGGGTACGGCATCGTCGCTGGCGGGCACTCTGCGTTTTGGCGTCGGGGCGTTTGTCGGCGCGCTGCTGTCGCTGGTGAGTTTCAACAGCTCCTGGCCAATGGTCGGCACGATTGCACTGTGCGCGACAATCTCTCTGCTGCTCTTTTTCTACGCTTCACGTCCCCGCACTGCGTCCCGGTAATCGGGCGCAGTGGTTTCCCTCTGCAATGACCTGCCGACTTGCACGCCTCCTGGTTTTGTTTCTATATTGTGAAAATATTTAGTTAAAAAAGTAATCACAATGCAGCTAAAATGATTGTTAACGGCGTGTGAACGCGGTACATATAGGCTGAAGTGCGATGTAAGTCGCAAAAAATGCGCTTCTGCAATCCACACGGACGGGCCATTAAACCCTGTCCGGACTCAGCGGTTATCAGGCCGCTTCCAGCTGGGCTGCTTTGTGTTGCGACATAAACTCATCCGGGGAGAGGAAACTATGCTGCAACTTTCGATTGTGCATCGTCTGCCACAGCATTTTCGCTGGGCCAGCGATCACCACAGTGCTATCGAATCCGATGACGCAACGCTGGACGAGCAGGATTTCGTTGCGCTGCGATTGATCAGCCATGACGGCATTCCGGCGTGGGAGATCCTTCAGCAGCTAAAAGAGGTTCTGGCGGATATTCAGGTCGATTGCAAAGTAGCCGAGTGCGAAGGACAGCCCTGCCTGTTCATTCAGCGTCGTGACGAAAGCGCCACCAACTGCTGCCTGAAAAATCAGGGCGTAGCGATTGCCGAGACTTTTATCGCAGGTTGAGTTGCGCCGACTGCAGCAACTCGCGGGTATATCCGGCCGCAGGTGAAGCAAACAACCTTTCACACTCTCCCTGTTCCACCACTTCTCCCTGACGCAGCACAATAAGCTGATGGCACAGGGCGCGCACCACATCCAGATCGTGACTGATAAACAGATAGCTGAGCTGCCGCTGCTGCTGTAAACGGCGCAACAGCGTCAGAATCTGCTTCTGCACCGTGCGATCCAGCGATGAGGTCGGTTCATCCAGCACCAGCAGCTCCGGCTCCAGAATGAGTGCCCGCGCAATGGCAATACGCTGTCGCTGACCGCCCGAAAATTCGGCCGGATAACGATGGCGACTTTCCGCTTCAAGCCCCACCTCCGCCATCACCGCGATGACCCGCTGCTCCTGTTGCGCACGGCTAAGTTCGGGCTGATGCACCGCCAGGCCTTCCGCAATGATCTGCTGCACTGTCATACGCGGATTCAGTGAAGAGTTGGGATCCTGAAACACCACCTGAATGCGCTGACGCAGCGGCAATAACTGACGACGTGACAGTTGATGCAGCGGCTGGCCGTCAAACCAGACTTCGCCGCGCGAGGCAATCAGCCGCAGCAGTGCCAGCCCGGTAGTGCTTTTACCTGATCCGGACTCGCCGACCAGCCCCAGACTTTCGCCGCGCCGCAGGCTAAAGCTCAGCCCCGAGAGCACCTGTTTCTCACCACTCTGCCGGAGGAACAGCCCGCGCCGCAGCGGAAAACTGACCTGAAGATTATCGACCCGAAGAATGACCGGCGCGTCTGCGGGCAGCGGCAGCGCTTTTCCTTCTGGTTCGGCGGCGAGCAACTGCTGGCTGTAAGGGTGCTGCGGCTGATTCAGCAGGGTCTGGCAGCGGTTCTGTTCGACGATGTGACCATTGCGCATCACGCTGACGTTATCCGCCAGCTGACGCACGATATTCAGGTTATGGGTGATAAACAGCATGCCCATATTCAGCTCTCGCTGCAGTTCACGAAGCAGCGTCAGGATCTGCGCCTGCACCGTCACATCCAGCGCGGTAGTCGGCTCATCGGCAATCAGCAACTGAGGCTCAGTCAGCAATGCCATAGCGATCATCACCCGCTGACGTTCCCCACCCGAGAGCTGGTGGGGGAAATCATTGAGCCGGGTGGCGGACTGTCGTATCCCGACCCGGTCAAGCACGCTGAGAATTTCACCGCGTGCCGCCGGACGACGCAGCCCGCGATGCAGCGACAGCACTTCATACAGCTGCTTCTCCACGGTGTGCAGCGGATTAAGCGATACCATCGGCTCCTGAAAAATCATCGCGATCTGGTTGCCGCGAATCCCGCGCAGGCGCTGCTCGCGCGCGCGCAGCAGATCTTCACCGTTAAACAGAATCTCCCCGCTGGGATAAACCACTGCAGCCTCATGCAGCAGTCGCATCACCGACAGTGCCGTGACGCTCTTACCGGAACCCGACTCGCCCACCAGCGCCAGCGTTTCGCCCGCGTCGATGCGCAGTGAAACGTCATTCACCACCTGGCGAAGCGTCTCGCCCTGACGAAAGGCGACCGAAAGATGATTGATGGCAAGCAATGACGTGTTCATTCAGGCTCCTTTGCCCGGATCAAAAGCGTCGCGTACCGCTTCGCCAATAAAAATCAGCAGCGAAAGCAGGATCGCCAGGGTGAAAAAGCCCGCCAGGCCTAACCAGGGTGCCTGCAGGTTATTTTTGCCCTGCAGCAGTAACTCGCCCAGCGAGGGCGAACCCAGCGGCAGGCCAAAGCCGAGAAAGTCGAGTGAGGTCAGCGTGGTAATCGATCCGCACAGAATAAACGGCAGAAAGGTCAGGGTGGCGACCATGGCGTTAGGCAGCATGTGGCGCAGCATAATCCGGCCGTCGCTGACCCCCAGCGCCTGCGCCGCACGGATGTAATCAAAGTTTCGGGTACGCAGAAACTCGGCCCGGACCACGCTGACCAGGCTCATCCAGCCGAAAGCCACGGTGACCAGCAGCAGCCACCAGAAACCCGGCTGGATCACGCTGGAGAGGAGAATCAGCAGAAACAGCGCAGGCATGCCGGACCAGACTTCAATCAGCCGCTGCCCAATCAGATCAATCCTGCCGCCGAAATAGCCCTGCAGCGCGCCGACCACAATTCCGATGATGCTGGAGAAGAGTGTCAGCATCAGTCCGAACAGCAGAGAAATGCGCGTGCCATAGAGCAGGCGTGCCATCACGTCGCCGCCGTTGGCATCCGTGCCGAGCCAGTTCTGCGCAGAGGGCGGAGAGGGGAAAGGCACCCCGGTGGCAAAATTGATGGTGCTGTCGCTGAAACGAATCGGTGCCCATATGGCCCAGCCATTCTGCTCAATGCGCTGCCGCAGCCAGGGATCCTGATAATCTGCCGCTGTCGCCAGTGCGCCGCCATAGTCGGTTTCGCTGTAGTCAAACAGCAGCGGCACTGTCCAGCGCTGCTGGTAATGCACCAGCAGTGGCTTGTCATTGGCAATCAGTTCGGCACCCATCGACAGCAGAAAGATGATCAGAAAGATCCACAGCGACCAGTAACCGCGTCGGTTATGACGAAAGCGCTGCCAGCGCTGTTGATTCAGCGGAGAGAGCGTCATGAGCGACTCCCGAAATCGATGCGCGGATCGACCAGCGTATAGGTTAGATCACTGAGAATATTCATCAGCAAACCTATCAGCGTAAAAATATAGAGCGTGCCAAACATCACCGGATAGTCACGTTGCAGAGTCGCATCATAGCCGAGCAGCCCGAGTCCGTTGAGCGAGAACATAACCTCGATCAGCACTGAACTGGTAAAGAACATGCTGATAAAGGTGGCGGGGAAGCTGGCGATCACCAGCAGCATCGCATTGCGAAACACATGGTGATAGAGAATACGGCGCTCCGGCACCCCTTTGGCGCGCGCAGTCACCACATAGAGCTTGCGGATCTCATCCAGAAACGCATTTTTCGTCAGCATGGTCAGCGTGGCGAAGCCACCGATCACCGTCGCCAGCACCGGCAGGGCGATATGCCAGAAGTAGTCCAGCACTTTGCCATACCAGGGCAGTGTGTCGTGCTGCGCAGAGGTGAGCCCGCGCAGCGGAAACCAGTCCAGATAGCTGCCACCCGCAAACAGCACGATTAACATGATGCCGAACAGAAAAGCCGGGATGGAGTAGCCAATGATAATAAAAGCGCTGCTCCAGACATCAAAAGCGCTGCCATTGCGCACCGCTTTGCGGATCCCCAGCGGGATCGACACCAGGTAGATGATCAGTGTGCTCCATAATCCCAGACTGATCGAAACCGGCAGGCTCTCTTTGATCAGACCGATCACCGAGGCACTGCGAAACAGGCTGTCGCCAAAATCCAGACGCAGGTAATTCCACAGCATCTCGCCGTAACGCTGCCAGAGAGGTTTATCGAAACCATAACGCTGTTTAATCTCAGCAATCACTTCGGGATCCAGCCCGCGCGCGCCACGATACTGATTATCGGCAGGATTGAGATGACTGACGCTGGCGCGTGAACCGGCGCTGTCTGCACCGCTGCCGGGCAGACCCGTTGTCTGACCAAACTGAATGTTAGCCAGCGCCTGATCGACCGGTCCGCCGGGCGCGATTTGCACGATAAAAAAATTAAGCGTGATGATCGCCCATAACGTCGGGATGATCAGCAGCAATCTGCGCAGAAAGTAAGCGGCCAACGGTGATCTCCTTAGCGTTTGCTGGCCGGCAGGCGTCCGGCTTTGTTTGTGTCATACCACCAGTTTTCCAGTCCGACGCTGTAGGCTGGCTTGCGGGCAGGGTGAGAAAACTTATCCCGGTACGCCAGCCGCTGCTCTGCGTTGTACCACATCGGGATCATATACGCATTCCACAGCAGCACCCGGTCCAGCGCCTGGGCCAGCGGCCGCAGCGCGGCGGGATCACCCTGATGCGCCACAATCTGTTTCACGAAATGATCGACTACAGGCTCTTTGACCCGCGCGGTATTCCACGACGAGGCGATGAAGTCAGACTGCCAGAGGATCTGCAGACTGGAGGTTGGGACCGGCATCGCACCATAGACCGTGGCAATCATGTCATAGTCGCCTTCGCGCCAGCGCCGCAGATACTGCGAGTTATCGATCTGCCGCAGGTTCAGCGTAATGCCAAGTCGGGAAAGATTGTGCTGGAACGGTAACGCCCAGTCGGTATTGGTGCCACCGCGCAGCAGGAGTTCTATGGTAAACGGCTGACCGGTTTTATCATTGACCAGACGGCGATTTTTAATCTGCCAGCCCGCCTGTTTCAGCAGGTCAGACGCTTTTAACAGGCTGGCGCGGTCATAGCCGCTGCCGTCGGTTTTGTGTGGCTGATAAGGCTGGCTGAACAGCTCAGGTGGCAGTTGCCCGCGCCAGGGTTCAAGCAGGGCCTGCTGCTGTGGATCCGGCACGCCGCTGGCTGCATACGCCGTGTTCTGGAAATAGCTGCTGGCGCGCTGCCAGGCACCGTAATAGAGCGCCTTGTTCATCCACTCGAAATCGAACATCAGTGACAGCGCCTGACGCACGCGGCGATCCTGGAACAGCGGTTTTTCATTATTGAATGCCAGCCAGCGGGTATCGATAGCGGCATCATTGGGCGTGGTCTCTTTGACGATGCTGCCATCGTCAAAATTGCGGCCGCGATACTGAGTGGCCCATTTCTTTGCCGATGTCTCTTCGCGCAGATCGTAAGCACCCGCCTTGAAGGCTTCAAATGCCACATTGTCATCCAGATAGTAGTCATAGCGCATTCGATCAAAATTAAAGCGTCCGCGATTGACCGGCAGGTCAGCGGCCCAGTAATCTTTTACCCGGCTGAACTCAATAAACTGTCCCAGCTTCCAGCGGGCGATGCGATAGGGTCCGCTCGACAAGGGTGGCTCGCTTAACGGCTCATTAAACTTCTTATCGCGCCAGAACGACTCTGCGATAACCGGCAGCGTCAGTAAGCCAAGCAGCAGATCTTTATCCGGCTTCTGTGCTTCAATGCGCACAGTGAGATCGTTCAGCGCTTTAACGGTCACGCCACGATAGGCGACGCGAAATTGGGGCACGCCCTCGGTCATGAATTTCTGATAGGTGAACGCCACGTCGCGGGCGGTGATGGGTGTGCCATTCTGAAAACGGGCGCGGGGATTAAGGCGGATCTCAATCCACGTAAAATCGCTTGCGTAGCGCGCTGACTCGGCAATCAGCGGATAATAACTGCCAGGCTCATCGTCTGAGCTGGTGTAAAGCCTATCATAAAGCGTACCGGTGTTAATGCCCGGATTACCGCGTGAAGCGTAGCGGTTGAAGTTGTCGTAAGTGCCCACCACCGCCATGGTGATACTGCCGCCTTTGGGGGCGCGGGGATCGGCGTAGTCGTAATGGCTGAAGCCAGGCGGATATTTCGCTTCACCGGCCTGGGTGAACGCGTAGCTTTGCTGGACAGAGGCCGCCAGCAGCGGGGCGCTGAGCAGGCCGCACAGCAGCAGAAATCCGGAACGAAACAGCATGCACTCTCCTGTCAGATGTCTGGCGCAATTCGGGCCAGGTAGTGTCAGGCGTTATGACGCCGGAAATAGTCTATCAGCGTTTCCGGCCGCAGCGGACGGCTAAAGATGTAACCCTGCAGATGGGTCACACCGCGATTAATCAGCCAGGCAGCCTGCTCGCCGGTTTCTACCCCTTCGGCGACACTTTTCAGGTTCAGCTTCTTCGCCAGCTGCAGCACGGTATCGAGCACCGGCGAGGCCAGGCTATCCGTACCGATGCTCTGAACAAAGCCGCGATCGATTTTCAGATAATCAAAGTCATAACGTTCCAGATAGATCAGCGCGCTGTGACCGGTACCGAAATCATCAATGGCGATATGGATCTGCTGCTGATGCAGCCAGTCAAACAGTTCTCCGACATTTTCGTCGCGCACCATGGCTCGCTCGGTGATCTCAAACACGTAAGTAAAGTGGTCCGCAGGCATGGTATCAAGCCAGCGCAGCACATCCTGACGGAAACCGCTGTCAGCCAGATGCAGGGGCGAAATGTTGAGGCTGAGGCAGGCATGACGGGGAATGGTATGACACAGCAGGTGGGCATCACGGGAAACCAGCTGAAACAGATGTCGGGTCAGAGGAATAATCAGGTTCTGCGCCTCGGCATAGTGAATAAAAACATCGGGCGGGATCGGGCCTTTCGTCGGGTGGGTCCAGCGCAGTAACGCTTCCATCCCATACGGCTGACCATCATGGGAGGTGACCAGCGGCTGATATTCAACGTGAAATTCACCGCGCTTCATGCCCCGAATCAGCTCTTTACCGGGGCGCTGATAAACCGACAACAGCAGCCAGCAAGCGCCTGAAACCAGCAGCGACAGTAGCAGGCCGCTCAGCAGGATATTCTGATAATCGCTGAACGCCAGAGTGGAACCGTACAATACAAACTGCAGCGGATAGCCTGTCAGCGCCTGCCGGTGCAGCGGCATCGGCAGGTTTTTATTCTGTAAGACGACGGACTGCCAGCTGGTTAAGGCGCTGCGTTGTGCCACCAGTGCCATACCGGTAATTTCCGGATGCCCGGACGCCAGCAGCTGATAGGGTGCCAGGGTAATATTCAGCGTCGCGAAAACGCCTGACTGCAGACTGCCGGGATTTTTGATCCACAATGCCAGCGCCGGTTTATTGGGCTGCAACGGCGTGCCCGGCATCAGTTGCAGATCGATATCACGTGACATATCACTCAGGGGCGCAATCACATTGAGCGGCAGATTAAAACTGCCGGTGGCCGAGGAGCAAAAGGCATTACCTTCGTTAACCAGCAGGATGGCGCGAAGATTTCCGGCAAAGGCGGCGCGTGAGGTGAGTTCACGATTGATGGTACTGCAGGCAGTGTGGGTAAACGGAAGCAGGGGACTGAGGGTACTGTTAATCAGGCTGGAGAGCGTTTGCTGTAATGCCGTGCGGCTGTTCTCCAGCAGTTGCTGATGCTGTCGTTCTCGCTTCTGCCAGGTCTGGTGAAGCGAGAGTGCCGCAAATAACAGAAAGAATAAGCCGCCAGCTATCGCACTACTCCATGCGATACGGCGAGGATAGGTGGCATGGCGCCGTAGCGCCCCCGACAGTGGCATGAGGAGCTTCCCCTAATCAAATTATTATTATGTTATTGCGCACGACGGCTTCGGTTTAAGCGACCGAGAATATAACGAGACGGCGGGAAATGTCTTGTTATTAATCTGAATCAGAATGCTTTTGTCTTATATATCTGCTGGTAAAAATGATTAAAGGCGAAAAAAAACGCTGCATAAGCAGCGTTTCATGTTCTCTGGCTGAGAGAAGATCGAAAGTGGTTATCAGGTCGGGTTACGACTTAATACACGGCGTCCTTCACGGTAGCGTTTTTTCCAGTAATCATCGTTCAGACTGGAGATCATCACGCCACTGCTGGTCGAGGCATGAACGAAGTTATCGTTGCCAAGATAAATGCCAACGTGACGGCCAGTAGAGCCTGCACGGAACATCACCAGATCGCCGGGACGCAGTTTACTGCGGGTAATCTCTTTACCGGTGTCCTGCTGCTGCGAGGTAGAACGCGGTAATTCTAAGCCAAACTGATCGCGGAAGGTGCGTTGTACAAAGGCGGAACAATCGATCCCGCGTTTAGTATCGCCACCGAGGCGATAGCGCACACCTTTCCAGACGGCGTATTGTTCCATGATGCGCGACTTAACGTCGACATTACGCACCATTTCTTCAAACTCATCCTGAGACGCCTGAAGTAAAAAACCATTGTGGTTGTTAACTTCATGATTCTCGTTATTCGCGTTTTGACTGCTATGGGTACTGCTACAAGCTGAGAGGAGTGCTGCCAGCGCCACTGCGGGCACGATCCGCAAGATATATCTCAGTATTGGTTGAGACTTGACCATTATTCGGGTTTTCCTTCGATTTCCTTACGACAAGATTGTCGCCAGCCAGATGACAAAACAGGGAGATTAATAAGCGAAACAGACTAAGACAAATCCTTAATTACTAAAATGTGTTAATGGACACATTTTAACGGTAAAAAATCCGAATTTTCCGCCGCTGTTGCCTCACTGCGACTGAGGTTAACTGATTACAGACGCCGTGGCGAGTGCTTTTAATCAATTTCATATAGGTTTTTTTGATGTGAAATCAAACCGTAACACACTGACTACTTTAGCTACAATTGTGGTCAAATGATGGTGAGAACAGGGAGTTAAAGGGGGGCTAATTCGGGGCATAGACGCTGTTTTTAGAGTTTTCTTTATTGACAGAGAATATTGGTGACTAATTAACCTGCCAGCAGGGTCATAACCTTTTCTTTTCGTACATTTAATTAGCAGGCTAATAGTGATGGGATGTTTTTTATAAGCGCGGGCGGTTCAAACCAGGGGATTAAATCGTCCGCGCTTAACATTTACGTCACGGGCTTATATTTTCCCGGCAATTTGCGATAAAACCAGTTAACCAGGACGTCACTGGCGGGCGTTAATAGCCACCAGCTCAGACCGACTAATACCACCGACATTGAACCGACGGCAACATCGGTAAACCAGTGCGCACCGGCCATGATGCGTGGCAGTGAAAATATCACCACAATAGCTGTGGCAATTAAAAAGCGGCTGAAACCAAAATAACGCCAGATAAAGCAGGCGAAAATGATCAGCATCATACCGTGGTCGCCGGGGAAGCTATCTTTCGAAGCATCTTTTGCAGGAATACCGGTCAGTTCACTGACGCGATGCACGTTCTCGAAGAACAGTGTCGGACTGGAGTGTTTAACCGGCAACAGATGGCCCAGCTGATTGAGAACGACGGCGGTCAGCAGCATGGTGATGCCGATTGCCAGCATCCGGCGCTGCGCCTGAGGCGTTTCGCGCCGCCAGATCGACAGGTAAAGCAGACCCATCGCCAGCAATGACACCGCATCAAAACCACGGTAATTCGTGATAGCGACGATCAGCGCGAACAGCGGATGGGTCACCATCTGGCTATTGAAGCCAAAGAAAATAGATTTATCGACGCCGAACCAGAAGCCATGTTCCGGGGGCAGATACCATGACAGAAATAGCACCACGCCCAGTGCATTAAGCAGCAGGATAGTAATAAGGCGAGTTACGCGCATAATTAAACTCATTATTATTAAAAATAACCGCCGACAATACCTCTGTCAGCGTAAACGGCACTTCAACAATGCCGATTGTAGACGATTCCAGTCAGCCTGTTGAGAATGAATGATCTCAATGCGGCTATCGGATGGCGGTGAGGGGAGTGTTTCACTCTGCAGCTCATTTGCCTGGCGATTGATACGCAGTGCGCCTTCTGTCGTGCGCATCACCCCTTTAACGCGATCTACCGGCGCCTGCCGAACCCATTCAAGCAGCGCGACGCTGTCGAACAGCGTATCAGCATCAAACAGCCAGCCGCAGGCGCTATAGCTCTGGCCGTGGTTCAGCGCCCGACGCCAGCGCGTATCGCCATTCAGTCGCAACGCCGCCAGACCGCTGGTGGGAACCGACGAATGATGATGCTGCGGCACGGGAAGCTCGCGCGGCTGCCGGGGTGTATCCAGCAGAGAAAGGGGGATCTGACCAAATTCTGTCTCGATCAGAGGGCGCGGAGGCTGCATCTGCTGCTGCCAGTCAGCCAGGCGCTGACGATCCGCCTGATCCCAGCAATCGCGCTTATTAGCGATAATAAGGTCGGCGGCAGCCAGCTGATCGCGGAAGTTTTCATTGGCAACGATACGAGGATCGGCCAGCTGACGCGCATCCAGCAGGGTCAGTGTGGCATTCAGTTGCAGCCACGACTGATAGACGGGCGAAATCAACATCTCCAGCACCTGACGAGGATGGCCCAGGCCGGTTGGCTCGATCAGCAGCCGGTCGGGTTTACTCTTCAGCAGCATATTCAGCCCGACCTGCATCGGCAGGCCATTAACACAGCACAGGCAGCCGCCGGGGATCTCTTTCAGCGTGGCACCGCGATCGGCCAGCAGGGCGCCGTCGATCCCGATCTCGCCAAATTCATTAACCAGCACCGCCCAGTTTTCCCCGGACGGCCTGGCAGCCAGCAGATGGCAGAGCAGCGTGGTTTTGCCGCTGCCCAAAAAACCGGTAATCAGATTAACGCGTGTCATGGGAGTGACTCCTGCCGGGGGATAACGTGATAATGTAATAATATAACACTATCACGATCGGCAGCAGGCTTCTGATTTAGTCTGCACGGCCCATATAGCGGCGTTCAGCAATGTGGATGCGGATGCGGTCACCGTTGCTGAGATATTCCGGTACCTGGATCGAGAGGCCTGTACTCATACCGGCGGGTTTGGTGCGGGCGCTGGCGGAAGCACCTTTAATGCCTGGTGAAGTATCCACGATCTCCATATCCACGGTTTGTGGCAGTTCCAGCGCCAGCACCTGACCTTCCATCGTCAGCACGTGAATGCCAGGGATGCCGCCTTCGGGGATAAACAGCAGCTCTTCTTCAATCTGCTCCTGTTTAAAGGAGTAGGGGGTGTAATCCTCATCATCCATAAAAATATATTCGTCACCATCTATATAAGAGAAGGTCACGCTGCGACGGCTGAGCGAAATCGCATCAATAATCTCGTCGCCTTTGAAGCGCTCTTCCACTTTTAAACCGGTGCGGACATCGGTAAAGCGCATTTTATACAGGGTGGCGGCACCGCGTGCGCTGGGGCTCTGGACATCAATATCTTTAACCAGCAGCAGTTTACCGTTGTGCGTGACGGCCATCCCTTTTTTGATTTCATTGGCTTTTGGCATTGCTGTTCTCGCTATCTTGAGAGTGAAGTGCGCGCAACGTTACTCGCGCCGGTGAAAACTGGCAATATCACCGGCGTGAAATTTTGTCTCAGGCCGCGGCTTTCATGGCAATTGCCGCCCCGGACTGCTATTGTCGCCGCGACTTTCTCTGCCGGATCACAGCATGCAATGCCGTAGCCAGGGCGTTGCCTGTTGCACATCGCCCTCTATCTCTTCACCGATTTCTGACATGGGTGACAGTGAACGATTTAAGCATGAAGTTAAGAGCTGAAGGGTGTGGTGTCGCTCCCTCTGAGGTTCTGTTACCGTCTGTTGTATTCTGAAGGTCGCGTGAGAGGTGTTAATGCAGTGTCGTATTGATTGTGGAGCCTGCTGCATCGCACCGTCAATCTCCAGCCCCATCCCCGGGATGCCGCAGGGTAAACCCGCGAATGTCCGATGCATTCAGTTATCGGATGAAAATTTGTGCATGATTTTCGGTTCAGATTTAAGGCCGAAAGTATGCGGAAGTCTGCAACCTTCAGTTGATATGTGTCTTACAGACCGTACCTCAGCCATGACCTACCTGATTGAGCTTGAAGCCAGCACACGTGCCTGAGAACCCTCCCACCGCTTAGATTCAATCCAGCGTCAGCGGTTAGCTGACCCACTCTTCCAGCTGCAATCCGGGTACCCGTTCAAACTCGCGTGTGTTATTGGTCACCAGAATAGCTCTGGCCGCAATGGCATGCCCGGCAATCGCAGTGTCGCTGGGATCCATGGGTGTTCCGGCAGCAGCCAGCGCCGCTTTGATTTCAGTGGTTGCATCTGCCGCTGCGCGATCCCATGAAAGCACAGCATCAGGACGTGCGCAGAATGCATCCACCAATTGCAAACGTATCTGCTGTAACCTGAAGCGGATACCGCGCCCTGAGGCGCTGACGCTGCTGAAGTTTTTCGGTCCACCCATTCTCACTTTACAGCAGCAGCGTCAGCCTGTTCGTCCGTTAATTCGCTAAACCTGCCCGAAATGTGCGTAACGTCAAAAATCTGCTACGCCGTTTGCGCATTTTCTTGCCTGGTGAAAGCGGCTGTACCACAATCCCTGAAACGTTTCAGCGGTGACTGCGCCACCTGTTTTCCACAGCATGGCGTAAAAACTTTCCCACTGGCTGAAACGATTCAATCTCAGCAAGCGAGGAGAATTATGTTCCAGCTCGAATTGCAGGCCATCCATACCGGAGCCAGCGCCCAGAATAAAGAAGAGGCCATTCGTCAGGTTGCTGCCGCGTTAACCGCGGCGGGCAATGTGACTGAAGGGTACGTCAACGGGATGCTGGCGCGCGAACAGCAGACCTCAACCTTTCTTGGCAACGGCATCGCAATCCCTCATGGCACCACCGATACCCGCGATCTGGTGCTGAAAACCGGCGTTCAGGTATTCCAGTTTCCGCAGGGCATCGCCTGGGGTGACGATCAGACAGCCTATGTTGCCATCGGGATTGCCGCTAAGTCGGATGAACATCTGGCGCTGCTGCGTCAGCTGACCCATGTGCTGAGCGATGACACCATTGCAGAACAGCTAAAAACCGCCTCTGCTGAAGATCTTCGTGCGTTGCTGATGGGCGAGAAACAAGCCGCTGAATTCAGCTTCGACACCTCATTAATCACGCTCAACGTGGCTGCCAGCGATCTGATCACCCTCCAGGCGATGAACGCTGGTCGGCTGCAGTCCGCTGGTGTGGTGGATGCCAGCTACGTCGCAGACGTGGTTTCAACGACTCCGCTGAATCTGGGTCAGGGCATCTGGCTCAGCGACAGCAGCCTCGGCAACCTGCGCAGCGGCGTGGCTATCAGCCGCGCTGAACATGCCTTCGACCATCAGGGCGAATCGGCTGCGATGTTAATCAGCGTTTCGGCGACCGATGAACGTCCGCTGGAAGTACTGGGTTACCTCAGCGCCTTGCTGCAGCAGGGCAAAGCGGATCGTCTGTTGAAAGCGGATGCTGCAGGCGTTTACGCACTGCTCACCAGCGAAGTCGATGAGCAGGCTGACGTGCTGACGGCTGAATTTACCATTCGCAACGAACACGGCCTGCATGCCCGTCCGGGCACGGCGCTGGTCAGCGTGATCAAGCAGTTCAACAGCGACATCACCGTGACCAATCTCGACGGCAGCGGCAAACCCGCTAATGGCCGCAGCCTGATGAAAGTGGTTGCGCTGGGCGTGAAGAAAGGCCATCGCCTGCGCTTCACCGCCAGCGGTGAAGATGCACAGCAGGCACTGAACGCGATTGAAGAAGCGATCACCAGTGGTCTGGGTGAGGGGGCATCATGAGCAGACGCGTCGCCACCATTACGCTGAACCCGGCGTATGACCTGGTGGGATATACCCCTGAAATTGAACGTGGCGAAGTTAACCTGGTGAAAACCACCGGGCTGCATGCTGCGGGCAAGGGCATCAACGTAGCCAAAGTACTTAAAGATCTGGGTATCGATGTCACCGTCGGTGGCTTCATGGGGAAAGAGAATCAGGACGGTTTCCAGCAGTTGTTCAGTGAGCTGGGCATAGCCAACCGTTTCCATGTGGTGCCAGGCCGTACCCGTATCAACGTCAAACTCACTGAACAGACCGGTGACGTCACCGATCTGAATTTCTCCGGTTTTCAGGTGACAGCGCAGGACTGGGATCGTTTTACTACCGATTCTCTGACCTGGCTGGGCCAGTTCGATATGGTCTGCGTCAGCGGTAGTCTGCCAGAGGGCGTTGACCACGATGCCTTTACCCGCTGGATGACCGAACTTCGCACCCACTGCCCATGCATCATCTTTGACAGCAGCCGCGAGGCGCTGGTGGCAGGACTGAAGGCCGCACCGTGGCTGGTTAAACCTAACCGCCGTGAGCTGGAAATCTGGGCCGGTCGCAAACTGCCAACCCTGCAGGATGTGATTGGCGCTGCGCACGAACTGCGCGAGCAGGGCATCGCCCATGTGGTGATTTCGCTGGGCGCAGAAGGCGCTCTGTGGGTCAACGCTTCTGGCGAATGGATCGCTAAACCGCCGGTGTGCGAAGTGGTCAGCACCGTGGGTGCAGGCGACTCAATGGTTGGTGGCCTGATTTATGGCCTGCTAATGCGTGAATCCAGCGAACACACGCTGCGTCTTGCAACTGCCGTGGCGGCGATGGCCGTCAGCCAGAGCAATGTTGGCGTTTCCGATCGTACTCAGTTGGCCGCAATGATGGCGCGCGTCGACTTACAACCCGTTAACTGACAGCAGGAGAGCGATAATGAAAACGCTGCTGATTAAAGACCCTACACTGGGACTGGCTTCCGCATATATGGCGCAACAACGTCTGGCGGCTGCTGCCGCTGCGGCGGGCCTGACCCTGACTGATAATCCTGCCGACGCTGAACTGGCGATTGTGCTGGGTAAAAACGTGCCGGACGATGCGGCGCTGAACGGCAAAGCGGTCTGGCTGGGCGATATCCAGCTGGCAGTACGCGAGCCAGAAACCTTCCTGAACCGCGCGAAAGCAGAAGCGAAAACCTGGCAGGCTCCGGCTGCGGTAGCAACACCTGCAGCAGGTGCACCTGCCGCACCGGCTCAGGCTGGCGCGCAGAAACGCGTCGTCGCGGTGACCGCCTGTCCGACCGGCGTGGCGCACACCTTTATGGCTGCCGAGGCGATTCAGGCTGAAGCGACCCGTCGCGGCTGGTGGGTGAAAGTTGAAACCCGTGGTTCAGTGGGTGCCGGTAACGCGATCACTCCGGAAGAAGTCGCTGCCGCCGATCTGGTGATCGTCGCAGCTGATATTGAAGTCGATCTGGCGAAATTTGCCGGTAAGCCGATGTATCGTACCTCAACCGGTCTGGCGCTGAAGAAAACCGCGCAGGAACTGGATAAAGCAGTCGCAGAAGCCAGGCCTTACAAAGCGGCGGCTGGTGGACAGAGCAATAGCAGTGAAGAAGAGAAGAAAGGCGGAGCAGGGGCTTATCGTCACCTGCTGACCGGTGTTTCTTACATGCTGCCGATGGTGGTCGCAGGTGGTCTGAGCATCGCGCTGTCGTTTGCCTTTGGTATCACGGCGTTTAAAGAGCAGGGCACGCTGGCTGCGGCGCTGATGCAAATTGGTGGTGGCAGCGCCTTTGCCCTGATGGTGCCGGTGCTGGCGGGCTTTATTGCCTTCTCCATCGCTGACCGTCCGGGTCTGACCCCGGGTCTGATTGGCGGTATGATCGCCACCAGCATCAACGCAGGTTTCTTAGGCGGGATTATCGCGGGCTTTATTGCCGGTTATGCGGCGAAGCTGATCAGCGGCAAAGTTAAACTGCCGCAGAGTATGGAAGCGCTGAAACCGATACTGATTATTCCCCTGTTCGCCAGTCTGATCACCGGTCTGCTGATGATCTACGTAGTGGGTAAACCGGTTGCTGGCATCATGAACGGCCTGACGCACTGGCTGGCCAACATGGGTACGGCGAATGCGGTCCTGCTGGGCGCCATTCTGGGCGGCATGATGTGTACCGATATGGGCGGTCCGGTAAACAAAGTGGCTTACGCGTTTGGCGTCGGCTTACTGAGTTCGCAGACCTATGCGCCAATGGCAGCCATCATGGCAGCCGGTATGGTGCCACCGCTGGCGATGGGGCTGGCGACGCTGGTTGCCCGTCGTAAATTCAATAAAGGTCAGCAGGAAGGCGGTAAAGCGGCACTGGTTCTGGGTCTCTGCTTTATCTCTGAAGGCGCGATTCCGTTTGCCGCCCGTGACCCGATGCGCGTCCTGCCTTGCTGTATCGTTGGCGGTGCAACCACCGGCGCGATCTCCATGGCGGTTGGCGCAAAACTGATGGCACCACACGGTGGACTGTTTGTGCTGCTGATCCCTGGCGCAATTACCCCCGTTGTCGGCTATCTGATGGCGATCATCATCGGCACCGCGATTGCAGGTCTGAGCTATGCGGTACTCAAACGTCCGGAAGAGCAGCTGGCGAAAGCCTGATGTGCAGAAGTGCATAATCTGCTGAAGTAAAAATAACAGGGAGCCGGATGGCTCCCTGTTTGCTTTTACAGACGGTTCCCGAAGTCAAAGCGACGGGAACCGTCTGGAGTAAAGCATCGCGGGCCATGGACAAAAAGCCGGGAGCGTTTTTGAACAACGCAAAGCGTTGGCCCGGCTGCGGGCGCACCTCAGGGATGAGGTGCGTAATCGCCCGCGCTGCGCCTGCCAGGGATGGCGTTTTTTTGCGTCTTTACGGAAGGCGTATGCTCCCTGAGCCAGCGTTCTCTCTAAACGAAAAGGGAGCATGCCAGCCAGTTAAGCGACAGGTGATAACGCAGTCTGGTGCCGCTCAGGGGCTGCCGGTCCTCGCGCCGCTGCGCGGTTCCTTCACGTCATTCGCCTGCCTGACGGACCGCCGGGGATGGCACATCCTGTGCCGCCCCGCCTTTCGCCCGCGTCCTGCGGGCTCTCCTGGCAGACTCATTCTGTTCAGCGCTGCGGATTGCCTGCTCCTGATCGCCACCGGCCTGCTCTGAAGCTTCTGGTGCGTACTGTTAAAAAGGGCACGAGAGTGGAGGCCAGCGCGCCTCTGCTGCTGAAAGGGCTATCCGCAGCGCTGAGGCGTGACGGTGGGCCAGAAGTCCACGCCGGGAAGCGTGGACAGTTCGAGGCCGGCCAGTGAGGGCCGATCCCCGAACGGTTCGTCGGCACGACGTCAAAGCCGAAGGTACCGCGTGAGCGGCGCGAGGACGGCCCGGCAGCAGCAGAGGTGCGCTGGCCCGCACTGCGGCTCGCTCGCACTGACAAAAAAGCTGCCACGTCTGACCGTGACAGCCTTTACAAATCTAATCTTAACTGAGCAGCATTAAGCCAACCGGCTCCCTTTTACTATCCCTGCTGTTCGGCTTTCAGCCAGGCAATCTCATCTTTCCAGATATCGGGATTAATGGTTTCCAGAATCAACGGGATGCCATCAAATCGCGGATCTTTCATCAGCCAGCTAAACGCTGTTTTGCCGATATTGCCTTCACCCAGGCTGTGATGGCGGTCAACGCGACTGTCGAAGGCGCTTTTAGCATCGTTAAGGTGCATGCCGCGCAGATAATTAAAGCCGACAATGCGCTCAAATTCGGCGAAGGTCGCTTCGCAATCCGCTTCGGTACGCAGATCATAGCCACCGGCAAACGCATGGCAGGTATCAATACAGACGCCGACACGCGACTTATCTTCAACATGCTCAATAATGGTGGCGAGATGCTCGAAACGGAAACCCAGATTACTGCCCTGACCGGCGGTATTCTCAATAACGGCGGTGACGTTCTGACTCTGGTCGAGGGCGATGTTGATCGACTCCGCAATCCGCTTCAGACAGGCTTCTTCATCAATCTGATGCAGATGGCTGCCCGGATGGAAGTTCAGCAAAGTCAGGCCGAGCTGGTCGGCACGTCGCAGCTCATCAATAAAAGCCGCGCGGGATTTCTCCAGCGCCTCTTCAACCGGATGACCCAGGTTTATCAGGAAACTGTCGTGCGGCAGGATTTGCTGCGGACCGAATTTGTACGTCTCGCAGGCGGCGCGAAAAGCATCAATCACCTCAGTCGAGAGCGGGGCAGCCTTCCACTGACGTTGATTTTTAGTAAAGAGCGCGAAGGCGGTGGCTTCTATTTCATGGGCGCGGATCACTGCCTGATCCACGCCACCTGCCGCACTCACGTGTGCGCCAATATATTTCATGCCTTTCTCCTGGGGCTGTGCTCGGATGAGACGGCATGATACCCGATGCCGCTAGCCCATGAAATGTTGCACCAGCAGATTGATTGCACCGCCGCCCGCAATTAACCAGCCAAATACCAGCGCACCCAGCAGCAGCGGTTTAACGCCCGCCTCACGCAACGCCCCAAAACGGGTGGTCAATCCCAGCGCCGCCATCGCCATCGCCAGCAGCAGACCCGCCAGCTGATTCAGCGTCGCCACCACCGCGGCAGGCAGCAGTTGTAGCGAGTTAAACAGTGCGACGGCAATAAACAGCAGGGCGAACCAGGGAAACGTCACAGCCTGGCGTGCGTTGCTCCCTTGACGTTTGCCGCGTATCACGGCGCTCAGGCAGAGCAGAAAGGGAGCCAGCATCATTACCCGCAGCATTTTGGCAATGACCGCGCTGTTCTCAGCTTCCGGGCTGATGCTGTGTCCGGCGGCCACCACCTGCGCCACTTCATGAATGGTTGAGCCGGTAAAAACCCCGAACTGCGATGCACTGAGATCCGGGAACAGTTCATGCGCCAGCGGCCACAGCAGTGGATAGATAAAGATCGCCAGCGTGCCGAACAGCACCACGGTCGCGATAGCCACCGCAACTTTCGACGGCGCGGCTTTCACCACCGGCTCGGTCGCCAGTACCGCCGCAGCACCGCAGATACTGCTGCCCGCGCCAATCAGCCAGACGGTATCGCGATCCAGCTTCAGCAGCCGCATGCCCAGCAGGCAGGTTATCAGGAAGGTGCTGGTCAGGGTCAGCGCATCAATCAGGATGCCGCTGAAACCGACGTCAGCAATTTGTTGTAAAGTAATGCGAAAGCCAAACAGGATGATCCCCAGCCGCAGCAGTTTCTGCTTAGCCAGCAGCACGCCGTTGTCGCAGCGTGACGCCAGCGGCGAATAGATGCTGTTACCGACCAGGATGCCCAGCATAATCGCCAGAGTCAGTGAACCCAGCCCCAGGGCGGCAATCATCGGTTGCTGCGCCAGCCAGCTGGCTGCCCCGGCAATCACGGCGGTCAGCAGCAGACCCGGGATCCAGAGCGGAACGGGATGATGCGGTTTAGCGATGCTCAGTTCAGTCATGATGGTCACTCCTCCTGGTTGAGACCCGATCATGATGGCAACTGGTTTAAAAGTGAAATTGATAATATATTTATAATTAACCAGAATAAACGATAAGGCAGTAATCATGATAGTTTCGCGTCTGCGCCGCTGGGCGACGCTGATCAAAAGAGATGTGTTTGTGCTGGGGTTTGCCTTCCGCGATCCCCGCACACCCTGGTGGAACAAGCTGGGGATGCTGGGGCTGGTCGCCTATGGCATCAGCCCGATCGATCTCATTCCTGATGTCATCCCCTTTGTCGGTCTGCTGGATGACGCGGTGATTATTCCGACGGGCGTCATGGTCCTGCTGCGTTTACTGCCGCGAGAGGTGCGCATCAGCAGCAGCGAGCGGGCACAGTCTCAACGTTCGCGCGGCAAAAAAATTGCAGGCTGGCTGGTGGCAATAGGGTTGATCTGGCTGGCATTAATCATTTACCTGGTCAGGCAGTCACTGAGTTAAGAGGCAACGATGCACATTACGCTGCGGCAAATTGAAGTTTTCACCGAAGTGCTTAAGAGCGGCTCCACCACTCAGGCTTCGCAACTGCTGGCGCTGTCGCAGTCGGCGGTGAGTGCAGCGCTGGCCGATCTGGAGAGTCAGCTCGGCGTGCAACTGTTTGACCGGGTCGGCAAACGGCTGGTGCTGAATGAGCATGGACGGCTGCTCTATCCCCGTGCAGTAGGGCTGCTGGAGCAGGCGGGCGAAATCGAGCAGCTGTTTAAAGAGGATAACGGCGCGATCCGCATCTTTGCCAGCAGCACCATCGGTAACTATCTGCTGCCAGGCATGATGGCCGCTTATCGTCGCGATTTTCCCCGCCTGCCGCTGGAGCTGAGTGTCGGCAACAGTCAGGATGTGATTCAGGCGGTTTCCGATTTCCGCGTCGATGTCGGATTGATTGAAGGGCCGTGCCATATGACCGAGCTGGTCAGCGAGCCCTGGCTCGAAGATGAGCTGGTGGTGTTTGCCGCACCAGACGCGGCGATTCTGCAACAGCCGGTAACGCTGCAAACCCTGGCTGACGCCCCGTGGATCCTGCGCGAACGCGGCTCCGGCACCCGTGAAATTGTCGATTATCTGCTGCTGTCGCATCTGCCGAGTTTTCAGCTGGGCATGGAGCTGGGCAATTCCGAGGCGATTAAACATGCGGTGCGGCACGGCATGGGCATCAGCTGTCTTTCGCGCCGGGTGATTGCCGATCTGCTGGAGGCGGGCACGCTGGTTGAACTGACGATTCCGCTGCCGCGTCTTATCCGCACGCTCTATCGCATCCACCACCGGCAGAAGCATATTTCCAAAGCACTGACGCGGTTTTTTTCCTATTGTCGCGAGTAATTACTAATAATTCCGGCGCGATCATGAAGTTAACTAATAACAGGTTGGCATTCGCTATACAGAGGCGATCTGGCTGCTACAATCGCGCCTCATTTTTACCCAGCGTAGCGTTAACACATGCATAATGACTCAAATACAACACAACAACCTGCATTACGACGTGCGTTAAAAGCCCGTCACCTGACGATGATCGCCATCGGCGGCTCCATTGGTACCGGCCTGTTTGTCGCCTCTGGTGCCACCATCGCTCAGGCTGGCCCCGGCGGAGCACTGCTCTCCTATATCCTCATCGGCCTGATGGTCTACTTCCTGATGACCAGCCTCGGCGAACTGGCTGCGTTCATGCCGGTATCGGGTTCCTTCGCCACTTACGGCGCAAAATATGTCGAAGAGGGCTTTGGTTTCGCACTCGGCTGGAACTACTGGTACAACTGGGCGGTGACCATCGCGGTTGACCTGGTAGCGTCCCAGCTGGTGATGAACTACTGGTTCCCCGACACGCCTGGCTGGATCTGGAGCGCGCTGTTCCTGGGGCTGATGTTCCTGCTCAACTACATTTCGGTCAAAGGCTTTGGCGAGGCGGAATACTGGTTCTCGCTGATTAAAGTGGCCACCGTGATTATCTTTATCATCATTGGCGTGCTGATGATCACCGGCATTATGCGCGGTGCTGAGCATGCGGGCTGGCAGAACTGGCAGGTGGGCGACGCGCCGTTTGCGGGCGGCTTTGCGGCCATGATTGGGGTGGCGATGATTGTGGGATTCTCCTTCCAGGGCACCGAGCTGATCGGTATCGCGGCGGGCGAATCTGAAGATCCGGCGAAAAATATTCCGCGCGCTGTGCGGCAGATTTTCTGGCGTATCCTGCTGTTCTATGTGTTCGCTATCCTGATTATCAGCCTGATCCTGCCATATACCGATCCGCAGTTGCTGCACAATGATATCGACGATATCAGCGTCAGTCCGTTTACCCTGGTGTTCCAGAACGCCGGTCTGCTCTCTGCCGCCGCCGTCATGAATGCGGTGATCCTGACGGCTGTGCTGTCAGCGGGTAACTCCGGGATGTATGCGTCAACGCGTATGCTTTATAACCTGGCCAGCGAAGGTAAAGCGCCACGGATTTTCGCGAAGCTCTCTAAAGGCGGCGTTCCACGTAATGCCCTGTGGGCCACCACCGTGGTGGCTGGGCTGTGCTTCCTGACCTCAAAGTTTGGTAATCAGGAAGTCTATCTGTGGCTGCTGAATACCTCAGGCATGACCGGGTTTATCGCCTGGCTGGGTATTGCCATCAGTCACTATCGCTTCCGTCGGGGCTATGTGGCCCAGGGACGTGACCTGAACGATCTGCCTTACCGTTCCGGCTTCTTCCCGCTGGGTCCGATTTTCGCTTTTGTGCTCTGCCTGATCATCACGCTGGGTCAGAACTACCAGGCATTCCTTAACGACAGCATCGACTGGTACGGCGTGGCGGCAACCTACATCGGCATTCCGCTGTTCCTGATTATCTGGTTCGGCTACAAGCTGACGCGCGGCAGCCGTTTCGTGAAGTACAGCGAAATGGAGTTTCCGGTTCACAAAGATTAGCCCTGCGTAATCGCCCGCTCTGAGCCCGCCAGTGATGGCGGGTTTTGCGTCTTTGCGAAAGGCGCAGGCTCCTGTGCCATTCTCCCGCCTGCAACACCGTTTCTTACTGTTTTTTCACGTCTCGCTTATGTTCACGAATTGATAATTATTATCACCTGCACTATTGTGGCTGCGTTTTCTGACGTGATAGCCACACAGGGTTCAAACATGACTACCGAAACTTCGCTGCTGGCGGGGGAAGAGACGCTTCACCACACCATGCAGAACTATCATCAGGTGCTGCGCCGCCGCTTAATCTGGATTGGCGTGCTGCTGCTGGCGATACTCGCCTCGCTGATCCTCGACTTCACGCTGGGTCCGGCGGGACTCTCACTTGAAACGCTGTGGAATACGCTGCTCAGCCCCGAGAGCGTCGATGCCGGTACGCGCGTCATTGTCTGGGACATTCGTCTGCCCTATGCGCTGATGGCGCTGGTGGTGGGGCTGTCGCTGGGTCTGGCGGGCGCGGAAATGCAGACCATCCTGAATAACCCGCTGGCCAGTCCGTTTACCCTCGGTGTCTCATCGGCGGCGGCGTTTGGTGCCGCGCTGGCCATCATCCTCGGCGTGGGTATTCCCGGCATTCCCGATCAGTGGTTAATTTCTGCCAACGCCTTTGTCTTTGCTCTGTTTGCCGCGCTGATGCTGGATGCCGTGACCCGCTGGACTCAGGTCTCTTCGGCGGGCGTAGTGCTGTTCGGTATCGCGCTGGTCTTCACCTTTAACGCCCTGGTATCCATGATGCAGTTCATCGCCAGCGAAGATACCCTGCAGGGCCTGGTGTTCTGGACCATGGGCAGCCTGGCGCGAGCCTCCTGGGAAAAGCTGGGCGTGCTGAGCGTGGCGCTGGCCATTCTGGTACCGTTTTCCATGATGAGCAGCTGGAAGCTGACGGCGCTGCGTCTGGGCGAAGACCGCGCGGTAAGCTTTGGCATTGACGTGCGTCGTCTGCGCCTGACTACGTTACTGCGCATCAGTATCCTCTCTGCCCTGGCGGTCGCGTTTGTCGGCCCGATCGGTTTCATTGGCCTGGTCGCTCCCCATATCGCCCGCATGATGTTTGGTGAAGATCACCGTTTCTATCTGCCCGCCAGCGCGCTGGTCGGCGCGCTGGTGCTGTCGCTGGCGTCGGTCGCCTCGAAAAACCTGCTCCCCGGTGTAATCATCCCGGTTGGCATTGTCACCTCACTGATTGGCGTGCCGTTCTTCCTGAGTATTATTCTGCGTCATCGGGGGACGGTATGATGGAACAGGGTCTTACGTTACGCGGCTTCAATGCCGGGTATCCAAAAAATAAAGTCATTGATAATCTTAATATCGCGCCGCTGCCGCGCGGCGAGATCACTGTGCTGCTGGGGCCGAATGGCTGTGGTAAATCGACGCTGCTGCGTGCACTGGCCGGTCTGAATAAAGGCCAGGGCGAGATGTGGCTCAACGGTGAGGATCTCATGACCCAGCCGTTTGCCCGGCGGGCGAAGAACGTGGTTTATCTGCCGCAGTCGCTGCCTGCGGGCGTACATCTGCATGTGCTGGAGTCGATCATCGTGGCGCAGCGTGCCTCCGGGGGTCTGCACAGCGCCAGCAGCGAAGCGGAAATCATGCATCTGCTGGAGCAGCTGGGCATTGCCCATCTGGCGATGCGATATCTCGATCAGCTCTCCGGCGGTCAGAAACAGCTGGTCGGGCTGGCGCAGTCACTAATCCGTCGCCCGGCGCTGCTGCTGCTGGATGAACCGCTGAGCGCGCTGGATCTCAACTATCAGTTTCACGTGATGGATCTGGTGCGGCGCGAAACCGCCCAGCGTAACATCGTGACAGTGGTAGTGGTGCATGACATCAATATTGCACTGCGTCATGCGCAACATGCGCTGATGCTGAAGCAGGGCGCGCTGGTGGCGGAAGGGCAGCCGGATAAGGTGATCACGCCTGCCACTCTGGCAAAGGTGTATGGCGTCGATGGTCGTATCGAACACTGCTCGCGTGGTATTCCGCAGGTGATGATCGACGGGCTGACTGGCCCGGCACTGGTCTGATATTGAGCAGGCGTCCGGTAGGGCGCTGAGCATCACTGTTCTGAGAAAGGAATTTTTACAGGGCAGACTGGCAGGACGCTGGCTCTGTGACAGAGCGTTAGCCAGCAGAGCAGGCATAAAAGTTCAGGGCCGCGAATGCGGCCCTGATTGTTTACGCCAGCAGATGCTGCGCATGGAAGCGCAGATGATCTTCCACAAAGCTGGCTATAAAGAAGTAGCTATGGTCATAACCCGGCTGAATGCGCAGCGTCAGCGGGAAACCCACTTCATTCGCGACGTCTTCTAACCGCTCCGGTTGCAGCTGATCGGCCAGGAACTGATCGCTGTCGCCCTGATCAATCAGCATCGGCAGCCGATGCGACACCTCCGCCATCAGCTGGCAGCTGTCATATTCCCGCCACGCCGCACGATCGTCACCCAGATAGGCCTGAAACGCTTTCTGGCCCCAGGGTACCTGCATCGGATTCACAATTGGTGCAAAGGCGGAAGCCGAGGCAAAGCGGTTACCCAGACGCAGCGCCAGCATCAGCGCGCCGTGTCCGCCCATGGAGTGACCCATAATCGACTGACGTTCACTGACCTTGAAGTTATCCGCAATCAGGGCGGGTAACTCGCTGCTCAGATAATCGAACATGCGGAAATGGCTGGCCCAGGGCTGTTGGGTGGCATTGAGATAAAATCCCGCGCCCTGACCCAGATCGTATCCCTCATCATTCGCAACCCCTTCGCCGCGCGGGCTGGTATCCGGCATAATCAGCACCAGACCCAGTTCCGCTGCAACCCGCTGTGCGCCGGCTTTGCTGGTGAAGTTCTCATCGTTGCAGGTCAGCCCGGCCAGAAACCAGACCACCGGCGGCGGCGCATCACCGTGCGGGGTGGGCAGATAGATGCTGAAGGTCATCGGGCAATTCAGCACCGCAGACTGATGACGCCAGCGCTGCTGCCAGCCGCCAAAAATACGGTGTTCTTCCAGTAGCTCCAGAGTGGATGCCATAACGCCTCCTGATTACTTGTTAAAGTGCACGACCGAGCGAATCGATTTTCCTTCGTGCATCAAATCAAAGGCGTCGTTGATCTCTTCCAGCGGCATGGTGTGGGTGATGAAGTCGTTCAGCGCAAATTTACCGTCGAGGTAATCCTGCACAATGCCAGGCAGCTGCGAACGGCCTTTGACGCCGCCAAACGCGGAACCGCGCCAGACGCGACCGGTGACCAGCTGGAACGGACGGGTGGAGATCTCTTCACCGGCACCGGCGACGCCGATAATTACGGACTCGCCCCAGCCTTTGTGACAGCACTCGAGCGCGGAACGCATCACGTTGACGTTACCAATACATTCAAATGAGAAATCCACGCCGCCGTCGGTCAGCTCGACAATCACATCCTGAATCGGCTTGTCGTAATCTTTCGGGTTGATCAGATCGGTGGCACCCAGTTTGCGTGCCAGATCGAATTTGCTGGTGTTAAGGTCGATGGCAATGATGCGGCCCGCTTTCGCCATCTTCGCGCCGATGACCGCAGAGAGGCCAATGCCGCCGAGACCGAAAATCGCCACGGTGTCGCCTTCTTTCACTTTGGCGGTGTTCATCACCGCGCCCATGCCAGTGGTCACGCCACAGCCCAGCAGACAAACCTCTTCCAGCGGTGCTTCTTTACTGATTTTCGCCAGCGAGATCTCCGGGATTACCGTGTACTCAGAGAAGGTTGAGGTGCCCATATAGTGGAAAATGGGTTTGCCATCTTTAAAGAAGCGGGTGGTGCCATCCGGCATCAGGCCTTTGCCCTGAGTGGTACGGATCGCCTGGCAGAGGTTAGTTTTGCCTGAAAGACAATATTTACATTTGCCACACTCCGGCGTGTAGAGCGGAATGACGTGGTCACCCACTTCAACGCTGGTCACGCCTTCGCCCACGGCTTCGACGATGCCGCCGCCTTCATGGCCAAGAATCGCCGGGAAAACGCCTTCCGGGTCGGTGCCGGACAGGGTGTAGGCGTCGGTATGACAGACGCCGGTCGCGACGATACGCACCAGCACTTCACCTTTCTGCGGTGGCATTAAATCAACTTCTTCGATTTTCAGCGGTTCGCCAGCAGCCCAGGCAACAGCGGCACGGGTTTTGATCATATTCATGCAATCCCTCTTCCAGTCAGATTGTGACGCGCAGTGGCGCCGGGTGGTCGTGATGATTCAGAACCTGGTGGGTCAGGCTCTTAAACATAGCGTGGAACGCTTATTCCGCCGCCTGTAATGGGTAAATCAGCTCATCGTTGAGCGGACGATCGTCAAATTGTTCAATAATCAGGTACTTCAGTGCTTCAACATTCGGCGTAAAGGCGTCGCGTCGCCACATCAGCCAGGTGGCGGTGTCGCGATAAGCGGGAGGTAACGTATGCGCCTGCACCCGTGACCGATCCGCCATCTGCTTCAGCACCGAGGCCGGGATCATCGCTACGCCCGCACCGCCTGCCACGCAGGACAGCATGGCGTGATAGGACTGAATCTCCATCACACTGTTGGGCGCAGTCTGGCTGTCGCGATACCAGCTCTCCAGCTTCACCCGGTAAGAGCAGCTGTTGCGAAAGGCAAACAGGGTATCGTCCTGCACGTCGCGCGCGGTGGCGATTGGCGCATGATCGAGGCCGGTGATCAGTATCATCTCTTCGCGAAAGGCGATGCAGCCATTGAGATCGTCATGGGAGACCGGGCCATCGACCAGCGCGGCCGCCAGGGTGCCTTCACGCACCCGATCGATGATTTCGCCCGAGGTGCCGGTAATCAGCGACAGCGCCACTTTGGGAAAGCGCTGGTGATAGGCGGCGAGCAGGCCGGGCAGACGCGTCGCCGCGGTGCTCTCCATTGAGCCCAGCGCAAAGTTGCCCGCCGGTTCACCGGTGCGGGTCATGCTCATCGCTTCTTCACTTAATGCCAGGATACGCTGCGCATAATTCAGAAAATTATGGCCCATTGGTGACAGGCGAATGCGCTGTTTCTCACGAATAAAGAGATCCACACCTAATTCTTCTTCCAGCTGGCGCAACCGCGTGGTGAGATTAGAGGGGACGCGATGCAGCTGTTCTGCTGCGCGCGCCAGCGAACCCGTTTCGGCGACGGAACAGAACATACGCAGCTGAACTAAATCCATATCTTCTCTTCCTGTAAGCAAGTTGGTTAAAATTATTCACTTTCCGTGAGTTTAATCATCCTGCATGCTGTTAGCAAGTCAGAAGAGATCTCAGGGCAGAACAACAGGAGTTCAGCAATGGCGTTACGCGTCGCGCTCAGCGCGTTTTTAACCTTATTTGTCGCGATGGGCATTGGCCGGTTTGCTTTTACGCCCCAGGTGCCGCTGATGATTCAGGCACACCAGCTGACACTCACCAGTGCCAGCCTGGTCGCGGCACTTAACTATCTTGGCTATCTGTGTGGCTCATTTGATGCCATGCGTGCACACCGGCGGGTTGAGCTGCGATTGCAGGCGGGCGTATGGGGCGCGGTGATCCTGACCCTGCTCTCAGCATTGGCCAGCGGACCGTGGCTGCATGGCGCAATCCGCTTTCTTATTGGCTGGGCCAGCGGCTGGGCGATGGTGCTAGTGGCGGCCTGGAGCAACGAACAGCTGCATCGCCATGGCCGGGCAGGGCTGTCGGCGGCCGTTTTTGCCGGGCCAGGCTGCGGCATTTTTGTCAGTGGTCTGCTGGGGGTAGCGCTGCACACATTGCAGGTTTCTGCCGGTCTGGCCTGGGCCGCTTACGGTGCGCTGGCGCTGCTGCTGATTGCGCTGATTACCCGTAATCTGCCGCGTCGGGGTGAACTGCACCGCCCGGATCAGGCACCCGAGCCGCTGGTGCTGGACCGCAACCTTAAACGTCTGGTACTGAGTTACAGTCTGGCGGGCTTTGGCTACATTCTGCCCGCCACCTTTTTGTCGCAGATGGCCGCCACGCGGTTTCCTGACGGCATCTTCGCGCAGTTTGTCTGGCCGATTTTTGGCGGCGCGGCGATGATCGGCATCCTGCTGGGGATCCTGACGCGACGCTGGGGGCACAGCCACGTCCGCCTGGCTCTGGTGCTGTGGGCGCAGGCGCTGGGCGTATTTGCCGCGGCGCTGCTGCCAGGCTTTAGCGGCCTGCTGGCCGGTGCGCTGCTGGTAGGGGGCGGTTTCCTCAGCGTGGTGCAGCTGTCGCTGCTCTGCGCCCGTGAGCTGGCACCCAATCATCTGCGCTACATGGCTGGCCTGCTGACCACCGGCTATGCGGTCGGACAACTGGTCGGCCCGCTGCTCTCTTTTCTCTCTACCGCTCTGTTACATCGGCTGGAGCCTGCCCTGTGGGTTGCCGGGGTTAGCCTGGTCTGGGCCGGCCTGCTGGTGTGGCGGCGAACCGGGTGAAAAGCTTTCATCACCAATCTGATTGATTGCTGGATTCCCCGCAAAGAAAGTTTCACAATACGCGCCTGATTACAGGGCCCGCAGGCAAAAGCTCGCGGGCGCAACACCAGCCGGAGAAGAGTAAGATGAGCACCCTAAGTCAGGAAGCTGCCCTGGTTCACGAAGCGCTGCTGGCACGTGGACTGGAAACGCCGTTACGTGCACCGACGCGCGATATAGATGACAATACACGTAAAAGTCTGATTGCCGGGCACATGACCGAGATTATGCAGCTGCTGAATCTGGATCTTGAAGATGACAGCCTGATGGAAACGCCGCATCGCATCGCCAAAATGTATGTGGATGAAGTCTTTTCCGGTCTCGACTACGCCAACTTCCCGAAAATCACCGTCATTGAGAATAAAATGAAGGTTGATGAGATGGTGACCGTGCGTGATATCACGCTGACCAGCACCTGTGAACATCACTTTGTGATCATCGATGGCAAAGCGACCGTCGCCTACATTCCCAAAGAAAAGGTGATTGGCCTGTCGAAAATTAACCGTATCGTGCAGTTCTTCGCCCAGCGCCCGCAGGTGCAGGAGCGTCTGACACAGCAGGTTCTGGTCGCACTGCAGACGCTGCTGGGCACCAACAATGTGGCTGTTTCTATTGATGCGGTGCATTACTGCGTAAAAGCGCGTGGCGTAAAAGATGCCACCAGCGCCACCACGACGACCTCTCTGGGTGGCCTGTTCAAGTCCAGCCAGAATACCCGCCAGGAATTTTTGCGCGCGGTGCGCCATAGTTGAGTCTACGGCGGGCGCATAATGTTGCCCGCCTCAATGGTGCAGGTGCCGCATGCAACGCTATCACGCGCTGGATTTCATTCGTGGATGTGCCATTCTCGGCATTCTGCTACTCAATATTGTCGGCTTTGGCCTGCCTTCTGCCGCCTACCTTAATCCGGCCTGGCAGGGCAGCGTCAGCCTGTCCGATGTCTGGACATGGGCGATCTCTGACGCCTTTGCCCAGCTCAAATTCCTCACCCTGTTTGCGCTGCTGTTTGGCGCAGGCCTGCAAATGCAGCTGCCACGCGGCAGTCGCTGGCTGACAGCCCGGCTTTCACTGCTGGTGCTGATCGGTTTTCTGCACGGCGTCTTTCTCTGGGAGGGCGATATCCTGCTGGACTACGGCATTATCGGGCTGGTGGTCTGGCGGGTAGTGCGCGATGTCCCTTCCACCCGCAGTCTGATGAATACCGGCATTCTGCTCTACCTGGTGGGCTGTGGCGTTCTGCTGGTGTTTGGGTCGATCTCCGATCCTGAACCGACCCGATCCTGGCTGCCTGGTGCTGCCGATCTGCAATATGAACAATACTGGAAACTGACTGGCGGCTGGGAAGCGATACAGAACCGGCTGGATCATCTCTCGTCAGGACTGATGGCGCTGGCGGCGCAGTATGGCTGGCAGCTGGCGGGCCTGATGATGATCGGTGGCGCACTGCTGCGTAGTGGCTGGCTGATCGGCGAGTTTTCAGCGCAACATTACCGTCAGGCTGCGGCGCTGCTGTTAACGATGGGGTTGTTAATTGCGGTGGCCGGTGTGGCAGCGCAATGGCTGTTACATTGGGAGTTCCGCTGGACCGCTTTTTATCTGCAAGCCCCGCGCGATCTCGCCAGCCCGCTGATTAGCCTGGGCTACGCCGCGCTCTGTCTGGCTTACTGGCCGCAGATAGCGCGCTGGCGCATCAGCTATGCCATTCAGTGCGTGGGCCGCATGGCGTTGACCAACTATCTGCTGCAGTCGCTGATCTGCACCACGCTGTTCTATCGCTTCGGCTTCTATATGCACTTTACCCGGCTGGAGCTGGTGCTGATGGTGCCTGCGGTCTGGCTTATCAATATTCTGTTTTCACTCATCTGGTTACATTTCTTCGCACAGGGTCCGCTGGAGTGGCTGTGGCGGCGGCTCACGCTGATCTCAGCCGGTAAATCGCGCATCACTGACAACGCCAGATAATGACCGCCATCACAAAGGTTACAGAATTGTATGTAACCGTTTTCATTGATGTGACGCAATTCACGCTGTACGCCTCCTGCCCCTGACAAAATAGCGCCGGTGTTCAACCCGGCGTGATGCCTTATTTTTCCTCTGTGGAACTGCTGCATGATAACAATTCGTGATGTTGCCCGTCAGGCTGGCGTGTCGGTGGCGACCGTGTCGCGCGTCCTCAATCAGAGCAGCGCCGTCACCTCTGACACCCGCGACGCCGTGTTACAGGCGGTGGAAGCGCTTGGCTATCGGCCCAACGCCAATGCGCAGGCGCTGGCGACGCAGGTCAGTGACACCATTGGCGTGGTGGTGATGGATGTTTCGGATCCCTTCTTCGGTGCACTGGTTAAAGCAGTGGATACCGTGGCGCAGCGCGTGCACAAACATGTGTTAATCAGCAACTCCTGGCATCAGGAAGAGAAAGAGCGTCATGCCATTGAAGTGCTGATTCGTCAGCGTTGCAGCGCCCTGGTGGTACACGCTAAAACACTGCCTGACGCTGAGCTGGCGGATTTTATGCGCCACGTTCCGGGCATGGTGGTCATTAACCGCATCGTGCCCGGATTTGAACACCGCAGTGTCAGTCTGGATAACGTCACGGGTGCGTTGATGGCCTCACGAACCCTGCTACAACAGGGGCATAGCCGCATTGGCTACCTTTGTTCCAGTCATCCTATCGAAGATGTGGCGCAGCGCCGTGAAGGGTGGATTCAGGCGATGGCAGAGCAGGGCATCCGGCCGCAGGAGAGCTGGATAGCCAGCGCAGAGCCCGATATGCAGGGCGGCGAAGCGGCGATGGTGGAGTTGCTGGGACGCAATCTCAACCTCAGTGCGGTGTTTGCCTATAACGACGGCATGGCGGCTGGCGCACTCACTGCGCTGAAAGACAACGGCATCCAGGTGCCACAGCATTTTTCTGTCATTGGCTTTGATGATATCCCGATTTCCCGTTACACCGATCCGCAGTTAACCACTGTGCGCTATCCCATTGTATCTATGGCAAAAATCGCCACTGAACTGGCGCTGCAGGGTGCAGCCGGACTGCTGGATGACACGGCAACGCACATCTTTATGCCAACGCTGGTGCGGCGTCATTCGGTGGCGCAGCGGCAAAATGTGGAGTCCGTCACTAATTCAGGCGATTCAGCCATGTAACCGTTTTCAATCTGTGATTACATTCACAGTTAATTAACATTGCTCTCACTATGATGGCAGCGTCTTACCGGACTGAAACATTATGTAACGCCAGTGTAACGGCATCAGTTGTGGTCTCAGTAGCCGGTTAAAGGGTTTATACCCTCTTCATGGAAGCATTCTGGCACAGGGAAGTCAGGTTTTAGACGGTGTTCAATGGCTTAACATTCTCATTACGTTAACCGACGCGCCGCTCTGTTTTACCGATTGCTCTCCCGCCTGTATGGCGCGGTAGCGCTAAAAAGACCCTGCATAATAAAACCGGAGATACCATGAATAAGAAGGTTTTCACGCTTACAGCACTGGTTGCCAGCATGATGTTTGGTGCAACCGCTCACGCAGCTGACACCCGTATCGGCGTGACCATTTACAAATATGATGACAACTTCATGTCAATGGTACGCAAAGACATCGAGAAAGAAGCGAAAGCGATCGGTGGCGTGCAGTTGCTGATGAATGATTCACAGAACGACCAGTCCAAACAGAACGATCAGATTGACGTGCTGATGGCAAAAGGCGTGAAAGCGCTGGCGATTAACCTGGTTGACCCGGCTGCGGCTGCGGTGGTGGTAGACAAAGCGCGTGCCAACGACGTGCCGGTGGTCTTCTTCAACAAAGAACCTAACGCCAAAGTGCTGGCCGGTTATGACAAAGCTTACTATGTCGGTACCGACTCTAAAGAGTCAGGCATCATTCAGGGGCAGCTGATTGAGAAGCACTGGAAAGCCACACCAGCATGGGATCTGAACAAAGATGGTCAGATTCAGTTCGTGCTGCTGAAAGGCGAGCCGGGCCATCCTGATGCAGAAGCCCGTACCAAATATGTGATCGATACCCTGAACAAAGATGGTCTGAAAACCCAGCAGTTAGCGATGGATACTGCAATGTGGGATACCGCGCAGGCCAAAGATAAGATGGATGCGTGGCTGTCAGGCCCGAATGCCAAAAAAATCGAAGTCGTGATTGCCAACAACGATGCGATGGCAATGGGTGCGGTTGAAGCGCTGAAAGCGCACAACATGACCTCAATCCCGGTCTTCGGCGTCGATGCACTGCCAGAAGCGCTGGCGCTGGTGAAATCCGGTGCGCTGGCCGGTACCGTGCTGAACGATGCGGAAAACCAGGCGAAAGCAACGCTGGATATTGCCAACAATCTGGCTAACGGCAAAGCCGCCACCGACGGAACAAACTTCAAGATGGTTGATAAGATCGTCCGCGTTCCTTACGTGCCGGTTGATAAAGAAAATCTGTCTCAGTTCGTGAAATAAGATCGATTACGGGCGCGACCGCTGTCGCGCCTTTTTTATGTCACCACCGTTTTTTAGCCAGGTAAAATATGGCCAGTGATAATACGACCGCGCAGCGAGAATATCTGCTGGAAATGACGGATGTCTCAAAATCATTTCCCGGCGTTAAAGCGTTAGATAATGTGAATTTAAAAGTGCGGCCTCACTCTGTTCATGCATTAATGGGCGAGAACGGTGCCGGGAAATCCACCTTATTAAAATGCCTGTTTGGTATTTATAAAAAAGATACCGGCAGTATCCTGTTTCAGGGTAAAGAGATCGACTATAAAAGCTCCAAAGAGGCGCTGGAAAATGGCGTGTCGATGGTGCATCAGGAATTAAACCTGGTCCTGCAGCGTACCGTGATGGACAACATGTGGCTTGGGCGTTATCCACGCAAAGGCTTCTTTGTCGATCAGGATAAAATGTACCGGGATACCAAAGCGATTTTTGACGAGCTGGATATTGATATCGATCCGCGCGACAAAGTTGCCAATCTTTCTGTATCGCAGATGCAGATGATTGAAATTGCCAAAGCGTTCTCCTACGACGCGAAAATTGTGATTATGGATGAGCCGACCTCCTCGTTAACCGAGAAAGAGGTTAATCACCTGTTCACGATTATTCGTAAGCTGAAAGATCGCGGCTGTGGCATTGTTTATATTTCGCACAAAATGGAAGAGATTTTCCAGCTGTGTGATGAGATCACTATCCTGCGTGATGGTCAGTGGATCACCTCTCAGCCGCTGGAAGGGCTGGATATGGATAAGATCATCTCCATGATGGTCGGCCGTTCACTGAACCAGCGTTTCCCTGACCGTACCAACGTGCCAGGCGAGACGATTCTTGAGGTGCGTCATCTGACGTCACTGCGTCAGCCATCGATTCGCGACATCTCATTTGATTTGCGTAAAGGGGAGATACTCGGCATTGCCGGGCTGGTGGGCGCCAAACGTACCGATATCGTCGAAACGCTGTTTGGCATTCGCGAAAAATCGGGCGGCACCATTAAACTGCATGGCAAACCGATTAATAATCACAGCGCCAATGAAGCCATTAACCACGGTTTTGCGCTGGTGACTGAAGAGCGTCGCTCAACTGGTATTTATGCTTTCCTTGACATTGGTTTTAACTCGCTTATTTCCAATATCAAAAAATATAAAAACAGTATGGGACTGCTGGATAATAAACGCATGAAGAGTGATACCCAGTGGGTTATCGATTCTATGCGTGTAAAAACGCCAGGCCACCATACCCAGATTGGTTCGCTTTCGGGCGGTAACCAGCAAAAAGTGATTATTGGCCGCTGGTTATTGACCCAGCCTGAAATCCTGATGCTTGATGAACCCACTCGCGGTATTGATGTTGGTGCAAAATTCGAAATTTACCAGTTAATTGCTGAGCTGGCGAAAAGAGAGAAGGGCATCATTATTATCTCATCCGAAATGCCGGAGCTGTTAGGCATTACCGATCGTATTCTGGTAATGAGTAATGGTCTGGTAGCAGGCATAGTTGATACCAAAACGACCACGCAGAACGAAATATTGCGTTTAGCGTCATTACACCTTTAATGAAGCAAGGGCTGTTAACATGAAAGCGACTACAAAAAAGAATGCGCTAACCTGGTTAAAAGAGGGCGGCATTTATGTCGTGCTGCTGGTATTGCTGGCTATTATTATTTTCCAGGACCCCTCATTTTTAAGTTTAATGAACCTGAGTAATATTCTGACCCAATCTTCGGTGCGCATTATTATTGCACTGGGTGTGGCGGGTCTGATTGTGACCCAGGGTACTGACCTGTCAGCCGGACGTCAGGTCGGTCTGGCGGCGGTGGTCGCCGCGACGCTGCTGCAGGCGATGGATAACGCGAACAAGGTCTTCCCGACGCTGGATACGGTACCGATTCCACTGGTTATTCTGACCGTGTGCATCATCGGCGGCGTGATTGGTCTGGTCAACGGTGTGATTATTGCTTACCTCAAGGTAACGCCATTTATCACCACGCTGGGCACCATGATCATCGTTTACGGTATTAACTCACTCTATTACGACTTTGTTGGCGCATCACCGATTGCCGGGTTTGATACAGGGTTCTCGAAATTTACACAGGGCTTCTTACGCTTTGGTGATTTCAAGCTTTCGTTCATCACCTTCTACGCCGTGATTGCCATTATTTTCGTCTGGGTGCTGTGGAACAAAACCCGCTTTGGCAAAAACATTTTTGCTATCGGCGGTAACCCGGAAGCGGCGAAAGTCTCAGGCGTTAACGTCAACCTGAACCTGATCATGATTTATGCCCTGTCAGGTGTGTTCTACGCCTTCGGCGGGATGCTGGAAGCGGGGCGTATCGGTTCGGCCACCAACAACCTTGGCTTTATGTATGAGCTGGATGCGATTGCGGCCTGTGTGGTCGGCGGTGTCTCCTTCGCCGGTGGTGTGGGTAGCGTGGCGGGCGTAGTGACCGGTGTGTTGATCTTTACCGTCATCAACTACGGTCTGACCTATATCGGCGTCAACCCTTACTGGCAGTACATTATTAAAGGCGGCATCATTATCTTCGCCGTGGCGCTGGATTCCCTGAAATATTCCCGTAAGAAGTAAGTCTTCTTCAGTGCTCACAAAGCGACCTTCGGGTCGCTTTTTTATTATGTAAAAGAAGGGATTGTCGCTGGAGTGCATGCATTGTCGCTGTGAGATCGAGTCTGCGAAGGGAACACGGTCAGATCGGAAAGTCGCAAAAGCCGTCATCCATGACACGCTCGGCCCACGCCATCCCTGGCGTGGGACGCTTTCCTCTTCTGACCATGTTCCCTGCGCGTTGAGCTGATTTATTGCTGTCATATGTAGCCCGCTTCAACTTCTCAGCAGACTGGTCTTTACCATCAGACGGCGACAAAAGCTAAAACGATGAGAGCATACGCCTGTAGCAAAGCATCGCGGACCATGGACAAAACGCCGGGAGCGTTTTTGAACAACGCAATGCATTGGCCCGTTTACGGGCGCACCTCAGGGATGAGGTGCGTAATCGCCTGCGCTGAGCCCCGCCAGTGATGGCGTCTTTTGCGTCTTTACGGAAGGCGTATGCTCCGTGAGCCCTGCACGTCACTGCCAGACTTCGGCACAGCAGTAACCAGCATAAATAAGCCGCAGCGCGTGAGCTATTTCTGCAGCTTCTGTTCCAGCTCCAGCAGCTGCTCCGGCGTCACTGCCGGGTAACTCTGTGCATCTTCAGGGACATCGCGTACGGCGGGGATCGGCACCAGTGGGCCCAGGAAGCGCGGTTCGCGCTTAAGCAGGAAGAGATCCACCAGCGCGCCCAGCCGGGCACCTACCTCACGGAAGCGCACGCTAAGCATGTTTTTTGGGGAGGGCACCGCATAACACTGCGCCTGAATACCCAGCTGTAAGGCGATAAACAGCGCACGCTCACAATGGAAACGCTGTGTGATAATAATGAAGTCGTTGGTATCAAACACTTTGCGGGTGCGTACAATCGAATCCAGCGTGCGGAAACCGGCATAGTCCAGCACGATATCAGCCGGATCGACACCGGCTTTGATGAGATCGCGGCGCATCGTCATCGGCTCGTTATAGCTTTGCAGCGCGTTATCACCGCTTAACAGCAGATAATTGACCTTGCCGCTGTTGTAGGCATTCAGCGCGCCCTGCATACGATAGAGGTAATACTGATTGATGACGCCGGTGCGATAATATTTCGCCGTACCCAGTACCACACCGACCTGACGATGTGGCAAAGAGGCGACATTTTCGTAGATAAAGGGCGCAGTTTTCCAGCTGATCCAGCGATCAAGGCCGAGCGCCGTTGCCATCATCAGTAAGATGATGAAAAGCAGACCAATGAAAACGCGTTTCAGCATGCGCCTGGAGACTCGATGTCAGAATAGTGAGATGGGACAAGGCTACTTGAGCTGTCACTGTGAAGCAAGTTACTGCCGGCTGGCTGTGCTCTTTTTGAACACTGCCGGATCGGATGCAATCCGGCAGTCTGAAGATTAAATTGAGGTACGACGATAATGACGGTACTGCGGCAGCCAGAAGTTGTTGGCGATAGCCTGTGACAACACATCTTCAGAGGTCACCACGGCGACACCCGCCAGCTGAGCAGCTTTACCCACTTCCATCGCAATGATTTTCGATACACCCTGGATATCTTTAATCTCAGGCAGCACCGGGCCTTCACCTTCATTCACCAGCGGAGAGCAGTCAGCAAGCGCGCGGCTGGCGGTCATCAGCATGGTATCGGTAACGCGGCTGGCACCCGAAGCAATCACACCCAGACCAATGCCCGGGAAGATGTAGGAGTTGTTGCACTGCGCAATCGGATAGGTTTTACCGTTCCAGCTCACCGGCGAGAACGGACTGCCGGTTGCGACCAGTGCGGCACCGTCAGTCCAGGCGATGATATCGGCTGGCGTCGCTTCCACACGTGATGTCGGGTTCGACAGTGGCATCACGATAGGGCGCTTACAGTGCTTGTGCATCTCGCGGATGATCTCTTCGGTGAACAGGCCCGGCTGGCCAGAGACTCCAATCAGAATATCGGGTCTGGCATTGCGCACCACGTCCAGCAGCGAGATGGAATCATTGGTGACATCCCACTGCTGCAGGTTTTCGCTCTTCTGCACCAGCTTGCTCTGGAAATCGAGCAGGTTAGGCAGCTTGTCAGTGAGCAGACCAAAGCGATCCACCATCATTACCCGGCCACGCGCTTCCTCGTCACTCAGACCTTCGGATTTCATCTGTGCGATGATCTGTTCAGCGATACCACAACCTGCGGAACCGGCGCCCAGGAACACCACTTTCTGCTCGCACAGGCGGCTGCCGGCGGCGCGGCTGGCGGCAATCAGGGTGCCCACGGTCACGGCGGCTGTGCCCTGAATATCATCGTTAAAGCAGCAGACTTCATCGCGATAGCGGTTCAGCAGCGGCATGGCATTCTTCTGGGCGAAATCTTCAAACTGCAACAGCACTTTCGGCCAGCGGCGTTTAACGGCCTGAATAAAATCGTTCACGAACGCATCATACTCTTCACCGGTGATGCGCGGATGACGCCAGCCCATATAGAGCGGATCGTTCAGCAACTGCTGGTTGTTGGTACCAACATCCAGCACCACCGGCAGGGTGTAAGCCGGACTGATGCCGCCACAGGCGGTGTAGAGTGAAAGCTTACCAATCGGGATACCCATACCGCCGATGCCCTGATCGCCGAGGCCCAGAATACGCTCGCCATCGGTCACCACGATCACCTTCACATTCTGCTTGGTGGCATTTTGCAGCATATCTTCGATATGGTCGCGGTTAGGGTAGGAGATGAAGACGCCGCGCGCACGACGGTAGATTTCAGAGAAATGCTCGCAGGCTGCGCCGACGGTCGGGGTGTAGATGATGGGCATCATCTCTTCGAGATGGTTATCCAGCAGGCGGTAGAACAGCGTTTCGTTGGTGTCCTGGATGTTACGCAGGTAGACATGCTTATCGTTATTGTTTTTGAAGTCCTGGAACTGACGCCAGGCTCGCTGCGCCTGCTCTTCAATCGATTCCACTGCTTCTGGCAGCAGACCGTTGAGGTTGAATTCGTTACGTTCTTCGATGCTAAAGGCGCTGCCTTTGTTCAGCAGGGGAAATTCCAGCAAAATCGGGCCAGCATAAGGGATATACAGCGGGCGTTTACTTTCGTAGTCGAGTTCCATGCGGTAATGCTCCGGTTGCAGTGTTGTCTGGCGTCACGCCGGAAAGGTAGCGCCAGTTTTCTTACCCGTTATAGCTCAGACTGCAGGCCTGGCAGCGGCAGGGTAACCGCTGCAGAAACATTCACGACCGTGCTTCTGTCCTGCAACCTGAATTATTCAGAGTAATTTGTAATCACGTGAATTCTGGCGCCAGATCCTATGAAATTTCCCGCAGAAGTACAGCGTTTGTTAATAAAAGCTCACAAAACTGTGGCCTCTCTGACAGCGGGTTATGCTTTGTACAGCGTCACCTGTAGCAGCTCACCGCAACCAAATGTCTCAAGCGTCGCCTGTGTGGCGGCGAACTGGCTTAGCGTGGCATTTTCCACTTCGGCTAATACCGCTTTTTTTATCTGACGAACATCGCCACCCTGCATGTTGAGCAGGACCAGCGCTGCCTGAAGGGGCGGGAAACTCGGGTTAAAGGCGGCATTTTCCGCATAGCGCCCGGTGACAATCGCGCCGGTTGCGGTCAGCAGCGCAACACCGGCGTGTGACTGGCTGTAAGGCGCGTGGCTGGCATTGGCAGCGGCAACCGCGGCCTGCACCAGTTCATCGCCTTCGGCTACATAGCCGTGATCCACGCGGTCCATCAGGAAGGTCGTGATGTCCAGATCGCGCGGTCCAAAGGCATCCGGCAGATAATCGGCCAGGGTGCTGATCGCGCGTTGTGGCAGGCTGATGCGAATGTTCGTGCCGCTGTTCAGCTCGTTCATAAACTGACGGCAGTGACCGCACGGTGTGTAGTTAACGGTGATCGTCTCAAGCTGACTTTCGCCACGCAGCCACGCATGAGTAATGGCGCTCTGCTCGGCGTGAACCGTCTGCTGCAACGGCGTACCGGTAAATTCCATGTTGGCCCCGAAGTACCAGTTGCCGCTGACGCCACGGGCGATAGCCCCGACGTTAAAATGCGACACGGTAGCAACGGCACAGGCCGCCGCCAGGGGCAGCAGCGCCAGCGCCAGGGCATCGGCATCCATCCGTGTCTGTTGCTGCAGTGAGGCGACCTGGTCGGCGCTCAGCACCGCCTGAAAGCCAGGATCGTCCAGCAGCGGAGCGAGTGCGGTTTGCAGCGTTGACGGCAATGTCTCAAAGGCAGAGAGGAAACGGGATTGCATGTGAGCCTCATTAGATTCAGCAGGGCGATGTGCCAGTCACCGGTTTATATGTGATCCACATCGCTCTGACAATGTAACCTGTGTTGCATGTTTCAACTTTGCGAGATCTCTCGCAAACTTTCAGCCAAACCAGTGCAGCAGCAGCGGAAAAATAAACGGCGCCAGCAGTGAGGTGATGATGCCGCAGATCACCAGCGCCAGTGAGCTGAATGCCCCTTCCTGATAGTCGAGTTCAGCGGCGCGCGCTGTGCCGAGTGCGTGCGACGCGTTACCTATCGCCAGTCCGCGCGCCGCCTTAGATTTCACGCCAAGCAGATTCAGCACAGTATGTCCGAACACCGCACCCAGTACCCCGGCAATCAGCACGCAGATGGCGCTGATGGCGGGAATACCGTGCAGCGAACCGGAGACGGCCATCGCAATGGGCGTGGTAACGGATTTAGGAACGATGGTAGCGGCGATTTCAGGCGTGGCACCCATCCACAGAGCAATAGCGGTGCCAGAGGTCATGGCGGTCACACTGCCGATAAAGCAGACGCCAATAATCGATTTCCAGCGGGCACGGATCTGATGCATCTGCTCATACAGCGGCAGTGCCAGCGCGACAACAGCCGGTTGCAGCAGCTGATTAAGAATCTGACTGCCCGCGAAATAGCGCGAATAGGGCAGCTGCAACAGCAGCAGAATCGGGATAATAATCGCCATCGCCACCAGCAGCGGATTGAGCAGCGAGATTTTCAGCCGTATCGCCAGTTTGCGCGCCAGAAAAAATGCCGCCAGCGTCAGTGGCAGTGACCACCATATTTCACTCATCGCCTGACTCCCTGGCCGGGCGGCGACTATGAAGCTGGTGAGCGCTTACGCCGACAATAGAGAGAACCAGGAAGGTGCTGACGACGCAGGAGATCACGATAGGGCCAAACTGCGCGGTCAGAATATCGGTGTAGCTCATCACCCCGACGCTGATCGGCACAAACAGCAGCGCCATATAGCGAATCAGCAGATGGCAGCCCGGTTTAACCCAACTGACAGGCAGGATCTGCGAGGCGAGCAGGGCAAACAGAATTAACATCCCAAGGATGCTGCCAGGCAGTTTGATGGGCAGCAGCGAGGCGATGCCGATTCCGGCGTATAAGCAGAGATAAATGATGATAAAGGCGCGAAGATAGCGCCCGCAGACAGACAGCACGGTGAGCATGGCAGGCTCCTGTTTTCACTGAGCTTCATCATACGCATTAACCGCTTAGCGTGCTAGCGATCACATTTATGCAGCGGTGTGACAGTAGCAGATACAGATTTTCAGGGGCGGGAGTGGAGTGGAAGCGGTGGACATTCAGAGCGAGGAGTGATAACCCTTCGCGCCCGTGATGAGGCACGAAGGGTGTGAGAACGGCACTGCGCTAAGCGGTTAAAGCCGCAGAATGCAGAGTGTTACTTAACGGGCATTCCCGGTACGGCACCGCTGTCGACGGACAGCACAAACAGATCTTTGCCGCCAGGACCCGCTGACAGCACCATGCCTTCAGAGATACCAAAGCGCATTTTACGCGGCGCGAGGTTGGCCACGATAATGGTCATTTTACCGACCAGTACGGAAGGATCGGGATAGGCGGCGCGGATACCCGAGAAGATCTGACGCTTTTCACCGCCCAGGTCGAGCTGCAGGCGCAGCAGCTTGTCCGAACCCTCAACCAGTTCCGCCTGCTCAATCAGCGCCACGCGCATATCAACTTTGGCGAAATCGTCGATGGTGATGGTGTCACCTACCGGCGAATCTGCCAGCGGGCCGCTTGCGGCCGGTGCACTGGCGGCAGCGGCATACTCTTTCGAGGCTTCAATCAGTCCTTCAACCTTTGCCATCTCAATGCGGCTGTAGAGCGCTTTGAATGGCGCAACCTGGTGGTCCAGCAGCGGTTGCGCGATAGCATCCCAGCTCAGTTCGCAGTTCAGGAAGCCTTCTGCGCGGGCGCTCAGTGACGGCAGCACCGGCTTCAGCCAGGTCATCAGAATGCGGAACAGGTTAATGCCCATTGAACAGATCGCCTGCAGATCGGCATCACGGCCTTCCTGCTTCGCCACCACCCACGGAGCCTGCTCATCGACATAACGGTTCGCCAGGTCAGCCAGCGCCATGATCTCACGAATAGCCCGGCTGTATTCACGACCGGCCCAGGCGTCACCAATCTTCTCTGACGCGTCCACAAAGGTCTGATAGAGCGCCGGATCGGCCAGCTCAGCCGCCAGTTTGCCGTCAAAGCGTTTAGTGATAAAGCCCGCGTTACGTGACGCCAGGTTAACCACTTTGTTGACGATGTCGGCGTTTACGCGCTGGACGAAATCTTCCAGATTCAGATCGATATCGTCGATACGTGAAGAGAGTTTCGCCGCGTAGTAGTAACGCAGGCTGTCCGCATCCAGATGCTGCAGCCAGGTGCTGGCTTTAATAAAGGTGCCGCGCGACTTCGACATCTTGGCACCGTTGACGGTGACATAGCCGTGCACAAACAGGTTGTTCGGCTTGCGGAAGTTACTGCCTTCCAGCATCGCTGGCCAGAACAGGCTGTGGAAGTAGACGATATCTTTACCGATGAAGTGATAGAGCTCGGTCGTGGAGTCTTTACGCCAGAATTCGTCGAAGTCGATGTCGCCGCGCTTGTCGCACAGGTTCTTGAACGAGCCCATGTAGCCGATAGGCGCATCCAGCCAGACATAAAAATACTTTCCTGGCGCGTCCGGAATTTCAAAGCCGAAGTAGGGCGCGTCGCGGGAGATATCCCACTGCTGCAGGCCCGATTCGAACCACTCCTGCATTTTGTTCGCCACCTGATCCTGCAGCGCACCCGAGCGGGTCCAGGCCTGCAACATGGCGCTGAACGAGGGCAGATCAAAGAAGAAGTGTTCAGAGTCGCGCAGAACCGGCGTCGCGCCAGAGACCACCGATTTTGGCTCGATCAGCTCGGTCGGGCTGTAGGTCGCGCCACACACTTCGCAGTTATCGCCATACTGATCGGCAGATTTACATTTTGGGCAGGTGCCTTTTACAAAACGGTCCGGCAGGAACATCCCTTTTTCCGGATCGTAAAGCTGGGAGATGGTGCGGTTCTTAATGAACCCGTTCTCTTTCAGACGGCCATAAATCAGCGCAGAAAGCTCACGGTTTTCGTCGCCGTGGGTCGAGTGATAGTTGTCATAGCTGACGTTGAAACCGGCAAAGTCGGCTTCATGCTCGCTTTTCATTTCTGCAATCATCTGCTCCGGTGCAATCCCTAACTGCTGAGCTTTCAGCATGATAGGCGTGCCGTGAGCATCATCGGCGCAGATGAAATAAACCTGATTGCCACGCATTCGCTGATAACGCACCCAAATGTCGGCCTGGATATGCTCGAGCATGTGGCCGAGATGGATTGATCCGTTCGCGTAAGGCAGTGCGCACGTTACCAGAATTTTTTTAGCGACTTGAGTCATAGTTTGCGTAGCTTTCTGTTGATTGAAAAAACGGGCTTAGATGGTAACTGAAGGCTTCTCCTGCGTAAACACAAGGGATTCACCCCCTGCGGTCACCGCAGATCCACGGGCATCTGATATCATTGACAATACATCGCTGAAACACAGCGTAAGCACAGCAGAAATAAGGAGTAGGGGATGACAGCACAATCCCGGGAACCGCAGACGCCAGAAGGCCTGCGCGCCATCGTGGCTGGCGTATTGAGAAGCTTTGAGCATCCGACCCTTAAGCAGAATCTCACCGCCCTGAAGGCGTTACATCACGTGGCACAGCTTGACGGTACGCTGCATGTGGAGCTGCTGATGCCGTTTGCCTGGGCCAGCGGGTTCGACGTCCTGAAAGAGCAGGTCAGCGCCGAACTGCTGCGTCAGACCGGCGCGGGTGCCATCAACTGGCGACTCAGCCATGACATTGCCACCCTGAAACGGGTGAAAAACCAGCCGGGCGTCAACGGCGTGAAAAATATTATTGCAGTCAGCTCTGGCAAAGGCGGCGTGGGTAAATCCAGCACCGCCGTGAACATGGCGCTGGCGCTGGCAGCAGAGGGGGCGCGGGTCGGCATTCTTGACGCCGACATTTATGGCCCGTCAGTGCCGAACATGCTTGGCACCCAGGATCAGCGGCCTACCTCGCCGGATGGCACCCACATGGCACCGATCATGGCGCACGGGCTGGCAACCAACTCTATTGGTTATCTGGTAACGGACGACAATGCGATGGTGTGGCGCGGGCCGATGGCCAGCAAAGCGCTGATGCAGCTGCTGAACGAGACGCTGTGGCCTGAGCTGGATTATCTGGTGCTGGATATGCCACCCGGTACCGGCGATATTCAGCTGACGCTGGCGCAGAACGTACCGGTCACCGGCGCGCTGGTGGTGACTACGCCGCAGGATATCGCCCTGATTGATGCCCGCAAAGGGCTGGTGATGTTTGAAAAGGTTAATGTGCCGGTACTTGGTGTGGTGGAAAACATGAGCCTGCATATCTGCAGTCAGTGTGGCTTCCATGAGCCGATTTTCGGCACCGGCGGCGCACAGAAACTGGTAGAGGATTACCAGACGCAGCTGCTGGCTCAGCTGCCGCTGCACATTGACCTGCGCGAAGATCTCGATGAAGGACAGCCGACGGTGATTCGCCGGCCCGATAGCGAGTTTACCGCGCTTTATCGCCAGCTGGCCGGACGCGTTGCTGCCCAGCTTTACTGGCAGGGCGAAGTCATCCCCGGCGACATCGCCTTCCGCGCGCTCTAAGCACGACCCGACCCGCTGGCATATTGCGAAGCCAGCGGGTAGTGCATTAGCACGTAGCCGCCATGTTCGCCTTCGCCTTGTGAAATCATCTTCCAGCCATGTTTCAGGTAAAAGGCCTGCGCCGCTTTATTCTTCTGCAGGCACTTTAGCGCACCGGTTGAGGTAAAGCGCGCCTCTGCCGCCTTAAGCAAAGCGCTGCCCACGCCGCGCCCCTGCCAGTCAGGATCGACATAGAGGCTGTGCAGGAAGTTATCGTTCTCCAGCAGGCCGGCAAATCCGACCCGCTGTCCATCAGCTTCCGCGACCAGCACGGTTTCACCCAGGATTACCCCATCAAAATCTTCCAGCTGCCACTCGCTGCCGTCCAGCCAGCGCCAGTTATGCCGACGCGCCGCCAGAAACAGCGTACGCAGAAAAGGACGATCGGCTTCAGTAAACGGACGAATCTCCACAAGTCAGCTCCCTTTTAATCCGGTCTTACAAAACTAGCAGCGATTCGCGGAGAGGGGCGGAAAAGATAAAGCGGGTTAAATGTCACGTAAATCGCTGTACACTGCCTGCCGGGCCAGAGAGCATCAGGCTCTTAGCGTTTGATAGCTTTCGTTAATCAAATTGATAACGACTGCATATTAGATGTTGGCCCGGAAATTATGTAACCTGCATCACATATTTTAACGGAGGCCACCAGATGTCTATTATCAATACCAAAATCAAGCCGTTCAAAAACGCAGCATTCAAAAACGGCGAATTCATCGACGTAACCGAGAAAGACGTTGAAGGTAAATGGAGTGTGTTCTTCTTCTATCCAGCTGACTTCACCTTCGTCTGCCCGACCGAGCTGGGCGACGTGGCTGATCACTACGAAGAGTTCCAGAAACTGGGCGTAGATATCTACTCCGTTTCTACCGATACCCACTTTACCCACAAAGCCTGGCACGGTTCTTCTGACACCATCGCGAAAATCCAGTACACGATGATCGGTGACCCGACTGGCGCGCTGACCCGTAACTTCGAAATCATGCGCGAAGACGAAGGTCTGGCTGACCGTGGTACCTTTATCGTTGACCCGGAAGGCGTTATCCAGGCAATCGAAATCACTGCTGAAGGCATTGGCCGTGACGCCTCTGACCTGCTGCGCAAAGTGAAAGCGGCTCAGTACGTGGCTTCTCACCCAGGTGAAGTGTGCCCGGCTAAATGGAAAGAAGGTGATGCAACACTGGCTCCGTCTCTGGACCTGGTTGGCAAAATCTAATTCCGCTTCGGCCTTTCGACCATTCTCCAATCGGGTGCTGCGGCACCCGATTTTTTGACCAGGATATCACTATGCTCGACACAAATCTGAAAACCCAGCTCAAGGCTTACCTTGAGAAATTAACCAAACCTGTTGAGTTGATTGCCACGCTGGACGAAGGTGCAAAATCAACCGAGATCCGTGAACTGTTGGTTGATATCGCCGGTTTGTCTGACAAAGTCAGCTTCCGCGAAGAGAACGATCGTCAGGTGCGTAAGCCCTCATTTCTGATCACCAACCCAGGTTCGAACAGCGGCCCGCGTTTTGCCGGTTCACCTCTGGGTCACGAATTTACCTCACTGGTGCTGGCACTGTTACAGACCGGTGGGCATCCGTCGAAAGAAGCACAAAGCCTGCTGGATCAGATTGCCGCGCTGGACAGCGACTTCCATTTCGAAACCTACTATTCGCTCTCATGCCATAACTGCCCTGACGTCGTACAGGCGCTGAACCTGATGGCGGTGATTAACCCGCGTATCAGCCACACCGCTATCGACGGTGGCCTGTTCCAGAACGAGATTCAGGAACGTAACGTGATGGGCGTGCCAGCGGTTTACCTCAATGGTAAAGAGTTTGGTCAGGGTCGCATGAGCCTGGCGGAAATCGTCAGCAAAGTGGATACCAATGCAGACAAACGTGCGGCGGAAGAGCTGAACAAGCGTGACGCCTATGAAGTCCTGATTATCGGCAGCGGCCCGGCGGGCGCAGCGGCAGCCATCTACTCAGCACGTAAAGGTATCCGTACCGGCCTGCTGGGTGAGCGTTTTGGCGGCCAGGTGCTGGATACGGTCGATATCGAAAACTATATCTCCGTACCGAAAACCGAAGGGGCAAAACTGGCCGGTTCACTGCGCGCACACGTGGATGATTACAACGTGGACGTCATTGAAAGCCAGAGCGCCATCAAACTGATCCCGGCAGCGAAAGAGGGCGGAATGCACGCCATCGAAACCGCCTCTGGCGCAGTATTGAAATCACGCAGCATCATCCTGGCGACCGGCGCACGCTGGCGTAACATGGGCGTGCCGGGTGAAGAAGAGTATCGCACCAAAGGCGTGACCTACTGCCCACACTGCGATGGCCCGCTGTTTAAAGGCAAACGCACGGCGGTGATCGGCGGCGGTAACTCCGGCGTGGAAGCGGCCATTGACCTGGCCGGTATCGTTGAACACGTTACTCTGCTGGAGTTTGCCGGTGAGATGCGCGCCGATCAGGTGCTGCAGGATAAGCTGCGCAGCCTGAAGAACGTGGATGTGATTCTGAACGCCCAGACCACCGAAGTGAAAGGCGACGGCACCAAAGTCACCGGCCTGCACTATATCGATCGCACGACGCAGACCACTCATGAGCTGCCGCTCTCCGGTATCTTCGTTCAGATTGGTCTGTTGCCAAATACCCCATGGCTGGAAGGGGCGGTTGAGCGCAACAAAATGGGTGAGATCATCATCGATGGTAAATGCGAAACCAGCCTGAAAGGCGTGTTCGCCGCGGGCGACTGCACCACCGTACCGTACAAGCAGATCATCATCGCCAGCGGCGAAGGTGCTAAAGCCTCACTGAGCGCTTTTGACTATCTGATTCGTACCAAATCGGCAGAGTAACATTTAGTTAGCCAGACAATAGCCCTTCAGCACGCCTGCTGAGGGGCTTTTTTTTGCCTGTTAATAGCCCGCCAGTGTCATCAGCATCATCCAGATTGGCGTTGTCACCGCCGCAAACACGGTAGAAAAGAGCATGCTCGCCGCTGCCGGGCCGGTGATAACATTAAACTTCTGCGACATCAGGTAGACGTTAACCCCGACTGCCATCGATCCCAGCAGCACCACCACTTTACTCTCCAGCGGCGGCAGATCGGTCAGCCACGCGATAGCCCATACCGTCATCGGTTGCAGCACCAGCTTCAGCAGGCAGATGGTATAGCTCTCTTTTAAGCCATCCCGCACCCGATAGTGCGCCAGGCTCATGCCCAGCGTCACCAGCGACAGAGGTGCGGCCAGGGAGGCCAGCATCTTTAGCGGTTCAGCGGCCAGCAGCGGCAAGGGACGTTGCAGAAAGCTCCAGGCTGTTCCGCTGAGAATACCGATGATCAGCGGATTCTTCAGCACGCCGAGCAGGGTCCGCCAGAGTCCTTCCAGCGAGAAGCTGCCCTGTTTTGCCCACTCGACCGAAACGGTCAGTAAGGTCCAGAGGATCAGGCTGTTAAACACCAGCACCAGCGCCACCGGGGGCAGGGCTTCTGGCCCCAGCAGTACCGTGGCCACCGGGATCCCCAGCATCACGTTATTGGAAAAGATGCCGCCCAGCGCAAAAACCGACGCTGCTACGCCATCCAGATTAAACAGCCTTGTTGCCAGCAGTCGCCCCACGATAAACACCAGCAGGCAACTGCCGAAAAAGGCCAGCAACAGGCGCACATCCACCGGCGGACTTTGCGAGAAGGTGCTCATCACCCGAAACAGCATGCAGGGCAGGGCAACGTTAAACACAAAGCGGTTCATCCCTTCGCTGATGCTGGCGGGCCATTTCCCGAGGCGCGTGAGGCAGTACCCCAGCAGGATCAGGATAAACAGCGGGGCTGACAGGTAAATTTGATGGCTTAAGCTTTCAAACAGCAGTGGCATAAAGAGAGTCTGGTCAGACGATGATTAGTTACCAGACTAACAAATTGCTAACTAACTGTTAACCTGAACTGTGTCCGGAATGACCGTTGCCGGGACGCTAACCTAACCAGCGGCGCGCCTGATGATCGCTGATGTCGCGATAATAGACCCGGTGAATAATTTCGCCACAGCCTGTGCAGCGGGCGGAAATATAGGTGGAGAGGTACTGTCTGCCATTGGGTGCCACGGCACCCTTGCGTTCAATATTAATATCCTGCCATCGATGGCGGTGTGGAATAAGCGCTAAAAATCGCATCATACATCCTGAATAGTATGAAGTTCCGCTTCAGGAGTTTTCTAACCCCATGAAATAAAGTGTTTTTTACGATGATGCTGCAAGCAGGTTAATTATTATGGGGTAACCAGAGTCACTGCGGGAAATATTACCCATCCGGGTAATAAGCGGGGCTACCTATAAAGAGGTATCTCGTTAACCCGCAGCATTAAGCCTTTTTTTGCACCCTCAGGCGTTGATCGGGATCATGTGAATTGTTTCAGCTCCGATTATTTCCCCGGCGGGAGTCGCTTGCTTTCGCTGCGCGGCTTGCCTATGCTGCAAGCCGTAACACGACTCGGGGTGCCGCTTTCCACACGGAAAGGGCTGAGAAAAACCCGCTGACCTGAACTGGATAATGCCAGCGTAGGGAAGTCTGATGCCTGACCGCATTCGCCTTCTTGTTCGCCGGTTGGGAGCTACGATGACACATCAATCTCAACACCTTTCTGCCGCGCACTTCGCGCCCATTCTGCACGCTTTCCGCCGCCAGTCACCGCTGGTGCACTGTATGACCAATGACGTGGTCCAGAACTTCACCGCCAACGTGTTACTGGCACTCCATGCCTCACCGGCGATGGTGATCGATGCCGCTGAGGCCGCCCAGTTCAGTAGCATGGCCGATGCACTACTGATTAATGTGGGCACCTTAACCCGCGAGCGCCAGCAGGCGATGCAGGCTGCCGTCACCGCGGCTAATCAGGCGGGCACGCCCTGGACACTCGATCCGGTTGCCGTCGGCGCGCTGACGCTGCGCAGTGACTTCTGCCAGCAGTTGTTAAACCAGCAACCGGCGGTGATTCGGGGGAATGCGTCAGAGATTCTGGCGCTGGCACAACAGGCCAGCGGCGGGCGTGGTGTCGACACGCTGCATCAGGCGGATGCAGCGCTCGATGCGGCCCAACAGCTCGCGGAAACCTGGAGCACGCTGGTGATCGTCACCGGTGAAGTGGACTACGCCACCGATGGTCAGCGACTCCTTGCTATACAAGGTGGAAACACCTTAATGACACGGGTAGTCGGGACCGGCTGCGCCCTCTCGGCAGTGGTGGCGGGGTTCAGCTCTCTGCCAGGCGATCGGCTCATGAATGTCGCGGCCGCCTGTCAGGTGATGGCGCTGGCGGGTGAAAAGGCGGCGGCACAGGCTGCCGGACCCGGCAGCTTTGCCACAGCGTTTATAGATGCACTCTGGACGCTGGAGGATAATCATGAAGCGTATTAACGCTCTGACGATTGCGGGTACCGATCCCAGCGGCGGCGCTGGTATTCAGGCCGATCTGAAAACCTTCTCGGCTCTGGGAGCCTATGGCACCAGCGTCATTACCGCGCTGGTGGCACAGAACACCTGCGGCGTGCAGTCGGTTTATCGCATTACGCCTGACTTTGTTGCCGCCCAGCTTGATTCAGTACTCAGTGATGTGCGCATCGACAGTGCAAAAATTGGCATGCTGTCAGAAACGGCTATCGTGGAGCAGGTTGCGGAACGGCTGATGCGTGCGGCAATCCCGTTTGTTGTGCTGGACACGGTCATGGTCGCGAAAAGTGGTGATGCGCTGCTCTCGCCAGACGCCGTAGCCAGTGTTCGGGAGCTGTTATTGCCGCAGGTCTCGCTGATCACACCTAATCTGCCGGAAGCGGCGGCGTTGCTGGACTGCCCCATTGCGGCAGATGAAGAGGAGATGCGCGAGCAGGGACGGGCATTGCTGGCACTGGGCTGTCAGGCTGTGCTGATGAAGGGCGGTCACCTTGCGGCGGCGGAGAGCCCGGACTGGCTGATCACGCACTCAGCAGAGCAGCGATTCAGTACGCCGCGCGTGAATACCCGTCATACGCACGGCACCGGCTGTACGCTGTCGGCAGCCTTAGCCGCGCTGCGACCGCGTCATGCTGACTGGGCAGAGACGATTGGGGAAGCCAAAAACTGGTTACAGCAGGCGCTGCTGCAGGCAGATTCGCTGGAGGTCGGGAAGGGTATCGGACCGGTTCACCATTTTCATCAATGGTGGTAATGACGAAGGCCCGCATCGACCTGGTAATCAGGTGGTGCGGGCGGTTTCAGGTTCAGGGTGCTTCAAACCAGGCGCTGTTGCGCTCGGCAATCGGGGTGATAGAGAAGATCATCTCCTGCAGATGACGACGCATTGCCGCTTCGGCTGCATCGGCGTCATGACGCTTCAGCGCCGCAAAAATCTCTTCATGCTGCTCAATCAGCTTGTCCGGTGGAGAGACTTCACTCAGCGTCAGAAACCGCACCCGGTCCATGGCCGCTTTGATGTTCTCCACCGTTTCCCAGGCCAGCTTACAGTCAATGCTTTCAGCAATCAGGCGATGAAACTCATCGTCCAGAGTGAGAAAAGCCTGGCTGTCATGCCGCTCAGCGGCCATGCGCTGCAGTTGCAGGTTATGCTCCAGCGCCATCAGGGCCGGAGCATCAATCTCCAGTGCCGCACGGCGAACCACCGACACCTCAACGGCCTCCCGGATAAAGCGGCCATCCGCCACCCGCTTAGCGGAGATTTTGCGCACGAAAGTGCCACGCTGCGGCAATACCTGTACCAGTCCGGCTTCGGCCAGCTTGATGAACGCTTCGCGCACCGGCTGGCGTGAAACGTTGAAGCGCGCGGACACCTCTTTTTCCGAGAGCAGCGAGCCCGGCTGAATTGCGCAGGTGACGATATCTTTGCGCAGATACCGGTAAATCTGCTGATTTACCGGTTCGCTGGTAGTAATGGTATAGGCGATCGACATGCAGCAATATCCATATTACGGCTGGCAGGGGCCAGCGCGATGGGAAAGTGTCAGTCTAATCAGCGCGCTGCGTCTGCGCCAGCGCTTTGTCACCAGGCTGTTATGCCTGGCTCATACACTGCTGCACCGTCGCCCGCGCGCCCTGAGTCGTTAGCTGCTGGTAATACGTCGTCAGTCGGGCAACCAGATCGGCGTTCTGCGCCAGATCGTCGCCAAAGATGTCGCGCAGACCCAATAGCGCACGGACACGCGCTTCGCCTTCTTCGCTACCGGCAACCGTCTCTGCCAGCGTGGCTTTCAGCGGATCGCGGTTCTCAATCGGTTGACCCTGTTCATCGACGCCGCCGACATAGCGCATCCAGCCCGCCACGCCCAGCAGCAGCAGGTCGCAGCGGCTGCCGCGCTGCAGGTGCCAGCGCAGACTGTCGAGCATGCGTTGTGGCAATTTTTGCGATCCGTCAGTGGCGATTTGATATGTGCGATGTTTAATGGCACGGTTTTCGTAACGGGCGATCAGCGAATCGGCATAGGCGTTGAGATCCATGCCCTGGGTACGCAGCGTCGGCGCCTGTTCATCGATCATCAGTGAACGGGCGGCGGCGCGGAAATGGGGATCGGCCACGCAGTCGCTGATGTATTCATAACCTGCCAGGAAGCCGAGATAGGCCAGGAAAGAGTGGCTGCCATTGAGCATGCGCAGTTTCATCTCTTCATAGGGCAGAACGTCACTGACCAGTTCTGCGCCCGCTTTTTCCCACGCCGGACGGCCATTGACGAAGTTATCTTCAATCACCCACTGAAAGAAGGGCTCCGCTTCAACCGCAACCGGGTCATCGGAACCCAGACGCGCGCCGAGTGCCGCAAACGCCGCATCGGTCATGGCCGGAACGATACGATCCACCATGGTGGAGGGGAAGGTAATGTGTTGCTGAATATAGTCTGCCAGGGCCGGATCCTGATGCTGTGCCAGTTGCACAACAACGTTGCGGGTCACGTGACCGTTTTCCGGCATGTTGTCACAGGACATCACGCTAAAGGCGGGTAAGCCCTGATCCCGTCGGCGGCGAATCGCGGCCAGAATCAGACCGGGTAGCGAACGCGGCGAATCAGGATTCTGCAGGTCATGCACGATGTCAGGGTGATCGGGATTTAAATTGCCACTGGCTGGCTGGTGACAATAGCCTTTCTCGGTGACAGTCATGGAGACAATCGCCACCTCAGGCTGGCTCATGGCATTGATCACCGCCTCAATACCGTCACTTTTGCCGTGCAGTGCCTGAGTAATGACGCCAATCACCCGGGTATGCAATGAATCATCGGCCATCTCGGTGAGGGTATAAAGCAGATGCTGCTCTCGCAGGGCCTCAATCAACGCGCCGCTGTTGAGGTTCACTTCACAATATCCCCAGTCGCTGCCCTGTTCAGCCAGCTTATCGCTGCAGAGCGCCTGATGGGCGCGGTGAAATGCACCAAAACCGATATGTACCATGCGGGTTTTTAACTGGCTGCGGTCGTAAGCGGGGCGCTTGACTTCAGCGGGCAGGCGATCAATCTGTAACATAGTCCATCCTTATGGCAAACGGGGCGCAAAGCGCCCCGAAATCATACATCTGTTAGCGAAACAACACTCAGACCGAAACCGGTTTATCCTGGGTTTTCGGACTGCGAATCACAAATAACACCAGGAAGGCACCCAGCGCGGCGACACAGCCCGCAAGGATAAAGGCGCTATCGAATTTACCGGTGTGATGAACAATAAACCCGGTGACGATGGGCCCGATGATGCCGGAGAGGCTACCCACCAGATGGATAAAGCCGCTGATGCTGCCGATACGGCTCTTGTGCACCACATCCTGAATAATCGCCCAGTAGATTGCGCCGGTGATATAGAGAAAGAAAATCGACACCGACATCATAATTACCGCAGGCACCACATCTTTTATCGTACCCGCCAGCGCCACACAAATTGCGGCGGCCAGCAGTGAGACCACCAGCACAATTTTACGGGACAACAACAGCTTGCCGGTGATGTTAAAGATCTTATCGGAGATCCAGCCACCCAGCGCCAGGCCAACGAAACCGACGATCCAAGGGATCATGGTGGTGATGCTCATTGATTTGATATCCAGGCCGTGCGCCTGCACCAGGTAGGCCGGGAACCAGCTCAGGAAGAAGAACAGAATGTAGTTGTAGCAGAAGAAGGCAAAAGCGGTGACCAGGATAATCGGCTGGCGCAGGTAGTAGCCAAACGGATGTGACGTTTCCGACAGGTCAACTTCATCATTCGGGTTCGTTGCTTTCAGGCGAGCAATCAGCAGACGTTCCTCTTCGCTGACGCGCTTGCTCTTCGCCGGATTGTCAGCGGCGAAGAAGAGCCAGAACGCCATCCACACCAGACCGATGCAGCAGACAATCACGAACGCCGGACGCCAGCCATAGGCGAGCGCCAGATAACCAATGATCGGGCCAGCGACCGCACCACCTAAAGGTGATCCGGCACTCAGTAAGCCCATGGCCGTCGCGGCCTGTTTTTTCGGGAACCAGCCGTTAATCGCTTTGTTGGCCGAGGAGCAGATCGGGCCTTCAGCCATGCCGAACAGCACACGCAGGATCAGCAGCGACCAGAAGCCGGTGGCCAGTGCGGTCATGCCGCAGAAAATGGACCAGGCACCTACCGCCACAGCCAGCACGATTTTAGGGCCATAGCGGTCAGTGGCAAGGCCGCCAAGAAAGTTAAACAGGGCATAGCCAAAGAAAAAGCTGCCGAAGATCATGCCAAACTGCTCAGCATTGATCGCCAGATCTTTTTCCACCAGCGGCACCGTCAGCGACAGGGCGACACGATCGAGGTAGTTAATCATGTAAACCAGGAACAGCAGCAAAACGAGGGTCCAGCGCAGATTCTTGAACATACAAACTCCGTGATCTGTTTTATCTTTATAGTCATGCCGGCGGGTACGCACCGGCTGAGGAGACCTGGTGTTCAGCGGATAATTAACCCATCTGAAGTATGACTTTGCAGCAGGTGCGCGGATCTTTTTCAAACAGGGTCATCGCACGCTCAATCTCCTGCAGCGGGAAGTAGTGCGTGACCAGTTTCTCTGGCTGGATTAACCCTTTTTCCATCCATTCGATCACCTGTGGGAAACGATTGCTGTTAAGACGTGAGGTAAACAGCGACAGCTCCTTGCTGGTCAGGCTCTGCTGAGTAATGCTGCATGGCTCGCCGGAGAAGCCCAGCAGGCCGATGCGCGCAGCCGGTGAGGCGAGGGCAGCCGCTTCAGCCAGAATGGTGGGATGGCAGGCCGCGTCGATAATCAGCGTAGGCTGCACGCCCTCAAGCTGTGCCGCCAGCGGGATTTCGCTGTTATCGAACAGTTGATCGGCACCGCTCTGCTCTGCTAGTGCCAGCCTTTCCGGCAGGCGATCCACCACCATCACCTTTTTAACCTTATAGACGCCCTTCAGCACCTGAATCGCAGTGAGACCCATCGGACCGGCACCGTAAATCAGTGCCACATCATCTGGCTGCGGTTTGAGAAACGCGGTGATATTGGCGGCGATAGTGAAAGGCTCAACCAGACTGGCGAGCCGATCGGGGATGCTCTCCGGCAGGGAAAAGGCATTTTTCGCTGGAGCCAGCGCAAACTCGCTGAAGCCGCCGTCACGGTGCACGCCAATCACCTGCAGTGTGGTGCAGACATTGGGACGGCCTACCGAGCAGGGATAGCAGCTGCCGCAGCTCACCACCGGATCCACCGCCACGCGGTCGCCCACCCGGGCCGGATCAACACCGTCGCCCACCGCATCAATCACGCCAAAAAATTCGTGACCAATTACCCGTGGATATTTCGCGAACGGGTTATGACCGTGCCAGATATGCACATCAGAACCACAGATACTGGCATAAGCCACTTTGACCCGGACTTCGCCCGCCGCAGGTTGTGGCAGCGGACGTTCAGCCACCACCAGTTCACCCGGCTGTTCAATAACAACGCTTTTCATCAGCTTCTCCTTACCAGTTCCACAGGGTGCCATCTTCAAGACGGGCGACCGGGAGATAGGCAGGTTCATAGGGATATTTCGACGCCAGTTTCTCGTTGAATTCAATGCCGAGACCTGGTTTGTCACCTGGATGCATGTAGCCCTGGTCAAAGGTCCAGTTAGCATCAAACAGCTCCATCATCTGTTCGGAGAAGCCCATGTACTCCTGCACACCGAAGTTCGGCACCCAGAGGTCAAAGTGCAGTGCAGCCGCCATGCAGACAGGGGAGAGATCAGAAGGACCGTGCGAGCCGGTGCGCACCTGATAGAGCGAGGCAAAATCAGCGATACGTCGCATACCGGTAATGCCGCCCGCATGCGTAATGGTGGTGCGGATGTAGTCGATCAGCTGTTCTTCAATCAGCTGCTTACAATCCCAGATGCTGTTGAACACTTCACCCACGGCAATCGGCGTAACGGTATGCTGGCGGATCAGGCGGAAGCACTCCTGATTCTCAGCAGGCGTCGGATCTTCCATCCAGAACAGGCGATAATCTTCCACGCTTTTACCAAAACGCGCCGCTTCAATCGGCGTCAGGCGATGATGCATGTCATGCAGCAAGTGCTCGTCGAAACCAAACTTGTCACGGATGGCGGCGAACAGTTTCGGGGTGAAATCGAGGTATTTCTCGGTTGACCAGAGCTGCTCTTCCGGCCAGTTACCTTTGGTTGCAGGCTCATAGGCCAGACCTTTACCTTTCGCCATGCCGTAAGTGGTTTTCATGCCCGGAACGCCGCACTGCGCGCGAATTGCTTTGAAGCCCAGCTCTTTGTGCTTCGCGTAGTCATCCATCACTTCATCAATGGAGTGGCCGGTGGTGTGGCAATAGACCATTACGCCGGTGCGTGATGCGCCACCCAGCAGCTGATACACCGGCATATTGGCGGCTTTGCCTTTGATATCCCACAGTGCCATATCGACGGCCGAGATAGCGGACATGGTGACCGGGCCACGACGCCAGTAAGCGCCCTTGTAGAAATATTGCCAGATGTCTTCGATCTGATGCGCATCGCGGCCAATCAGCTGCGGGCAGACGTGATCTTTCAGGTAGGAGGCGACCGGTAATTCACGGCCATTCAGCGTTGCGTCGCCAATGCCGGTCAGACCCTGATCGGTGGTGATTTTTACGGTGACAAAGTTTCTGCCTGCGCAGGTTACAAATACTTCTGCCTTAACAATTTTCATCCTGGTTGCCTTAAGTCAGCGTTCAATGATGAAAAAGTACGCTCTTTAATACTACCATACAAGTTAGGGTGGCAGAGTTGTGAACGGAATCACAGAGTGTTTACATTGTCTGAAAACGGCGATTAAGGCGTCATAAAGCGAGGCAGCAGGGGGAATGTTACGAACAAAATAGGCGCTATTGGCAGCAATAAAAAAGGGGCTTTCGCCCCTGATGTTGGTTCAGGCAAGCAGCGCGCACTGCGGCGGCAGGCGGCAGCTCAGCGCGCCCGCCATCACCTCAATCACGAATTCGCGCCCGGAAAGCGGCTCGCCATCAAGGTTAAAGGTCATCTCATGCGGAGAACGGATCGTCAATGACTCCAGTTGCGTGGTCACGATGCCGGGATTGTCATCGTCGCCGGTCAGCGAGTGCAGTAGGGTAGGCAGCAACTCCTGCGCGGTGACAACACTGACGTCCAGTCTGCCATCGTTGATCAGGGCAGAAGGGCACAACCGCTGACCGCCGCCCGCCTGACGACCATTACCAATACCGATCACCAGCGCATCACCCTGCCAGGCGAAATCGGGGCCGCTGATCTCGCAGGTATCCGGTTTCAGCGTATCCATGCGCATCAGGCCGTGAATAAAGTAGGAGACGCCGCCCAGCGCCGACTTCAGCTTTTCCGGGGTTTCAGTCGTGATACGGGTGCCAAACCCGCCGGTCGCCATATTGATGAAGTAGTGGCTCTGGTTTACCCTGGCCAGATCGATGGCACTGGCTTTGCCCTGAATCGCCAGTCGCAGTGCCGGTTCCATCTCTTCCGGGATGCCGACGCTGGTGGCAAAATCGTTGGCGGTACCCAGCGGCAGGATGCCCAGCACCGGGCGATGATCCGCTTCAGAAGAAGCCAGCGCTGTCGCAATTTCATTGATGGTGCCATCGCCGCCACCCGCCACCACGGTCGCGGCCTGCAGCGCAATGGCCTCTTTGACGTACCGATCGCCGTCACCTTTTTCAAATGTGACACGCACCGCAATGTCGAAGCCTTCTTCACGCAGAGTCGTAATAGCTTCGCGCAGATCATCATTACCCGCGCCTTTCCCATTCAGGATGAGCAGCGTAAGCGGTTTATTATCCATTTTGCGTTCCTTGAAGATCTACAGAGTAAGAAGGGATTTATAACACAGCTGCCAGCAGTAAATTATTGGCGAAAGAGAGAAAAAAGAAAACCCGCACGGGGGAGCCGGGCGGGTAAATGAGGTGGTTCCTGGTAAATCTGCCGTTTGTTGTTACTCGTTAGCAGCAGGCGGGACTATAAAGCAGCGCCGCGCAGGGGTCTGTGATCCTGTTCTGATTTCCTCAAAATGTTTCCGTTGGTAAACGATTATGAGGGTCACGGGTATCTTCACCGTGGTCGAAGTTGCGCAGCAGCAGTGCAAAACGCAGATCCACCTCCTCTGGCACCCGCAGCCAGACGCGATGGCCATCGCCCGGGGCAACTTCAGTGGGTTCGCCGCGCGCATTCTGCAGCGCGTCCAGCTGGCAATTCAGGTTCCCCTGAGGCGTCATGATCTCCACACTGTCGTGCAGCATAAACTTATTCTTCACCGCCACTTCAGCCCATTCGCCCCGGCGTTCGCCGGTGAATTCGCCGACAAACTGCTGGCGATCGGACACCGAAAAGCCCTGCTGATAATTCTGGTAGCTGTCGTGAGTGTGGCGGCGCAGGAAACCTTCGGTATAGCCACGATGTGCCAGGCCTTCCAGGGTTAACAGCAGTGAGGGATCAAACGGCTTACCGGCAGCGGCATCATCAATCGCCCGGCGATAAACCTGGGCGGTGCGGGCGCAGTAGTAGTAGGACTTGGTGCGTCCCTCAATCTTCAGCGAATGAACGCCCATCTCGCTGAGCCGCTCCACGTGCGCGACTGCGCGCAGATCCCGCGAGTTCATGATGTAAGTGCCGTGCTCATCTTCGAACGCGCTCATCACCTCGCCGGGCTTCATCTTCTCTTCCAGCAGAAACACCTTGTCGGTGGGCTGACCAACGCCCAGCGTTGGCGTCACATCCTGTACGGCGACAGGCGTGTGGATACCAACGATATTCCCCACCTCATCCTGCTGACCCTCCGCCACTTTATACTCCCAGCGGCAGGCGTTGGTGCAGGTTCCCTGATTCGGATCGCGTTTGTTCATGTAGCCGGAGAGCAGGCAGCGACCGGAGTAGGCCATGCAGAGTGCGCCATGGACAAAGACTTCCAGCTCCATCTCCGGGACCTGCTGGCGGATCTCGGCGATCTCCTCCAGCGACAGCTCGCGTGACAGAATCACCCGGCTCAGCCCCATCTGCTGCCAGAATTTTACCGTGGCCCAGTTAACCGCATTGGCCTGCACTGACAGATGAATCGGCATCGTCGGGAAAGTGTCTCGCACCAGCATAATCAGGCCGGGATCGGACATAATCAGCGCGTCGGGCTGCATCGCCACTACCGGCGCTAAGTCACGAATAAAGGTTTTCAGCTTGGCGTTGTGTGGCGCAATGTTCACCACCACGTAGAATTTTTTACCCAGCGCGTGCGCTTCACTGATGCCCAGTGCGAGGTTTTCGTGGGTGAATTCGTTGTTGCGCACCCGCAGGCTGTAGCGCGGCTGGCCGGCATAGACGGCATCGGCACCATAAGCAAACGCGTAACGCATGTTCTTCAGGGTGCCAGCGGGGGAAAGCAGTTCGGGTTTCATGATTTTCTCACTGATGTCAGGTCAGCATGTCGCCTCAGGCGGCAGGTGCAGGGCAGTTAAGCCCTGCAAAAGGTGCGGAATTGTAGGCAGTGAGAAAAGGGAAGTAAATTGATCAGGATCAAACTAGATCAAATGACAGGCATCGGCTTCCCAGCGATAGCCCATGCCGTAGACGGCGCGGATAAAAGGTTGCTCGCTGTCGAGATTCTCCAGCTTGCGCCGCAGGTTCTTGATATGGCTGTCGATGGTGCGGTCCGTGACCACGCGATAGTCATCATAGAGATGGTTGAGCAGCTGTTCGCGTGAAAAGACCTTGCCCGGCTCCAGCGACAGCGTTTTCAGCAGGCGGAACTCCGCCGGTGTTAAATCCAGCGGTTTTTCGCGCCAGCTGGCGAAGAAGCGGCTCTCATCGACGCGAAGTAACGAGGCGCTTTGCGGCTCTTCCGCCGACCGTTTTACCCGGCGCAGAATCGTTTTAACTCGCGCCACGACTTCACGCGGGCTGAAGGGCTTACAGATGTAGTCATCCGCGCCCAGCTCCAGCCCCAGCAGCCGATCGATCTCCTCGGTACGGGCGGTGACCATAATGATCGGCAGCTCGGAATGACGACGGATTTCACGGCACAGCGTTAAACCGTCGGTGCCTGGCAGCATCAAATCCAGCAGCATCAGGTCGGGTGGCGTCTGGCGCACATACTCCAGCACCGCGTTGCCGTCGGCGATGTGATGGGTACGGTAATTCGAGGCATGCAGATAATCGATCATCAGCTGCGCCAGTTTCGGCTCATCTTCGACCACCAGAATCAGCGGGTCGTGGTTTTCCAGGCTCATAAGCGTCTACACAAGGGGAACATAGCGCAAGTGTAGCGCGATTTTCAGTCCACCTAAATCAGAGTGCGCCGCATGAATATCGCCGCCATGCGCGTCAGCGATATTTTTACAGATGGCCAGGCCCAGTCCTGAGCCGCCGCTGGCGCGATTGCGCGAGCCTTCGGTGCGGAAGAAGCGCTCAAAAATCTGGGCCTGATGTTCCCCATCCACGCCTGGTGCGCTGTCATCAAACTCGATGCGCCAGTTGGGCGCCTCATAGTTCAGCGTCACTTCAACCCGGCCCCCGCTGTCGGTGTAACGCAGGCTGTTCTCCAGCAGATTAGTGAACAACTGCATCAGGCGGTCGGGGTCGCCAAAGAAGGGGGCGTTATCGGGCAGATTGAGTTTCAGCGTCAGGCCGTGTGCCCGATAGCGTTCGGCAAAGCTGCCTGCCGTCACTTCCAGCAGCTGCACCAGATCGGTTGCCTGTTTGCGATAGGCAAGAGCGCCCTCATCGGACAGCGACAGCTGGTGCAGATCGTCGACCAGCTTGGTCAGCACCACCACTTCGCTCTGCAGCGAGGCGATCGCTTCCGGTGTCAGTTTGCGGACTCCATCCTGCATCGCTTCCAGTTCACCGCGCAGGATCGCCAGTGGTGTGCGTAACTCATGGGAGATATCGGCCATAAAGGCGCGGCGCATGCTCTCATTTTTCTCCAGCGAGCTGGCAAGGAGGTTAAAGTCCCTGGCCAGCTGGCCCAGCTCATCCCGGCTGCTGACCTCAACGCGGGTGGCAAAATTACCGGCCGCCAGATGATGGGTGCCGTCGACCAGTCGTTTGACCGGAGCCAGCAGACCGCGCCCCATCAGCCAGGTCGCCAGCGCCGCCAGCAGCGTAGACAGCCCGACGATAATCCAGCTGGTGCGGCGCTGCTGCTGATCAAAGTTAATGTCGGTGCTGCGCGTCAGCCGCTCCGGCGGCGAGCCGATGACCCAGCCGACCACTTTATTATTGCTGGTGGTGATATTGCGTCGCGTGCCTTCGGGCGGCACCGGCGATTTTGGCCCGGCCAGGACTTTATATTGCTGGTCGAGGATCCAGAACTGGGTGCGCCAGCCGTGCGGCGGCAGCTGACTGTTGCTGTCGGGATTCTGCTCCAGCGAGCGCAGCATGGTGAACACCAGCCGATCGTTGTGGCGCAAAAAATCCCAGTTGCCGTGCTGCTCATACTGATCGGCCAGGGCATCGCTGAGCAGATTTAACCGCTGCTCGTTGCCGCGCTTAATGTAGTCGACAAAGCCATGCTCGAAACTGAGGCGAACTCCCCAGTGCATGGTAATCAGCACCAGCATGCAGGTGGCGAAAATCGCCATAAACAGTTTGGCCCCGATGCCCAGGCGCAGGTTAACTCTCATTTTTTTCTCCGGCGTCGCAAATCAACGTTGGTACTCACCTGTGGCGGCACGCGCCAGAACACCAGCGCGGGCAGGATGATAATCAGCGACATGCAAAGGTAGGTATAAATAAACATCTGATGTTCCGCCGTGCTGTTCGCTGCGCTCTCCTGAGCAAATGCCCCCAGCAGCAGCCCGGCCACGGTAACGCCAATACTCATCGACAGCTGCATAATCATCGACAGCAGGCTGTTGCCGCTGGACGCCAGCTCATCGGGCAGCTCCTTCAGCGTCAGGGTATTCATTGAGGAGAAACGAATGGCGTTGACCATGCCCTGCAGAAACAGCACCAGTGGCAGCAGCCAGACCCATCCCAGAATTGCCACCAGCGGGAACAGCAGGACCACCAGCGCCAGCGCCACGGTCGACATCACCAGCACGTTGCGGTAGCCAAAGAGATTGACGATGCGCACCACAATGCGCTTCATCCCCATATTTCCCAGCACCATCGGAATCATCATCAGACCAGCATGAAACGGGCTGTAACCCATGCCGAGCTGCAGAAAGATAGGCGTCATAAAGGGCAGCATGCCGCTGCCGATGCGGCCGGTAAAACTGCCGAGCAGTCCGATGGAGTAGATACGATTATCAAACAGCTTCAGGCTGAACAGCGCATTATCATTGCCGCGCGCATGCATCAGGTAGAACAGCAAAGAAAACATGCCAATGAGGATCATGGCACCCAGCAGCAGCGGAGAGCCGCCACTGCTGCGCTGACCATCCAGCGCCAGCGTCAGGGTTGCCATTCCGGCGGCCAGCAGGATAAAACCGCCGAAATCAAAGCGCCGCGTCTGCATGCTGTAGTTGGGCATCAGCATCAGGGTGGCGATAGCGCCTGCGATGCCGACCGGGATATTGATCAGGAAGATCCAGTGCCAGCTGGCGTACTCCACCAGCACACCGCCCAGCGCCGGACCCAGCAGCGGGCCAATCTGGCCGGGCAGAGTGACAAACGTCATGGCGGACATATACTGCTCGCGCGGCACGATTTTCATCACCGTCAGGCGACCCACCGGCACCATCATGGCCCCGCCAATCCCCTGAACCACCCGCGACAGCACCAACTGATCCAGAGTGCCGGAAAGGGCGCACAGCAGTGATCCCAGGCTGAATAGCACAATCGCGCAGAAGAAAATGTTGCGCACGCCAAAACGGTCGGCCAGCCAGCCGCTGACCGGCAGCATGACGGCGACCGTCAGCACGTAATAGACGATGACCGAGTGCATGTGCAGCGGGCTGACACCCAGATCGTGCGCCATCGACGGGATCGCGGTATTCACGATAGTGGTATCCAGCGTCTGCATAAAAAAGCCGATGGCAACAATCCACAGTTGCCAGCGGACGTTAGTGCTTTGCGTACTCATCGCTCCCCCCGATAAAGGCGTCACGTCCGATGTCTGCTGCCGCCATACCTGTTACGGCTGCTGCGCGGCAGCCAGCGGGCGTTTTTTACGGCGCAACTTATCCATCATTAAATAGACCACCGGCGTGGTGTAGAGCGTCAGTAACTGGCTCATCACCAGCCCACCGGCAATGGTAATCCCCAGCGGCTGACGCAGCTCTGCGCCGTCACCGCTGGTCAGCACCAGCGGCAGCGCGCCAAACAGCGCCGCCAGCGTCGTCATCATAATCGGCCGGAAGCGCAACAGGCACGCCTGGAAAATTGCCTCCCGCGCGCTGAGCTGGCCGTTGCGCTCTGCCTCCAGCGCAAAATCGACCATCATGATGGCGTTCTTTTTCACGATTCCGATCAGCAGCAGAATACCGATCAGCGCAATCAGGCTGAAGGGCGTATCGAACAGCTCCAGCGCCAGCAGCGCACCGACACCCGCCGAGGGCAGGGTAGAGAGGATCGTCAGCGGATGGACATAGCTCTCATAGAGGATCCCCAGCACGATATAGACCGCCGCAATCGCCGCCAGCATCAGCCAGAGCTGATTACTTTGCGACTGCTGAAACACCTGCGCCGTACCGGCAAAGCTGCCGCGCACGCTGGAGGGCACGCCAATCGCGGTCATGGTGCGTTCAATTGCCTCCGACGCCTGCGACAGCGACACCCCTTCCGGCAGGTTAAATGAAATGGTCGAGGCGGCAGACAGCCCTTCATGGTTGACCGAGAGCGGCGCATTCGCGGGCTGCCAGTGGGCAAACCACGACAGCGGAATCGCTTTACCTTCGCTGTTTATTACAAACATCTGCGAAAGGGCGCTGATATCCTGGGTGTAGCGCGGATCGACCTCCATCACCACTTTGTACTGGTTAAGCGGCTGATAGATGGTGGAGATCTGACGCTGACCAAAGGCGTTATTCAGCAGGGCATTGGCCTGAGAGACGTCGATGCCGAGCCGCGCCATGCTTTCCCGGTCATAGGTCAGCGCCATTTCGCTGCCTTTATCCTGCTGATCGGAGTTCACATCCGCCAGCTGTGGCAGGGCAGAGAACGCCTGACGGATTTTTGGCTCCCACTCACGCAGGGCGTTAAGGTCGTCCGACAGCAGGGAATATTGATAACCGGCATTCGATTCCCGACCGCCGACGCGCAGATCCTGCACCGCATTCAGATAGAGACTGGCCCCGGGTTCTTTCGCCAGCTTATTGCGCAGGCGGGCGATAATCTCCACTGCGCTCTCTTTTCGCTCCGACAGCGGCTTCAGCGAGATAAACATGGAGCCGCTGTTGGTACGCATCCCGCCGGTGAAGCCCACCACGCTCTCTACCGCCGGATCGGCCCCGACAATCTCCATAAAATCCTGCAGTTTACTGCGCATTGCCTGAAACGAAATGCTCTGGTCGGCAGAGATAAACCCGGAAAGTCGTCCGGTATCCTGCTCCGGCATAAAGGTTTTCGGAATATGGACAAACAGCCAGCCGGTCAGGACGATGGTGGCGAAAAACAGCACCATCACCCAGCGCGCATGGTTCAGTACCACGCTAAGCGAGCGGCCATAGCCCTGCTGGATCGCCATCAGCAGCCGGCCCGCGCCGCGCTGACGCGGCTGGCTGCGCGGCGCGTGCGGCTTAAGCAGATAAGCGCACATCACCGGCGTCAGGGTGACCGAGATAAACAGCGAGATGACGATAGCCACCGACAGCGTAATGGCAAATTCTGAGAAGAAGCGGCCAATCAGTCCGCCGATCATCAGCAGCGGCAGGAACACGGCAATCAGTGACAGGCTCATCGACAACACGGTAAAACCGACTTCCCGCACCCCTTTCAGTGCGGCGGCCAGCGGCTTCATGCCCGCTTCTACGTGTCGGGCAATGTTCTCCAGCACCACAATCGCATCATCCACCACAAAGCCGGTGGCGATGGTCAGCGCCATCAGCGACAGGTTGTTGAGGCTGAAGCCGCACAGGTACATCGCGGCGAAGGTGCCGATCAGTGAAACCGGCACCGCGACGGCCGGGATCAGCGTGGCGCGGCCCGAACGCAGGAAAACAAACACCACCAGAATCACCAGCGCCACGGCGATCACCAGCGACTGCTCCACCTCATGCAGCGAGGCGCGAATGGTGGGTGAGCGATCCTGCGCAATCTGCAGATCGATGGCGGCCGGGATCACCTCATGCAGCAGCGGCATTTCGGCGCGAATGCGGTCCACCGTATCGATGACGTTGGCTTCAGGCGTTTTGCGGATCAGCAGCAGCACCGCCGGTTTACCGCGCGACATCCCGGCGTTGCGTACGTCCTGCACCGAATCTTCGACTGTCGCCACATCCGACAGCCTGACCGCCGCGCCGTTGTTGTAATGCACTATCAGCGGCTGATACTCACTGGCGGTCTGCAACGCGTCATTGGTACGCAACTGCCAGCGCTGCTGTGAATCATCCAGTGCGCCCTGCGGCCGTCGCTGATTGGCGTTGGAAATGGCGGTGCGCACCGCATCCAGCGAGACGCCCTGATTAAACAGCGCCTGTGGATTCAGTGCCACGCGGACCGCAGGCAGCGAGCTGCCACCCACGGTGACGTCGCCCACGCCCTCAATCTGTGACAGTTTCTGCGCCAGCTGGGTCGAGGCGTAATCGTAGAGCTGACCCGGATTATAGGTATCCGAGGTCAGCGTCATGATCATAATCGGCGCATCTGAAGGGTTCACTTTGCGATAGGTCGGGCGCGACGGCATCCCGGTAGGCAGCAGGCTTTGCGCTGCGTTAATCGCGGCCTGCACATCGCGCGCGGCTCCGTTGATGTCGCGATCAAAATCAAACACCAGAATGATGCGGGTGCTGCCCAGCGAACTGGTAGAGGTCATTTCACTGACGCCCGCGATGCGTCCCAGCGAGCGTTCCAGCGGCGTGGCCACCGACGACGCCATGATCTCCGGTGCGGCACCCGGCAGCGAAGCCGAGATAACGATCACCGGAAAATCAACCTGCGGCAGCGGCGCCACCGGCAGCAGCCGGAAACCCAGCATCCCCGCCAGTGCGATGGCCAGCGTCAGCAGGGTGGTGGCGACGGGCCGGTTGATGAACAGGGCAAAGAACTTCACTCTGCGGCCTCCGTGCGGGCAAAGCGGCGGCGGGTGGCGTGCGCCAGTCGATCAAACAGCAGGTAGATCACCGGTGTGGTAAACAGGGTCAGCACCTGGCTCAGAATCAGCCCGCCAACCATGGCAATCCCCAGCGGATGACGCAGTTCGGCACCGACGCCGGTGCTGAGCATCAGCGGCAGCGCGCCGAGCAGGGCGGCCAGCGTGGTCATCAGAATCGGGCGGAAGCGCAGCAGGCAGGCCTGATAGATGGCATCAACAGGCTTCATACCCTGTTCACGCTCGGCCGCCAGCGCAAAGTCGATCATCATGATGGCGTTCTTTTTCACGATGCCGATCAGCAGGATGATGCCGATTATCGCCACGATATCCAGCTCATTGCCGCTGAGCATCAGCGCCAGCAGCGCGCCGACACCCGCCGTGGGCAGCGTTGAGAGAATTGTGATGGGGTGAATAAAGCTCTCATAAAGCACGCCCAGCACGATGTACATCGCCACAATCGCCGCCACAATCAGCCAGACGGTGCTGCTCAGCGCCGCTTCAAACGCCAGCGTGCTGCCCTGGAACTGCGTCATCAGCTCTGCGGGCATGCCAAGCTCGGCTTCAGCCTGCGACACCGCTTTCACCGCATCTTCCAGCGAATAGCCGTCAGCCACGTTGAAGGAGAAGGTCGCCGACGGAAACTGGTCGAGATGGTTAATGCTGAGCGGCGTGTTGCGCTGTTCAATGCGGGCAATGGCGCTCAGCGGTACGCTGCCGCCGTCGCTGCTGTTAAGGCGAATCGCATTCAGGCTCTCCATGCCTGGAGTGGCACTATTGTCCTGCTCCAGCACTACCCGATACTGGTTCGCCTGGGTATAAATGGTGGAGATGAGCCGCTGACCAAAGGCGTTGTACAGCGCGTTATCGACATCCGCCATGCTGATGCCAAGGCGGCTGGCGCTGTCGCGGTCCACTTTGACATAGGCTTCCAGACCCTGATCCTGCCAGTCACTGCTGACATCACGCAGCTGTGGCAGGGTACTGAGCCGGGTCAGCAGCGCCGGAACCCAGGTGCTGAGCGAAGACAGTGAACCCGATTGCAGCGTGAACTGATAGGGCGTGCGGCTCGCCTGGGTATCAATGGTGAGATCCTGCACCGCCTGCAGCCACAGCTGCACGCCCGGTACCTCACTGACCTGCTGTTGCAGGCGCTGCTGAATGGCAGGAATGCGGTCGTCGCGTTGATCCAGCGGTTTGAGGTTGATCTGCAGACGCGCGCTGTTCAGCGAGGCATTGGTGCCATCCACGCCGACAAACGAAGTCATGCTCTCTACTGCCGGATCTTTCATGATGATGGAGGCGACGGCGCGGGTGCGCTGTGCCATGCTGGCATAGGAGACCGACTGCGGTGCCTGCAGCGTGCCCTGAATAATGCTGTTGTCCTGCTGCGGGAAAAAGCCTTTCGGGATGAGCATCCACAGCACTAGCGTCAGCACCAGGGTGCCAAGCGCCACCGACAGCGTGAGCCAGGGATGATTGAGTACCCGTTTCAGGCCGCGACCATAGGCGGCCACGATACGATCAAACATCGCTTCGCTGGCCCGCGAAAAGCGGTTCTGTTTGCGCAGCGACTCCGCGCTCAGCATCCTGGCGCACATCATCGGCGTCAGGGTCAGTGAGACCACCGCTGAAATCAGAATCGCCACCGCCAGCGTCACGGCAAATTCGCGGAACAGACGGCCGATCACGTCGCCCATAAACAGCAGCGGGATCAGGACCGCAATCAGCGAGAAGGTGAGGGAGATGATGGTAAAGCCGATCTCTCCGGCACCTTTCAGCGCGGCGGTCAGCGGCTTTTCCCCTTTCTCGATATAGCGTGAGATGTTCTCAATCACCACGATGGCATCATCGACCACAAAGCCGGTGGCGATGGTCAGCGCCATCAGCGTCAGGTTGTTAATTGAAAAGCCGAGGAAGTACATCGCCGCGAAGGTGCCGATCAGCGACAGAGGCACCGCAACCGCCGGGATCAGCGTGGCGGGCACGTTGCGCAGAAACAGATAGATAATCATCACCACCAGCGCCATCGCCAGCATCAGCTCATACTGCGTGTCGTTGACCGAAGCGCGAATATTGGTGGTGCGGTCGGTGAGCAGTTTAACCTCCACCGACTTCGGCAGGGCAGCGGTCAGGGCGGGCAACATGGCACGGATATTATCTGCTGTGGCGATGATATTGGCACCGGGCTGACGCTGAACGTTGAGCACAATCGCCGCATCGCGGTTGGCCCAGGCGCCAAGCCAGCTGTTTTCTGCCCCCTGTTCTATGGTCGCCACGTCGCCAAGACGCACCGGTGCGCCGTTTTTGTAGCTGATAATCAGCTGGCGATAATCTTCCGCTGATTTCATCTGGTCATTGGCTGACAGGGTAACTGAGCGGGTCGGACCATCCAGGCTGCCTTTGGCGGAGTTAACGTTGGCATTGCTGATGGCGGTCCGCACCGTTTCGCTGGTCAGACCCAGCGCAGCCAGCGCCTGCGCATTCATTTTCACCCGCACCGCCGGACGCTGACCGCCCGATAGCGTCACCAGTCCGACGCCGCTGACCTGAGAGATTTTCTGCGCCACCCGCGTTTCCACCATGTCCTGCACCTGCGTCAGCGGCATGCTGCGCGTGGTGACGGCAAGCGTCATGATCGGTGGATCGGCAGGATTCACTTTGCTGTAGACCGGCGGATTAGGCAGGTCGTTGGGCAGCAGGTTAGTGGCGGAGTTAATGGCAGCCTGCACCTCCTGCTCTGCCACATCCAGCGGCAGCGTCAGCTGGAACTGCAGCGTCACCACCGAGGCACCGCCGGAGCTTTGCGACGCCATCTGTTTCAGGCCAGACATCTGACCAAACTGGCGCTCAAGCGGCGCGGTGATGGAGGAGGTGACCACATCCGGGCTGGCACCCGGATAGAGCGTGACGACCTGAATAGTAGGATAGTCGACTTCCGGCAGCGCCGAGACCGGCAGGAAGCGGTAGCCCAGCACCCCGGCCAGCAGGATCGCAATCATCAACAGCGTGGTGGCGACCGGCCGCAGGATAAACTGGCGTGACGGTCCGCCACTGTGATCGGGAGGCATGACCTGCATTACTCACGCTCTCCTTTTGACGGCAGGGCGGCGCGGGTAGCGCGCGGTGCGTTGCTCTGCGGCGCGACCACCTCGACTTTTGCGCCTTCCGTCAGGCGATCCAGCCCATCGGTCACGACGCGTTCACCTGCCTCCAGACCGGCGCTGACTACCACTTTCTCGCTATCCTGCAAGCCAGCAATCACGCTTTTCTTACTGACCTTGTTGTCACTGTTAACCACCCAGACAAAGTTGCCTTCGTTGCCCATCTGCAGCGCGGCAGGTGGGATAACAATCGCATCCTGCAGGGTATTGACCTTCAGCCGCACATTCACGAACTGATTGGGAAACAGCGTGTCGTCCTGATTATCAAAACGCGCTTTAATTTTGATGGTGCCGGTGGTGACATCAATCTGGTTATCAAGGCTCAGCAGTTTGCCGCTGGCGATCAGATTCTGATTACTGCGATCCCAGGCTTCCACCAGCAGCGGCTCACCGCTTTTCTGCGCCTTGAGTATGGAACTGATGCTGTTCTCAGCCAGGGTAAAAACCACATCAATCGGGTGCGTCTGGGTGATCACCACGATACCGGTGGTGTCGCCGCTGGTGACGTAGTTGCCGACGTCCACCTGTTTCAGCCCGACGCGGCCGGCAATCGGCGCGGTGATCCGGCTGTAGGTAAGATTGAGCTGCGCACTGGCGACGCTTCCCTCATCCGCTTTCAGCGTGCCGAGCGTTTCACTGACCAGTGAGCGCTGGGTATCCAGTTCCTGTTGCGACACCAGCGAGGTTTTTGCCAGCTTCTCGAAGCGCGCCAGGTCACGACGGGCGTTGGCCAGCGTCGCCTGATCTTTCGCCAATTGGCCCTGCGCCTGCGTTAACGCCACCTGATAAGGCCGCGGGTCGACTTCTGCCAGTAGCTCGCCCGCTTTCACCTGCTGGCCTTCGGTGAAGTGGATTGCCAGCAGATCGCCATTGACCCGGCTGCGCACCGTGGCCGTGTTAGCCGCGGTCACCGTACCCAGTCCACTCAGATAGTGCGGCACGCTCTGGCTGGTGGCCGTAGCGGCCTGAACCGGCGCGAGGGGACGACGGGCGCCGTCACCGCCGCCTTTGCCGCCACGTGGCGCAGGTGCGTCACTCTGACTGCTGCTCTGGGGCTGGGCATGGCGCTGCCAGACATAATAGCCGCCAGCGGCCACGGCGATCAGGGCCAGCACGATAAGGGTTTTCTTCATAACAGGATGTCGGGTGCTCATGATTGTTGGTGCTCTCCAGCAGTGACGTAGTCCCAGGCGCAGGCATCAAATGGGTAGCCTGCAAACGACAGAGTGTAGCCGCCTCTGACGGGCAGAAGTTGAAGGAAATAAGGATATCTGTCAGGGCGGGGTAATTATGCCTGTTCTTTCATTAATCGCATCACAATCGTCATAAAGCCGTGAAATCACTTTGCTATGCTGAAAGACAGGCGGTTTTTTCAGGCAAATAAGGAGCAGGAAATGAGTCAGAATCAAACCCGGCAGTTGGGTGACAGTGGTATCGCGGTGCCGTTGCTGACGTTTGGCGGCAACGTGTTTGGCTGGACAGTGGATCAAACCACCTCCTTTTCTCTGCTGGATGCGCTGGTTGATCGAGGCCTGTGGTTTATCGATACCGCCGACGTCTATTCCCGCTGGGCACCGGGCAATAAAGGCGGTGAATCGGAAACCATTATGGGTGAATGGCTGAAAAAAAGCGGCAAACGCGACCAGATCGTGCTGGCAACCAAGGTTGGCATGGAATTGTCGCCGGAGAAAACCGGACTCAAACCGCAATATATCCGTCAGGCAGTCGAAAATTCCCTGCGCCGGTTGCAGACCGACTATATCGACCTCTACCAGGCGCACCGCGACGATCAGGATACGCCGCTGGCGGAAACGCTAAGCGCCTTTGACAGCCTGATCAGAGAGGGCAAAGTGCGGGCGATTGGTGCCTCCAATTACAGCGCGGCGCGGCTGCAGGAGGCATTGCAGATCAGTGAAACGCAGGGGCTGGCACGCTATGAAACCCTGCAACCTGAATATAACCTTTATGACCGCCAGCCCTATGAGTCGGAGCTGGAGCCGGTGGTGATGGCGCAGGGTCTGGGCGTTATTAACTACTATTCACTCGCCAGCGGCTTTCTCAGTGGCAAATACCGCGAGGCGGCGGATGCGGGTAAAAGCGCGCGCGGTCAGGGTGTCGTAGATAAATACCTTAATCCGCGTGGCTTGCGGATCCTCGACGCACTGGATGCTATCAGCGAAGCGCATCAGGTGACGCCGACGCAGGTGGCGCTGGCCTGGCTCATCGCCCGTCCCGGTATCACCGCACCGATTGTCAGTGCTACCTCGCTGAAACAGCTCGACGATCTGACTGGCGCGATGCAGCTGACGCTGACCCCGGCGCAGATTGAACAACTAAATCAGGCAAGCCAGTAAACACAAGGGGCGATAGCGCCCCTTTTTACGCTGCTCCTGTCAAAAAATTGGCATCCCGCCCAGAGAATAACCAATCAGCGATCCCGATCACAAATGCGTTAATAAACGGATGTTACGGGTAATTATGCGCACGTATTTACAAAAAACAGAGATTATCCAGCACTATCCTCTGCGCGTCATTTTCCGTAACTTACATAAGAATAAGCAAGATGAAAAACAGAAAAGCAGAGCAGCGTTTTCCGCTGCGCCGTGTGGCAACCGGCACCCTGATCCTGGCCATGTTTTCCGCGCAGGCAATGGCCGCTGACGCCCTGAGTCCGGACTCCGAATGGATGTTTGGTGACTGGGGCGGGTACCGAACGCAGCTGCAGGACGACGGCATTAAGTTTGACGTTAACTACACCATGGAAAGCGCCGCGAATTTAGGCGGCGGGGCAGATACCAACACCACCATGCGCTACAGCGATCAGTGGTCGTTCGGCACTAATTTCGATCTGCAGAAGCTGCTGGACTGGCAGGATGCCGAGTTCCAGATGACCGTGACCAGTCGTAACGGACAGAATCTTTCTGAACAGGTCGCGGATCAACGCACCGGTATGCTCTCCTCGGTGCAGGAAGTTTACGGTCGCGGCCAGACCTGGCGTCTGACCCAGTTCTGGTTGCGCAAAGGATTGTTTAACGATGTGGTCGATGTGAAAGCCGGGCGGGTGACGGTGGGGGAAGACTTCGATAACTTCGATGGCAATCTGTTCCAGAACCTGGCGCTGGGCAGCGGGCAGGCGGGTAACTGGCGCGGCGATCGCTGGTTCAACTGGCCGGTGTCGCAGTGGGGCGGCCGGGTGAAATTCAATATCACGCCGGACGTTTTCTTCCAGGTCGGTTTCTATAACCAGAACCGCGCTAACTACGATCGCGGTGATGGTTTCCGTCTGGATACCAGCAATTCAGAAGGAAATCTGGTGCCGGTCGAACTGGGCTGGAAACCGACCTTCGGGCCGGAGAAATTACCGGGTAACTACCGCATCGGCTATTACTATTCGTCGGTGGATGGCGATGTTTATGGCAGCTGGCGAAACGGCGGCTATCAGGATCAGGCCCATTCCTATGGCGGCTATCTGCTGTTACAGCAACAGCTGACCGCGCAGGATGGCGATGTGAATCGCGGTCTGGGCGTGCGGGTGCAGGCGGTGATGAACGATCACAAGACCTCAAAGACCGACAACTATCAGTCTATTGCGTTTACCTGGACAGGACCGTTTGATGCCCGTCCTCAGGATGAGATCGGCGTGGGCGCGTCACGTATTCATGTGAACAGCGACTATACCCGCTCACTGCGTCAGCAGAATCAGGCTAATGGCGAGAGCCGCTTTGACAGCCCGACCTATCTGCCGATTCAGGAAGGTTCAGAGTACAACTATGAGGTTTACTACAACGCTAAAGTAACTAACTGGATGTCACTGCGACCTAACCTGCAGTATGTGGTTGCACCGGGCGCAGTCAGTGAAGTGAAAGATGCGTTTATCGGCGGTATCAGCGCGAATATTGCCTTCTGATTTTCCGGGCGAGCGAGCCGCAGTGCGGGCCAGAGCACCTCTGCTGCTGCCGGGCCGTCCTCGCGCTGCTCAGGCGGTACCTTCGGCTTTGACGGCGTGCCGACGAACCGTTCGGAGATCGGCCCTCCCTGGCCGGCCCCGAACTCTCCACGCTTCCCGGCGTGGACTTCTGGCCCGCCGTCACGCCTCAGCGCTGCGGATAGCCCTTTCAGCAGCAGAGGCGCTCATGCCTTCACTCTCGTGCCCTTTTAACAAAACACACTGAAGTTTCAGAGCAGGCAGGTGCCGGGCT
>NZ_SBFD01000003.1:84213-195548 GCF_014156615.1 Pantoea pleuroti | reverse complement strand
CGGTCCGTCAGGCAGAGGAATGAAGTGAAGGAACCGCGCAGCGGCGCGAGGACCGCCAGCCCCAGCCCGGCACCAGACTGCGTTATCACCTGTCGCTTAACTGACTGTCATTACACCCTCAGGTGCCGTTTTTTTATTGCAGCGCAGCGTAAAGCAGAATTAACGGAACATCACTTCCGCCCAGCGGGCCAGCCCTGCGGTGACGGAGGCGAAATCATCGCCGCCCGCAATCGGTGTATCCGGCAGCGTCTGCTGCAGCGCCGCGCGCAGCAGTGGCGAACGCGCACTGCCGCCGGTCAGGTAAATCACATCGGGCTTAATCTGGCTGGTGGCTAATGCCAGCTGCACCTGTTCCAGAATTTTCTCCAGCGGCTGACTGATGGCGTCCTGCAGCTGATCAACTCCAATCTCTGTCTCTAATGCGGCGGCAATAAAGTCGAGGGAGGCGGTATGCGCCGGGCTGGCTGACAGCGCAATCTTGCTCTCTTCCGCTGCACGCACCAGGCGATAACTGAGCTTCTGCTGCCATACTTTCAGCAGGCGAGCCACCACGTCACCCTGTTCCGCATCCCGCACTAAATCCCGCAGCCACTTTCCGCAGGCGGGACTGTAAAAGTCGCTTTGTGCCGGAACATCATTGATGGCGATCGCATTCCACCACGGCAGGGCAGGCAGGGCGGTGCCTTTCTGGGTGTTACCGCCCAGACCGAGTAGCGGCATCAGGGTCTTAAACGTCAGCATGATATCCAGGTCGTTACCGCCGACGCGGCAACCGCTGTGGCCCAGCAGACTTTCACGGCGGTCAGCTTTATCACGCCACTTCGGCCCCATCAGCAACATCGAGCAGTCAGTAGTACCACCGCCAATATCCACCACCAGTACCCGCGTCTCCTGCTGCAGCGTGGCTTCGAAATCGAGTCCGGCCGCCACCGGTTCGAACTGGAACTCCACGTCGCGGAAACCGGCGCGGTGGGCGGCGCGCAGCAAAATACCTTCAGCCTGCTGGTTAGACTCTTCACTGCCTAAACCCTGGAAGTTAACCGGCCGTCCGATCACCGCCTGATCGATAGCCTGATCAAGCTGGCTTTCACCCTGCTTGCGGATGTGCAGCATCATGGCGCAGACCAGATCTTCAAACAGGGCAATCTGCTGTGGCTTCAGGCCAGTAGCACCGAGGAACGATTTGGGGGATTTAACGAACCAGACATCTTCGGGATCGACCATATAGTGCTGCAGCGCGGTAAGGCCAAACTGCACGCTATTGGGCTGGACCTCGATATCTTCTTCACGGTTATATCGCAGCGCACGCTGCAGCAGCGCCGTGGTTTCGCTGTCAGGCGTCGCGACCTGATGATGACGATAGAGCCATTCGCTGATCGACTCGCGGGTTGGCGCACAGATCATCGACGGCAGCAGGCGCTGATCATTTTCCAGCGTTAACAGACGTGGCGTGCCATTTTCGCTGACTGCAATAGAGCAGTTAGCCGTGCCGTAATCGAATCCTATGAACATTTTCGCCCCCATGCCGGAAAAAAGGGGGCGACTTTAGCGCAGCTTCAGCAGGGTGGCAAGCGGGCAGCGCCGGAATTAACGAATAGCGAAGATGTGATCTTCGGCCAGTGAACGCAACGGCTGGCGCTCCGCCACGGCACTGCCCCAGACGCCATTAACATCGAGGTTAGCCAGGGTGCTGAGCAGGGCCGGTACCGAAACCGGACCGGCCAGCACCGAGATATTGCGCTGTGTGGCCTGGCCCTGGATGATGGTCAGCAGCATCTCATCCATCAGATTATTGTGAACGTTGGCAACCAGTTCAGGTGCCAGCACCAGATAATCGACCACCTCGTCACTCAGCAGATTGAAGGCATCCAGATTACGGCCAAAATGCTGCAATACGATGCGGCAGCCGCATTGCCGCAGTTGCAGCAGCGCGGTATAGAGCTGATCGCCCTGGCTCAGCACGCTGGCGGCAGGAAAAGCAAAACCACAGCCGCTGCTGGAGAGACCGGCGGCAACAAAGCGCTGGCAGAGTTGCTGCACAAAGGCGGCATCACTCAGTACCTGAGCATTGAGCGGCAGAATCACCGGGATGCCTTTGTTATTGAGCCGCTGCACGTCGTGGCGGAAAAAAGCCTCAAGAATATTGTTATCCAGCCGGCGACGCAGCGTTTCATCAGGCAGGTTATTGCGCAGCAGTGTCTCATCCAGCAGCAACCCGTCAGCGGTCAACAGCTGGACCTCAAGCAGCCAGATAAAGGCGGCCTGCGGCGTTTTTGGCGGGGCAACGGCCCAGGCGGGCAGTTCGATCTGCAGCGCATCAATCATCGCCGCATTCATGCCCTGATGGTTGCCCGACAGCGGTAAGCGATGCTGTTCGTAGACCACCAGCCGTCCGCGCCCGCTGCGTTTGGCGTTGTAACAGGCGATGTCCGCCTGCGAAAGCACGTCGCTGCTCTGACAGTTTTCTGCTGAAATCTGCGTCACGCCCGCGCTGGCACCGACCTGATAGAGGCGTCCCAGCCACTGGAACCGGTAATCATTTACCGCGGCGACAATGCGCTGCACCACATCATGCGCCTGTCCGATATCGCAATCGGGCATCAGTAGTGCAAACTCATCACCGCCCAGTCGCGCAAGGAAATCGCTGCTGCGCAGAGGGTGCTGCATCAGATCGGAGAGTTCGCGCAGTAACGCATCGCCTGCCGCATGCCCGGCGCTGTCATTGACCGCTTTAAATTTATCAAGGTCGATAAACACCAGCACATGCTGATGCTGATGTTCCGCGGCATCAAACAGCAGACGCTTAAGCTGAAGTTCGAAGCTGGCGCGGTTAGGCAGACGGGTCAGGGTGTCATGCAGCGCGCTGTAGCTCAGGCGCTTCATCAGTTTGCGTGACTCACTCACATCCTGAATGACCATCACCGCCCCCTGTTCCAGACCCGCTTCCGAACGCAGCGGCGTGATGCTGTAGTGAATATCGATATGGCCGCCATCCGGCGTATGCAGCACCAGATCTTCAGCGAGACCGGGGGTGATTTTTTCCGGCGGCAGCTGGCATAACAGCAAATTCTCTACCTCAGGGCCGTTACGTCCCTGCGTGATATGCAGCAGCTCACTCAGCGGCTGACCGGCGGCCTGCTCCTGCGACCAGCCACTCATTTTCTCTGCCACCGGGTTCATAAAGGCAACGCGCATCTCTTTATCGGTGCTGATGACCGCTTCGCCGATCGAATCCAGGGTGATCGCCATGCGCTCTTTCTCCTGAAACAGCGCCTCATTAAGATTGCGTAGCGGCGTGATGTCCTGACAGATGCCCAGCATGCGCTCAATGCGCCCCTCTTTACTCAGCAGCCGGTTGGCCTGAGTGCGCACCCAGCGATGCCCCTGGTCATCGACCACGCGGTACTCCATGTGAAACGCGCTGCGAAGCTCAATCGCCTGTTGCACCGTCAGTGCGGCATACTCGCGATCGGCGGGATGCAGCAGATGGATCCAGAGGTCATAGCTGGGCGATTCATGAGGAGCAAGACCAAACAGCGCGTACATGCGCTTATCCCATAACATCTCGCCGGTCAGCAGGTTCCACTCCCATACGCCGATGCCACCCGCTTCGTTGGCCAGCGTAATACGCTCCATCAGCCGGCGATTCACCTGCTCACTCTGCTTCAGCTCAGAGATATCGATAATCTGGGCAATAAAGTAGAGCGGGGCGTAGCTGCTGTCGCGCACCAGCGATACCGTCAGCAGCGTCCAGACAATCTCACCATCTTTGCGGAAATAACGCTTTTCCAGAGTGTAGGTATCAATCTCACCCGTCAGCAGCCGGCTCACCTGTTGCAAATCCAGGCTGAGATCGTCGGGATGGGTGATCTGCTGGAAAGTCAGCCGTTTCAGCTCCTCAGCCGGATAGCCCAGGATCTGGCACAGCGAGCGGTTGACCTGCTGCCAGCTGCCGTTCGGCGCCACCAGCGCCATACCGATGGCGGAATACTCCATGGCGTGACGGAAGCGGGTTTCACTGTCAGTGATATGGAGCTTTTCACGCCGGAACGCATCCATCACCAGCGACATAATGTGACTGGGGATTAGCACCAGCAGGAACGGCAGCCAGCTGGATACCGGGCCCAGCGCGCTGTTGTTGTTCACCACGGTAACCAGATCAAAGGCGAGCAGTATCGAGATAAAACTGGCGTTCAGGAAGAACAGCACAAACGCCTGCAGCTTGGGCAGGCGGACCGCGCACCAGAACAGGATCACCACGATAAAGGTAAATGGCCACGGCAAAAAGCGCAGCGCCAGATAACTGGCCCCGAGGGTGAGAAGAAGCGTCAGCAGAGCTTCGGCCAGGCGCAGATTGCTGAACACCGTGCGACGCAGCGGCCACGGCAGCAGTAACAGCATCGGGCCTAACACCAGCATGCCGATGATTTCGGAGATCACCCAGGTATAAAAGAAGGGAAACGAGGCGTGGCCGCTGACCTGCAGCGTCCAGAGTGCCAGCAGGCCGCTGAGCACCGGCGTCACGATGCCCACCGACAGTACCATCCGTGCCCAGTCATGCAGCGAATCCAGCGGCGCGCGCCGATCCAGCAGGGCGCGCAGTAGCATGCCACCCACACCGGCCTGGATAAGATTGAGCAGGGCGAATTTAATATTCGAGAGGGCAGGCCCGATGATGATGGCGTTAGCCCCGGCGGTGCCAAGCACGCAGGCTGTCAGCAGCAGCGGAAGCTGGCGTGACGGGCAGCGGAAAACCACGACGGTCATTAAGGTGGTCGGAAACCAGAGCGGGGAGATTTTGCCGCTGACGACGATCAGTTCCAGACAGAAGAGTGTCAGGACAAACACCACGCAGCCAAGGAGCAGCGCCGAGAGCCAGCGGTTTGGCGTGCTATTTTGCGGGGACAGGATCTCTATCGTCATGCGGACTTCCGGCAGGGTGCAGCGCTCCACAATGGCGTATCAGGCACCAGTCATTCTCTCACTGCATGCTAGCACATCCGGCCAGGAAAAAAGGGGTGAAATCAATATTGCCCGTTATTCGGCGAATTGACGGGCACGGTAAGATTGATTGCCAGCACGTTGATTACTGGCGGAAAAGATCGGCGCGGGTATAGGGTTTCTCCATGCCCGCAAGGCTGGCGGCGAAACGCTCCAGGAACTGCTGCGTGGTGGCGACACGACCGTGACTCATCAATACAAACGGCACTAACAGCGCAGCACCCACCTGCGGCCAGCTGAAGCCTTTGAGCGAGGTGCGACGCTGGGAGATCAGAAACGCCGTGCTCAGCGTGAAGCCCAGCAGCAGCCCGGTGACCACCTCACTTTTAGAGTGTGCGTGGATGACCAGGCGGGAGAAACCGACCATCAGGGGAATCAGATAACCAACCCCAATCGCCGCAATGCGCCACATCGCGGACCAGCGTCCGGAAATCAGCCATAGCATGACCGGCCACAGCGTGGCGGACATGGCGCTGTGGCCGCTGAAACCGGTAAAATTAAAGCGGGCGCTGCCGATGCCAAACCCCAGAAACAGAATTTTAGAGATGCTGACGGTCAGGCCAGCCAGGCCAAATGCCACAATCCAGTAAAAGACCGTATGACGATTATCACTCTTCCACGGCAAAATCAGCGCAATAATCACCGCTGTTGGAATCAACAGCATGCTGTCGCCAAAATAGGTCAAAGTCTTCCAGTGCATACCACTCCTGATGCATCTTCGGTCGTCACGTTAGCGACACGCGTTGTCTGAACAGCGCGCCGCGCAGGCCATTTTTTTTATAGTATGGTGTGCCGTTAGTTTATCGGTGAAATGAGTGGCGTCCAAAGGAGAAAGTCTGAAAAGTCGCCGACGCCATTTCTCTGGCATCAAAAGGCCGAAATCCCTATACTTAGCGCGAACACACCCTCTCCATTTCGGCCCGTCCGCTGCCCGCGTAATGTGTGACCAGTGGCAGGCTCCAGTTATCAGGTCTTAAAAAAGTATGACTGACAAGTCTCATCAGTGCGTGATTGTAGGCATTGCCGGCGCTTCCGCATCCGGTAAAAGTTTAATTGCCAGCACGCTCTATCGTGAAATCCGTGATCAGGTAGGTGGCGAGCACATCGGGGTCATCCCGGAAGATGCTTATTACAAAGATCAAAGTCACCTCACCATGGAAGAGAGGGTTAAAACCAATTATGACCATCCGAGCGCGATGGATCATGATTTGCTGTTGCAGCATCTGCAGGCGGTCAAAGCCGGTCAGGATATTGAGCTGCCGGTCTACAGCTACGTTGAGCACACCCGCACCCAGCAAACGCATCATCTGAGCGCAAAAAAGGTCATCATCCTTGAAGGCATTCTGCTGTTAACCGATGCCCGTCTGCGCCAGGAACTCAACTTCTCTATCTTCGTGGACACGCCGCTCGACATCTGTCTGATGCGCCGTATGAAACGTGACGTCAATGAGCGTGGCCGCTCAATGGATTCGGTAATGAGTCAGTATCAGAAGACCGTGCGTCCGATGTTCCTGCAGTTTATCGAGCCATCAAAACAGTACGCCGATATCATTGTGCCGCGCGGCGGAAAAAACCGTATCGCCATCGATATTCTCAAGGCGAAAATCAACCAGTTTTTTGAATAACGCACGTCCGTCCGGACGTGGTGCAGACCGGCGGCAGGCACGCATGCCGGTTTGCTACACTTATTCCATGGAGTTACCGCAATGAGATTATGCGATCGCGATATTGAAGCCTGGCTGGACAATGGCAAACTGGCCATTGAGCCACGCCCGCCGGTCGAGCGCATTAACGGGGCCACCGTCGATGTGCGTCTGGGTAATCAGTTCCGCACCTTCAGCGGTCATACCGCGGCCTTTATCGATCTGAGCGGCCCGAAACAGGAAGTGAGCGCGGCACTGGATCGGGTCATGAGCGATGAGATCGTATTGCCTGATGGCGAGGCCTTTTTCCTCCATCCGGGAGAGCTGGCACTGGCGGTGACGCTGGAGTCCGTGACGCTGCCTGACGATCTGGTCGGCTGGCTGGATGGCCGTTCATCGCTGGCGCGACTTGGGTTGATGGTACACGTTACGGCTCACCGCATCGATCCTGGCTGGCAGGGCCGTATCGTGCTGGAGTTCTACAATTCAGGTAAACTGCCGCTGGCTCTGCGTCCCGGTATGCTGATCGGCGCGCTGAGTTTTGAACCGCTTTCAGGCCCGGCTGCGCGTCCCTATAACCGGCGTGAAGATGCGAAATATCGCGGTCAGCAGGGCGCTGATGCCAGCCGTATCGACAAAGACTGATCTGAGGATGTAATGAAAAGAGTGATAACCACGCTGGCCATCCTGTTAGTGGTGGTCGTAACGGGAATGAGCGCGCTGGTACTGCTGGTCAATCCCAACGACTTTCGTGCCTATATGGTGCAGCAGGTCGAACAACGCAGTGGTTATCGCCTTGAGGTCAGCAGCGATCTGCGCTGGCACGTCTGGCCTCAGCTCAGCATCCTGGCCGGCCGGATGAGCCTTACCGCGCCGGGTGCCAGCCAGCCGATGGTCTCGGCGGAAAACATGCGGCTGGATGTTGATCTCTGGCCACTGTTATCGCATCAGCTCAGCGTCAGCCAGGTGATGCTGAAAAATGCGATAGTGCGGGTGACGCCAGATAGCCGCGCGCAGCGTGCCAGAAATGCGCCCCAGGGTCCGCGTGATGCGGAGCCGGCCTCTCCTTCCAGCGGCTGGTCATTTGATATCGCTAAACTGCGGGTAGCAGACAGTCTGTTGATCTGGCAGCAGCCAGGCGGCGACGAATATAATTTCCGCGACCTCAACATTAATATGGAACAGGACGCGAACAAGCTGGCGACGCTGTCGCTGAGCACCACGCTGATGCGCAACCAGCGCAACGCCACACTGAATCTCAAAGGCCAGCTGGATGCCGCGCAATATCCCCATCGCCTCAGCGGCCAGTTGCAGCAGCTTGATTACACCTTGTCCGGTGCCGACATTCCGGCACAGGGGATCAAAGGCTCGCTGAGCCTGCAGGGCGACTGGAATGGTGACCGCCAGCAGCTCTCCTTCAGTAATCTGCAGCTCACCGCCAATGACAGCACCCTGACCGGGCAGGGCAGTGGCCATATTGCGCCACCGCAGCAGCTGGCGCTGGATCTGAAAGCCAGCAACCTTAACGTCGATAATTTACTCACCAGTGCGCCCGTCTCTGACGCGCCTGGCGTGCAGCACGCCACCGTGGCCCGTTCGCCGGTGATTGCTGCGCCGCGGGAACGCAGCAACGCCGACTCTCCGCTGAATGACCTGGATCTGACGCTGAAGTTACAGGCTGACAATGCGGTATGGCGCGGACTCTCTCTGACCAATCTTTCGGTAAACGCCAGCAATCAGCAGGGAGTGATGACGCTGAAGACGCTAAGCGGCAAGCTGGGCAATGGCAGCTTCTCCATTCCCGGCAGTATCGATATCCGTCAGCCAGAGACGCGGGTCAGCCTTAAACCCCAACTCCGGTTAATTGCGATTCAGCCGCTGCTTAAAGCGTTTGAATTGCCGGAAAGTGTGCAGGGGAACCTGAGTCTGGATGGCGACCTGTCGGGCGATACGCTGACGGTCGAAGCAGCCAAACGTCGCTGGCAGGGCAGGGCGACCATCAGCGCCAGCAACCTGAAGCTGGCAGAGCTGAATCTGCAGCAGATGGTGCAGCGTGCCGTGGCGCGGGTCAGCGATAAGGTCAGCGGCGATCAGGCGGTGGATGAGGGGATTGAGTCGATTAGCGCACAGGTGGCGCTGAATAAGGGCGTACTCAGCTTCAGCGATATCAATGGCAACGGCCAGAATCTGGGCCTGCAGGGCGCGGGCAAAGTTGACATGGTGCAGCAACAGCTGGATATGACCCTGGGGCTGAAAATCAGCGGCTGGCGTGGCGATGATGCGCTGGTGAAGGCACTCTCCAGTCAGCCGGTTCCGCTGCGCATGTATGGTAGCTGGGACAGCCTGCAATACTCCCTGCCGGTGGATGACGTTCTGCGTAACCGGCTGCAGAGTGAGGCGAAATCACGGCTGAATCAGTGGATCGATCGCCAGAAAGAGGGCGAGAACAAAGAGAACCTGAAGAAAATAATGCGCCCGTAGCGGGCGCATTCCCTTCAGCCCGCTAATCGCTCAGACCTCGTAACTGATATCGGGCTGCAGCAGGATCTCGACTTTCTGCACCCGATGATTCTCGACCTGCAGCGTTCGCAGCAGATAGTCACCCAGTTGCAACACTTCGCCTTCCTGAGGGATGTGTTGCAGCTTATCCATCAGTAATCCCGCCAGCGTATGATAGTCACCCTGCTCATCGAGCGGCAATTTCACATAGAGCGCCAGATCTTCCAGTGGCATATGACCGTTAGCAATCCAGTGGCCTTCACCCTGAATCTGAATATCGTAGCGTGCATCGATTTCACCCGCCTCATTCGGCAGATTGCCGGCGATGGTCTCCATTACATCGCTCAGCGTGACCACGCCTTCCACCGAACCAAACTCATCGACCACAAAGGCGAAGTGAGTATGGGCCTGACGAAACTGTTCCAGTGCCTGCAGCACCGTCAGCCGTTCAGGAAAGACCAGCGGTTGTCGAATCAGTGCGCGTAAATCGAGGGAGTTCTGGTGCAGTGACTGATGCAGCAGATCGATAACGTGAACCACGCCCAGCGGTTCGCTGGAGTGATCCGTGATCAGTATTCGCGTGTGCTGGTTGCGGTCGAGGCGCGACATAATCTCTGCCGGATCATCACTGAGATCGATATGTTCTACGTCGTGGCGCGAGGTCATGATGCTGTTAATGTGGCGCTGACCCATGCCCAGTACGCGGGCAATCATCACCCGCTCCTGCCGGTTAAACAGCATGCTGTCATCACTGTCAGCAATCAGTGACGAGGTTTTCGCATCCAGCTCCGCCGGTTCTGCCGCGCCGCGCAGCAGTCGTAACACCGCTTCCGCCGTGCGCTGGCGTAGCGGACGACCGGCCGACAGCACCCGACGACGATTAAAGTGCGCTAACTGATTCAGTGCCTCAATGACCACCGAGAAGCCGATTGCCGCATAGAGGTAGCCTTTGGGAATCACAAAGCCAAAGCCTTCCGCCACCAGGCTGAAGCCGATCATCAGCAGAAAGCTTAAGCAGAGGATCACAATCGTAGGATGGTTGTTCACGAAGCGGGTTAACGGCTTGCTGGCGAGCAGCATCAGCAAAATGGCGATGGTAACCGCAATCATCATGACCGGTAAGTCATTAACCATGCCGACGGCAGTAATCACCGCATCCAGCGAGAAGATGGCATCCAGCACCACGATTTGCGCCACCACCGGCCAGAATTTAGCGCCGCCTTTTTGTTGACCGGACGCCTCATCATCCCCTTCAAGACGCTCATTCAACTCTGTGGTGGCTTTAAATAGCAGGAAAATCCCGCCTGTCAGCAGCAGTAAATCGCGCGCACTGAAGGGGTGGCCCGCAAGCGTAATCCATGGTTCTTTCAGCGTAACCAGCCAGGAAAGCGATGCCAGCAGCAATAATCGGCACAATAACGCCAGCAGCAGTCCAATCACGCGCGCGCGGTCGCGAAGCGGCCCTGGAAGCTTCTCAACCAGGATGGCGATGAAGATCAGATTGTCGATGCCTAAAACCAGTTCCAGAACGATTAGCGTGACTAATCCCGCCCATAGCGAGGGATCTGCAATTACCTCCAGCATGCCTTGTTCACCTGAATGTCTTAAATTGAGTTTTCTCTGATGATAGTGGAGTGCGAAGCCACGTACAAATGGCAGGGCAGGGGGCATGTTCTCAGATAACCACGCTATATCGTGCAAAATATGAACATAATAGTGTGACGCTTTGATTAACTTCACAGGACGCAGTAGAGATAATTCTTAGTCATTAGCTGACAGAAAAGAGATATTCACCTGTCGGGCTTATGCGATTTATCTCATCGGGAGTATGGCATTAATCCGAATTGTGAAGAAAGGATTGCACTGCCCGTCAGGCCTCAATACTAATTGCTGGTAGTCTTTTTCCTAAAATAGTCCAGGGATGGCGGGACCTGCTTGTAAACAAGCCAGTAATAACTAGTATAGCAACAAGTTAGCAAACTCTGCCCCAGAGTCGTAATCTGCGTACCTATTCGACATTAATCGCAATGTCACGAATGAGTAATTCGCCTGTGAACGTCTGCATGATGCGTTGCGGTAACGCTAACGCATTACGGGGAGCATTATGAATGATGACAGCGATATTGGCAGCGACAGCCAAGGGCGGTAGCGTGCCCGAATCGCGTTTTTGTTGATAAAGTGAGCAGCGCTGGCGGTGGTTAAGTCAGAGTAATCTGTTGGTATTCATCACAATATTATTGGTTTCATGGTTAAGATCATTGGCGTAAACGCCGCAGGAGCTCCCCTTAGAAACGGCTCACTCTGGAGAGGTTTCGTCGCTTAATGATTAAACAGGCGATAGCCGTTGCGGGTTTAAGGAAATAAAATAAAGAGTTAAATATGCGCGATACAGAATTTACGTTTAAAAGTCTTATTACCAAATTAATGCTGGCATGTTCAGACTTAATTTGTTTCAACGCAGCGTTATTTTTGGCGATGATGCTAATTAATTTGCAGTCAGATTCGCCACTGGCAGATATTTCTGAAAAAGAAATGAATTTAAAAATTGCCACGCACATTTGCCTGTCGGTAATTTGTATTGGCTGGTTCTGGGTAAGGCTGCGTCACTACACTTACCGCAAACCTTTCTGGTTCGAATTAAAAGAAGTTTTTCGTACCATTCTTATATTTTCTGTTATCGACCTGTCGATTACCGCCCTGTCGCAGTGGCAGATGTCGCGTTTCGTCTGGTTACTGACCTGGGTTCTGGCGCTGATTTTAATTCCGACCTGCCGCGCGCTTTCTAAACGTCTGCTGAATAAAAATGGCTTGTGGAAAAAACAGACCATTATTATCGGCAGCAGCAAAAATGCGCACGAAGCCTGGCAGGCACTGCAAAGCGAAGAGGTCATGGGTTTTGACGTTATCGCCTTCTATGACGTTGATGGAACCTGTCCGCAGGAGATCATGAACGGCGTGCCGGTGCTGCGCGACGAGCAGGAGCTCTGGAGCCTCACCAACAGCGAAACGCAGTTTATCGTCGCGGTTGAGTATGAGCAGAGTCAGTACCGTGATGTCTGGCTTAAATCGCTGGCGATGCACAACTGCCGTTCAGTATCAGTGATCCCAACCCTGCGTGGTGTACCGCTCTACGGTACCGACATGGCCTATATCTTCAGCCATGAAGTGATGATTCTGCGGGTTCAGAACAACCTGGCCAAACGCACTTCGCGCTTCCTGAAGCGGGCATTTGATATCGTGGGTGCGCTCTCGATTATCCTGATGCTGATGCCAGCGCTGCTGGTACTGGGTTTCCTGGTGGGCCGTGACGGTGGACCACCGATTTATGGTCACGAGCGTGTGGGAATGAATGGCCGTAAATTCAAATGTCTGAAATTCCGCTCGATGGTCATTAATTCAAAAGAAGTGCTGGAAGAGGTGCTGCGCACTGATCCGATTGCCCGTGCGGAATGGGATAAAGATTTCAAACTCAAAAATGATCCACGTATTACTAAAGTGGGCCACTTCATCCGTAAAACAAGCCTCGATGAGCTCCCTCAGCTCTGGAACGTGGTGCGCGGTGATATGAGTCTGGTCGGACCGCGTCCGGTCATTGAAGATGAACTCTGTCGTTATGCCGGTGATGTTGATTATTACCTGATGGCAAAGCCAGGCATGACGGGATTGTGGCAGGTCAGCGGTCGTAATGATGTTGACTATGAAACCCGCGTCTATTTCGACTCGTGGTACGTGAAAAACTGGTCACTGTGGAACGACATCGCGATTCTGTTTAAAACAGTGGGCGTGGTGTTAAAACGCGATGGTGCCTATTAATCGTGAGTCGGAATGAGCGCGTTAACGCGCGCTCAGAGGTGTTTTGCCGTTGTCAGGCGTGTCGTTGATAGTGGCCATCATCAGGGATATCGCTGTGCATCCATAGTCCGCTATGATGCGTGGCGTTCAGGGTACACCCTGGTAGATGGCCGCTACTTATAACAAGTGGAGCAAGGATAATGAACGACAGGTTCAGTGCTTAAGTCAGGTAGGATTTACTTTTTGTTGGACGCTTACACAGCGGCGGTTTCGCCTCTATCAATAAATAACTGATAGCGAAGATCTAAATGATTACAATCAAAATGAAATTGATACCCTTGCTGGTATCCGCCACATTCCTTAGCGGGTGTACGATCGAACCAGGTTCTCACCTTTCTACATCAGGAAAAGATGTTGTTGAACAGCAGGATAGCAACTTTGACATCGATAAATATGTCAATGTCTTCCCGCTAACGCCTTCACTGGTTGAAAGGATGCGTCCGAAGCCACTGGTGGCTCAGACGAATCCTGCCCTGCAGAACGAAATTCAGAACTACGAATACCGTATCGGTGTGGGTGATGTTCTGACCGTAACGGTCTGGGATCACCCGGAACTGACCACCCCAGCGGGTCAGTACCGTAGCGCCAGCGACACCGGTAACTGGGTGCATTCTGACGGCACTATTTTCTATCCCTACATCGGTCGTGTGCGTGTAGCGGGCCGTACCGTCGGCGAAGTACGTGACGAAGTATCACGTCGTCTGGCTCAGTACATTGAAAGCCCACAGGTTGATGTCAGCATCGCTTCGTTCAAATCACAGAAAACCTATGTGACGGGTTCAGTGACCACTTCAGGTCAGCAGCCCATCACCAACGTTCCGTTGACGGTGCTGGATGCGATCAACGCCGCTGGCGGCCTGGCCGCTGATGCTGACTGGCGTAACGTGGTGCTGACGCACAACGGTCGTGAACAGCGCATCTCTCTGCAGGCACTGATGCAGAATGGCGACCTGAGCCAGAACCACCTCCTCTATCCAGGCGATATCCTTTACGTTCCGCGTAACGATGATCTGAAAATCTTCGTGATGGGTGAAGTGAAGCAGCAGACCACCCTGAAAATGGACCGTAGCGGCATGACGCTGGCGGAAGCACTGGGCAATGCGGCCGGGATGGATCAAACCACCTCTGACGCCACTGGTGTATTCGTTATCCGTCCACTGCACGGCACCGATCGCAACAAGATTGCCAACATCTATCAGTTGAACACCAAAGATGCGGCATCCATGGTGATGGGAACCGATTTCCAGCTCCAGCCTTACGACATCGTTTATGTCACCTCTACGCCGCTGACGCGCTGGAATCGTGTGATTGGGCAGTTGATACCGACCATCGCAGGTATCAACGATGCAACACAGGCCGCATCGCGAATCCGTACCTGGGGTAATTAAGGTCCCGTCATGATTAAGTCCGTGTTAGTCGTTTGCGTTGGCAACATCTGCCGCTCTCCTACCGGAGAGCGCCTGTTTAAACGTGCGCTGCCCGATTTAGACGTTCGCTCTGCCGGCCTGGGGGCGCTGGTCGGCCACCCGGCCGACAAGACGGCGTCTGAAGTCGCTGCTGCGCAGGGTCTGTCGCTGGAAGGACATGAGGCGCAACAGTTGACGGCAGAGATGTGCCGCAACGTTGACCTGATTCTGGTGATGGAAAAGCGACATATTGAACAGGTGAATCGCATCGACCCGGCCGCGCGTGGCAAAACCATGCTGCTTGGGCACTGGCTCAATCAGAAAGAAATTGCGGATCCGTACAGAAAAAGCCGTGAGGCCTTTGAAGAGATTTACGGATTACTGGAAAACGCTACCCAGAAGTGGGTGAACGTATTAAGCCGATAGTTGGGATTATCCATGAATATAAAAAATAAGGTCAGAACCGCGCCGGGAGAGGATTCGAATGGATGGGATCTGGCGCATCTTGTGGGACAGCTAATTGATCATCGCTGGATCATTGTTGCCGTTACCGCTTTTTTCATGCTGGCGGGAACACTCTACACACTGTTTGCAACACCCATTTATAGCGCAGATGCGTTAGTTCAGGTTGAGCAGAAGAATGCCAGCACCGTTCTGAACGAAATTGACAGCATTCTGCCACCGACACCAGCCTCTGATACGGAAATCGAGATTCTGGAATCCCGTATGGTCATCGGCAAAACCGTTGACGATCTGGGTCTGGATACCGTCGTTGAGCAGAACTATTTCCCGGTTATCGGTAAAGGTCTGTCGCGCCTGATGGGCAACAAACCCGCCAGTATCGCGATTTCGCGCCTGGAAATCCCACGCACTATCGACAAACGTAACGTTGAACTGGAAGTGACCGGTCCGGATAGCTACACCGTCTCAAAAGATGGCGATGAGCTGTTCAAAGGTAAAGTCGGCCAGCTGGAGTCGCACGGCGACATCAGCATGCTGGTCAGCGAGATTCACGCTGATGAAGGCACCAGCTTCACCGTGACCAAGCTGAATAACCTGCAGGCGATCCGTTCAGTGCTCTCTAACCTGACCGTGGCAGACAAAGGTAAAGATACCGGCGTGCTGGGTCTGGAGTATCTGGGTGAAGATCCAGAGCAGATCAGCAAAGTGCTGAACCAGATTGTGAATAACTATCTGTTACAGAACGTTGAGCGCAAGTCAGCGCAGGCAGAGAAAAGCCTGGAGTTCTTACGCACTCAGCTGCCTGCCGTTCGCAGCAAGCTGGATGAAGCGGAAGACAAGCTGAACACCTTCCGTCGTCAGAACGAATCTGTTGACCTGTCACTGGAAGCGAAATCCGCTCTGGACTCCTCTGTCAGCGTGCAGAGTCAGTTGAACGAACTGACCTTCCGTGAAGCCGAAGTCTCTCAGCTGTTTACCAAAGATCACCCGACGTATCGCGCGCTGCTTGAAAAACGCAAAACGCTGGAAGGTGAGCAGGCTCAGCTGAATAAGAAAATTGCTGGCATGCCACAGACTCAGCAGGAAATCCTGCGTCTGACCCGTGACGTTCAGTCTGGTCAGGAGATCTACATGCAGCTGCTGAACCGTCAGCAGGAGCTGGGTATCAGTAAAGCGAGCACCGTGGGTGATGTCCGCATCATCGATGGCGCGCAGACCGCTAACTCACCTGTTGCACCGAAGAAGCTGCTGATCATCGCCGCGAGCCTGATTTTCGGTCTGTTCGTGTCAGTGGGTCTGGTTCTGCTGAAAGCGCTGCTGCATCACGGCATCGAGAACCCGGATCAGTTGGAAGAGCTGGGCATGAATGTCTATGCCAGCGTTCCACTGTCAGACTGGCAGCGTAAGAAGGATACCGAAGCCCTGGCGCGTCGTGGCAGCAAGGTGAAAACCGATCCGCACGAAACGCTGCTGGCGCTGGGTAACCCGACTGACCTCTCCATCGAAGCGATTCGTAGCCTGCGTACCAGCCTGCACTTCGCGATGATGGAAGCGAAAAACAATATCCTGATGATTACCGGTGCCAGTCCGGGTATTGGTAAAACCTTTATTTGTGCCAACCTGGCGACCCTGGTCGCGAAAGCGGGTCAGCGTGTTCTGTTTATCGATGGCGACATGCGTCGTGGTTACACCCACGAACTGCTGGGCGCAGATAACAAATCAGGTCTGTCCAACGTGCTGTCCGGTAAAACTGAATTCAGCCCGGCGCTGATTCAGCAGGGCGTCTACGGTTTCGACTTCCTGCCACGTGGTCAGGTTCCGCCGAACCCGTCTGAGCTGCTGATGCATCGTCGCATGGGTGAGCTGCTGGAGTGGGCGAGCAAGAACTACGACCTGGTGTTAATCGATACGCCGCCAATCCTGGCCGTCACCGATGCCTCTATCATCGGTAAGCTGGCCGGTACTTCACTGATGGTTGCGCGTTTCGAAGCCAACACCACCAAAGAAGTGGACGTCAGCTTCAAACGCTTTGCCCAGAACGGTATTGAGATTAAAGGTGTGATCCTCAACGCCGTGGTGCGTAAAGCCGCTAATGCGTATGGCTATGGTTATGACTACTACGCCTATGACTACGGCAAGACGAACAAAAGCTGATCATTGAGCAATAAAACAGGGGGCGGTCTGACCGCCCCTTTTTATCGTCCCTTTGAATGACGACACGCATCAATTTACACAGGTTATTCTGTCCAAACCCACAAAAGCGATACATCTATAAATCGCATGGCGAGCGTCACTCAACAGAATTCATCACCAGCAGGCATCGCCCGCACGCAATTTGTGACCGTGCAATCAGACTCGCTGTAAAGCCAGTCGGGGAGGCGAAGCGTGATTATTGCTGGCATGAGAACTTGTGGAATTAAGGAATCACACCATGGCTCCATATTGGTATGTATCAGGCTTTTTACTGCTGCTTTCGCTGTTTGAAATAGCGCTAAAAAAAGACGAACGCACAAATTATATTCTGACCTGGCTACTCTGTTTTGCCGCCGTGACTTTGATTATTTTCGGGGGAATACGCGGTCTTGGTACCGGCATGGATGACTTTCAGTACCGGAGCTTCTTCGAAGACTTTGTAAGACGTATTGAGATTAACGGCTTCTTTAATACCGTTGCGTTCTTCCGTTACGAACCGCTGATTTTTGCGATGGCCTGGCTCACCAGCCTGTTTTCGCACAATGCCAGTATCTTCCTGTTTGTCTTCTGCGCCATTGCCGTTTCCATCAATACTTGGTTTTTCAGGAAGATGTCTCCGTATCCGGTGCTGGCGCTGGTGCTCTATTCGGCGCACATCTTTATCAACAAAGACATTAACCAGATTCGCTTTGGCCTGAGTTCTGCGCTGTTCCTTGGCGTTCTCTGGTCGATCTATCTCAAGCGCTACTGGTGGGCATTTGCCTTCTTTATTCTGTCGTTTACGAGCCATAACACTGGTGTGATGGTGGTGACGCTTGTGCCGTTCCTGTTTATCCGGGACTGGCGCTGGTGGCCGGTCATTATCATCGTTGCCAGTCTGCCGCTATCGGTTGTGGGCGGCTCGGGCTTTATTGCCCTGATTGCCGGTCATCTGGGATCGCTGGGAGAGAGGGCATCGGGCTATAACAATGACCCCTCCTATGCAATGGGTGGCAGCATCCTGGCCGTATCGAACCTGAAAAACATCATGCTGGTGTTTGTCTTCTTCTATTTCATGCTGACCGATAAGCTGAAGCGCGAGAATTACGCCCAGTATCGCCTTAACTATCTGCTGATTTTAAGTTTTGCCATCGGCGGAGCGATCAGGATCTTCCTGTATAACTTCCCGTCAGGTTCGCGCCTGTCCAACTATCTGCAGCAGGTTGAGCCAATCATCCTGACCTCGCTGATTTATCAGGCAAGGCGATCCTGGAAGCCAGCGCTGTATGCCATGCTGGTGTTCTTCCTGCTCTATTACCTCTACTACAACACCATTTCAACCAAACAGGCCGTTACCGGTTATGAAGTGGCGCGGGAGTTTTGGCTGATCCACTAATCAATCTGACGACCGCCCCTGGGTGACGAGTTTCACCCAGGGGCGGTCGTCGGTCAGAACACAGGTTTTTCATCGACCGTTGTCGAATGAACTGTTTATTTTTGAACTACTTTAATGAGGTGCTGGCAATGAAGGACATTCGTTTCTCCATCGTAATTCCGGCTTATAACGCGTCAGAATCGATTGTCACGACGCTGGATTGCGTTAAAGCACAAACGTATCGCAATTTCGAAGTCATCATCGTTGATGATAAGTCTGCGGATGCTGCCGCGCTGGCGGATGTGGTGCGCAGCGAACGCTACCAGGAGCTCGATATCAATCTGGTGCTCTCCGAGGTCAAACTCAACGGAGCCGGTGCGCGTAACAAAGGTATTGAGCTGGCGACCGGTGACTATGTCAGCTTCCTTGACGCCGATGATGAGTGGGCTGCGGACAAACTGCAGCAGGTGAGCGAAAAAATTGCTCAGCTGGACGCGCAGGGCAAAAAGAATTTCGTCATTTTCAGCCAGGTGAATATCTATCAGGATGGTACGTTCCTGAAAGTGATGCCGATGCAGCCACCAGGCAAAAATGAAACGGTCGCGGAGTATCTGTTCGGCTGCTACGGCTTTATCCAGACCAGCACCATTGTGCTGAAGCGGGAAGACGCGGCAAAAATTCAGTTCGATACCCGCTACATCCGTCATCAGGATTATGATTTCTGCATTCGTGCCGACCGCATGGGCTATGACTTTGTGATGATCGCTGCTCCGCTGGCGAACTACCACCTGGTCACTAAATTTGGCTCGAAACACAAAGGCGAATCGGTGAACTACTCGATGTTCTGGCTCGATAGCATGAAGCCGCATCTGACCCCGCGTGACATCCACACCTACAAAGCTTTTAAGCTGCCGCTGCGCTACAAGATGGATGGTAAGTCGCTGATGGCGAGCCTGAGCTTCGTGCGCTACTTCTTCCTCACCAACAAAGACAACCGTGCTTATTTCATGAACCGGGTTAAAGACAAGGTCAAAGCACGTTTCGGCGGTGAGAAAGCGATCTCCTGACGCGCGCCGCGCCTCGCTCTGCTCCTGATGCCAGGAGCGACTCTTTTTACGATTAATTCAGGGTTGAAGATGAATACTTCTGTTGGAACCGTTGGCATTGTCATGCCTATGTATAATGCACGTCAGACGGTGTTACGCGCCGTGCAATCGGTTATCAATCAGCACTATACCGACTGGCATCTCTATCTGGTCAACGATAAATCGACCGATGACTCGCTGGAATTTGTGCGTGAGCATTGTCAGGATCCGCGCATTACCATTCTGGATAACGCGGTCAACATGGGCGCAGCAGAGACCCGAAATGTCGGGCTGCGCGCGGCAACTGAAGAGATTATCGCCTTTCTCGACAGCGACGATGAGTGGCATGCGGACAAGCTGACCCAGCAGGTTGCCGCCATTGCGGCCGGCGATGATTTTGTGATTACCGAATACCACTATAAAACCCGCAAGGCTGAGCACGATATTACCTACGGTAAACCTTACCTGCAGCAGGAAAACTTTGTGAAGAAGCAGTATCGCGTCTGCTTCTCCTCCGTCTGTTTCCGCCGTCCGCCGCAGGGGCTTTTCTTCCAGCGCAAAGGCCACGAAGATTTCCTGTTTTTGTATGAATTATTTACCCGCTATAAGCAGGCACGCGTAATTCAGACGATTCTGGTCAACTATTACGAATTAGGCGATTCCCTTTCCCGTAATAAGAACAAAGCGGCCCAGTGGCACCTTGAATTATTAAGAATTATCTATAAAAACAATCCTTTAAAAATCTATTACTATTACGCCTGGTATATGGTGAATGGTGTGCTGTTTACCCTTAAGCATCGTTAAGCCTGTCGGCAGGATTGTCTTTAAAATTTGAGGTGGATAGCGTTTCATGAAAAAAATTGTCCTGGTGATCAAAGATGCTTATTCGTATGCGGGCACCGAGAACATCTGTAACTTTATGTCAGAGTGTCTCGGCGAGACCCATGAAGTCACCATCTACTCGCTGGAAGGCAGTGGAAAAACCTTTTATCCGTTTGAGCACGTCAAACAGATCGTCAGCTTTGAAGGGCAGAGCAATCCGATCAAAAGCGCGGTTGCCCGGATTCACGAAGAGGGTTTCGATACCGTCTTCCTGATCAGCATGGGTCGCCTGAGCGTGATGTTCGCTTTCTGGAATCTGCTGGCGATGAAGAAGAAGCGGGGCAAAGCCTACGCCTGCGAACACATCGCCATTAACTCCTTCAGCAAACCGATTAAGTTCCTCAAGTTTCTGCTGCTGCGCTACTACGACCGCGTGATTGTTCTGACCGACAAAGATCATCAGGTGTTCAGCCGCTGGCGCATTCCCAGCAAGCAAATCCCAAACCCGGTGGTTTACAAAGACTATCAGCGTCAGACCCGTCATCGCCAGGCGCTGGCAGTTGGCCGACTGGATAACCAGAAGGGCTTTGACCTGATGCTGGATATCTGGCGCGACTTTGCCCGCAGCCATCCTGACTGGACGCTGGTGATTGCCGGTGATGGTGAACTGCGTCAGCAGCTGCACGACCAGGCGGCCGTGTTGGGCATCACCGACAGCGTGAAGTTTGTCGGCAAGGTCAGCAATATTAATGACTACTATCGCGACAGCGATATGGCGCTGATGACCTCGCGCTATGAAGGATTGCCACTGGTGCTGCTGGAAGCAAAATCCTGGTCACTGCCGGTAGTGGCATATGACTGCCCGACCGGTCCACAGGAGATCATCAATCACGGTGAAGATGGTTTCCTGGTTCCGATGAACGACAAAGCCACGTTTCTGGCCCGAATGGAGCAGCTCGCCAGCGATGACGCGCTGTTCTATGCCATGAGCGAAAAAACAAAACAGACCGCGCTGAAATTCGACGGTAATCAGATTAAGCAAAGCTGGCTGTCACTGGTTTAACCGGAGCTGGAAAAGCTCACTTGCGACGTGCCTCAGGGACACCGCCATGGCCAATGGCCTTATTGACTACGGGAAATGATGCATGAAAAGAAGAGAAGTTTTACAGACCGCCGCCTCCGCTCTGGTGGGGGCTCTCTCCGTGAGCACCTTTTCCAGCTACGCTGCAAAAAGTAACGGTATCGCCCTGAAGCCGGTTGATGCCACTGACGTGCCTAAAAGCGATGTGCCAATCCTTACCCCGGAAAATGTCTACGCCATGCCACCGCAGTTCTGGCAGGGCTTTGAAGGCAAACTCTGGATTGGTAAAGCAGGTGCAGATGCCAGCAAACCGGGCAACCAGATCCCGGTCTTCCTGCGTGATGCCAGCGGCAAAGTGTCGGAGATTGCTCAGCCTATCGCGCTGAACAAAGGCAACTTTGCCCAGTTTATTCAGGACAATGCTGCGCTGATTGCTAATCCTTCGCATTCGATGGCAGTTGAAGACAGCAACGGTCAGACGCTGTTCAACATCGCCGATGTCAGCCGTCCGGGCGCTGCAGATTTCAGCCAGCGTCTGGCACAGCCAGCGGGTTATCAGCTGATTGGTGAGATCCCGTCCGTAGCGGAGTTGCGCAAAACCCGTCCGCTGTTTGAAGGGGCCAAGGTTAAGCTGAAAAGCTGGCATGAAGGACGGGAAGTCGGCGGCGGCGAGTTTGTCGGCAGCTTCCAGCCCGCTCAGAATGATGGCGGCGTAAACTTTGCCGGTGAGGGCTTTTCCTGGCGTCGCGTGGTAGACGATTTCAACCGCCTGACCCTGTTTGATTTCGGTGCGATTGCCGATGGCAAAACCGATACGGCGCCCGCCATTATGGCGATGTTCCAGTGGTCACAGCAGGCTAACCAGCAGATCTGCGTCCAGTTCCCGGCCGGGACCTTCATGGTTTCAGCCTGTAACCTTGGCGATAAGTATCTCAACTTCTTCCGCATGTCCGGTGCGATGGTGAACTTCGGCTACTTCCCGGCGACCACTATTGTCTCAGATGGTAAGTCAGAGTTCGTCTTTGAGATGAATGCCCGTCGGGTTGAGCTTTCCAACCTGAATTTTAACGGCAACAGCGATAAGAGCCCCAACAAGCAGGGCTTTTTCCATAACAACTGCCCTGGCGGGCAATATTTCCGTGGTGCCTGCCTGCGCTTTAACGCAGTCGGCGGCACAGCCATCAGCCTGCAGGATACTCTGGATTGTAAAATCGACCAGTGGTACGCCTCACGCTGCAGTGGTGATGTGATCAAATCGGGCTGGTCAGGGCAGAAGCAGGGCAAATGGGACCACAGCACCGCGATCGAACTGTCGAACTTTAATGCGCAGTACTGTCGTGGTGGCAAAGTCCTCAACCTGCCGCGCTGTGGTCAGTCGATTATCCATAATGGCTGGATTGAGCACTGTGATAACCCGGGCGATCTCTCCAACGGTCAGTGGATTGTCGATGCGCTAAGCCTGGAGGATTGTAAGAATCCGCTGATCGCGCATAACACGCGCCTGAATATGCGCCAGACCAGCCTCCAGTCGGGCAGCTGGATCGACAACTCCATGCAGGGCGACCGTCTGCTCAGCATCTGGGAGATGGGATCGACCCGCGTGGAGTCCTATGGCGTCGCGCTGGATGGCAGCCTGAAGTACAACTACATCACCTCGCGCTGGCGTTTAGAGAACAACACGAATCAGGAGACCTGGTTTGATCTCGGCAGCCTCTACTCCCCGACGGTGGGTGACTCGTGGGAGATCGAAATTTTTGGTCAGTCACAGTTCAGCAACGGCAGTGGCGATAAGCCGCTGATGAACCTGATCGGTGACAAGACCACCGGTGGCCGCGCGGTGATCCACGTACAGCGCAAAAAGGATCGCTCTGAAGCGAGCTGGTCGGCCGAAGGCAGCAGCCCGATTGTCGATGTGCGCTATGTGGCTGAGCATGACACCGATGTCCGCATCTTCATCAAACTGGCGGGCTGGACGCCGTCGGTGGCCGTGCTGGTGAAAACCACCGGTAAAGATCGCTTTGTCACCGGTCGCTGTGCGCGCGTTAACGCGAAGATGGAGAAGGGCAATCCTCCGGCGGGCGACGCGACTAAACGCGCGCCGCAGCGCTTCAGCCTGCACAACGGCAAAGCGGGCGTGGGTGCCAACGAGCAGGGCGATCTGCTGATGGCTTCGCGTCCGCTCTCTGCCGATCAGGTCGATACCAGCAAGCCGGAAGGTTTTGTTTCCGTCGTGATCAACGGCAAACAGGTCGCACTGCCTTACTTCGCAATCAAGTCGTAACACCTTGCATCACGGCCGCCACAACGGAGGCGGCCGGTTTTAACAGGAGCACTACCTTTGGGTGCGTTATCCCGTAAAGCATGACTTTAAACAGAGTTCATTTTGCCCATTGCGGATCTGGGCGGCTTACAGAATTAAAAAAATTTATTCGGAGTTGTTATGAAAATTTTATTGGTGGGTAACCACACGTGTGGGAATCGCGGGGATGGCGCGATTCTTCGTGGACTGATTGATTCTATGAAGTCTGCACGCAGTGATTTAGAGATTGATGTTATTAGCCGTTATCCAACCAGCTCCGGTTATCTGCTCCAGCAGGATATTCAGCAGGACGCGCTGTATCTGCACAACAGCAAATCAGGCAAAGGTCTGGTCGGTTCGTTTAAGCGTAAAGTCGCGAACCGCCTGATGCCCGATATCATGATGGCGCATCTGGGCAAGGGCGGGATCTTTAAGTCTTTCTCTGTACCCCCGCACCTGAAGGCGTTTACTGACAGCCTTGCAAAATATGATGCGATTATTCAGGTTGGCGGATCGTTCTTCGTTGACCTCTATGGCGTGACCCAGTTTGACCATGCACTCTGTGCGCTGATGGCGAAAAAGCCGATCTACCTGATCGGCCACTCGGTGGGGCCCTTCCAGAACCCGCGGGTCAATGCGCTGGCGAACTTTGTCTTTGATCGGGTCGACAGCCTGGTGCTGCGTGAATCGGTCAGCCTTGACCTGATGAAGCGCGATGGCGTGACCAGCTCTAAAATTGCGTCTGGCGTTGATACCGCTTTCCTGGTGCGCGCACGCGAAGTCGAAAACCCGAGCCATAACCTGCTCTACTGGCAGGGCATTATCGATGGCCGTAAAACCATCGCGATCACCGTGCGTGAACTGGCACCGTTTGATAAACGTCTGGGTGTAACGCAGAAAGAGTATGAAGCGGCGTTTGGCCGGGTAATCAATGCCATGATTGCTGAAGGCTATCAGGTTGTTGCGTTCTCAACCTGTACCGGCATCGACAGCTATGCCAAAGATGACCGCATGGTCGCACTGACCCTGCGTGACCACGTAGAACAGCCTGAACATTACCATGTCATTATGGATGAATTTAATGACCTGGAGCTGGGCATCCTGCTGAATCATTGTCATCTGACCATTGGTACCCGCCTGCACTCGGCGATTATCTCCATGAACTTTGGCACCCCGGCTGTGGCGATCAACTACGAGCACAAGTCGATGGGTGTGATGAACCAGCTTGGTCTGCCGCAGATGGCAACCGATGTGAAAAGCCTGATGGATGGCTCGCTAATCGATAAAGTGAAAACTGTGCTTGCCGATTACGACAACATCAAGCTTAAGGTCGACACGGCCGTTGCGAATGAAAGGGAAATTGGCAACCGGATCACTGAAGAGATTCTCAAAGTATTAGGGTAATGTGATGAAACTGACTTTTTTCACCATGCGTTTCCCGGTTGCCTCTGAGACATTCGTATTAAATCAGGTAACCCATTTTATTGATGCCGGTTACGAGGTGGAGATTATTTCAGTCTTTCCCGGCGATTTAGTGAACCGGCATGCCGCTTTTGATGAGTATGGCCTGGCGGCGAAAACGCATTATCTGCTGCCGGAAGAGAAGGTCTCGATTGTCGATAAGCTGAACCAGCGCATTAAGCTGGTGCTGCCAAAAGTGACGAAACCGTCGCTGCTGCGTTCGCTGAATGTGCGCCGTTATGGCGCGCAGTCCAGCAAACTGCTGCTGCCGTCGATTGTGGCGAATGCAAAGCAGACCTTCACCGCAGATGTGTTCCTGGTGCATTTCGGCTATGCCGGTGCCCTGGCGAACAAACTGCGTGAGCTGGGCGTGCTTAAGGGTAAACAGGCGACCGTGTTTCACGGCGCCGATATTTCCCGTCGTCACATTCTGGAAGAGCACAAACTCGACTATGTGAATCTGTTCCGCCAGAGTGAGCTGATGCTGCCTATCAGCAATCTGTGGAAGAACAAGCTGATTGAGATGGGCTGCCCGCCGGAAAAAATTCACGTTACGCGTATGGGCATTGAGCCGGAGAAGTTTAACTTCCAGCCGCGCCAGGCGTTTCAGACGCCGCTGCGTATCGTTTCGGTGGCACGTCTGACCGAGAAGAAAGGGCTGGATGTGGCGGTCAAAGCCAGCGCCATCCTGAAGCAGCGTGGCGGTCAGTTTCAGTACACCATTATCGGTAACGGCGATCAGGATGAGATGATGCGTAATTTCATCGCCCGCGAGGGAATGGAAGATTGTGTCAGCATGCCGGGCTTTAAACCGCAGGAGGAGATCCGTCGCGCGCTGAGTGAAGCTGACATCTTCCTGCTGCCCTCCAAAACCGCCGCAGATGGCGATATGGAAGGTATTCCGGTCGCACTGATGGAGGCGATGGCGGTCGGCCTGCCGGTGGTCTCAACCTTCCACAGCGGCATTCCGGAGCTGATTGAGAACAACGTATCTGGCTGGCTGGTAGAAGAGGACGATCCTGAGGCGCTGGCGGAGACGCTGTTGAAGCTCTCTCAGGGTGAAGTGGATGTGGCGCCCGTGGTCGCGGCCGCCCGTCACAAAGTTGAGACTGAATTTAATCAGCATATCGCCTACGGCGAACTGGCACAGATTCTGGAGCGACTGGTGTGAGTGGATTTAAGTCACAGGCGATTTGGCTGTTCGGCAGCACCTGCTTCTCTGCGGTGCTGCAGGTTGCACAGTTAAGCTTTCTCGCCCGCAAACTGGAAACCCACGAGCTGGGGCTGTTAGCCATCATCAACGCCATCCTGGCGGTGGCGGGTGTGCTGCAGGATATGGGGATGAGCAGTTATCTGGTGCATCGCCAGAACATTACCCGTCGTGAGCAGAGCACTATCTACTGGGTGAACGTCTCACTCAGCTTATGTACCGGTCTGATCATGCTGCTGATCGCCTTCCCGGTTTCCTGGTTCTATCATCTGCCGGAGCTGGTGGGTCTGATCATGCTGACCAGCCTCAACTTCCTGGTGCTGGGTCATCTGTCGCAGTATCAGGCGCACTACATCAAAACCAAGCGGATGGTTTCGCTGGCGAAGATTGAGATGGGCACCAAGCTGTTTGCCTTCCTCTGTGTGGTGGCGATGCTGGAGTTCACCTCGCTCACCGTAGCGGCGGCGATTCTCGGTCTGTTCATCAACGCCTTTACCCGCATCCTCTGCATGATTGCGCTGGGTGAGAAGTCGTGGCGTCCGACCTGGGAGTTCGATAAAGCGACCTTTATCGGCGCGATTCGCTACGGCAGTTATCAGCTCGGTTCGCAGACCATTAACCAGCTGCGTACTCAGGCCGATGCGCTGGTGGTCGGTAAAGTGATGGGCGCCGAGATGCTGGGTGTTTACTCACTGGCGAAAGAGCTGGTGCTGCAACCGCTGAAGCTGGTGACGCCGGTGATTAACCGACTGGCACTGCCGCGCTTTGCTGAGAAGCAGCACGATGCCGAGCAGCTGAAGAAGCTTTTCCTGAAGGGCACGCTGGGGATCATGCTGTTCAGCAGCGCGATGTACCTTGCGATTGGTATCCTGTCACCCGTCATTGTGCGTGTACTTTATGGCGCGTCGCATGAGCAGGTCTATCACCTGATCCCGCTGATGCTGCTGTTTGGTATGCTGCGGCCGATGGGCGGTCTGACCGGCGCGATTTCCCAGGCCAACGGACGCACCAACGTTGAGTTCTACTGGAACATCGTGGCGAGTATTGTGGTTCTGGCGGTGCTGGCAACCACCTTTATCTGGCCGAACGTGCTCTATGTGGCGCTGACGCTCTCCATCTCGCAGATCCTGATCTCGGCACTGGCTCATCCGTTCTTTATCAAGCCGGTAATTGGCATTCGGTTTATTCCCTATGCCCGGCAATGGGTGGCGGTGTCGGTGGTATTTGTCGGCATAATGTTGCTGGTCAATCACTTTAATCTGTTTGTGATGCCGGAATGGTTTGAAGGCTGGTTGTAATCACAATTACGTTATATCAACGGGCGGCCTCAGGGTCGCCCGTTTTCATTTATGGCTGGTCTCAGCCGCTTGGCGACCCGGGGGGGAAATAACAGAGGTGATATTCGATTACTGATTGTCTTTATTCAGTTTATGCCGTTGCTGGCAATGGGAAAAATGCCGAATTTCCAAGTTATGACAGAGAGTTACTGTCCGATTTTCAGATAAAGATTATACTTGCTCTTCCGGCCGATCCTGCATAATCGACCCACATCTTCATTTTATTAAACGGAATAAATATGACCAAGCTTAAAGCAGTAATCCCGGTTGCGGGCCTCGGTATGCATATGCTCCCTGCGACTAAAGCCATTCCGAAAGAGATGCTGCCTGTCGTCGACAAACCGATGATCCAGTACATCATTGACGAGTGTGTTGCCGCGGGTATTAAAGAGATTGTGCTGGTCACGCATGCATCGAAAAATGCCGTAGAAAACCATTTCGACACCACCTATGAGCTCGAAGCGCTGCTGGAAGCGCGCGTGAAGCGTCAGCTGCTGAGCGAAGTGCAGTCTATCTGCCCGCCAGGCGTAACCATCATGAATGTGCGCCAGGCACAGCCGCTGGGCCTGGGCCACTCGATTCTCTGTGCCCGTCCGATGATCGGTGACAATCCGTTTGTGGTCGTGCTGCCAGACGTGCTGCTGGATGACTCCACCGCTGACCACATGCGTTATAACCTTGCGGCGATGGTTGCCCGTTTTGAAGAGACCGGCCACAGCCAGGTCCTGGCGCAGCATATGCCAGCGTCCGATCTCTCTGAGTACTCAGTAATCACCACTGAAGAGCCGATTGATCACCCTGGCGACATCAGCACCATTACCGATTTCGTTGAGAAGCCTGAAGATACCGCCGGCTTGAGCTCTGATCTGGCTGCGGTAGGCCGCTATGTCCTTTCTGCTGATATCTGGGCGGAACTGGAGCGCACTGAGCCAGGCGCGTGGGGTCGTATCCAGCTGACCGATGCTATCGCCAGCCTGAGCAAACATAAAACCGTTGATGTTTCGCTGCTGACCGGTCACAGTTTCGACTGTGGTCGTAAGCTCGGTTACATGCAGGCGTTTGTCTCTTACGGCCTGCGCAGCAACGCGCAGGGTCGCGATTTCCGCGAAGCTATCCAGACCATCCTCGCAAAACAACAGTAATTTATTTGCCGCGTCCTGCGTGGCAGATTGAAAGGAGCTCACATGGCAATTTTAGTCACGGGCGGAGCAGGGTATATCGGCTCCCATACGGTACTGGCGCTGTTGCAGCGCGGTGATGATGTTGTGGTTCTGGATAACCTCTGCAATGCCTCACGCGAAGCGATTAACCGCGTTGAGAAACTGGCGGGTAAAAAAGCGACCTTCGTTGAAGGCGATATCCGTGACCGCGCCTGTCTGCGAGACCTGTTTGCATCCAACAGCATTTCAGCCGTAATCCACTTCGCTGCGCTTAAAGCCGTCGGTGAATCTACGCGTATGCCGCTGGAGTACTACGAGAACAACGTCGCGGGCACCGTGGTGCTGCTGGAAGAGATGCGTGATGCCGGCGTCTGGAACTTTATCTTCAGCTCATCAGCAACAGTTTATGGCGCAGATGCCCCGGTTCCTTACGTTGAGACCACCCCGATTGGCGGCACCACCAGTCCATACGGCACCTCTAAGCTGATGACCGAATTCGTTATGCGCGACTTCGCCAAAGCGGAGCCGAAGTTCAAGGCGATTGCGCTGCGTTACTTCAATCCGGTTGGCGCGCATGAGTCAGGCGAAATCGGTGAAGATCCGGCGGGCATCCCAAACAACCTGCTGCCGTACATCGCGCAGGTTGCGATTGGCCGTCTGGAGAAACTGGGCGTGTTTGGCGGTGATTACGATACGCCAGATGGTACCTGTCTGCGTGACTACATCCACGTTGTTGACCTGGCGGAAGGGCACCTGAAAGCGCTGGATTATCTGAGCAAAGTTGAGGGCTACACCGCCTTTAACCTGGGCGGCGGCAAGGGCTTCTCGGTGCTGGAGATGATCAAAGCGTTTGAGAAGGCGTCCGGCAAGGCGATCCCGTTTGAGATCAAGCCACGGCGTGACGGCGACCTGCCTGCGTTCTGGGCCGATGCGTCACTGGCTAACACGACGCTCGACTGGCGCGTGACGCGCGGCATCGATGAGATGATGCGCGATACGTGGAACTGGCAGAGCAAGAACCCGGATGGGTTTCGGTAGTCTGCGATGAAATTCAAAAAAACCCGGCTCAGGCCGGGTTTTTTTGTGCCTGCGTTAAGAGAAATTGCATATTCCTGCTCACTCTCCTCACCTCAATGCCAGATTGTGACTGACTGATGACCTAATACGGAATTATCCTGGTCTGGCTTCTGTAGTGTTTAATCACAATAGCGGGTAATCCGACTCTGTGAAGAGGCGCAAAGCGCAATTCCCTATACGCTACTATGCTGTTTTGCCAGTGATTACATTTACTCATGCAGGATGAGAACAATGTTTAGTCACTCTTAAGTTTTGTCAGTGGCAATAAAAGATTAGGCATATTATTTTTGCCGCACAAAATGTACTATTTGGAGTTATCCCGGAACCCGTATGCGATTGATTGAAATATAATCAGCGCATCGACAGGCTAACCTGTGAAGGCAAGATTCCTATCACACAGCGCATTGGTTGCTGCAAGCCAGGGGCGGTAGCGTGGCTGTTTATTCATAATGAATAAAAATTGACCCGCTTATATGCATACATAGCATGTTTAAATTTGTTAGAGGATGTGGAATGTTACTTCCCGTAATCATGGCCGGAGGAACCGGCAGCCGCTTATGGCCCCTTTCCCGCGAACTTTATCCTAAACAGTTCATCTGTCTGCACGGTGAGCACTCCATGCTGCAGGAGACGGTTAATCGTCTGAGCGGCGTTGAAGCGCGCGCACCGATGGTCATCTGTAACGAGGAGCATCGTTTCCTGGTTGCTGAGCAGTTGCGACAAATTAACAAGCTATCTCATAACATTATTCTCGAACCGGTAGGGCGTAACACTGCTCCGGCCATCGCGCTGGCTGCGCTGAACGCTGTTGAGCAGGGTGATGATCCGGTTCTGCTGGTGCTGGCCGCCGATCACGTGATTGAAGACCGTGCTGCGTTTCATCAGGCTATCCAGGTTGCTACCGCTTATGCCAAGCAGGGCAAGCTGGTGACTTTTGGTATCGTGCCAACCGGTCCGGAAACCGGATACGGCTACATTCAGCGTGGCGAAGCACTGCCAGGCGCAGAAAGCGGCCCTTATCAGGTTCAGCGCTTTGTTGAAAAACCGAATCAGAGCACCGCTGAGCAGTATCTTGAGTCCGGTGAATACTACTGGAACAGTGGCATGTTCATGTTTCGAGCTAAACGCTATCTGCAGGAACTGGAGAAATTCCGTCCGGATATTCTGGAAGCCTGCCGTCGCGCTATGGCTAACGTCAAAGAAGGGAATGATTTCATCAGTATTGATAAAGATGATTTTATTGCCTGTCCTGACGAGTCAGTGGATTACGCAGTCATGGAACAGACCGATGCCGCTGTGGTCGTCCCGCTGGCAGCCGGATGGAGTGATGTCGGTTCATGGTCTGCACTGTGGGAAGTAAACGACAAAGACGCTCACGGTAATTCCCTGAAGGGCGATACCTTCCTGCACAACACCAAAAACTGCTATATCAACAGTGAAGACCAACTGGTTGCCGCCATTGGCGTTGAGAACCTGGTCATTGTTAACACCAAAGATGCTGTGCTGGTTGCACGTAAAGACCAGGTTCAGGATGTTAAGCGAGTGGTGGAGTTCCTGAAAAGCGAGTGCCGCAGCGAATATCGCCGCCATCGTGAAACTTACTGGCCATGGGGACGTTGCGATCTGGTGGTCAACACTGGCCGCTTCAACGTTAACCGCATTACGGTTAAGCCGGGTGAAGCCTTTGAACTGCAGATGCACTATCACCGCACCGAACACTGGGTGATTCTCTCAGGCACAGCGAAAGTCACCATTCAGGATAAAACCCTGCTGCTGACAGAAAACCAGTCAACCTTTATTCCAATCGGTCACCCGCATACGTTAGAAAATCCAGGCAAAATCCCTCTGGAACTTCTGGAAATCCAGTCGGGTTCTTACCTTGGTGATGACGACCTCATTTTGATTAAACAACAGTTTGCAAGTAAGTAAGGACAGACACGATCATGGCAGCACTGACCTGTTTTAAAGCTTATGACATCCGCGGCGAGTTAGGCACTGAACTGAATGAAGACATCGCTTACCGCATTGGCCGCGCCTATGGTGAATTTATCCGGCCAAAAACGATCGTGGTGGGCGGCGATGTTCGCCTGACCAGCGAGTCGTTAAAGCTGGCACTGGCAAATGGACTGCGGGATGCGGGCACCGATGTGCTCGACATTGGTATGAGCGGAACAGAAGAGATCTATTTTGCCACGTTTCATTTAGGCATTGATGGCGGCATTGAAGTGACTGCCAGCCACAACCCGATGAACTACAACGGGATGAAACTGGTACGGGAAGGTGCTCGCCCGGTCAGTGGTGATACCGGTCTGCGTGACGTGCAGCGCCTGGCTGAAGCGAATGACTTTGCTCCGGTAGAAGAGAGTAAGCGTGGCAACTATAAGCAGATTTCTGTGCTGGATGCCTATGTCGATCACCTGATGGGTTACATCGACCTGAGCAACTTCACTAAACCAATGAAGCTGGTGATCAACTCCGGTAACGGTGCCGCAGGTCATATCATTGATGAAATTGAAAAACGCTTTAAGCAGGCGAATGCGCCAGTAACGTTCATCAAAGTACATCATGAAGCTGACGGTAACTTCCCTAATGGTATCCCAAATCCGCTGCTGCCGGAGTGTCGCAAAGACACTTCTGATGCGGTGCGTGAGCATCAGGCCGATATGGGTATCGCCTTCGACGGTGACTTTGATCGCTGCTTCCTGTTTGATGAGAATGCAGAGTTCATTGAGGGTTACTACATCGTTGGGCTGTTAGCCGAAGCGTTCCTCAAGAAAGAGCCAGGAGCGAAAATCATTCACGATCCGCGTCTGACCTGGAACACCATTGATGTGGTGACCAAAGCGGGTGGTATTCCGGTGATGTCTAAAACCGGTCATGCGTTTATCAAAGAGCGCATGCGTGAAGAAGACGCGGTTTACGGTGGTGAGATGAGTGCGCACCACTACTTCCGCGACTTCGCTTACTGCGACAGCGGCATGATTCCATGGCTGCTGGTGGCAGAACTGCTGGCAGTGAAAGAGGAGACACTTTCCGGACTGGTTTCGGAAAGAATGAAGGCGTTTCCTTGCAGTGGTGAGATTAATTTCAAAGTTTCAGATTCGAAAGCTGTTATCGCTGCGCTCAACGACAGATATTCATCTTCTTCAGTGGCTAAGGATAATACCGATGGTGCGAGTCTCGATTGTCAGAGCTGGAGATTCAACGTCAGAACCTCAAATACTGAACCTTTGCTAAGGCTTAACGTCGAAACCAGAGGTGATACAGAGGCTCTGAGCAAATTACTGAAGGAAATTGAATCGCTTATTGAAGCATCATCGATTTAGTTCAACACCTAGATACTAATTTTAATTTTCTTAATCATGGGTTTACGAATGACGAATAAAACTGCAGTAATTACCGGCATCACAGGTCAGGATGGTGCTTATCTTGCTGAACTACTCCTGAACAAAGGTTATACCGTTTATGGCACCTATCGTCGTACAAGTTCAGTGAATTTCTGGCGCATCGAAGAGTTAGGAATTAAAAACAATCCTAATCTTCACCTGGTCGAGTATGACTTGACAGATTTATCGTCGAGCATTCGTTTACTTCAGGAAAGCAAAGCGACAGAAGTCTACAACCTTGCGGCTCAGAGCTTTGTAGGTGTTTCTTTTGACCAGCCGCTGACCACAGCTGAAATTACAGGTATTGGTCCGGTAAACCTGTTAGAAGCTATTCGCATCGTTAACCCTAAAATTCGTTTCTATCAGGCATCTACTTCAGAGATGTTTGGTAAAGTGCAGGCTATTCCGCAGAAAGAAGATACACCTTTCTATCCGCGTAGCCCGTATGGCGTTGCTAAGTTGTATGCCCACTGGATGACAATTAACTACCGTGAGAGCTACAACATCTTCGCATCAAGCGGCATTCTGTTTAACCACGAATCACCACTGCGTGGACAGGAGTTTGTGACCCGTAAGATCACCGATTCTGTAGCAAAAATTAAGCTCGGTAAGCTGGATGTGCTTGAGTTAGGTAACATGGACGCCAAACGTGACTGGGGCTTTGCTAAGGAATATGTTGAAGGTATGTGGCGTATGCTGCAGGCTGATGAGCCAGATACATTTGTTTTGGCAACTAACCGCACTGAAACAGTCCGCGACTTCGTTTCAATGGCGTTCAAAGCTGCTGGCATTGAATTGCGCTTTGAAGGCAAAGATGACCAGGAAGTTGCAATTGATGTAGCCACTAATAAAGTGGTGGTTAAGGTCAATCCTAAGTTCTATCGTCCTGCTGAAGTAGAATTACTGATTGGTAATCCACAGCGCGCGAAAGATATTCTGGGTTGGGAGCCAAAAACCACACTCGAAGAGTTATGTGCAATGATGGTGGAAGAAGATCTGCGCCGCAATAAACAAGGGTTCTCCTTCTGATATGACTAATGGCAAAAAAGCATTGATCACTGGGATCAAGGGCTTTACCGGCCAATATATGGCAGCGGATTTATCCGCTGCCGGATATGAAGTTTATGGTTTCGGTTCAACTTCCGCCCTGAAGGCCTCACGCTATTTTCAGGTTGATCTTACCAATGCAGCACAGGTAAAAAATGCTGTAGACAGTATTCAGCCTGACGTCGTTGTTCATCTTGCAGCCATCGCTTTTGTTGGTCATGCTGATCCGAATGCGTTCTATAATGTAAACCTTTGCGGTACGCGTAATCTGTTACAGGCTCTTAGCGAATCCGCAAAAATGCCGGATGCAGTTTTGATCGCCAGCAGTGCTAATGTTTACGGTAATAACACACCGGGAAAATTAGCAGAGTCGGTTCCTGCCAGACCTGCAAATGACTATGCGGTAAGCAAGCTGGCCATGGAGTATATGACCAGTCTGTTTTATGAAAAATTGCCGATTATTATTACCCGGCCATTCAATTACACCGGCGCCGGTCAGGCAGAAAATTTCCTGATCCCGAAAATCGTCAAACATTTTCGTGAGAGAAAAGATGTCATTGAGTTGGGCAACATAGATGTATGGCGTGATTTTTCTGACGTGCGTGACGTCGTTAAAAGCTATTCAGCGTTACTTCATTCCCGCTCATCTGGACAAACTGTCAATGTCGCTTCAGGTAAAATGCATTCATTGAGGGAAGTCGTTGATCTCTGCCAATTCCTGACCGGCCATGATATTAAGATTGAAGTTAATCCTGATTTTGTCCGGCCTAATGAAATTAAAGAACTTTGTGGCGATATCACTTTACTCAGTAGTTTAGTCGGTGAGACTTCGTCTAGAATCCCTCTTAGAGATACCCTGAAATGGATGCTGGAAGCAAAGCAATAAACGTCGTTTACTCTACGGACTGTATTAAATATCCTTTAACCGGTATTGGCCGTTATGCGTTTGAGCTAGCTAAACAGCTTCAGGAAAGAGATAACGTCGCGCTGACGTTTCTTCATGGTACTAAGACTCGCGACTCACTGGCAGTGGCGGGTGAGTCTGCTCAATCGGTTCAAACACTAAAGCGTAAGTTACAAAGAAGCAAAACCGTCAGTGAAATATATCGCCTGACTTTTCCGTTAATGAAAATGATGGCGCTGAGGAATTTTAAGAATCACATTTTTCATAGTCCAAACTACTACTTACCTCCTCGCGTGAAACACTGTGTCGCCACATTTCATGACCTTTCGGTATTTCACTGGCCACAGTTTCATCCGGCTGGCCGTGTTCACCTGATGCAAAAAGAGTTAAGGAATACCGTTTCGCGTGCATCAATGTTGATCACTGACTCTTATTACACAAAGAATGAGTTAATTGATTTCTTTGGTATTGAAGATAATAAAATTGCCGTAGCTCCTCTGGCCTGCAATGAACATTTTCATCCCCGGGATGAAGCAGGAACACAACATGTTCTTGAAAAATACAATCTTAAGTGGCGACGTTTCTTTCTGTATACCGGCACAATTGAACCAAGAAAGAATATCCTGACATTGCTTCAGGCGTATGATCGTCTGCCCGCTCAGGAAAAATCTGCTTTCCCGTTAGTCATTAGTGGTTATAAGGGTTGGGAAAATGAGCAACTCTTTAAACTCTTTGACAAGGGCGAGAGAGAAGGGTGGCTAAAATATTTAGGTTTTGTACCCGGTAAAGATCTGCCGTTTTTATTCAGTGCTGCAACGAGCTTTGTTTTCCCTTCAATCTATGAAGGTTTTGGCTTGCCGGTACTTGAAGCAATGGCTTCAGGAACGCCTGTGATTTGCTCAAATGCAACATCACTTCCGGAAGTCGCAGGAGATGCAGCATTAATGCATCAGCCTGACGATGTCCATGCTTTAACAACTTATATCCAGATGATGATAGAAAACGCTGACGAAAAGCGCCGTATGATTGATGCTGGATTAGTGCGCGCCCGCGAATTTTCATGGTCACTGTGTGCGGATAAAACCATTGAAGCTTATGAGCAGGTCGCAATATATATATGATTAAAGTTCTACATTGTTATAAAACCTACTATCCTGATACTTTTGGCGGCATCGAACAGGTTATTTATCAGCTCGCAGAAGGTGGTTTTAAATCAGGTATCGAATCTGTTGTTTTTACTCATAGTCCCCAATTTGAAAACAAAAAAAACAGACTGGATAACCATCAGATTCATCGGGTCAAAACTCAGTGTGAGTTTGCCTCGACGCCATTCTCTTATTCAGCCATAAAAGAGTTCAGAGAACTGGCTCAGGATGCGGATATCATCCATTATCACTTTCCGTACCCATTTATGGACTTCATGCATTTTGCCGCTGGCATCAAAAAACCATCAGTAGTGAGTTATCATTCTGATATCGTTAAACAGAAGGTGCTGTTAAGGCTCTATACGCCGTTGATGAACCGCTTTCTCTCCAGTGTAGACCGCATCGTTGCCGCGTCACCAAACTATGTTGAAAGTAGCCCGGTTCTGCAGCAGTTCAAAGATAAAGTTGAAGTTATTCCTTACGGTCTTGATAAACAGTTTTATCAAAATAACGATCCTGCCGTTCTGCAAAAATGGCAGGCAAGATTTCCGGATGGCTTCTTTCTCTTTATTGGAACATTTCGTTATTACAAAGGCTTGCATATCTTAATCGAGGCGGCAAAGAACAGCCGCTATCCAATCGTTGTGGTTGGTGCAGGACCTATTGAAGCTGAGCTCAAATCGCAGGCGCAGCAGTTAGGCGTGAACAATATTCATTTCCTGGGTGCGCTTGAAGACAGCGAAAAATCTGCCTTGCTGCAGTTATGTACCTGCCTGGTTTTCCCGTCTCATTTACGTTCAGAAGCTTTCGGTATCTCTTTGCTGGAAGGTGCTCTTTATTCAAAACCACTAATCTCCAGCGAGATCGGAACGGGAACAACCTTTATCAATATTGATAGGGTCACAGGATTAGTCGTCCCTCCATCTGATCCCGCAGCATTACGACGGGCAATGGATGAAATCTGGCAGAACCCCGAGCTGGCGATGACCTATGGTGCAGCTGCACTGGCACGCTTTGAATCCCTTTTCACAGCAGATAGAATGATTCAAAGCTATACAAAGCTTTATAAATCCTTGTTAAATGTGTGATTTATTTTCAGATAATTTCATCTGCACGACCGCACCATTCATTACCTTTAATCCGCTATCCTGAGTTAACATACTGATCACTTACAAAGTGGTGTTACGGGTAACACCATGCGAGACCACAGACAGGAGTATGTAATGTCCAAGCAACAGATCGGCGTTGTAGGTATGGCAGTGATGGGCCGCAACTTGGCTCTTAACATTGAGAGCCGCGGTTACACTGTTTCTATCTTTAACCGTTCACGCGAAAAGACTGATGAAGTCATCGCCGAGAACCAGGGCAAGAAACTTGCCCCTTTTTACACCGTTGAAGAGTTTGTCGAATCGCTGGAAAAACCTCGTCGCATCCTGCTGATGGTTCAGGCGGGTGAAGCGACCGATAAGACTATCGCCTCCCTGACTCCACACCTGGATAAAGGCGACATCCTGATCGATGGCGGTAACACCTTCTATAAAGATACCATCCGTCGTAACAAAGAGCTTTCTGACCAGGGCTTCAACTTCATCGGTACCGGTGTTTCCGGTGGTGAAGAGGGCGCACTGAAAGGCCCATCTATCATGCCTGGCGGTCAAAAAGAAGCCTACGAGCTGGTTGCACCGATTCTGGATAAAATTGCTGCACGTGCAGAAGATGGCGAAGCCTGTGTGGCTTACATCGGTCCGGACGGCGCGGGCCACTATGTGAAGATGGTTCACAACGGCATCGAGTATGGCGATATGCAGCTGATCGCAGAAGCCTATGCTCTGCTGAAAGGCGCGCTGGGTCTGAACAACGAAGAGCTGGCTGAGACCTTCACGGAGTGGAACAACGGCGAACTGAGCAGCTACCTGATCGACATCACCAAAGATATCTTCACCAAGAAAGATGAAGAAGGTAAATACCTGGTTGATGTGATTCTGGATGAAGCAGCGAACAAAGGCACCGGTAAATGGACCAGCCAGAGCTCACTGGATCTCGGCGAACCTCTGTCACTAATCACTGAATCTGTATTCGCCCGTTACCTCTCCTCGCTGAAAACCCAGCGTGTGGCAGCCTCTAAAGTACTGAGCGGTCCACAGGCGAAGGCCTTCACCGGTGACAAAGCGGAGTTCATCGAGAAAGTTCGTCGCGCTCTGTATCTGGGTAAAATTGTTTCTTATGCTCAGGGCTTCTCACAGCTGCGTGCCGCGTCAGAAGAGAACAACTGGGATCTGCATTACGGTGAAATCGCGAAGATCTTCCGTGCTGGCTGCATCATCCGTGCCCAGTTCCTGCAGAAGATTACTGATGCTTACGCAGAAGATGCAGGCATTGCTAACCTGTTGCTGGCACCGTACTTCAAAGATATCGCCGATCAGTATCAGCAGGCGCTGCGTGATGTAGTTTCCTACGCGATTCAGAACGGTATCCCGACGCCAACCTTCTCTGCGGCGATCGCTTACTACGATAGCTACCGTTCAGAAGTGCTCCCTGCTAACCTGATTCAGGCGCAGCGTGACTACTTCGGTGCGCATACCTACAAGCGCATTGATAAAGACGGTGTGTTCCACACTGAGTGGTTAGACTAAATCAGATAGAATTTAATTGTAAAACCCGGCTTTGCCGGGTTTATTTTAACAATCCCTTCGAAAAAAGAATTCTCGAATCTTCAGGATTTATAATGATATTCAACATTAGTAAAACGCTATGGACGTACCGTAGCTTTATATTGGGAAATATGAAGCGAGAGTTCCAGTCAAAGTATCAGAATTCATTATTAGGCGCACTTTGGAATGTTATCAATCCATTAGCGATGATAGTTGTTTATACAGTTATCTTTGCTGAAATAATGAGAGCCAAACTTCCCGGTGTAGATAGCACATATGCTTATAGTATCTATTTATGTGCGGGTGTACTTACGTGGGGATTCTTTTCTGAAATAACGTCACGTTCACAAAACGTTTTTATTGAAAATGCGAATATACTTAAAAAAATTAATTTCCCCAGGGTTTGTTTGCCAATAACGATTGTATGTAATGCTTTCGTTAATTTTTTAATTGTCTTTGGATTGTTTACTCTTTTCTTAATAATAAGTGGAAATTTTCCAGGTGCCGTTTATCTGGCATTAATTCCGGTTTACATTATCACTATTCTATTGGCTGTTGGCATTGGAGTAACATTAGGCGTATTAAATGTGTTTTTCAGGGATGTGGGCCATTTCTTTGGGATTTTTATGCAATTCTGGTTTTGGCTCACGCCTATCGTTTATCCTGTAACGATAATACCAGAGCGTTACAAAGCGTTAATTAATATCAATCCGATGAGTGGCATTATGTTTAGCTGTCAAAATATTCTGGTCAAACATATTGCTCCGGTCTGGAGCGATTTACTCCCTGCTATTTTTGTTGCAATTTTTTTCAATCTTATAGGGCTGTATTTGTACAGACGTCATGTTGGCGAAATGGTGGATGAACTTTAATGAGTCAGGTAATAAAAGTAAATAAAATTGGTAAAGCTTATAAAGTCTATCCAAACCGCTGGAGCCGCTTCCTGGAATGGATTTCACCCATTAAGAGAGATTACCATGAGCTAAGATGGGTCCTGAACGATATCAGCTTTGAAATAGTCAGTGGGCAAGCTGTCGGTATCATTGGTATGAATGGCGCGGGCAAAAGTACCCTGCTAAAAATACTAACTGGTACGACTAAACCAACCAAAGGTGTTATCACGACTACCGGTAAGATTGCGGCGCTGCTCGAATTAGGCATGGGTTTTCATCCCGATTTCACAGGTCGGCAAAACGTTTATATGGCTGGCCAGTTAATGGGGCTGACGGTTGAAACCATAAATAAGCTGATGCCGGAAATAGAAGAATTTGCAGAAATCGGTGAGTACATCGATCAGCAGGTCAGGGTCTATTCAAGCGGAATGCAAATGCGCCTTGCTTTCAGCGTTGCTACCTGTGTCAGACCGGATGTTCTGATTGTTGACGAAGCACTATCTGTGGGGGATACATACTTTCAACACAAAAGCTTCGAAAAGATTAGAGAATTTAAAAAACATGGCACAACGCTATTAATTGTTTCTCATGATAAACAAGCCATCCAAAGTATCTGTGATCATGCGATTTTACTTAATAGAGGGAGAATCGAGAAGCAAGGCGAGCCAGAAATGGTCATGGACTATTACAATGCACTATTAGCTGATAAGCAAAAACAGAAAATAGAGCAAGTAATGAACCAGCAAGGGAAGGTACAAACTATTTCGGGTACCGGTGAAGCTGTTGTAGATAATATAACAATATATAATGAGGCTGGCGAGCAGGTTGAATACATCGAAGTAGGAGAGACCGTTAAACTGTCTATTGATGTGCTCGTTAAGTCAGATATAGAAAAACTTGTAGTTGGCTACGGCATAAAGGATCGTCTGGGTCAGGTTATGTACGGCACCAATACACAGCTTAAGAAAAAACCTGTATTTAATACGAAGGCGGGAGAGAGATACAAATTCGAGTTCCAGTTCGATATGAATATGGGGCCGGGAAGTTACTCTATACAGACTGCGATAGTCAGTTCGGACACGCATTTGGTGAATAATTATGAATGGCGTGATCTTGCCTATGTGTTTAATGTCGTCAATGCGAGTCACCCACACTTTGAAGGTGTGAACTGGTTAGACCCAGAAATCGAGATAAATAAACATGACTAAGGTTTCATACGCTCAGAATTACGAAGACATCATGCTTTGGAGAGCGTTAAAGCATATTGAAAATGGATTCTACGTAGACGTCGGAGCTAACGATCCGATAATTGATTCTGTTACGAAATTATTTTACGATGCGGGCTGGAGTGGTATCAACATTGATCCTGTTGAGAAGTTCATCGAGAAATACCATCTTTTGCGTGAAAGGGATATCAGCATCGCAAAAGCGGTGTCGGATGAAAAAGGTGTAATGCAACTGTGGCAATGTGATGTACCTGGATGGTCTACACTAGACAGAGCGGTTGCTGCTAAACATGAATCGGAGGGATATGAAGGCTACTGGTCTGAAGTAAGCATCAATACCCTAGCTGCGATTCTTGAAGAACAAAATTTCTATGATATCCATTTCCTCAAAATTGATGTTGAAGGTGCTGAATATGCAGTACTTAAAGGCAATGACTGGAATAAATATCGGCCATGGATAGTATTAATTGAAGCGACTGTACCCAATACTCAGATTTCAGATTATGACGAATGTGAACAGCTACTATTAAAGAATGAATATCACCACGTTTACTCTGATGGGCTAAATCGCTATTATGTAGCAAATGCACATCCTGAACTCGATGATGCGTTCAAATATCCACCTAATGTCTTTGACGAGTTCATTTCTTATAGAGAATCTCAGCTACAATCAGGACTTGATGAAAACTATATCAGAATGGTTAAGGCAGTAAACGAAGCTAATACGCTTTATGAAAAAGAACAGGCTCTCATGCATGAACTGGCGAGACTCACGCTTCAAAAAGAAGAAACAGATGCTAACTATAAGACCCTTCTGGAGGAAAATTTAAAGCTAGCAGCGCTTGCTACCGGAGTTGATGCCGCAAAAGAGCAAGAAAATGAAATAAAAAATGATGACAGTAAAAAAGAAAAAAGTTTTCTGAAACAGAAAAACAAGCTTTTACAGAAAATTGTCAGTACTGAAGAAGAACTTGAGCAGTCGCAAGCTACAATTACTGAACTCAATAGTAAAATTGCAGAATTGAACCGACATGCCCATCACTGGTGGGAGACAGCACAACGATTTGAATCTGAGTTGAACCTGGTTTATGTAAGCCGAACGTGGAGGTATGGTACTTTACCAAAACGTATTCTCTCCCGCATTAAAAATAAAGCTCATTCACTCAAACATCAAGCCAGCCACTTTCTGTTTAGAATTAAAAACCTCACATACAGACTGGCAAAAAATGTGGCATTGAGCGCATTGCAGAAGCCGGCGGTTAGGGGCCCACTTCTAAAAGTAGTAAACAGATTTCCTGTACTCAAAAGCTATCTCAAAAGGAAATACATCAGAAGTGTAATTCAAAGTTCTGTACAGGAAAGTACAATGCCAAAAGATAGCGTTAAAATAAATCAAATAAAAAACGTTATCAAAGCCAAATTAAAAAAATAGGTAATTCTAATGCGTCTAGTTATCGACTTGCAGTCATTACAAGGAACAAACAGTAATCGTGGCATTGGGCGTTATGCCCTGTCACTAACTTCAAAGCTACTGGAGTTATGTCGAAATGATGAAGTATACCTACTACTGAATGGAAGCCTTTCTGAATCTGTACACACTATTCGGGAAGCGTTTAATGAAAGAATTAATCCAGATAATGTTTTAACATTTTTTTCCCTGGAACATACCGCTGGATTATATAGCGAAAATCAATGGCGGCAGGGCGTTGCTGAGTTATCCAGGGAAGCTTACATTGAAAAGATCGCTCCCGATGTAGTACTCATTACAAGCCTTTTTGAAGGAATTGTTGATGACACAGTGACAAGTATCATAAATAAAAATAAAAATTATCTGACTGCTGTTGTATTATATGATTTGATTCCCTTTATAGCTGAAAAAGATTACTTGGAAAACCCAGGGATGTCCAAGTGGTATTATAAGAAAATCGATCATCTTAGGCGTGCTGATATTTTATTAGCTATATCTGAATCTTCGCGCCAGGAAGGTATAAAATATCTTCCTTTCCCAGAAGATAAAATCATAAACATATCGACTGATGCCGACAGTAATTTCAAAAAATTAGAAATCGTTAACCCACAGGTACTGACTAAGTTTAACATTACTAAGCCCTATGTAATGTATACTGGTGGGATAGATAAACGAAAAAATATCGAAGGTCTGATAACTGCATATTCAGAACTTGATGAAAAAGTCAGAAGTGACCATCAGTTAGTGATTGTTTGTTCGGTCAATAATGAGAGTCGTCAAATACTAAAGAAACTTATCCATGAAGCACAGTTGAGTGAAACCGAAGTTGTAATTACGGGTTATATTACTGATGATGAACTGGTTGAGTTGTATAACCAATGTGCGTTGTTCGTCTTCCCAAGCTTCCATGAAGGATTTGGACTTCCCGTACTGGAAGCAATGCGTTGCGGTGCCCCTGTCATCTGTTCAGGGCTAACAAGTCTTCCAGAAGTTGTTGGACTTAAAGATGCTATGTTCGATCCAAAAAATGAACAGCAATTTATGGACTTGCTCGAAAAGGGATTAACAGATTTGAAATTTAGAGGTCTGTTAGTTTCACATGCTGAGAGGCAGCAATCAAAATTCTCGTGGGAAAATACGGCTCGTAAAACATTTGATGCACTTAATAAACTTAATGCACATAAAAGTCAGATGCCTGCCACCTCTCATTTACTTCAGCGTAAAAAATTAGCCTATGTTACACCCGTTCAACCTGCGAAGTCAGGCATAGCGAATTATTCAGCTATCTTACTGCCTGAGCTTGCAAGATATTACGATATTGACATTATTATTAAAGATAATGTCTCAGTCGATAGGGTTGCCGAATCTTACAGTAAAATAAGAAATACACAACATCTATTGGAAAACTCTGATAAATATGATCGGGTTGTTTACCAATTTGGCAATTCTGAACACCACGACTATATGTTTCCATTGCTGGAAAGAATACCGGGCGTAGTAGTATTACATGACTTCTATATTTCTGGCGTTGTGCAGCATATGGATGTATTCAATACCCATTCTGGTGTCTGGACACGTGAATTACTTAATGGTCATGGGTACAAAGCTTTAAGAGAACGTTATATAGAAAATAATAGCGCAGAAGTAGTATGGCGTTACCCTTGTAGCTATTCAGCCTTATCTCTGTCTCAGGGGGTCATTGTACACTCCGAAAACTCAGTTCGTTTGGCTAAGCAGTGGTATGGTACAGTTAATCCAAATTTATGGAGCGTGATACCTCACCTGCGTGAGCTGCCATTAATCAATGATAAAAGAGCTGCCAGGAAAAAGTTATCAATTAGCGATGATGCATTTGTAATCTGTAGCTTTGGATTCCTGGGTGAATCTAAATTGAATGACAGGCTGATTGAAGCGTTTGCTGAAAGCAGTTTATATGATTCTAAAGAATGTTACATCTTCTTTGTTGGTGAGATGCATGAAGGTGATTTCTCTAAAAAGATAACCCGTCGCATTACAAGTTTAAAAATAACAAACAGAATACAAGTTACAGGCTGGACCGATCTCGATACGTTTAAAGATTATTTACAGGCAGCTGATATAGCCGTGCAACTTCGATCACTTTCCAGAGGAGAAACCTCAGGGGCTGTGCTCGATTGCATGAGTTATGGATTACCAACTATCATCAATGCTAATGGCACTATGGCTGACATTAATCCTGAAAGTGTCATTATGCTTGAAGATAAATTTGATGATGAGTCGCTGGTTGAAGCCCTTGAGTCCCTTTTTAAATCAGAGAGTTTGCGAAACAAACTTTCGGGTAAAGCGATAGAAGAAATTTCAACTAAGCATTCTCTCTGGCGATGTGCAGAGCAATATTCAAATGCTATTGAAACATTTTATCACCCAAAAAATAATTTTGTTAGTGAGACGCTTGATTCACTGTTTCAGGTTGAAGGAGCTTATTCGGAGCAGGATTTAGATGCATTGGCTACGGCAACTGCTTACAATAAAGCCGCGGCTATTACCTATCCAAAATTGCTCGTTGATATTTCTGAGTTGGTTCAGCGTGACGCAAAGTCTGGTATTCAGCGTGTTGTCAGAAGCATTCTGATGCAATGGCTGGAAAATCCACCAAAAGGTTTTCGTGTTGAACCGGTTTATGCAACTAATGCGAGGGACGGTTACTATTTTGCTCGTTCATTTACGGCCAGGTTCCTCGGTATTGAAAATATACATCTTCAGGATGAACCTGTTGATTATGTAAATGGCGATGTTTTTGTTGGCCTTGACCTGCAACCACATATTACGGTAAGACAAGAAAAAACACTAAGCAAAATGCGCGCTTTAGGTGTTAAGATTAATTTTGTTGTTTATGATCTAATTCCTCTTCTTCATTCTCACTTTTTTGTCAGCCCCGAAGATGCCGCAAAAGACCATGCGCGCTGGCTCTCCGTGGCTGCAAACAGTGAATCACTTATTTGCATTTCAAAAGCCGTTGCTGATGAAGTAGAAGAGTGGTTAAAACTGGATTTCGAGGGTAAAGCTAAACCAGAAGTTAAATGGTTTCATCTAGGTGCTGACATTACTAATTCGAAACCCAGTGCGGGTATCACAGGCGAAGATGAACGGATCCTTAGCATTGTCAATGATGCGCCAACATTTCTGATGGTCGGTACATTGGAACCCCGTAAAAATCATTCCTTAGCATTAGAAGCTTTTGATAAGCTATGGCGAGAAGGTAGTGATGCTGTTTTAGTTATTGTCGGAAAAGAAGGTTGGGGCGTTGATGAATTGATGCAACGTATTAAAGTTCACCCTGAAAATAATAAAAAGCTTTTCTGGCTAAATAATGTCTCAGATGAATTTTTACAACGGCTGTACAAGGAATCCCAGTGCCTTATCGCTGCCAGTACTGCAGAGGGCTTCGGTTTACCCCTTATTGAAGCTTCACAAAATAATCTTGATATTATAGCGAGTGATATCAAGGTGTTCAAAGAAGTCGCACAGGAACATGCACTATATTTTAAAAGTGACGATGCTGAGTCGCTTAGTGAGACTGTTTTAAAATGGCTTTCACTAAAGCAGAGTAATACTCAACCTGTGTCTGCTAATCTCAAATGGAAAACATGGGGTGAGTCAGCACAGGATCTATTAAATTCAGTGATTAAATAATGTTGATTTTTAGTAGATTAAATTTTTGATAAACGAGGTGGTGTTTTAGCCCTGTAGCTGGTTTCCGATAATTATCTGCCATGTGACCAGGGCTTATACATTTATTGTATGTCATAAATGTCATAAGGCGTTTTAAGTGTGAAGCTAATTATTCAAATACCCTGTTATAACGAGGCTGAAACTTTGTCGATCGCACTGGCAGCTTTGCCAAGGCATCTTGAAGGTTTCAGTAAAGTTGAGTTGTTGATCATTGATGATGGAAGTACTGACGCGACATGTGAAGTAGCGCAAGCCTGTGGTGTTGACCATATAATAAAACATACGGGTAATAAAGGACTTGCAAAAGCTTTTATTACTGGAATTGAGGCATGCATTTCGCTTGGGGCTGATGTAATAGTAAACACTGATGCAGATAACCAATATAACGCAGATGACATTCCTGCGCTTGTAGCGCCTGTCTTGAGCAATCAGGCTGAGATAGTTATTGGTGCCAGACCCATACAGGCTATTGAACATTTCTCATTAGCCAAAAAAATACTTCAGAAAATCGGAAGTTACGTAGTAAGAAGCGCCAGCAAAACAACAATACCCGATGCACCAAGTGGTTTTCGTGCAATCAGCCGCAATGCAGCTCAAAAGTTAATGGTTTTCAGTGAATATACCTATACTCTTGAGACTATTATCCAGGCTGGACAAAAAAATATTTCAATTACATCTGTCCCTGTCAGGGTTAATGATGATCTCCGTCCTTCTCGTTTAGTGAAAAGTATCCCATCCTATATTCAGAGAAGCATTTTCACTATAATACGAATTTATGTGATATATCGCCCGTTCAGATTTTTCATGAGTATCGGGTCTCTGATTATGTTGACAGGATTAATTATTGCCGGCAGATTTTTGTTTCTATTTTTGAACGGCGACGGTGATGGGCATATACAGTCTCTGATTCTCTCAGCAGTATTAATGATGATGGGATTTCAAACTATCCTGGTGGCTTTTCTGGCAGATCTTCTTTCTGCTAACAGAAAGCTAATTGAAGATGTCCGGGAAAAAGTCGCAAAATTAACAATAGAGAAAGGTAGTAAATAAGATGGCTTTTTCATCAGGCAAAAAAGAAAACGGTATCGTATTTGGCAATGCTTATGATAAATATGGTTCAAATAATCCTATTGTTAAACATATGATGCGTGGTTTTGACCAATCTCTTGAGCGCTACATAAGCCAAACTGGCGCCAATGAGTTTCATGAAATAGGCTGTGGTGAAGGTTACTGGGTTTTAAAATATTTAGAAAAAGGATTTAATACGCGCGGAAGTGATTTCTCCTCGGAAGTTATATCGATAGCGAAGAGTAATGCTACAGAACGTGGTGTGTCAGAGGATCTATTTACCGTTAAAAGCATTTATGATTTAAACGCTGCCGCAGACTCCTCTCAACTGATCGTATGTTGTGAGGTTTTGGAGCATCTTGAAAATCCTCAAGCGGGTCTCGAAAAAATAAAAGAAGTTGCTCGTAATTATGTGATTTTGAGCGTTCCATCAGAACCATTATGGAGAGTTTTAAACCTTGCAAGGTTAAAATATATTTCTCAATTGGGTAATACGCCTGGTCATTTGAATCATTGGTCTCGAAATAAGTTTGTAGCCCTGATTTCTGAATATTTCGATGTTCTATCAGTAAGTTCACCAACTCCCTGGACAATGTTACTGTGTCAAGTCAAAAAAGATTGATGCTTTTAAAAAAAGCAGTGAATTACGTTTCTTATTTATTGGTTTTCCTCAGCGTAATTTTTATTGGCTATAAATTTTATACCTTACAAGGTCTGGTTAATCTTACAGGTTTTTTTAAAGATCATGGTCTGGTTTTTACTGTTGCGTGTCTGGTGTATGCTCTTAATAATTATCTCCTTGCGGCTGGTTGGCGTTTAATATTAGCCGGACTTGACGAAAAGATAACTATAAAGTTATCAGTGGCGATTTTTGGGGTTTCTCAAATTGCTAAGTATATTCCCGGTAATATATTTCAGTTCGCAGGGAAGCAAGTGCTTGCAGTCAGACATAACCTCAATTCTGCTAAAGTGGCGAAATCGCAATTTTTAGAAATCATACTCTTGTTGTTATCCTCTTTACCGTTCAGTATTTACGTAGGGGTGTATTACTTTCTCGAAATGGGAGTTGCGCTCTCTATTTTTACTTCTTTTTTGTTTTTTTTGGGCGCATCATTTATTATCAACAGAATTAGCACTAATTTTTTCAGAACCTTTTCAAGCTATATGATATTTATGTTTGTCTCGGGACTGATGTTCTTCTTGATAGTTACTTCGACAATAAAAGTAAATTCTACTTTATCTTTAGATGCATTTGTTTTATGTAGCTTTGTTGCGGCATGGCTGATCGGGTTTATTATGCCTGGCTCTCCAGCTGGATTAGGAGTAAGGGAAAGTATACTAATTCTTCTTCTTTTTCCGGTTTTTAGAGATCAGTCATTGGTTTTTAATGCCGCCATTCTAACACGTTTAGTGACAGTTATTGGTGACTTGATTTTTTTCATTTTCTCTTCAACGGTTCAAAGGTTTATTGATAGTGAGCGACAAACAAAAAGAATTTAAAAGAATCCCGTTCCTGTTTTTTTCATTTATTGCTGGTTTATTTTCACTTATCACTAATAATCTTATACCATATTTTTCGCTTCCTACGCTTGGGCAGGCTTTTTGGGCTGTGGGCTTCGCACAGTCTATAGCAAATAGCTCTGTGTTTACTGCTCACGCTTCAAATTTTGGATTCCCTTACGGCGGCAATATTTCATTCGGCTTGTCTGCTGTATATCCTATGAGTATTCTTTTACGATTAGGGTTTTCTCCTGCTAATAGTTATATTATTATTTTCACTTTATTCATATTAATTTCTTTTGTGTCTGCTTACAAAATAAGTAGGCATTTTAAGGTTAACCAGTATACATCAGTTTTATTGTCACTGTTATGGGTCATTACGCCTGTAGTCGTTCAGCATGCTAATTATTCCATGTTAACCCTGGGTATAGCATTGCTTCCTTTTTATTTTTTTAGTTTTATGAAGGCAATGACTTTTTGTGATGACAATCAGCGCCTTAAATTTTATATCTTTTCGTTGTTTATTTGTACTGTTTCATCCGTCATTTCCATTTTTATGGATGGATACACATTTATTATGCAGGCGGTTTTGAATTCATTTTATTTAATGTACTTTCTCTCCAGAGATAATAATCGAACGCTGAAGGTAGTTGTTAAAGTAGTTTCGGTGCACGCTTTCTCTTGTATATTTTCTTATATTCTTTATGCTGCATTTATAGGTAGGTCAGGCTATGAACCGCAGCAACTCTCTTTTTTCCGTTCCTGGGGCGTTGATATTTCTTTTCTTGCTGCCCCATCGTCAGGTATTTCATGGCTTCTGGATAATCTGCATTGGTCCGTGTTTCGCACCGAAGGGCAGTATTATGGAGATAGTTCCGTATGGCGAACGACATTTTTATTGCCCATGTTGATCTTATCTCTTTGCCATTTCTCTAAGTCAAAAATTAGAAATAATAAAAGTATTGTAATTTTATTCTTATCTGTCTTTATACTTTCATTGTATTTCTCGTTGGGACCTTCCTTCAAGTTTATGCTATTGAAACCTACAGGCCAGCCTAATCTCTCACCCATAATACCTGATAATTATCCTTTATTACCCACTGGCACCGGTTGGATTTCAGAACACATACCCGGTTTTGACGTTATGAGAGCATCGTATCGTTGGATAGCATTATCTTTTTTCGCTATATGGTGCTTAGTCGTTCTGCTGTTATCGTCCTGTAAAAATAATTTTTTCTCAGCGCTTTTAGTGAGCTTTGCTATTTTATTTTATATTCCTCCTCTTGAGAATCATTTATCAGCAGGCAGGTATTATAATGAAGCATTTGAACGTGTTGATAATGAAGTGGTGAGAAATCTTAAGCCGTTAATCAATTCTGGTGATTTGGTTGCTTATGTCCCTTGGGGTAATGATTTTTTGGCTAATTACCTGTCTTCCGCCCTGAATGTTAAGAGCTTCAACTTAGGTGGGGATAAAAATGTCCAGCAATCTATGGTGTATTGGCCTCAGGATTTCCTTAAGCTGCGGGGTGAGTTAACAGGCTTCAGCCTGAAATATATTATAAGGCTGCTAAGCTTCGAAAATGTAAATGCAGTTATTATACCTAACTTTGACATGCTCTGGTCAGCCCATGTCTGGCCCTGTAAGATGCCAGACACACCCGTTGAAGCGAAAATGATTTATCCTGACTTTACCTGTCCTGGCGCTAAAAGGATGCAATTTTTGCCGCTAGTGAACATTTTGAAGCAAGAGAAATATTTAGATGTTACTGAAAAGAAATTATTCACAGTTATTCGTCTGAATAAAAATGCTGTCAATTATCCATTGTTATTCTCTACAGATACATTAGTTAAATATAGAGTGCTCGGTAACGGATGGTACGATCCAGAAGAAAAGGGAATATGGTCATCGGCTCGTGCAGTTCTTAAATTACCGGTAGTAAAAGAAAAATTTAAGGGGGCGACTTTAAGGTTGAATTTTCATGTCTTTGATGCTTCGGAATCTCACCCCAGGAAAGTTATTTTTAGAGTAAAGTTATCTAATAAATCTTATGAGAAAACCATTGTTTCGGTGGGTGGCAACGATCATGTCGATTTAAATGTCGATAATATAGAAGATGCATTTGTTACATTTGAAGTTGTTGATGCTGTTTCGCCATCTGTTTTTGGCAGTCACGATGAACGAGTTCTCGGGCTATTTTTAACCAGCATTAATAATTTATCTTTATAGTACCTACTTCTTTTCTATTTCATACAACGCATCGTACTAAATTTAATCCATCGCATAATATGAAAGCTGCCAGTTCACAAAGCTGGCAGCTTTTTTTACCCTACCAGCAAATCCCCGCTCCGAATCTCTCGCTCACCTGCCAGCCTCACAACCAGCATGCCTGCCGTCGCAAACTTAGCCCAGTGTCTTGCATAGAGAATACCGCCATGTTCCGTTACCAGCGGGGTAATCTGGTCGGTTATCGGATCTACAATCTCCGCCACCACTTCTCCCGGCCGAATCTTTGCGCCCAACGGTTTACGATGCAGGATCAGACCGGATACCGGCGAATGAATGTATTCACAGCCCGCTAACGGCGTAGGTGGATTTTTCAGGGCAGGGGAGGCCGCCACCGATCCTTCGCTGTGACGCTCCTTGATTACACCAGCTTCTCCAGGTGCTTCAGCGATATCTGGCACGTTTAAACCAATCGGGCCGTCATTGATAGCCACGATATCGTCTCCGCCCGCGCTCGCCGGGACAAGTTCGTCGCCACCGATCACGGGCGCAGCCACTTCCACGGAAATCGCAGGCTCGCTGTAGCCGATATAACCGCCTTCCTGTAGCGCTGAAATAATCGCCTCCGCGTCTTTCTCTGCCTGTTCAGGCGACACATCACGCACGCCACGCAACTCCAGCGTCACTGGCAGCAATCCCCGTGGCATCGGATAATCTTTGCCAAACCGTTCCGCCAGCGTCAGCCAGGGTTCGCAACAGGCTTCATCAAACGGTTCACCGCCAGAGATCTGCGCCAGCAGCTGCACCTCGCTGCCTAACCAGCGCGCCAGCGGCTCAATGTCCGGCCAGGCGTGCGGCGTCGTGTACAGGTGTGGCACGGCTTCCCAGTCACAGTGCAGATCAATCATCAGATCGGCCTGACTGGCCATCCGCATCAGCGTGTGGCGTTGCGCATCCAGCTCGGTTTTTGGCACGGTATCGCGATAGTGGCGATCAATCGCCTCGCGGATCAGGCTCTTATTTTGCGTTTCACTCTGGGTCAGACTCTCAGCCAGCCCGGCCGCCAGGGTTGCGCCCAGTGACGGGAAACGGCGGTTGAAGTCCTGGCCAGAGAGCGTATGGAATCGGCCAAGATGGGTGCCATGCCAGTGCTGTCCCAGCGCCAGGGGATTAGCAACCGGCACCAGGGTAAAGGCGGCTTTAAGTTGACCGGCGGACTCCAGCGCCTGTAGTCGCTGCTTTAAAAACCACGCCACTGCCATACCGGGCAGTTCGTCGCCATGCAGCGCAGCCTGAATGTAGACCTGATGCTCGTTGTCTTCCGCGAAATGGAAACTGATGATTTCACGCTGGGTGCCTAAAGAGGCGCTTAACAGTGGATGATGTTGTTGATGCATACCGTGTTAATGTCCTTTAATCGGCAAAGGACGACAGCGTGCCGTCCCGAAATAGTTAGAGTATAGTGCCGGATCGCGGTGAGGATGAAAAAGGGCGACCGCGAGGTTAAGGCTGGATAGAGATATCCGTGGCGAAGTAGCGCTTTTGAATCTGGTCAAAGGTGCCATTCTTTTTGATTTCGACGAAGGCGTTATCCAGTGCGGTTTTCAGCTCGGTATCGCCTTTACGCAGGCCAATCGCCGTGCCGGGGCCGATGATCGGATCCTGTATAATCGGGCCAGCCAGTTCAAAATCTTTGCCCTGCGGATGCTTCAGGAAGCCGATGGCAGCCTGTGCCGCATCGGTGAATACCGCATCCAGTCGGCCTGAAACCAGATCGCTTTCAACCTGTGCCTGATCGCCATAAGGCACTACGGTCACACCGTGAGGCTGCCACTTCGCCAGCGCATAGCGCTCCTGAACCGTTCCCTGTTCTACGCCGACCGTTTTTCCTTTCAGGGACTCAGCGGTGGGCAATATGCCAGCACCTTTACGGGCAATCAGCTGAGTGTGGGTATCATAGAGCGGCGCGGTGAAATCAATCTGCTTCAGGCGCTCTTCGGTAATGCCCATGTCGGACAGAATGGCATCAAATTTACGCGCTTTAAGGGCCGGGATCATGCCGTCAAACTGGCTTTCAACCCAGACACATTTTGCCTGCATCTGAGTACAGAGCGCATTGCCCAGATCAATATCAAAGCCGACCAGCTTGCCCTGTGGCGTTTTCGATTCGAAGGGCGGATAGGTCGGATCGACCGCGAAACGCACCTGTTCGATTTTTGCCTGCGCGCCAAAAGCGCAGCCTGCCATAACGGCCACAGCCAGCGTCTGACGCAGGCGTTGAGTGAAAATGTTCATGATTTTGCTCTTATTCTGTCGTGATGAGTGATTATGCAGAGTATCGCCGGGCTGCCGGGATGGCAATTACTGCGTAATCTTCACCACGTCAGCCGCGCATAACGCGCGATAATCTTCGGTATTCAGGATCACTGAACGTTCCAGCAGACCAGCGTTAAATGCGATCTCCGGATAACATTCAAACAGCGCGGGGTCAACAACCAGTCTGAGGTCGGGATGAAAGCTGAACGGCGGAATCGCCCCGAATACGCAGCCGGTCAGCAGATCGGTTTCCGCCGGACTGGCGAGTGAGGCGCGTCTTCCTCCGACTGCTGCCGCGACTCTGCCCAGATCGGCCTGATGATCGGCAGGTAAAACCGCCAGTACATGCTGTTTAACGCCGTTGCCTTTCACATGACAGACCAGCGCTTTAGCACCCTGGCCGATTTCGGTGCCGCGTATCGCCGCGACGGCTTCACATTTACCGGTCGCCTCATGCTCCATCAGGCGATAGCGTGCCTGGTGCTGGTCGAGGAGGGCGATTAATTTCTCATGGGTGGTCACGGTTCTCTCCCTGAGGTTTGAGTTGCCGTCATTGTGTCGGATGGACGTGAGGAATGAGCAGAAGACTGCTCAGAATCCGCATAAAAACAAAATTCTGAGCAGCATATTGCACAGTTACTTATGGCGGTCGCGCAGGTTGTTGATCACGGCGCGGAAGTCGAGATCCTGATCCTGCAACAGCACCATCAGGTGATAGACCAGGTCAGAAGCTTCGTTGGTGAGTTCATCCCGATCGTTGACCGTGGCGGCCAGTGCGGTTTCAACGCCTTCTTCACCCACTTTCTGCGCGATGCGTTTGGTGCCGCTGGCGTAGAGTCGTGCAGTGTAGGAGCTTTCAGGATCGGCGGTTTTACGCGAGGCCAGCAGCTGCTCAAGCTGATAGAGGAACGTCCACTCAGGGACCGCCGGTGAGAAGCAGCTGGTGGTGCCCAGATGGCAGGTCGGGCCAATAGGATCGGCCAGCACTAACAGGGTGTCATTGTCGCAGTCAGGCGTGATGCTCACCACCTGCAGAAAGTGGCCGGAGGTTTCGCCTTTGGTCCACAAACGGTTTTTGGTGCGGGAGAAAAAGGTGACCTTGCCTTCTGCCAGCGTTTTTTCCAGCGCGGCCGGGTTCATGTAGCCATGCATCAGTACTTCGCCTGAGACGAAGTGCTGGACAATGACCGGCATCATGCCCTGTGTTTTATCCCAGTCGAGAAGGGCCTGTTGTTGTTCAGTTAGCACGCGCGAATCTCCACTCCGTTGTCGATCAGAAAGCTCTTCAGCTCACCAATATTAATAATCTGCTTATGGAATACCGAGGCGGCTAAAGCACCATCCACGTTAGCTTCGGTAAACGCATCCAGGAAGTGCTGCATGGTGCCTGCGCCGCCAGAGGCGATGAGGGGGACCTTGCAGACTTCACGCATTTTCTTCAGCTGCACCAGGTCATAGCCGTTACGCACGCCATCCTGATTCATCATGTTCAGCACGATCTCGCCTGCGCCCAGCTTCTGCACTTCCTGCACCCACTCCAGCGTTTCCCACTGTGTCACACGGGTGCGCGCTTCGTCACCGGTATACTGATTCACCTGATATTTACCGCTGGCTTCATCAAACCAGGTATCGATCCCGACCACAATACACTGCACGCCAAAACGATCCGCGAGGCGGGTAATGAGCGTGGGGTCGGCCAGCGCCGGCGAGTTAATCGAAATCTTATCTGCGCCAAACTCCAGAATGCGCGCTGCGTCTTCCGGGGTTTTAATGCCGCCCGCGACGCAGAACGGGATATCGATCACTTCCGCAACCCGCGACACCCAGCTTTTGTCGACGACCCGGCCATCGGATGAGGCGGTGATGTCATAGAACACCAGCTCGTCGGCACCTTCGGCGGCATAGCGCTGCGCCAGCGGCACGATGTCGCCGATGATCTCGTGATTACGAAACTGTACGCCTTTGACCACCTGGCCGTCACGTACGTCCAGGCAGGGAATTATCCGTTTTGCCAGCATGCGATCGCCTCCGAAACAGTGAATTTATCTTCCAGCAGCGCACGTCCGACAATCACGCCCTGAACGCCGCTGCCGCGCAGGGCGGCGATATCATTGAGTTCGCCAATGCCACCCGAAGACTGAAAAGCAATCGTCGGGAAGCGCGCCGTCACTTCCTGATAGAGCGCAACATTGGAGCCGCTCAGGGTGCCGTCGCGGGAAATGTCGGTGCACAGTACGTGCTTCAGACCCACCTGCTGAAAGTCGGTAATCACCTCTTCCAGCGTGACGCCCGCCGCTTCCTGCCAGCCACTGATCGCCACTTCTTTGCGGTTACTGGCATCAATGCGCACATCTAACGCGAGCACAATCGCCTCTGCGCCAAACTCCGCAAACCACCGTTTTACCTCTTCAGGCTGTTTCACGGCGGTGGAACCGACCACCACACGACTCGCTCCGGCTTCAAGCAGCGCATGCACATCGTCACGGCTGCGAATGCCGCCACCGACCTGCACCGTCACATCAACGCCATCCAGCAGGGTTTTCAGCAGCGCGATCTGGCGTTTCGCCGGATCTTTCGCGCCGGTTAAATCCACCAGATGCAGCACGGTCGCGCCCTGGCGAACGTAATCCTGCAGACGCGGCAGCGGATCGCTGCCGTAATCACGCTGCTGTCCATAATCGCCCTGATGCAGACGAACCACTTTGCCGTCAATTAAATCTAACGCGGGGATAATCATTACATCTCCAGGAAGTTTTTCAGCAGCTGCGCGCCCGCTTTGCCCGAGCGTTCCGGGTGGAACTGGACGCCAAAGAAGTTATCTTTCTGCACCGCGGCGGTGAAAGCTTCACCGTAGTGACACTGTGCGATGGTGCTGGCATTGACCGGCATGGCATAGCTGTGAACGAAGTAGAAATAGCAGCCTTCGTCGATGCCACGGAACAGATGATTGCCCGCCTGCGCGGTAATCTGATTCCAGCCCATGTGCGGCAGCGGCAGGCCGTGCGTGTCCATTAACGACACCGGCTCATCGATAATCCCCAGCGTCGGCACACCGCCGTTTTCATCGCTGCCGCGACCCAGCAGCTGCATACCCAGGCAGATCCCCAGCACCGGCTGGGTACAGGCTTTGACCAGATCGATCAGGTCACGCTCTTCCAGCTGATTCATTGCCGCCTGCGCGGTGCCTACGCCGGGCAGAAACAGTTTATCGGCACGCAGCACCACATCGGGATCGCGGCTTACTTCCGGGGTGTAGCCCAGACGTTCAATCGCCCATTTCACCGACGACAGGTTGGCGCAACCGGTATCCATGATCACCACGTTCATCACAGCACTCCCTTCGAGCTTGGCAGCGTATTGCCCTCAACGCGGATCGCCTGACGCAGCGTACGGCCAAAGGCTTTAAACAGGCTCTCGACGCGGTGATGGTCATTCTTGCCTTTGGTTTTGAGGTGCAGGGTGCTCATCATGGCGTAGGAGAGCGAGCTGAAGAAGTGCTCGACCATCTCGGTACTGAGGTCGCCCACGCGCTGATAGTTGAACTCCGCTTTGAACTCGATGTGCGGTCGGCCGGAGATATCCAGCGCGCAGCGCGCCAGACATTCATCCATCGGCAGCACAAAGCCAAAACGGCCAATGCCACGCTTGTCGCCCAGTGCCTTCAGTAGCGCTTCGCCCAGTGCCAGACCGGTATCTTCCACCGTGTGGTGATCGTCAATATAGAGATCGCCTTTCACTTCGATGTTCATGCGGAACCCGCCGTGCACGGCGATCTGGTCCAGCATGTGGTCGAAGAAACCCACGCCGGTATTAATCTTGCTGCCGCCTTCGCGATCCAGCCACAGTTCTACCCGCACCTGTGTCTCTTTGGTGTTGCGCTGCACCAGCGCATGGCGGTCACGCTGGGTCAGACGCTGCTGGATGGTCTGCCAGTTCTGGCCGTCAGCGCCGTAGCGGATAGGCTGGATACCCATGTTCTCCGCCAGCTGGACGTCGGTCAGGCGATCGCCAATCACGTAGCTGTTGGCGGTATCCAGCGCGCCTTCGGCCAGCCAGGCTTCCACCATTCGGGTTTTCGGCTTGCGACAGTCGCAGTGATCGTCCGGCATGTGCGGGCAGATCAGCACATCGTCAAACGCAATGCCCTGCGAGGTCAGGATCTGCATCATCAGATTGTGCGGGCCATCGAAATCGGCCTGCGGGAAACCCGGGGTGCCAAGACCATCCTGGTTAGTGATCATGACCAGGCGATAACCGGCGGCCTGCAGCGCCAGCAGCGCCGGAATAACATCTGGCTCAAACGCCAGCTTATCCATGCGGTCCACCTGATAATCTTCAGGCGGCTCAGAGATTAACGTACCGTCGCGGTCAATAAAAAGGGTCTTCTGGCTCATGCTTGCTCCACAGAAAAGGCTTTCAGCGCGGCGATCACTCGTTCGCACTCTTCACGCGTGCCGATGGAGATGCGCAGGCATCCCGACAGGCCCGGATTTTTGTTCTGATCACGCAGGATAATGCCCTGATCCCATAAGGTTTTGAAGACTTTTGGTGAATCGGTAAAGCGCGCCAGCACATAGTTGGTTTCACTGGAGAAAACCTGCTCAACGCAGGCCTGCTGAGTCAGTTCAGCCTGCAGCCAGCTACGGTTCTCATTCAGCTGTGCCACATGCTCACGCATCAGCGCAATCCCCTGGTCGCTCAGCGCCTGCCCGGCGACATCGGCCACCGGTGTCGCCAGCGGGTAGGGCGCAATCACCTTCATCAGCAGGTCGATGACCGGCTTATTCGCCAGCGCAAAGCCGCAACGCAGGCCAGCCAGCGCAAAGGCTTTAGAAAGCGTACGCAGGATTACCAGATGCGGATAATCCTTCAGCCAGCCGGTCAGCGTCGCCTGCGGGCAGAATTCAATGTAGGCTTCATCTGCGACTACCAGCGCTTTACCGGCGGTCATCGCCAGCAGCTGACGGATGTCGTCCTGATTGATCAGGTTGCCGGTCGGGTTGTTCGGGCTGCAGAGGTAAACCACTTTGACGCCATCCAGCTGCTCTGCAATGGCAGGCAGGTTCAGCTGCCAGTTGCTCAGGGCCGGGACGGTGCGGTATTCAATGCCGATGGTTTCGGCGCTGACGCTGTACATGCCATAGGTCGGTGGACAGAACAGAATCGCATCCTGACCCGGCTCACAGAAGGCACGCATGATCAGTTCGATGGCTTCATCTGCGCCACGGCTCACCAGTACCTGCTCCGGCGTTAAGCCCGCATAAGCCGCGTAGCGCTCAATCACCAGTTTGGGCTGACATTCCGGATAGCGGTTCAGCGTCTGCTGCGACAGCTCAAACGGCACCGGCAGCGGAAACTCGTTGGCATTGAGCCAGACATCTCCGTTGCCACCCAGACGACGCGCTGACATATAGGGCGTCAGGGCACGCACATTGGCGCGCGCCAGCTGCTCAATATCCTGACTCATGCTTGCTCCTTCAGTGCGGCAACGCGCAGGGTGACGGCATTCTTGTGGGCATCCAGCTGCTCGGCGGCGGCCAGGGTTTCAATGGTGGCGGCCAGGTTCAGGAAGCCCTGCGGCGTCAGCTCCTGCACCGTCATGCGTTTCTGGAAATCGGCCAGGCCCAGGCTGGAACAGGTCGAGGTATAACCGTAGGTCGGCAACACGTGATTGGTGCCAGAGGCGTAATCGCCCGCGGACTCCGGCGACCAGTCACCTAAAAATACCGAACCGGCGCTGGTGATCGACTCCACCAGATCGCGCGGTTGACGCGTTTGCAGAATCAGGTGCTCCGGGCCGTAGAGATTAGAGATCGCGACGCACTGCTCAAGGTCACGCGCCACGATCAGGCGGCTGCTTTCCAGCGCCTGACGCGCCGTGGCAGCCCGCGGCAACTGCGCCAGCTGCTGCTCAACCGCGACCGCGACCGCCTCGGCTAGCTTTAATGAAGGCGTCAGCAGAATCACCTGCGAGTCGGGACCATGCTCTGCCTGTGAGAGCAGATCAGACGCGACAAATGCGGGCGTGGCACCTTCATCCGCAATCACCAGCACTTCAGAAGGACCCGCCGGCATATCAATCGCCGCGCCATCGAGTCGCTGACTTACCTGACGTTTCGCTTCTGTCACCCAGGCGTTGCCCGGGCCAAAAATCTTGTCCACGCGCGGCACGGTTTCGGTGCCGAAGGCCATCGCGGCAATGGCCTGCGCGCCGCCCACCTGGAACACCTCTTCTACGCCGCATAGCTGGGCGGCATACAGGATCTCATCGGCAATCGGCGGCGGCGAACAGAGCACGACGCGACCACAGCCAGCGATACGGGCCGGGGTCGCCAGCATCAGCACGGTGGAAAAGAGCGGGGCGGAACCACCAGGAATATAGAGTCCGACCGATTTCACCGGACGGGTAATCTGCTGGCAGCGTACGCCTGGCTGGGTTTCCACATCCACCGGCGGCAGGATCTGCGCGTTGTGGAAGGTTTCGATATTGCCCACCGCGACAGCCATCGCCTGCTTCAGCTCGTCACTCAGACGTAAGCTGGCTTCTGCGATTTGCTGCGCGGTAACACGCAGGTTATCCACCTGCGCTTTGTCGAAGCGGGCGCTGAATTCGCGCAGGGCGTCATCACCATTCAGCTTTACCTGCTCCAGCACATCGCGCACCGTCAGCGTCACGTTTTCAGAGGCGGCGATAGCAGGACGTAACAGCAGCGCCTGCTGCTGTTCGGGGGTGCACTGCTGCCACTCAATCGGGGTAGAAAAGGCCATGGCTTACTCCATCATCTTCTCAATAGGCAGCACCAGAATCGAACTGGCACCCAGCGCTTTCAGTTTTTCCATGGTTTCCCAGAACAGGGTTTCGCTGCTGACCATGTGCATCGCCACGCGGCTGACATCGCCTGCCAGCGGCAGCACGGTCGGGCGCTCTGCGCCAGGCAGCAGGCTGATCACTTCTTCCAGGCGCTCACTCGGCGCGTGCAGCATGATGTACTTCGATTCACGCGCTTTAATCACACCCTGAATACGGGTCATCATCTTGTCGATCAGCTCCTGCTTCGCGGCAGGCATCTCGCCGTCACGCTGGATCAGCACCGCTTTTGAACGATAGATCACTTCAACTTCGCGCAGGCCATTGGCTTCCAGCGTAGCACCGGTAGAGACCAGATCGCAGATGGCGTCAGCCAGACCGGCGCGGGTCGCCACTTCTACGGAACCGTTCAGTAAACAGGTCTTAAAGCTGACGCCTTTTTTGTCGAGGTATTGTTTTAACAGGTGCGGATAGGAGGTGGCGATACGGGATTTATCCAGGCATTCCGGGCCGGTGTACTCGGCATCTGTCGCCATCGCCAGTGACAGACGGCAACCGCCGAAGTCGAGGCGGCGAAGCGTAAAGTAGCGCGGATCTTCACCCTGGGCACGGCGCGACAGCAGCTCTTCTTCCAGTACGTTCTCGCCGATGATGCCTAAATCGACCACACCATCCATCACCAGGCCAGGAATGTCGTCATCGCGCACGCGCAGGATGTCGATCGGCATGTTCTCCGCAAACGCAATCAGGCGCTGTTGCTGAAGGTTGATTTTAACGCCGCAGCGCGCCAGCAGTTCGCGTGAATCATCACTTAAACGGCCAGATTTCTGCATAGCTATGCGTAAACGGGTGTTATCTAACATGGTTCCTGTCCTCTTAATTCTGTCCTGAATGTGTGGTTACGTCAGCCCATAAAAAAACCCCCGGAAGACGATCTTCCGGGGGTTCTCTTGCGTTCACACCACTGGAAGATCTTGAAAGTCTTCCAGCACCAATCGCCTGAAAGACTAGTCAGGATGATGGTGGTGATGATGGTTGAACTGAACGCGTGTCATAATAATCTCGTCGATGAATGAGTATTCATTTGTGGGGTTTAACCTAGCGAAGATGGCTGCGCTTGGCAACACTTTTTTAAACGGACGGTTCGGAAAGCGCTGAAACAGGTTGTTCTGGTTTGCAATCCGGGGGCAAACTACGGTGAAGTCAGGGTTGATGTTTCACGTCAGGAGTCAAAATGAAGAAGGTCGCGATTGTGGGACTGGGCTGGTTAGGCATGCCGCTGGCCACGGCGTTAACGGCGCGAGGCTGGCAGGTCACCGGCAGCAAAACCACGCCAGACGGTATAGACGCGGCACGCCGCTGCGGCATTGAGGCGTTCCAGCTGGAACTGACGCCGGAACTGCTCTGTGATGCCTCCGATATTGAGCCGCTGTTCAATGTCGATGCGCTGATCGTGACACTGCCCGCCAGCCGCACAGCAGAAGGGGGCGAAGCCTATCTTCAGGCGGTGCAGAATGTGGTCGATACCGCGCTGGTTTATAAGGTACCGCGCATTATCTTTACCAGTTCCACCTCAGTCTATGGCAGCAGCGCCGGCGCTAAGCGGGAAAACAGCCCGCTGGACGCAGAAACGGTGGCCGGAAAGACGCTGGTTAAACTGGAGAACTGGCTGCACGATCTGCCGGGCACCAGCGTGGATATCGTGCGCCTGGCCGGTCTGGTCGGGCCAAAGCGCCATCCGGGACGCTTCCTCGCCGGTAAGCAGGATGTGGCCAATGGCTCGCAGGGCGTCAATCTGGTGCATCTGGATGATGTGGTTGAGGCAATTACGCTGCTACTGCAGTCGCCCAAAGGGGGCCGGGTCTACAATCTGTGTGCCTCGAAACATCCGACGCGTGACACTTTCTATCCTGCGGTCACGCACCAGCTTGGGCTGCAGCCGCCGCAGTTCGCACCCGAGGCGGAAAAGAATAGCGGCAAGCTGATTGATGGTTCCCGCATCTGTAGCGAACTCGGTTTTGAATATCGCTACGACGATCCGGTTAAGATGCCGCTGGAGTGATGTGCGGCAAGAATTGTTGCGGGGGCTGAGTGCTCCCGCTCTGATAGCTGAGCGTTCTGCTCTTTCTATAGTTACAACATACTAATGCTGTTTAAACAACAGGGCAGAATGTGCCCCGCTGGAACACCTGTGTTCAGCAGGCCAGACAGCCAGGTCTGGCCCTCAGCCTCACACCCCTAACCGATCCCTCAACGCATACCACACCGCGCCCATCGCCGTCAGCGGCACCTTAAATCGTCGCCCACCGGGAAACGGCAGGTGAGGCAGGCGGGCGAAGGCATCAAAACGCTCGGCATCGCCGCGTAACACTTCGCTGATCAGCTTGCCGGAAAGATGCGTACTGGTTACGCCATGACCGCTGTCACCCTGCATAAAATAGACATTCTTCTCCAGCCGGCCAAACTGCGGCATGCGCGACAGCGTCAGCAGGAAATTGCCGCTCCAGCCAAAGTCCAGTTTAACGTTCTGCAACTGGGGGAACGTGCGGCGCAGCTTGGGCCGGATCAACGCTTCAATATCGGCCGGTTCCCGTGCGCCATAAACCACGCCGCCGCCATAGAGCAGCCGGTTGTCCGCAGTCAGACGGAAGTAATCCAGCAGATAGTTACAATCTTCCACACAGTAGTTGTTCGGCATCAGCGACAACGCCTGGTCGGGTGACAGCGGTTCGGTTGCTACAATCTGTGATCCGCACGGCATGCTTTTCCTGCTCAGTCGCGGTTCCAGCTGCGGAGCCAGATAAGCATTCCCGGCGAAGATCACAAAGGTCGCGCTGACCTCGCCCTGGGCGGTTTTCACCCGATTTGGTGTGCCATAAACCACACTGGTCGCCGCGGACTGTTCATAGATGCGTCCGCCATGTCGACGGATCGCCTCCGCTTCACCCAGCGCCAGGTTCAGCGGATGCAGATGGCCGCCGCGCCGATCCAGCAGCCCGCCAACGTAGCGTTCGGTGGCGACTTCACGTCGGATGGCTCGCTCATCCAGCAGTTCCAGATCATGATTCCCATACTGCTGCCATAACGCTTTCTGTTTTCGCAGATGCGCCATCTGGCGCGCATTCAGGGCCGCAAAAACGCCGCCAGGCCGGTAATCGCAGTCGATCGCGTACCGCTTAATGCGATCGCGGATAATCTCAGCGCCTTCAAACATCATGCTGCCCAGCATGCGGGCGCTCTCTTTACCGTAGCGCTGCTCAATCACATCCACGTCTCGGCTGTAGGAGTTCACCACCTGACCGCCGTTACGTCCGCTGGCACCAAAGCCGACCCGCGCCGCTTCCAGCACGACCACGTCATAGCCCACCTCGGTCAGATGCAGCGCCGCCGAAAGACCGGTGAAACCGCCGCCAATAATGCAAACGTCACACTGAATGCTCTCCTGTAATGTCGGCCAGGGCGCATGCGGATTGGCGGTCGCTGCGTAATAACTCTCCACGTAATTCATAACAACCTCCTGAAGCGCCTAAAAGTTGGCTGGCGTATGGGCACTGACAATGCGGCAGGGGATTTCAGCACGGTTGGTGAAACTGTGTGGTAAGCCAGTATCAATGACGTAGCTCTCTCCGGCGGAGAGATGATAGTGCTCTCCGTTGATGACCAGCGTAATTTCTCCTTCCAGCAGCGTGCCGGTCTCTTCGCCCGGATGACGCAGCTTCTCGCCGGTGCTGGCGCCAGGTTGATAAGTTTCCAGCAGCATGCCCAGCGTGCGCTGTGCACGGCCATTGTCGATAAGCTTCAGCGAAACCCCCTGACTGCCAATCTCCAGCAGGTCGCTGGCGCGGACAATGACCTTCGGTTCCGCGTCCGGTTTAGGTTCCGAGAAGAACTCTGACAGCGAGAGCCCATAGACTTTCAGCAGCTTCTGCAGGGTGCTGACCGCCGGGCTGACCTTATCCTGCTCAATGGTGCTGATGGCGCTGTGGGTCAGTCCGGCCAGTTCGGCAACGCGGCGTTGCGACAGCCCCAGTGTCTGCCGGATCTGCGCCAGCCGTCGTCCCGGCGCCAGCGTGGCATCACTCATTTTCTTTTCCCTTGTGGTAACGAATGGCGGCCTGAATAAAGCCACTGAACAGCGCCTGCGATCCCGCCGTGTGTTCCGGCTGCCACTCGGGATGCCACTGCACCGCCAGGGCGAAGGGATGATGGCGCAGACTCACCGCCTCAATCAGACCATCCGGCGCGCGCGCTTCAACGCGCAGCTGCGGGCCCGGTTCGCGTACCCCCTGATGATGCAGTGAATTGACCGCCAGCGAGCTGTTGCTGTCCAGCAGCGTCGCCAGCAGGCCGTCGGGTTCGATAGAGATCGGATGCGTCGGCGCATACTGCTCCTCCAGCGGCAGCGTTTCATCTTCATGGTGACGCTGAAACGGCGGCTGCCCGCTGAGCTCCCGCCACAGTGCGCCACCATTCGCCACCACCAGCTCCTGCAGCCCACGGCAGATCCCGAACATCGGCATCTTGTGGCTGGTGGCCCAGGTGATCAGCTGAAAGGCGAGATGGTCACGGCCCGGATCGGCATGGGGCTCTTCGCCCGCCTCGCCATAATGCCAGGGTTCGATATTGCTGGGGCTGCCGGTCAGCAGCAGGCCATCCAGAACAGCCATAGCGTTTTCTAATAGATGAGGCGCATTCATCAGACTGTGGGGCAGGGCCAGCGGTACGCCACCCGCAAGGACAACCGCATCGGTGTACTTATTGTGAACCGTCTGGCTCGGATGGCCGCCCAGATCCTTCTGGCACATCACTACGCCAATCAACGGCTTGTCAAAAATAATGCCCATTTCACGTCCTCGCATCGCTGTTCGAAATATCTACCGAAAGGGCACGTCTGGCGGTTAAGTGTGCAATATTTTTTCAATCTAGCAATCTGCTGTTTGTTCTTCAAACAGATTTGTTACATTTGCACACTTTTTATGTTGGCGCTATGTTAGTGGTGTGGCTGTTATTTTGAGCATTACGCAAACCTAATAGGGGCGGGTGAGATCATGACTAACCTGGTAGAAGTGGAAGACTTCACGCTTCACAGTGAAGAGAAACGAACCAGCGCGTTCCAGCTTGAGGTGAAAACCTGGCTGGAGCGCCATCCTGACACGCAGTATGTCGACATCCTGTTAAATGATTTAAATGGTGTGTTCCGCGGCAAGCGTATTCCGGTCTCTGCGCTGCCTAAGCTGGAAAAAGGGTGTTATTTCCCCGCCTCGGTGTTTGCCATGGATATCCTCGGCAATACAGTAGAAGAAGCGGGACTCGGCCAGTCACTGGGCGAACCCGATAATCTCTGTCTGCCCGTCACCGGTACTTTAGTTCCCTCCGCGTCTGACCCTCAACACATTGCGCAACTGCTGTTAACCATGTGCAACCAAGATGGCACTCCCTTTGACGTTGAACCCCGAAATGTCCTTAACCGGCTGTGGCAACAGCTGCGTAACCGAGGTCTGTTCCCGGTGGTAGCGGTAGAGCTGGAGTTCTATCTGGTGGACAAAAAGCGCGATGCCGAAGGCTTTATCCAGCCGCCGTGCTCGCCCGGCAGTGATGAACGCAATATGCAGAGCCAGGTCTACTCGGTAGATAACCTCGATCACTTCGCCGATGTGCTGCGTGACATCGACGATCTGGCGCGTCAGCAGGGTATCCCGGCCGATGGCGCGCTGGCGGAAGCCTCGCCCGGACAGTTTGAAATTAACCTGCATCATACCCGCGACGTGCTGCGGGCCTGTGACCATGCGGTGCAGCTGAAACGCCTGATTCGTCAGGTGGCAGAAAACCACGGTATGACCGCAACGTTTATGGCGAAGCCCTATGAGGAGTATGCGGGCAGCGGCATGCATGTGCATATCAGCATGCTGGATGCCGCCGATCACAACGCCTTCGCCTGCGATGACGGCAGTGATTCGCCGCTGATGAAACGGGCGCTGGCTGGGATGATCGATCTGATGCCTGCCTCAATGGCGCTGCTGGCACCTAATGTGAATGCCTATCGCCGCTTTGTTCCGGACGCCTATGTGCCGTTACAGGCATCGTGGGGCCATAACAACCGGACCGTTGCGCTGCGGGTGCCGTGCGGAGATATCGACAATCACCGTATTGAGTACCGGGTTGCGGGTGCGGATGCTAATCCCTACCTGGTGGTGTCGGCGATCCTTGCCGGGATGCTGCATGGGCTGGATACCCAGTTGCCGTTGCCGCATCCGGTCACCGGCAACGGTCACCATGCCGAGGGTCTGGCACTGCCGATCCGCCAGAGCGATGCGCTGTATGAGTTTGACAACAGCTATCCGCTGCAGAAGTTACTGGGCGAACGCTTTGCCACTGTCTGGCACAGCTGTAAGCATCATGAACTGATGCAGTTTGAACGGCTGATTACGTCTACAGAGATCGACTGGATGCTGAAAAATGCCTGACAGGTTTTTTTACCTGTTATCTGACGGGCTTTTTTTTGCATAAGATGCCCCGATGGCTTGTATTCCTGCCATGGGTTAGGGCAGAATACGCGGCCTGCAAAATCAGATGATAACCGACGCTTACCGCGCCGGTTATTTTTTTGCATCCAGTTTTACCAGAGCGTTTTTTGCTGACTTAACCGAGGCCGGGCACGCACCCGGATAGATAAACACTGAAAACACGCATAAGCGTGAGATTGAGGATTAAAAGATGGGGATGTTTTACACTCTGCCAGCCAACGCTGGTACGCGTTTTCGTGATGACTACGGCGCCGCGTTAACCGCTAACCTTACTCCCTGTCGCTTAATGCGCAGTTGCCCTGTGACCCAGCCCAGCCAGGTTGTCGCACATGGGGGACTGAAGCATGTCGCTTAATACCTCCGCCGCACCGCAGCGTGCGCAACTCAAAAAAACACTCACGTTACTTCCGGTCGTCATGATGGGCTTAGCTTACATGCAGCCTATGACCCTGTTCGATACCTTTGGCATCGTTTCCGGGCTGACCGAAGGTCACGTCGCCACCGCTTATGCTTTCGCGCTGATTGCGATTCTGTTCACTGCCGTGAGTTACGGTAAGCTGGTACGCCGCTTCCCCTCTGCGGGCTCCGCTTATACCTACGCTCAGAAGGCGATCAGTCCGCACGTCGGCTTTATGGTCGGCTGGTCATCACTGCTGGACTACCTGTTCATGCCGATGATCAACATCCTGCTGGCTAAAAACTATTTCGAATCGCTGGTGCCGGGCATCCCGTCGTGGATTTTTGTGGTGTTGCTGGTCGGGTTTATGACGCTCTCTAACCTCAAGGGCATCAAAACCGTCGCCAACTTCAACAGTGTGATTGTGGTGCTGCAGGTGGTTGTCATGGTCGGGATTACCGCGATGGTAATCTACGGTGTGGCAAGCGGCGTTGGTTCCGGCACGCTGGTGAGCAGCCGTCCATTCTGGTCTGAGAATGCGCATGTGGTGCCGATGATCACCGGTGCGACGATACTCTGCTTCTCGTTCCTCGGCTTTGATGGCATCAGTTCGCTGTCGGAAGAGACCAAAGATGCAGAACGCACCATTCCGCGCGCTATTTTCCTGACCGCGCTGATTGGTGGGGTGATCTTTATCGCGGCATCTTACTTCCTGCAGCTCTACTTCCCGGACATCACACGCTTCCAGCACCCGGACTCATCGCAGCCTGAAATCATGCTGTTCGTGGCCGGTAAAGCGTTGCAGGTCGGCATCCTGATCTTCTCGGTGGTCACGGTGCTGGCATCCGGTATGGCGGCGCACGCTGGCGTATCGCGTCTGATGTATGTGATGGGCCGTGATGGCGTGTTCCCGGAGCGTTTCTTCGGTTACATCCATCCGAAATGGCGTACCCCGTCGCTCAACGTGCTGCTGGTGGGTGCGATTGCGCTGATGGCGATTAACTTCGATCTGGTGACCGCAACCGCGCTGATTAACTTTGGTGCGCTGGTGGCGTTTACCTTCGTTAACCTGTCGGTGATTGCGCAGTTCTGGATCCGTGAGAAGCGTAACCGCACGCTGAAAGATCACGTTCAGTATCTGCTGCTGCCGCTGCTTGGCGCGCTGACGGTGGGTGCGCTGTGGGTGAACCTGGAAGAGAGTTCTATGGAGCTGGGCCTGATCTGGGCCGCCATCGGGATTATCTACCTGGCGTTCGTAACCCGCAGCTTCCGTAATCCGGTGCCGCAGTTCAGCGAAGAAGTTTAATCACGCTCACGTTGCCGCCTTCCCCGCCTCAGGGAAGGCGGCGACAGCTTAACCAGCCAGCACCAGTTCACAGCTCCCCGCACTTAACAACTCCCGCGCCGACTCACTCAGATGCGTATCTGTCACCACCCGATCAAAGCTCTCCAGCGGTAAAGCCAGAAACGTCGCAATCCTGTTGTACTTCGAACTGTCACTCAGCAATACCCGCTTACTGCTCACCTCACTCACCGCCTGCTTCACCATCACTTTATCTTCATCCGGCGTAAACAAGCCACGCGGCCCCCAGCAGGAGGCGGAAATAAAGGCAATATCAATGGCCAGATGACGCAGGCTGCGTGCCGCTGCCTCGCCGACACAGGAGCGGTTCTCACGGCAAACGGTGCCGCCCGTGTGAATAACCCGGCACTGACTGGCCTCCATCAGCAGATTCGCCACCATAAAATCATTGGTTACCACCAGCAAATCATCACGATCCACCACTTCTCTTGCCAGCGCTAACGTCGTGGTGCCGGCATCCAGGTAGATGCAGCTGTTACGGGGGATCTGTCGGGCGGCGGTGCGGCCAATGGCGCGCTTCTCCTCGTTGTAGAGGGTGCTTTTCGTCAGGTGTGACGGCTCAGCGGCCAGCCGGTCGGCTGAGCGCACGCCGCCGGAGACCGACAGCACGGCCCCTTGCTCCTCCAGTTTCTGCACATCACGGCGTATGGTCATGTGTGACACACCCAGCCGTTCAGTGAGTTCTGCAATGCTCACTACGCCACGATCGGCCACCAGCGCAAGAATCTGTTGATGACGTTCAACCGGAATCATATCGGCTCCCTGATAATTATCATTTTTTCACATTATAAAGTATCTGACGGTTAACCAGAACAGATAATAACAGCGGTAATTTTGGCATCAGCGGCGGTAACCGCACTGCAACAGGGCCAGCGCTGTGAATGTGGCAATGTTAAAAATTGTTCGGCTTCACATCGGGAATATTTTTTTGTGAGTGGCAACACATTTTTGCCGGCAGGAAGCTGGCAGGATTAACAGTAACAAACAAATAATCACTTAAATTAACAGGGGGGCGTATCGTGCCAGCTGAAAATATCTGCGTTATCGGGTTAGGTTCCATGGGCATGGGTGCTGCGAAATCCTGTCTGCGTGCCGGTCTCAATACCTGGGGTGTCGATTTGAATCCCGCCGCGCTTGAGAACTTACGTCAGGCCGGCGCGCGTGATGCGCAGCCTTCAGCATCCGCCTTTGCAGACCAGCTTGATGCCGTTTTGCTGCTGGTGGTAAATGCGCAGCAGGTTAACGCCATTCTGTTCGGTGAAGAGGGCCTGGCCGCAAAACTGCGTCCCGGCACCGTGGTCATGGTCTCATCCACACTGTCCGCCCGGGATGCGCAGCAGATTGAACAACAGCTGGCGCAATATCAGCTGCTGATGCTGGATGCACCGGTCTCCGGCGGTGCCGCTAAAGCGGCCAGCGGTGAGATGACGGTGATGGCGTCCGGCAGTGAAGCGGCCTTTACGCAACTGCAATCTGTACTGGATGCCGTGGCAGCCAAAGTGTATCGCGTGGGCAGTGAGATCGGCCTCGGATCAACCGTCAAAATTATCCATCAGCTGCTGGCAGGTGTTCACATCGCGGTCGGGGCAGAAGCGATGGCGCTGGCGGCGCGTGCCGGCATCCCGCTGGAAACCATGTATGAAGTGGTCACCAATGCCGCAGGCAATTCATGGATGTTCGAAAACCGCATGCGGCATGTGGTGGATGGCGACTACAGCCCGAAATCGGCGGTTGATATCTTTGTGAAAGATCTCAACCTGGTGGCCGATACCGCGAAATCCCTGCACTTCCCGCTGCCGCTGGCCTCAACCGCCCTCAATATGTTCACCGAAGCCAGCAACGCCGGTTACGGCCGGGAAGATGACAGTGCAGTGATTAAAATCTTCAGCGGCATCACGCTGCCGCAGGCTGAGGAGAAAATCTGATGCGGCTTGGCGTGATAGCGGACGATTTTACCGGTGCGACTGACATCGCCAGTTTTCTGGTGCAGAACGGGCTGACCACCATTCAGTTCAACGGCATTCCTGACAGCGAGGAAATCACAGAGGCGCAGGCGATTGTAGTCAGCCTGAAGAGCCGCTCCTGTCCGGCAGACCAGGCGGTTGCTCAGTCGCTGGCTGCGCTGGCATGGCTGCAGAAGCAGGGCTGTGAGCGCTTCTACTTCAAATATTGTTCCACCTTCGACAGCACCGCGCAGGGCAATATCGGTCCGGTAACCGACGCCCTGCTGCAGGCGCTGGGTGAAACGCATACGGTGATCTGTCCGGCGCTGCCGGTGAATGGCCGCACCGTTTATCAGGGCTACCTGTTTGTCGGCGATCAGCTGCTGTCAGAGTCTGGTATGCGGCATCACCCGGTCACACCGATGCACGACAGCAACCTGCTGCGGCTGATGTCATCACAGGCGAGGGGCAAAGCCGGGCTGATCGCTGCGGCACAGGTCGATCAGGGCGCTGAGTCAGTACGGCAGGCGCTGGGTCAGCTGGCGGCGCAGGGGATCAACTACGTCGTAACTGACGTCCTGCATCAGGAACATCTGTTGACCCTGGGCGAAGCACTGAGCGATCTGCGGCTGGTCACCGGCGGTTCCGGGCTGGCCATCGGTCTGGCACGGCAGTGGGCGACGGCTGAAAGTGATGCAAAAGCGGAGCAGGCAGGCCGTCCGCAGGGCGATCGCGCCGTGGTGCTTTCCGGTTCCTGTTCACAGATGACCAATCGTCAGGTCGCCGCGTACCGCCAGCTGGCACCGGCCTGCGAAGTTGAGACTGAACGCTGTCTGGAAGATGCCGGGGCTTATGCCCGGCAGTTATGCGACTGGGTGGAAGCGAACAGCGATCAGGCGCTGGCACCCCTGCTTTTTGCCACCGCTGACGCGCAACACTTGCAGGCGATTCAGCAGCGTTATGGTGCTCAGCGCAGCAGCGAAGCCGTTGAGCAGCTGTTTGCTGCCGTCACCCGCGAGCTGAAACGGCGCGGATGGCAGCGCTTTATCGTGGCGGGTGGCGAAACCTCCGGCGTGGTCGCGCAGAGCCTGGGTGTGACGGCCTTTCACATCGGTCCGACGATTTCGCCCGGCGTGCCCTGGGTGCGCGACATTCATCAGCCGCTCTCTCTGGCACTGAAATCGGGCAATTTTGGCGACGAAGATTTCTTCCGCCGCGCGCAAACGGAGTTTACTGATGTCTGAATCTTTCTCTTTAACGGAACAGCAGGCGCGTGACGAGATGGTGCGTCTTGGCGCTTCGTTCTTTCAGCGCGGCTATGCCACCGGCTCGGCGGGCAACCTCTCAATGTTGCTGGAGGATGGCAATCTGCTGGCGACACCCACCGGTTCATGCCTGGGTGAATTGCAGGGTGACCGGCTGGCAAAAGTCACGCCTGACGGCGAATGGCTCTCCGGTGATAAACCCTCCAAAGAGATTGCGTTTCACCGCGCGCTCTATCTGAATAATCCCGACTGCAGGGCGGTGGTGCATCTGCATAGCCACTACCTGACGGCGCTCTCCTGCTTACAGGGGCTGGACACGGACAACTGCATTCGTCCGTTTACTCCCTATGTGGTGATGCGTGTCGGTGATGTGCCGGTCGTGCCTTACTACAAGCCGGGTGATGGGCGACTGGCTGAGGATCTGGCGGCGCTGGCTCCACGTTACCGTGCCTTTCTGCTGGCGAATCATGGCCCGGTGGTAGTGGGGAAATCGTTGCAGGAAGCGGCAGACAATACTGAAGAGCTGGAAGAGACCGCCCGGCTCATCTTTACCTTAGGCGACCGCCCAATCCGTTATCTCAATGATGCCGAAGTGGCGGAATTAAGGAGCCGATAATGCCGAAGTTTGCTGCTAACCTTTCGACGCAATTTACTGAATTGCCGTTTGCTGAACGCTTCGCTGCAGCGGCGGAAGCCGGTTTCACCGCCGTCGAATTTCTGTTTCCTTATGACTATCCCGCCACGCAGATCAAGCAGTGGCTCGATGATAACCAGCTGCAACTGGTGCTGTTCAATACCGCACCCGGCAACGTCGCAGCGGGTGAGTGGGGCGTTTCGGCCATCCCCGGACGGGAAGCGGAAGCAAAGGCGGATATCGATCGCGCCCTGAGCTATGCGCTGGCGCTGAACTGCCCGCAGGTGCACATCATGGCGGCGACGGTGCCGCCCGACGCTGACCGTCAGCGCTACGTTGAGACCTTTATCAGCAATATGCGTTATGCCGCTGAGCGCTTTGCGCCGCACGGTATCATCCTGCTGATTGAGGCGCTTAATCCCACAACCAAACCCAACTATCTTTACGCCAGCCAGTATCAGACGCTGGAGATGGTCGAACAGATCGATCGACCCAATGTCTTCACTCAGCTCGACCTGTTCCATGCGCAACGGGTGGATGGCAACCTCAGCCATCTGATTCGCCACTATGCCGGACGCTATCGGCACGTGCAGATTGCTTCGGCACCGGATCGTCATGAACCGGATGAGGGTGAAATCAACTATCCCTATCTCTACTCACTGCTGGATGAGGTCGGCTATTCCGGCTGGGTGGGCTGCGAATATATCCCGCGCGGCAGCACTACCGCGGGTCTTGGCTGGTTTGCGCCCTGGGCGAGAAAAACCTGATTTAACGGGCTAAAAAAACCGGTGTTTCGGCACCGGTTGAGATTTTTTCGTCCTTTTTCTGACCCTGCACCTGTTTATTCTGTACGCTGATACTCAAAAAAATATAACAATTTCTGAGGTTTACTATGTCCACCGCACTGCTGTTAGCCATAGCGACCGCCAGCATCGTGATCCTGCTGCTGCTGGTCATCAAAGCCAAAGTTCATCCGTTTGTCGCCCTGTTAATTGTCAGTCTGCTGGTGGCTATCGCGACCGGCATTCCGGCTGAGAAAATCATGGAGACGATTATCACCGGGATGGGCGGCCTGCTCGGTCACATCACCATCATCATCGTGCTTGGTGCCATGCTCGGGGCGATTATTGAAGCCTCGGGCGGCGCTGAATCGCTGGCGCAACGCTTCAGTAAAACGCTGGGGCTGAAGCGTACCGTTGCGGCATTGACCATGGCGGCCTTTATCCTTGGCATCCCGGTATTTTTTGAAGTTGGCTTTATCATTGTTATTCCGCTGATTTATGGCTTTACCAAAGTGGCGCGGGTCTCGCCGCTGAAGTTTGGCCTGCCGATGGCGGGCGTGATGCTGACGGTGCACGTGGCGCTGCCGACCCATCCGGGCGCAGCGGCGGCAGCCGGGATCCTGCACACCGACATGGGATGGCTGATGATACTGGGGATCGCGATTTCCGTGCCGGTCGGGATCATCGGCTATTACGTGGCGAAATTCATGAACCGTCGCCACTACCCCCTCTCGGTAGAGGTGCTGGAACAGTTGCAGATGGCCAGGCCGGAAGGGCAGGAAAAGAAGAATGAACCGGCACCACCCGGTGCGCTCACCATCAGCGGCCTGATTGTGGTCCCGATTGTATTGATCGTGCTGGGAACTCTGTCACACACACTGCTGGCTGAAGGGAGTCTGCTGCGAAATGTCATGACCGTGATCGGCACACCGCCGATTGCCCTGCTGATTGCCTTAGGGCTGGCGGCCTGGCTGCTGGGCGTACGGCGTGGCTGGAGCAAAGATAAGCTGGAAGATCTGACCGGCCGGGCCATTCCCACCTCAGCCAGCGTGATTCTGGTGGCCGGGGCTGGCGGGGCATTCGGCAAAGTGCTGGTGGAGTCGGGCGTCGGTAAAGCGCTGGCAGTCACGCTCGAAACGCTGCATCTGCCGCTGGTGCCAGCGGCATTTATCCTGTCGCTGGCGCTGCGTGCATCACAGGGTTCCGCCACGGTGGCGATCCTGACCACCAGCGGTTTGCTGACCCAGGCGGTGACCGGCGTAACGGATATGCAACGGGTACTGGTCACCCTGGCGGCCTGTTTTGGCGGTCTGGGATTGTCGCATGTTAATGATGCGGGATTCTGGGTCGTGACCCGTTATCTGGGACTTTCGGTGGCCGACGGTTTACGCACCTGGACGGTGCTGACAACGCTAATGGGGCTGAGCGGCTTTGCGCTGACCTGGCTGGCGTGGACCGTGCTCTGATTAAGCAGCATCAGAAAGTCTGACCCGGCAGGCGATACCGGGTCAGACTCTTAGTGCTTCAGGAGACCAGCTCCTGGGCATACAGATAAAGCGCTTTAAGCTGTGCGAGTTTTTCTGCATCCGCTTCATGCAGATTCGCCAGACCTTCCAGTTCCTGCATAAACGCCTGCACCCGATCGGCATTAAGCACGTCACGACGATGCTGCAACCAGCGTTGCTGCTCGGCATCATCCAGCGTGCCGGGGAAGTTACGTGCCCGGTAGCGGAACAGCAGTTTCGCTACCCGCGCACTCTCAAAGCTCAGGTCCAGCGCAGGCAGATTCGCGGGCGCGGTCTGACGGATAATATTCATCCCCGCCCGGTCGGCATCACTGAAGAAGCCATCATAGAGTTGTGTGTCCACATCATCTGACGGTGTAAACGGCTCCGCTTCGGCAAACAGCGTGACCAGTTTTTCCCGCACGTCGGGCTGCTGACGCAGCAGCGCCAGATTCGCCAGGCAGTGCTGACGATCAATATTCAGCCGGGCCGCATCTTCAGGCCGCAGCGTACTGGCAGGCGCCAGCACCGGACACTTATTGATATGCACCAGTTTGACCGGCACCGCGGGCAGATCGCCGAGATCGTTTTTCGGCGTGTAAAGACGCTCACGCAGCGTGTCGGCATCCAGTTGCAGCAGCGGTGACATATCGCCCGCCAGATCCACCACGATCAGCGCATTGCGGTTATCGGGATGCCAGGCCAGCGGTACGATCCAGCTGGTGTTACCGCGCGCGGCACCGAACATGCCGGAGACATGAACCAGCGGTTTCATCTGCGGGATATCAATCAGGTTCATCAGCTTGTTTTTGTTACGATGGGTAAACAAAAACTCAAACAGTTTTGGCTGCTTCTCTTTCACCAGTTTCGCCATCGCCAGCGTGGCGTAAACATCGGACATGGCATCATGTGCATTTTCATGTGACACGCCGTTCGCTTTGGTCAGATGCTCCAGCCGGAAGCTGGGAAAACCTTCTTCATTCTCCGGCCAGTTGATTCCCTCGGGCCGCAACGCGTAGCAGGCACGCATCACGTCGAGCAGATCCCAGCGTGAGTTGCCGTTTTGCCAGGCCCAGCCATAGGGATCGTAAAAGTTGCGATAGAAGATATTGCGCGTCACTTCATCATCGAAACGCACGTTGTTGTAGCCCACCACACAGGTTTGTTCCGTGGTGAACAGCGCATGGATGCGTTCAGCGAACTCAGCTTCGATCACGCCGCGACTCATCGCTATCTGCGGGGTAATGCCGGTGATCATTACCGCTTCGGGTTGTGGCAGATAGTCATCAGGCGGACGGCAGTAGAACACTTCGGGTTCGCCGACCGGATTAAACTCACTGTCGGTGCGCAGGCCGGCAAACTGGGCTGGCCGGTCACGAGAGGGGCTGGTGCCGAAGGTCTCGTAATCGTGGAAGAGGAAAGTGGGCTGTACGCGGTCGTTATTCAAATTTCATATCCGTTCATTGCGTTCACTGACTTAATGAACAGAAAGCGATAAAACGGCTTTCTGTTCGCTCTGTATCCCTGTGCGCAGGCAGAATTTAGCTCTGATCATTATGTCTGATGCGCGCTGACTGCGGGTTCAGCCGTACAGAGCCATTATAGCGGCTCCGGACAGCGGCTGACGCCATCCCTGTATGGTAAACCATATTCCGGTACGACAAAAATTTCAGGCGCTGTGGCCTGAGTCTTCGCATATCTCCGGATAATGATCGTGTTTCACTTCCGCTACAGTCTGGTGCGTTAAAGGCCTCGCCACGCTCATTAGTTACCGAAAAAATCTGGCGGTAAGGTTACGCGGTTTACCTGAAGCAGTTGGGTGATCAAACGAAACTGTTAAAATAAAGTACGATTTAACATCTCCTTTTCAGGAATATAAAAGTACTGTGCGAATTATCGCAGGAATATATTTTTTTGAGGACGATTAGTACAATTTTATCATGAAAGTTTTTCAGAGTCTGTGTTTATAGAGTGCAACTGATTGTTTGTATTTTTCTTTTTTGAAATTTGGTTTGTTAATGATGGTTTTGAAGGCTCCAGCATTGAATGATATAAATAATAAGCGCGCGCGAAAAGTTGTTATTTCAGGATGAAAACTAATGGGAGAATAAAAATATGGAAATAGTGAGCCATGTGCAGTTAAAAAGCGTGGCGGGTGCAAGCGGTGCCTATGATCCGGCTTATGCTGGCGCTGGCGCCCGTCAAAGCCAGCATGGAGGTAACCATGGTAGTAGCGGCAGTAATGGAAGCCACGATATTTATGCAGGAACGGATAGCTGTGTTATATCCATTGGGTTAGGTGCTCTGGGCGGTATAAAAGGTGGACCACTGGGAGCACTAACCGGTGTCCTGTCAAACGGATATGGCACCTGTATTGGTAGCGCAAATAATGGTTCTGGTGGCAATGCAGCGCAATCCGGTTCCGGAAGTTGCTCTGGAGGAATAGGGGGCGTATGCAATTAGAAAAAAAGTCAAAGATATGCACCTGGTTGGTAGAGTTAGCTGTCATGGGCTTATGTCTGATATTAAATGTCTGTTTTTTGCATAGTGTCGGCATACTGGATTGGGGGTATTTTGATATTCCTGAAAATGTTTCAGGATACGCATTGTACCTGACCAGTTTTATCGGGACTTTGGTCATAAGCAAAAGGGTGGCTGACTTTTTTAATGCGATTTTATCAAAAGCCTGAGTGACTGAATGTAAAGCCCGCCCCGGTGGGCTTTTCTATATATAGCGTAGTGGTCGGGTATCATGCCGCCTGGACGGCAAACATAAAAATCCACTCAACCAACCCAGAGGATTGACACAGGAACATCGTTAGCGAGTTGTCGATGAGCCAAAAAACGCTCCGAACCGCTATGGCTATGTTTACAGGACGGCAAAGCGCCGGTTTTGAGCCTCAATCCGCAGAGCCAGTTCATACTTTTTTTCAATTTATTCAAACCTTCACAACGCTTTTGCCGTAAAACGTGCGGCTGTTTCCGTTTCGTTTTAGAAATTTTCTCTCCCGTGCAATTAAGGATGAAGTGTTGAAAAGGCGTCTGCTGTTCACCGTTACCGCTACTGTTTTTTGGGCCTCGCTGGCGCAGGCTGATGCGATTCCCTTTCCTGTGACGCCTCCGGCGATTGATGCGGCTTCCTGGGTGCTGATGGATGCCACCACAGGACAGGTTCTGACCGCTGGCAATCCCGATGAACGCCGTAATCCCGCCAGCCTGACCAAACTGATGACCGGTTACGTGGTCGATCGCGCCATTGACCAGAAGAAAATTAGCCGTGACGACATGGTTACGGTCGGAAAAGATGCCTGGGCGGCGGGTAATCCGGTGTTCAAAGGCTCCTCGCTGATGTTCCTGAAGCCAGGCGATAAGCTGAGCGTCCGGGATTTAAGCCGTGGCGTCATCATCGACTCCGGTAACGACGCCTGCGTTGCCCTTGCTGATTATGTTGCGGGCAGCGAAGCGAACTTCGTCGGCATGATGAATCACTACGTTGAGAAGCTCGGCCTGCAGAATACCCATTTTGAAACGGTTCATGGTCTGGATGCGCCGGGTCAGTTCTCCAGCGCGCTGGATATGGCGAAACTGTCACGCGCCATTATTGATGGTGAGCCTGACTTTTATGCCATGTACAGTGAGAAGACCCTGACCTGGAACGGCATTACCCAGAACAACCGTAATGGTCTGCTGTGGGATAATAATCTCCACGTTGATGGGCTGAAAACCGGTCACACTGAGACCGCGGGCTTTAACATCATCGCCTCGAATGTGGTGGGCAAGCATCGCCTGATCGCCGTCGTCATGGGCGGTAAAAGCCCGAAAGGCCGCGAAGAGCAGGCGCGTAAACTGCTGGTCTGGGGCCAGAACACCTTTGATACCGTTCAGCTGTTCCATGCCGGTAAGAAAATTGGCAGCGAAAACGTCTGGTACGGCAATCCTCATGAGGTGGATGTGGGTACCGCAGAAGATGTTTATCTGTCACTGCCGCGCAGTGAAGTACAGAACGTGAAAGCGAAGTACGTGATCGATCGCAAAGATCTGGAAGCCCCGCTGAAAGCCAATGAGGTCATCGGTGAGATTCAGGTGATGGATAAAGATCAACAGATTGCCCATTATCCGCTGGTGGCACTGAGTGCGGTTGAACCCGCAGGTGTTATTACCCGCCTGACGGATTATCTCAAGCAGAAGTTCTGATTAGCCGATTGTCAGTACTAAAACGGGTAGCCTGCGGGCTGCCCGTTTTTACTTGCGCGCAGGCGTACTCTGAGCGTGTTACTGAGAGCCGATAAAGGTTAAAAAATCGAATTAAGTTATTTTTAATTTCCGGGCAGGTATGTGAGGCGGATGTTGATAATTGTAAGCGAACGTCAAAACTGTTTTGAAATATCCGGCCCGCGCTAAGCCTGAGCCGCGTTCAGCGTTAAGATAGCCACACCATGTTCCCGCAACCGGAAAGTCATTTTGCGTCCCGATAAGCCCATATCAAAACTGGAGTTCTGGTTTTATCGCCATTACCGCTCCGTCCACGGCGTGCGTATTGCCATCGCCTTTTTGCTCTGCTTTATCTTTGTGCGGGCGACCGATATCCCTGAAGGCACCTGGCCGCTGATTACGCTGGTGGTGGTGATGGGGCCCATCTCCACCTGGGGAAATGTTTTTCCGCGCGCGCTGCAGCGCATCAGCGGCACGGTCGCCGGGTCAATATCCGGTCTGATTGCCCTGAAGCTGGAGCTGATCTCGATGCCGATGATGCTGGCCTGGTGCGGCATCATCATGATGATCAGCGGCTACCTGACGCTGGGCAAACATCCCTACATGGCGCTGTTGATCGGGATTACGCTGAGCGTGGTCGTGGGCGCACCAACCGGCGATTTCACGATGGCACTGTGGCGCGGCGGTGATGTGATCCTGGGATCGCTGATGGCGCTGCTATTTACCGCTATCTGGGCACAGCGTGCCTATACACACTGGCGCATTCAGCTCTCCGACGCGCTGGCGGAAATGGCAAAAATCTATCACGCCGGTTTCTCACCCAACCTGGTTGAAAAGCCGCGCCTGAACAAGCCGCTGGGCAAATTGCTGAGCAGCGTGATCAAAATGCGGGCGCTGCTGGAGCCGTCAAGCAAAGAGACGCGCATCCCAAAATCGGTGCTTGAAGCGATTCAGACCATCAACCGTAATATGGTTTACACCATTGAGATGCAGATTAATGCCTGGTGGGCATCGCGCGAGAGCCATCTGATTATGCTTAACGCGCCCGCATTGCGCCGCACTCAGCAGATGACTGAGAACACGCTGCGGGCGCTGTCGGTCATGGCGATTGAAGGGGAAACGGAAGAGGTGGTGGCTAACAGTCACGAGCTGACTGAAATCAGTGGCGAACTGCGGCGACTGATCGCGGAAGCGGGCAGCGAAGGTCTGGAGGAGACGCCGATCTACGGCTACGTCTGGCTGACGCTGGAACTGGCAAAGCAGCTGGAACGGATGACCGACCTGATGCGAATGGCGCTGCGCAAATAATCACCTCAGACAATGACTTAATGTGAAACAGGGTTTCTTTGCGCTAAGATAAGAGCCAGTCTGAATTTAGCTGTGAAAATTGCTTACCTGGCGGGCTAGCCGCTAAGCTGATCGTTTTGACTCTCTCCCTGCGTCAGCAGGCTCAAAGAAAGGTGCCATCATGGAAAATGCCAAGCAATCATTTCAGGACGTACTGGAGTTCGTGCGTATGTTCCGCCGCAAAAACAAACTGCAGCGTGAAATTGTCGACAACGAGAAGAAAATTCGCGACAACCAGAAGCGCGTACTGCTGCTCGACAACCTGAGCGAATATATCAAACCCGGCATGAGCGTTGAGGCTATTCAGGAAATCATCGCCAGCATGCGTGTGGATTATGAAGATCGCGTGGATGAGTACATCATCAAAAACGCCGACCTGTCGAAAGAGCGTCGCGAGCTGTCGAAAAAGATCAAAGCGATGGGCGTGGGCGAACACCCGAAAGCGTAAGGGCAGATAGCAGCGCGCAAGCGCCAGACGTCCTATGCCAACCCGCATCCACTCCGGTGGGGCGGGTTTTTTATTGCCTGCGTCAGCGCAGCGTTATTTTCCCGCCAGCCTGCGGGCGATCACCTGTAACTGCTGTGACAGCGCCACTAAATTGATCCGCTCATCAGCAGGCGGGGCGGTGGTCTCCCGGATCACCAGCGTGGTTTCCAGCGCGTTGTCTGACGCCTCCTCTCCCTGAAGCCGGGCCAGCATCCGCTCGACGCTCTGCGCGCCAAGAGCGTGCAAATCCTGCCGCACCGTGGTCAGCGGTGGCTGATACCACGCGCTCTCGGCGGTATCATCATATCCAATTACCGATATCTCGCCAGGAATGGCTACGCCATGCTGATGCAGAGCCCGCATCGCACCCAGCGCCATCTGATCGTTCGCGACCAGCAGCGCCTGCGGCAGATCGTCAGGAAGCTGCGCCAGCAGCGCCTGGTAACCCGACTGCGCGCTCCAGTCGCCGCGCAGAGAACAGTGCGGTGTCAGCTGATGATCGGCCAGCGCCTGACGCCATGCATTTTCACGCTGACGGGCCGAGACCGAGCGCAGCGGCCCGTTCAACAAACCAATCTGACGATGACCCAGCGCCACCAGATGTTCAACGGCGGCACGGGCGCCAGACTCATTCGGGTACTGACACTGCGCTACCGCCGCCTGGGGTTCGACATCCAGAAACAGCACCGGTTTGCTGCCGCAGAGCAACTGGATCTGTTGCGCCTCATCTGCCTCCAGCGGCAGGTTGATCAGCAGTCCATCGACCCGCTGTGCCAGCAGTTCATTCACCGTTGCTGCCGCATCGTTACCACTGTCCATGGCGATCACCAGATGATAACCCGCCCCGGCGGCGCGCTGCTGGATCGCCGAGGCGATCTGCGCAGGAGCCATCAGGGCCAGGTCGCTGGTGGCCAGACCCAGCGTGCGCGTCGCCTTACCGGCCAGCTGCTGCGCCACACGATTCGGCACATAATTGAGCTGCAGCATCGCCGCCTCAACCCTTTCCCGCGTGCGGGCTGACACCTGTTCAGAACGGTTTAAAACACGTGAAACGGTTTGATATGAGACGCCGGCCAGTTGAGCGACATCATCGAGGGTCACGGAGCGGGAAGTCATTGAACTCTCCAAAAAATGAAGCGACGAGTGTAGCAAATTTTCCTGCTGCACTGCTGCTGCACACCACACTTTCGCGACCACAAAAACCGGGTCCGTTGCGGCACCCGGTCACGGAACCCGACAGAGTCATTAACGCTGCTGCAGATAGACCTGAAGGTTTACATCCACCGCGTTAAGCAGTGGCGTGGCAAGACTATGGCGTTTCGCCCGCAGCAGCAGGTCACCTATCACCTGATCGGCTTCGATATCAAAGCCCTGGATTAAATCGCGGTACATTGAGGAGGTCATCGGGGTAGCCGGATCGCTTAACAGCTCAAGAATGCGGGCAGTGGCCGCCGGACGCGTCTGATAGCCTTCGGCAGTAATGACTGACAGAATCTCCGAGAAAACACCCTGTAACAGCGCTTCGCCGCCGCGCGAGGTGAGTATCTGTTGGGTATTTCCACGCGCCAGGCAGCAAACCGCGCCGAGCGTGCTCAGCAGCAGCCACTTTTCCCACAGCTCATCCATGATGTTATCGCTGAATCGGGTATCGACCTGACAGTCACGCAGCGCCGCATCAACCCGCTGTAGTCGCGCATCGTTGTGGCCGTCCAGTGCGCCATAATAGAGCTGATGCAGCGGCGTCATCTGGATTACTTCACCATTGTCACCCAGCGTCGCGTTGATTTTGCACAGGCCGCCAATCACCTTATCTTCGCCGAAACGCTGTTGAAGCGTTGCGATGTGCCGCAATCCGTTCAGAATCGGCATGATCAATGTTTCCGGGCCCACTGCAGGTGCAATATCCTCCATCACCTGATCAAGGGCAAAACTCTTCACCGTGACGATAATCAGATCATAGTGGCCCGTCAGGCTGCTCGCCTGGGCCAGCTGCGGCTGTAGCGTTTCAGTGCCCTGCGGTGTCTGCAATACCAGACCGCTGGCCTGTAGCTGCTGATAACGCCGTTCACGGACCAGAAAAGTCACGTCCTGGCCGGCCTGAGCCAGCCGTGCACCAAAATATCCGCCGGTCGCGCCGGCGCCTGCCATCAGAATGCGCATCCCACTCTTCCTCTGCTGAAAACCTCTACCTTAGAACGCCGTGACCGGGCTTACCAGACTTAGCCTCGGTCAGAGCGCGTCGGGGAGCATGAAATGAGAGGCCGGGAAAGCGCGGGCAGGGAGGGGGCGATGCAGAGAAATCAGATTTTCCCTGCCCGGTCAGCAGGGCGAAACAGAGGAGTGTATTACAGCCGGGTAACGCCCAGCGCGGCGGCCTGCTGTTCCCACGCCTGCACGCCCTGATAATCGTCTCGCTGCACCGGGCTGAATCCGCCGATCAGGTTATCGTCGCAGGCGGTGCGCCAGGCGGGATCGTTCACCAACTGATGCAGCGCGATGCGGAGTCTCTCCAGCCGGTCCACTGACGTCGGGGCTGCCGTAATCAACGGCAATCCGGGGGCGGCTGGCGTTTCACCGATGATATGCAGGCCGCGCAGCGCATCCGGCTCATAGCGCGCCAGCAGTGCCCAGCTGACGCAGTCGATAGCCGCGATATCCGCCTGTGAATCACGCAGCGCCGCCAGCGACTGACGATGGCCGCCGCTCAGCAGCAGCTGCGAAAACCTCACGCCCTGAAGCGCTGCCACAAACCGCAGCGCGTTATAGCCGGAGTGAGAGTCCAGGCTGTTAGCCACGGCCCGCCGGCCGTTAAAATCGGCCAGCGTCGCCTGTTTATCCCGCGCCACCAGCCAGCTGCGATAGTCACGGCCGGTGCAGCCTGGGGCCTGATAGTGAAAGGTGCCGACCAACTGAACCGCAGGAAGCTGGCTGACCAGCGGATAGCCGCAGGTCTGGCTCAGCAGCAACCGGTTATCCTGCCAGTGTGTCAGCAGATCCTCAGGCCAGACCGGCTGCGTGGCAATGCCCTGCTGCGTCAGCAGGGTAACCACAGCCTGCATCAATGCCCGGGTGGCGGGCGGGTGAATCGCATACATCGGCAAGGCGAGCAGGTTATTCATGCGTTTTCTCCGCTGATCGTCCCGGATGGACATTGACCCCGACCGGTCGGGCCCAGAACTGACGCAGCCAGACCCGATAGCCCGCCACGCGAAAGCCATGATTGCGCTGGTAGTAATGATCGCGGTCGCGCAGATAGAGGCGACGCAGGCCATACCAGGGGACGCCGGGGAGGTCGTGATGCACTGAATGGTAGTACAGATTCAGGAATAGCATGCGCCATGGCCACGCCGCTTCATTATTCACCGACCGTGCCAGCGGATCGTCCGCCGCACGATGCTCATAGAAGGAGCGCACTTTGGTCAGCGCCAGCGCCGGATAACTCACCGCCAGCAGATACCACAGCGGCGAAAATCCCTGCCGCGCCATCCAGAAAAACAGCAGTGCCAGCAGCGTCCCGTGCAGCAGCCACATCGCTATCGCGGATCGATCGCCACGGCGCAGTGCCTGCCACATCCCGCCGAAGGTCGCCGCCACATCCAGCAGCGGGCCGAGCAGCAATCGTCCCAAAAAAGTGTTACGCAGATGAATCAGCTGCTGCTGCCAGCGCCGTAACTTCGCCCAGCGAGCAGGGGAGAGGTAGTAGGTTTCCGGATCCTCATCCGGCTCGGTCAGGGTGTGATTGCGATGATGGGCCAGGTGAGAATCGCGATAGAGCCCATAGGGATACCAGACTGCCAGCGGCAGGGTGCCAAATAGCTGATTCACCCGCGGCCAGCGCGTGGGATGCCCGTGGATCAGCTCATGCTGCAGCGACATATACCAGCCAGTGAAGACGATCAGCAGCAGGGTGGCGGGCAGCTGTCCCAGCATCTGCGCGTTCAGCATCACCGAAAACCAGCCGCCATAGATCACACCGATTAGCAGCCAGGTCGGCATTTCGCTGCGCCAGAGCCAGCTGCGTGCGCGCGCTTTAAGCCAGGCGCGCTGCTGTAGAGAGAGATAACCGGTGTGCATGATTCACCTGACAGCGGAAGCGGGAATCTGAACAGTGAAAGAAAGGGCGGGCAAAGGCAAAGTGGATAATCTGCTTAGCTATGTCGAAATTCCTGAATATGGCGCTGAAAGATATTGACTATCAGTGGCGGCTCCGGGGGCGTAACCTTTCTCTATCAGAAATCGCCTTGCATCCACGGGTGTTTACCGCCTGTCAGGAGAAATACAGATGAAAAATATTGGCTTCTTATCCTTTGGTCACTGGACGCCTTCGTCGCAGTCCGCCACCCGTACCGCACAGGATGTGCTACTGCAATCGATCGACTTAGCGGTCGCCGCCGAAGAGCTGGGCGCAGATGGCGCTTACTTCCGCGTCCACCATTTTGCCCGCCAGCTCAGCTCGCCATTTCCGCTGCTGGCTGCCGTTGCAGCGCGCACCAAAACGATTGAGATCGGCACCGGTGTCATCGACATGCGCTACGAAAACCCGCTCTACATGGTGGAAGACGCCAGCGCGGCAGACCTGATTTCCAATGGTCGTCTGCAACTGGGTCTGAGCCGCGGTTCACCTGAGCAGGTAATCGATGGCTGGCGCTACTTTGGCTTTGAACCGAAAGCGGGTGAAAGCGATGCGGATATGGGCCGTCGTCACACTGAAGAGTTTCTGGAGGTGCTGCGCGGCGAAGGTTTCGCTAAGCCAAATCCACAGCCCATGTTCCCGAATCCGCCTGGCCTGCTGCGTCCCGAGCCGCTTTCAGAAGGCCTGCGCGACCGCATCTGGTGGGGATCCGGCTCCAACGCCACCGCAGAATGGGCGGCAAAAATGGGCATGAACCTGCAAAGTTCAACCCTGAAAGATGATGAAACCGGCGAGCCGTTCCACATTCAGCAGGCTAAACAGATCCGCGCCTATCGTGAGGCCTGGAAAGCAGCGGGACATCAGCATGCGCCACGCGTCTCGGTCAGTCGCAGCATCTTTGCGCTGGTGAATGATATGGACCGCGCGTACTTTGGCCGCAGCGGTAACGACCAGGATTCCGTCGGCTTTCTCGATGAGAAAACCCGCGCTATCTTTGGCCGCAGCTATGCCGCCGAGCCAGAGGCGTTAATTAAGCAGCTTGCGCAGGATGAGGCGATTGCCGAAGCTGATACCCTGCTGCTCACCGTGCCTAACCAGCTTGGTGTCGCCTACAACGCCCATGTGATTGAGGCGATCCTGAAGTATGTCGCCCCGGAACTCGGCTGGCGTTAAGTGACAGAGCGCCCTGAAGAGCAGGGCGCTGTGAGATCCACGGCAGGCGCAGATGACAAAGCGCCTGCCGTGATCCTGCTGTAAACGCGCTTCATCACTCCTCGCTTTTTCTGGTTTATCCTCCCTGAACTTCTCTCTGGCGTTTATTCCACTGACACACTCGGCGTTCTGAGGAACGCTGGCCTTTACCCTGATTGGTAGCACGCTGGTTTTCCTGCCCGCAATGTACGCTATCTGGTTCCGCATCCGCCTGCCGGGCAGCAAAACGGCAGTTGTGAAACCGGCGCTGTCGGAATAGTCTCAGGGTGATGGTTGCCGCTTCGCTGCTCTTTACAGCCTGTCGGCTACCGTCAATTCATTGTTTTAAGCTTTTGAAGAAGGCGTATAAAAAGGTAAAAGCTATCAAACAGATAGGATGAGACAGGTGTGCGTTCCTGAAAATCCTCTATAGAGTAGCGATGAAAATACAAAAAAGAGGTGTGACCATGAGCAATTCCATTGATGAAGATGCAAAAGATGCAAAGCCTATTGTCGAAGCCGATCGCGAGGCGCCTGAGGGCAAATGTCCTTTTCATGCTGGTAAGCCACCTCAGGCTAATCAGGCGCCGGGCGGCGGAACAACCAACCGCGACTGGTGGCCTAATCAACTCCGGGTTGACCTGCTGAACCAGCACTCATCGCGTTCGAACCCGCTTGATGAATCCTTCGATTACCGTAAAGAATTTGCCAAATTAGATTACTCAGCGCTGAAAGCTGACATCAAAGGGTTGCTCACCGAGTCACAAGCCTGGTGGCCCGCTGACTGGGGCAGCTACATCGGCCTGTTTATTCGTATGGCCTGGCACAGCGCCGGAACCTATCGCTCCGTGGACGGACGCGGTGGTTCAGGTCGTGGTCAGCAACGCTTCGCCCCCCTAAACTCCTGGCCAGACAACGTCAGTCTGGATAAAGCGCGCCGCTTACTGTGGCCGGTTAAACAGAAATATGGTCAGAAGATCTCTTGGGCCGACCTCTACATTCTGGCGGGCAACGTCGCGCTGGAAAACTCCGGATTCCGTACCTTTGGCTTTGGTGCCGGACGTGAAGATGTCTGGGAACCGGATATGGATGTGAACTGGGGTGAAGAAGCCGCCTGGCTGGAACACCGTCACCCGGAATCCCTGGCGCAGTCACCACTGGGCGCTACCGAAATGGGTCTGATCTACGTGAACCCGGAAGGGCCTGAACACAGCGGCGATCCTGCCTCTGCGGCCCCGGCTATTCGCGCCACTTTCGGCAACATGGGCATGAACGACGAAGAGATCGTGGCATTGATTGCTGGTGGACATACGCTGGGTAAAACCCACGGTGCCGCACCGGCCAGCCACGTCGGAGTTGATCCGGAAACTGCACCGATTGAGGCGCAGGGCCTGGGCTGGGTCAACAACCACGGCACGGGCGTTGGCGCAGATGCGATTACCTCTGGTCTGGAAGTGATCTGGTCTCAGACGCCAACCCAGTGGAGTAACTACTTCTTCGAGAACCTGTTCAAATATGAGTGGGTTCAGACGCGCAGCCCGGCGGGTGCCATCCAGTTCGTGGCAGCTGATGCCCCGGACATTATCCCGGATGCGTTTGACGCTGCGAAGAAACACAAACCGACCATGCTGGTCACCGACCTGACGCTGCGTTTTGACCCGGAATTTGAAAAGATTTCGCGTCGTTTCCACAACGATCCGCAGGCGTTCAATGAAGCCTTTGCCCGTGCCTGGTTTAAGCTGACTCACCGTGATATGGGGCCAAAAGCGCGTTACATCGGACCTGAAGTCCCGCAGGAAGATCTGATCTGGCAGGATCCGCTGCCTGCACCGGTTTATCATCCAACCGTGGCGGATATTGCGCAGCTGAAAGAGAAGATTGCTGCAACCGGCCTCAGCGTCAGCGAGCTGGTTTCGGTTGCCTGGGCTTCGGCATCAACCTTCCGTGGCGGCGACAAACGCGGTGGTGCCAACGGTGCCCGCCTGGCGTTGCTGCCGCAGCGCGAGTGGGACGTCAATGCCGTCGCAGCACGCGTGCTGCCAACGCTGGAAGCGGTGCAGCGTGAAGCGCACAAGGCTTCACTGGCAGATGTGATTGTGCTGGCGGGTGTGGTCGGCGTTGAGCAGGCGGCGAAAGCAGCTGGCGTTGAAATTGAGGTGCCATTTACTCCGGGACGTGTTGATGCGCGTCAGGATCAGACTGATATCGAGTCGTTCGATCTGCTGAAACCGCGTGCAGATGGTTTCCGTAACTACGGTACTGGCTTCGGCAAAACCACCACCGAAAATCTGCTGATCGATAAAGCGCAGCAGCTGACCCTGACCGTGCCGGAATTAACGGTGCTGGTTGGCGGGATGCGCGCGCTGGGTGCTAACTTTGATGGCAGCCAGCACGGCATCTTCACGCACCACACAGGGACGCTGAACACAGACTTCTTCGTGAATCTGCTGGATATGCGTACCGAGTGGAAAGCCGCTGATTCGACCAATGAGAAATTCATTGGACGGGATCGCGTCACTGGCGAAACCCGTTTCACCGGCACGCGCGCCGATCTGGTGTTTGGTTCCAACGCGGTGTTACGCGCCTCGGCGGAAGTCTACGCCAGCAGTGACGCCCGTGAAAAATTCGTCAAAGACTTTGTTGCCGCCTGGACCAAAGTGATGAATCTGGATCGGTTTGAACTCTGATTGCTGTTGACGTTGTAAAACCTGAAACCCGCTGATATTAGCGGGTTTTTTTATGGGGGCAGGTGAGTTATTCGACAGCTTAACTATCCTTTTACAACCCAGGCACAACAGGTTAATGGCATCATTTAAATTTCGGTCACTGCCAGTAACGTGATTCTTCGGGCCACGTAGTCAAGTACGGCTTCCCGCTGCGATTCAGGCATATGACTTTCATTATAAGTATCGATAATAAGCTGATGATGACTCACCACCTCGGAAAGCCATTTTCGTGCCAGTGTCGGATTAATATCCATACCCTGGGCAAGCAGGATAAAGTCTGCACCCAGATATTCTCCGTACTCTGAATTCATCCCAGGTGCGTTTTCTGCATCATTTTCTTCACGTTCCAGCAGGGGCAAAGCTAAATACTCTCCAAACGCTGCAGGGTAGGGCACAACGCTGATAAAGTCATAAACCGGTGCCAGCCAGGGTGAACCCTGCGGAGGCAGGATAATCCCGATATTGCGCAGATGAAAATCATTGTTTCCCAGCACATAGGCATACACGATGCGCAAAAAGAGGTCTCGTTTACTCTTTAAACTGCTGTTCACTCTGGTATTCAGGAATTTAGCGGCTTTCTCGTAACTGATGGCTTTATGGTTATCAATCCTGCCATATTTATCGCCGAGACCCATCGCGCCATCCAGCTGTTCCTGATGTAATCTCGCGTTATCTGACGCTGTCCGGTCATACCTTTTTATGACAAACGCCAGTTCATCTGGCCGATTTTCATCGTGTCTGAATGGCATCAGCCCGAACGGGGGAACGTCAAATTTCAGACGCTGCATAACGCACATAGTGGCATGCTCGTTTTCTGCCAGGTGTGGGTATTCTTCCGGAGAGGGTTTCAGGATATAGGTGCCATCATTGCTGACGACCACCAGTTCTCCCTTTTCCAGGCGAAGCGACAGTTTGGGTTGATAGCCTGAAATGCTCATGCCTTTCTGACGTTCAGGGAGTTCCTGAATAAACTGACTGCGCGTAAACGGCAGGCTAAGGGCCACACTCAGACTACCCAGCAGATGCCGGATGCCTTTTGTTGAGTAGCCGGTTTTTAGCTCAGATTCTTTAAGCCGTTTTAATGTGATCAGGCAGCGTTCTGAATTCATGATGTTATCTCTTTAAAGACGACTGCCCCAAGCAAATCGTTGCCATTTTCCATCAGTAAGCCGAACAGATCTTTATCATCAATTTTTTGAATTTCAGAATAGCGTTTTCGCAACCAGCCTTCTGGCGCTAAACCTTTAAAGAAGGGATGTAGCTCTTCACTTAAATAGGGCTCAGGTCTTACCGGCATGCTGAGAGATATCGCACAGCCGACATAAGTGGGCAGGTAGCAGAAAGTATAACCGTTTTGCCCTTCACTCAGCGTTCCTGCCAGCGTGTTGTAAAGCCACACCTCTATTTTTCGAGCCATACTTTTATACCCAGTTCTTTAAGCAAGGCGTGAAGATTTATTGCCTTTGCAGAAGATGGTTTAGCGATCAGTCGTTTAAATGTTGAGAGTGATACACCAATCTGAATCGCCATCTCTTCATAGGTGATGTTTTGTCGTTTGAGTTCATTGGCCAGTAGTTGTGGCAGTGTCGGAAACGTCAGAGCACTCAGCACCGATCGGGTGTCCGGTTCGTCCGCTTCTGTTATGGCTTCTCTACTCAAAGCGAACCCCGCCAATACCTTTCGCCGATCTGACTCAGAAAGGTTTATCAGCGAAGATTTAATCTCATCAAGGTTCATTTTTGACCTTTTCTGCAATTTCAGTACGTTTTTGAAACGATATGGTCCGACTATAGTGCTAAAAGGGTCATTTTTGAACCTATTAAAGGCATCATCTTCTCATCTTACAGCCAGAATCCGAAATATGCTGATGAAAGGTCATTTATGACACTTTAAGTCACTCTTAATGCATTTGTTAAGGAAACAGGAGATGTAGGGTCAGAAATGAACCTTTAAGTGAGGGCGGAACCGAATGTTTAAGTATCAGGCAATAACGAAAAGAACCGGGGATTTGAAGAGGAAACAGACTTAGTAAGACGCAGAAATTTTATCAGAAGTATGAAAAGCAAAAAGCCCGCTTAGTTTCCTAAGCAGGCTTTTCTAATTTGGCTCCTCTGACTGGACTCGAACCAGTGACATACGGATTAACAGTCCGCCGTTCTACCGACTGAACTACAGAGGAATCGTTTGAACGGGGCGCATAGTAACGGCCACGCCGGGCCATGTCAAAGCTCTTTTTCATAAATTAGCGCGACTGCTGAAATAGTCGCCACTATGGCGTTGTAAGCACTGAAAGAGCGGCCTGTGCGGCTGACTCATCCGGCAAAACGCCACGTGTAAAACTGAGGTATTTATGAGGTGTTCTGGCGCTGTATTGTCCTTGTCAGGCAGCCGGGCGCGTGATTTTACCGGATAGTTTTTTACGGGCGTCACAAAGTCTCCATTCTGGCTTTGTCAGCAATAAAAACGAAACGTAGATTCCATTTCAACCCTGAACAGAATCTCTGGAGTTGAAATGAACAAAGTCAGAATCGGCATGATTGGCAGCGGCTATATCGGACGCTGCCACGCGATTGCTTATGCGCAGGCGCCCACCGTATTTTCGCTGAAAGGCGAAATCGTGCGGGAGATGCTGGCTGAAGTTAACCCCGAGCTGGCCGCCCGTCAGGCGGCGACCTTTGGTTTCGCACGCTCGACGGGTGACTGGCGCGCGCTGGTCAGCGACCCGGCGATTGATGTCGTGGATATCTGCGCCCCCAACTTCCTGCATAAAGAGATGGCGCTGGAAGCGATACGTCACGGCAAACACGTCTATTCAGAAAAGCCGCTGTCGTTAAGCGTGGCGGATGCGCAGGAGATGGTAGCAGCAGCCGATGCGGCAGGGGTTAAAACGCTGGTGGGCTTCAACTATATGAAAAACCCTACCAGCCAGCTGGCGAAAGAGATCATTGCCAATGGTGAGATAGGCGACGTGGTGCATTTCTACGGCACCCATAACGAGGATTATCTCGCCAGACCGGAAACGCCGCTCGACTGGCACTGTCAGAAAGCGCTGGCAGGTCTCGGTGCGCTGGGCGATCTGGCGGCGCATATCGTTAATATGGCGCACTACCTGGTTGGTGAAATTGCTGAGGTCAGCGGCGACATGATGACGGTGATCGCCTCCCGGCCCGACCCGAAAGAGCCTGCGCGGCAGTTACCGGTCGAAAACGAAGATCAGGCCAGCGCGCTGCTGCGCTTCCATAACGGCGCGCACGGCGTGATTGAAACCTCACGCATCGCCTGTGGCGCAAAAATGGGCCTGACTTACGTTGTCACCGGCACCAAAGGCACACTGCGCTACACCCAGGAGCGAATGGCGGAGCTGGAGCTTTATCTGCATGACGAACCGGCCGGGCGTCAGGGGTTTAAAACTATTCTGACCGGACCAGCGCACCCTGATTACGCGAATTTCTGTGTTTCTGCCGGACACGGCATCGGCTTTAACGATCAGAAAACGGTGGAGATTCGCGACCTGATCAACGGCATCGCGGCGGGCGATTGCATGTGGCCTGATTTTGCAGAGGGATTGCAGGTTCAGAAGGTGCTGGAAGCGATTGCTCACTCAGCAGTGCAACGCCGCTGGATTGAGGTGTAGGGCAGAATCAGAGGGATACAGGGTATTGCCGATGTGTTGATTAACCCTGGCGGGCAGGGCGGGAAACGTTCGCTTCCCGCCCACACCCAATCAGATCAGACCGCTTTTTTCCCACCACAATTTATCCAGCGCATAAAAGCGATCGCGCTGACTCTCGGGCTGGCTGAGATCGCGTTTCCACGGTTTTGCCAGAATATAGTGCAGGTTCTTCACCTCTTGATCGTGCCAGAGACCGCTGTGCTGAAACGGCAGCGTTTTCAAGGCATTGTAGATGTAAGATAGCGGCTTCCAGCGATCGGCAAACACTTCATTCAGCAGATCCTGCTCGGAGAAGGGATAGTTACTGAGATCATCAATGGCGGCAATACGCTTTTCCAGTACGTCGAACACCGCATTATCGGGCTTCAGCACCAGAAAACCGCCATTCAGGTAAAGATCCACACTCTCTGGCGCCTTTTCACCGCGCGCCTGCCAGGTATAGTGGCACTGCTCGGGCTGCCACTCTGCCGGATAAGAGGCAATCTGGTTGGGATTACAGCGGCAGGCGTGGCAGGCGGCTAGCGGGTTATCGCCCAGTTCCAGGGTAAACAGCTCATCCATATTTTGAAGGACCAGCATATCGGCATCCAGAAACACGACGCGCTCATAATCGGTGAGCTGCCAGGCGCGCAGCTTGGTCCAGACTTCACCGAACTGCGCCGAAGCGTAGTGCTGATCCAGATCGGCGCGCGGATAGAGGGGCTCGACCGGTTTAATCACACAGCCCTCATCCTGCAAAATCTGACAGTCAGACGCTGAAATCGCCGGCGTGGTCATCACCACCAGCGGCCACTGGCTGTGGCTCTGTTGCAGCGAACGGTGCAGCGCTTTCACGCCCACCAGATAATCGGGTTGTGTTAACAGCGTTACCCAGGCAAACATAGCTTTCCTCAATCAGTCAAAAAGTGGCGTGATGTAGTCGTTACCCAGTCGGCCCTGCGGGTCGAGCTGGCTGCGCAGGGCGCGGAAGGCGTCCCACTGCGGATAGATCTCACGCCAGTTGTAGCGTTCTTCATCGTAATATTTGCCCCAGTGCGGGCGTCCGCCCTCTTCGGCCAGCAGTTTTTCCACTTCAGTCAGGAAGTGCAGTCCTTCCTGTGACAGCGAGCCATCGTCGGCGTAATAGACTACAAAGCCGAAAAAGCAGGTTGGCTGGTCAGCGGCCGGACTGAGCCAGGCCGATGATGCCCCGGTGCAGCGCAGGATAATCGGGTAGTGCATATGCGGACGGTTCCCGGCATACCACTGCTTGATGCGGCGAATGATGGCCGGGGTTTTTGCCAGCGGCACGCCGATTTCCACATTGATCTGCGGCACCGCAATGCCGCGGCAGAAGAGCTGGTAAATGTCACCGGTAACATCGGTGAAATCACGAAAACGGGTGACGGTGCGAAACTGTTTTCCCCCTTTGCCCTCAATCTGCGTATCGCGGTGCATATGTGCCAGCGTCTGGTCGATGGTGTCGTTGAGGCTTTCGTCAACTTCGCCCTCATGTTCCACCACCTGACGACCCTGCACTTCGTAGCGCTGACGCTCTTCGTCACTCGCCTCATGGGCGTTCCAGACGTGCACCAGATTGTCATCGACAAACCACCAGGCTTTGCTCAGCGGATAGTCGTTGTTCCAGCGCAGCAGATCCTCTTCAAGGGTATCGGCAGAGACGGCATTTTTGTGGCAGGTGAAGATGCTAAACGGCTGGGTACGCAGGGTTACCGCGGTAACAATCCCTAATGCGCCCAGTGAAACCTGCGCTGCCGGGAAGTCAGCGTCGCCACGAACAAATTCGCGCACGCTGCCATCGGCCAGCACCATTCTGATTGCCAGCGCTTCGTCGGCAATCGAACTCTGCTGCAATCCCTGGCCGTGCGTTCCGGTCGCCATTGCGCCCGCCAGTGTCTGAATCGCAATCACGCCTGGCGATGAAGCCAGCATGCGGTTCATTTCGGTCAGGCTGCGATAGACCTGCTCAAGCGGGGTCGCGCCACCAAAGGTCACGCTCTGTTCATCACTGGCAAGCTGGCCGCTCAGTGCGCTGAGATCGAGCAGCACATCGTCATCACTGACATGCAACATACGACCAGGCGACAGCTTGCTGCCGATCACCCGAATCTGGCCGTGTGACTCCCGGATAAGTCTCTGTAATTCCGCTTCACTGGCGGGACGCTGAACCTGGTGACGGCTGCCGATTTGCGCGTTCTGCGCCCAGTTCCACAGCGCATCATCATCGGGTTCAACATGGGTCTGACGAAGCGGATAGAGGCGTGCATCTCTGCTCACAACAGCATTCCTTATTATTGCATTTTAGTGACAAGTATTAGTAAGCGTAGACTATGGCTAAGCGCAGCCGGGCCTGCGGGCATTTATTTGCGGATATAGCGTAACGTTGCGGTTACAGCCAGCTGGCGATTACGGCGAATACTCTCTGCTTCGCTGTTGTCCGGGCTGAACAGGGCGTTGAAGGTGTAGCGGTTTGAGACGTGATGAACGCAGATACTGCTGATCAGGCGATGGACATCGATGGTCTGCACATCGGCAGTGAATACGCCCTGTTGCTGACCGCGTGCCAGGATGTCATCCAGCAGATCCAGCGCGCTGCGGTTAAGGGCTTTAATCTGCGGCGACTGGGTGATGTAGCGCCCGCGCAACAGGTTCTCACTGCAGACCAGCCGGATAAAATCGGGATGTTCGACATGGTAATCAAAACTGGCTTCCACCAGGCGGGTCATGGCCAGTTCCGGCTCCATCGCCGCCAGGTTCAGGCCGGTTTCATGCTGACGTATCTGCTGATAAACCTGCTCCAGCACGTGGATATAAAGCTGCTCTTTACTGCCAAAGTGATAGACCACCATGCGTTTGGTGGTTTGCGCATGTTCAGCAATCTGCTCCAGCCTGGCACCCTGCATACCAAACTCCGCGAAGGTTTTCAGTGCGCCTGCGATGATGCGTTTTTTCAGCCCTTCAGGGTCATTTTTACGTTTTGTTAGCTCTGACATGGTGCTCAATAAGGTGATTTTGACCGGGGAATGTTAGCACAGTGTTGAGAGGCTGCCCGCAATCGCGGGCGCGGCAGGTGCGGCAACCTGGTACAGCCCGGATGATTACAGGTATAATCCCGGACATTATTTCACAGGTTCAGAGACGACAATGACAAAACTCACCTTGCAAGAGCAGATGCTGAAAGCGGGATTAGTATCCAGCAAAAAAATGGACAAGGTTCAGCGTACAGCGAAGAAATCCAGGGTTCAGGCACGCGAAGCCAGAGCGGCGGTGGAAGATAACAAAAAAGCGCAGCTTGAACGCGATAAGCAGCTGAACGAGCAGCAGAAGCTGGCTGTGCTGTCTAAAGAGTACAAAGCGCAGGTCAAACAGCTGATCGAAATGAACAAAATTGACGTGGTAAGAGGCAACATCAGCTTCAACTTCACCGACAATAACCTGATCAAAAAGATTATGGTGGATAAGCTGACGCAGACTCAGCTGATCAATGGGCGTCTCGCCATTGCCCGCCTGGCGGCTGACAATAATGGCGAGAGCCAGTACGCCATCATCCCGGCCAGCGTAGCGGATAAAATTGCGCAGCGTGATGCCAGTGCCATCGTATTAAACAGTGCATTAAGCGAAGAAGCACAGGACGAAGATGATCCTTATGCTGATTTCAAAGTGCCCGATGATTTAATGTGGTAACAGCGCGCTGACGCATTCAGAACGGGCTGTCGGCAGAGAGTTGCAGCGTGCAGCCGCTGACAGGATGAACAAACGTCAGTCCGCTGGCGTGCAGCATCAGTCTCTCTGCCTGCTCCGCGCCAGGCAGCAAAAGCCCGCCGTAGAGATCACAGCCCAGAATCGGGTACCCAAGCTGCTGACAGTGAATGCGCAGCTGATGGGTGCGCCCGGTTTCCGGCATCAGTTCAACCCGCGTGACCGGCAATCCCTTTCCCTTTTTTTCCTGATAATAACATTCCTGATAATAGCCGCGAGCCATGACCCGGTAGCGTGAGCGCGCGGGTTTTCCCTGGTCCGGGCAAATCACCATCCGGGGAAACTGCGCCGGATCTTTTGCTATCGCGGCATCAATAACGCCTTCGTCATCGGCAAGGTGCCCGCACAGTAGTGCCTGATAAGTTTTACGCACGCTGCGCTGGCTGAATTGCTGGCAGAGGGCCGCGTTAATCGTTTTGCTGCGTGCGACGACCATCAGCCCGGAGGTGCCAAAATCGAGCCGATGAACCAGCGTGCAGCCAGGAAAAAGTTTCACCAGCCGATGGTGCACTGAATCGAGGTTTTGCGGATTTTTACCTGACAGGCTCAGCAAGCCGCTGGGTTTATTGATCACCAGCAGATGTTCGTCCTGAAATAAGAGGGTTATCTCATCAAAGCAGGGCGGGGCGATAAACGTATCGATAATGGCAGACATCGGGCAACCGGCAGGTAAGTGGCAACGGATCATAACCGATTGGCCGGTCACTGACGATGCCGCGCGTAGCCATTATTCTTCGCTGATCGTTTCCCCGCTTTGCGTGAAGAGTGACTGGCCAGCCTGCTGCGTTTTAAATTTGCCATGGGCAGCAAAAACGGAGCAGACCGTCGCAGCCAGCAGCGTAAGGAGAATGGAAAGTTTCATGGTGACATCCCATCGTGAATTTAAAAGCAAGTCTGACAGGAAGGGCTGCAGAGACAAACAGAACAATCCGGAAAAAAACATTTAGTATTTTCCATTAGCAAGTTGCGCGGTTTTTAGTGATAAATTCGGGCAGTTCTCTCTTTTACGACTACAGTCTCTGGTGAGGTTGTCATCAATTCGTATCTAATGGAGGATTTTCTGTGTTATTTCAAAACGACGAGAAAGGCCACGTCATTATTGGCGAAGCGGCACTAAGCCTTGCCCTGGGGGAAAAAGAAATCAGTATCGCAACACTCTTTACTCAACTGGGTTATATGGCGAAATCTGAAAGCAACGCGGATCGGCTGACGAAAATCGCTGAAGCCAGAAGCTGGCTGAGTAGTTTTAAGTCACCGGCGATTGCTCAACAGCAGGTGCCGTACCTGCAGACGCTTACAAGCCTGAACGAAGAGCTGAACTAGCAGTAACGGAACTGACGCCAGTGGACGTAGCCCGGCTCCGGCCGGAAAACGACGAAGCGGACGACCTCATCGGTTGCGCGAAAGCGTATACCGGCCGGAGAAGCTGTCAGGGACGACAACTCTCTCCATCGCGTTCTGTACAGACCGATCGCGATTCCTTTCTCTCCTCATTTCAAAACCAGTCGAAATATAAAGCAGGATAATCAGGCGCGAGCCAGTTCGTTTCAGCTGTCATGGCCGATAATATTATCTTCCTTCAGTTTACGGATGCACGCCTGACAATGTCATTCCCGCGTTAACCATTGCGGCTTTATATCTTCTGGTTAATCAGATCAGTTATTTGTCTGAAGATGACGTTTATTTCAGCCAGCCTCAATCAATTAAGGCTGGCTCTGTTCACGTTCAGACAGAATTAACGTTTCGCTAACCGTTAAAAGCTTTCCCAGCTTGAGTCTGCGGATGCATTAACGGGCGCAGCGGGTACTAAACGCGGTGACAGGGCAGGTGCGCCCCGGCTGACACTGCTTTGTCCGGGAGAGAGACGGAATACGGCCACTGTTTTTTCCAGTTCGTCTGCCTGAGATTCCAGTGAGCTGGCTGCGGCGGAGGACTCTTCAACCAGCGCGGCGTTCTGTTGCGTCGTGGTATCCATCTCGGCCATTGCCGTGGCGATCTGAGAAATGCCGCGGTTTTGCTCGTCAGAGGCGGCAGCAATCTCACCCATAATGTCTTTAACCTGACTGACAGAGCGGACGATGTCATCCATGGTGGTACCAGCGCGTTCCACAAACTCAGAACCATCATGAACCCGATCAAGTGACTCGCGTATCAGCGTTTCAATCTCTTTGGCGGCCAGTGAACTGCGCTGGGCCAGATTTCTGACCTCACCGGCAACCACCGCAAATCCGCGACCCTGTTCTCCGGCTCGTGCCGCTTCGACTGCGGCGTTAAGGGCCAGAATATTGGTCTGGAAGGAGATGCTGTTGATGACGTGAATGATCTCGCCGATTTTGCCCGAACTCTGGCTTATATTGTTCATGGTTTCGATAACGTCACGGATAATCTCGCCACCGCGTCCGGCATTAACCGACGCGTCTGTCGCCAGCTGACTCGCATGGTGAGCGTTCTCCGCATTCTGTTTCACCGTTGAAGAGAGCTCTTCCATGCTGGCCGCGGTCTGAACCACTGCGGCAGACTGCTGTTCTGTGCGGGATGAAAGATCGGTATTACCTGCCGCGATTTCCGCCGAGGCACGCGCCACGCTGCTGACGCCATCACGCACGTTGGTGATGATGTTCTGCAGGCTGATGTTCATTGCATCTACCGCCTGCATCAGCTGGCCTAACTCATCACCACGTGTGGTTTTCAGTGAGGTTGTTAAATCACCAGCGGCAATACGTTGCGCTGCGTTCAGCGTCTCTTTCAATGGCAGCGTAATGTTGCGGGTGATCCGCCAGGCAATCAGCAGACTCAGAACCACACAAATCAGCGCGGCAAAAGCAATGCGCCACTCCGCCTGTTTGATAAATTCAGAGGAGAGCTGGGACTGATAGGCAAAGGTATCGGAGACCGCCGCATTGAGCCGCTCTGCGGTGGTGGTCAGGCCCGCTGATTCGCTCTTTTCTTTCTCTGTCGCATCGACATAGCGCGTCAAAGCCTGGCGTTGCTGCGTCAGAGTGCTGAGCACATTTCGCGTTACGTCATTAATATTCGGCTGGGCGAAAATATCCAGTTGCTCGCTCAGGGTGTTGATAGCGGTGTATTCTGCAAGAATCGCCTCTCTGCTGGCCTCAGACGGTTTATCGAGAAACGCTTTTTCAACATTGGCCGCATCAAACAGCGCTGCGGCCAGGTGCATGACCGGCAGCGCCGCATCGGGTGTCAGAGCCATATCGAGTGATTCAAACTGATGCGCAAGCGCAATCAGGGCACCCGGTTTAATGGCATCAAAGGCGTCGCTTGTCGCCTGTGCAGCAGTCACGAATGTCTGGCGCTGATTCTGATATTCGTTAAGTAACTGCCCCATCAGCGCGACTTTCTGCTGGCCCATCTCATCCCATTTAAATCCATCCAGCCGTTTATAAAGGGCATCTAACTCCTTCAGGGCCTGAACGTTCTGCGTGGCAAATTTGGGATCTTTGGTGTACTGGTAGAGGGTGCGGTTAAGGCGTGCCTTGCTTAACGTGTTTACCATCTCCACGGTAATCGTGCGCCGGGCGGAGTTGTCTTTAATACTGCGAAAACAATCGAAAGCGATAAAAGTAATGGCGAGGGAGGCGGCAATGACGACGATAAAACCGACGCCCAGTTTTTTCCCAATTTTAATATCGGAGATGCGTTGAGCAAGGCCCATAAGGTTCACCTTTAGTGAGATATCAGAAGCAGAGAAGAGGCTGTTAAATATTTCAAAGATGATCTTCTTATCGTCAGCATGAAGTGAATCTTTAATGTTATTTATGAGTAGCTGAGAGACTAATTAATTAGATGTATATTATTTTACCGTGAAATTATCTGGCTGCTAATCCTTGTGCTATTTATGCATAACATAATGATTATTATTGATATTTTATTAATAAGTAATTTTTTGTAAAATTAACTGTCCTTTATTGATATTGATCAAAATGGTAATGCTTAAAGCATGATTGGATGTGGGTGACTATTTTTAACGTGATGTTTATTGGTGTTATTCCTGTTTAAAGTAAGAGTAAAACTGAGAAACTTATTAATTTTCTGCAATGAACGCTGAGCGTGAAATTTCATGTTAAAAGCTCGCTTAAGTTGTGTTTTGAGTGTCAAAAATTTCATTGAAATGATATTCAGATTAATGAAAGTCACAGGGTCATACACCTGCCAGCGTGCGCTTGCAACCTGGTATCCTGTCCAGTGTGATCCGGGTCGTGTCAGAAAGGCCTGGCGTGACCAGAAAGCAGGCGTCACTTATCAATACTTACGATCTTCGCCAGCATCCGCTAGAGTAGTAATCCGCCTCTTAATTGTGAGTACAGTCAATGCCCGATTACTGTTTCTACACCCACGGCAAGCAAATCGTTGTTCTGGAAAGATCAGAGGTGAACCGCGCCATTGAACTGATGGTGCAGGGATATAAGAAAGAGGTCGAGGAAGTCCATGCCATTAATGAAAAACAGGCTACTGCGCGCTTTGCTGATATCAGAAAGAACAATGATATTGATCGACATAACTTTCTGGCAGGTGCAAGCGTGATGCCGCTGATCGGCGTGCTAACAGCGATGGCTGCGTTTCTCTTCTGGCGTAAAAAATAGTTCTGCTTCGTGATGGGATCAGCGCGCTGGAATATGGAAGGACAGCCCTGACACGCATCCTGCCCGTTAAATCAGCCCACCAGACAGCCCGCAATCGCGAGCTGTTTAGCCTCTCAGCTCACCATTATCAGAACTGATAAGAAACGCTGACATTCAGGTTACGTGGCTCACCGTAAACGTAGCTGTTCATGTAGCTGTAATATTCACGGTCGAAGAGGTTATCGACGTTGGCCTGTACGGCAACCTGCTTATTCACCTGATAGCGGGCAAACAACGAGGCCAGCGGGTAGCTGCCCTGATATACCCGTACGCTGTCGCCGCTGGCATTGGTCACGTCTTTAAACACCCGGTTCTGCCAGTTAACTCCGCCACCAACGGTGAGCTCGGGGATCGCGGCTAACTGATAACGGGTGAAAAGTTTGAATGAGGTTTGCGGCTGATAGCTGTTGAACCGGCCACTTTTATCGCGTGCCACATAGCGGGTTGCGCCAAAGGTCAGCTGCAGATTATCGGTCAGCGCGCCATTCAGCTCGAACTCGGCACCTTTACTGACTGCACCTTTGGCGGCGTCATAGGCCTGCTCATTGCCGCTCAGATAAACACCATCAATTGCCTGTCCGACGTTATCCTGCTCGATGCGGAAAAGCGCCACGCTGGCGGTCAGCAGGCCATCGTTCCAGGCGGATTTCAGACCGGTCTCGTAACTTTTACCGGTCACTGGTGAGAGGTAACTGCCGTGAGTATCGCGATAAGTCTGCGGCAGGAAAATGGCGGTGTAGCTGCCATAGGCGGACCAGGTGTCATTAATGTCATACACCAGCCCTGCATAAGGCGTGGTGTTATTTTTAGTCATCTCTCCGCTGCTGCCATGGGTGCTCCACTGGGTATAGCGAGCACCAATAATCAGCGACAGCGGATCGGCCAGCGACAGGCGTGCAGCGCTATAGACCGATTTCTGACGAACAGTGTCATCATCGTTGAGATACCAGCCCTGCCATTCAGGCTCTGCAACGTTACCGGTCCAGCTATTATTGAAAATTCCCATATCGGCGGCAGTGATTTCACCCGCCTCCGCATCGCTGAATCCATCCTGACTGTAAGCGGCATTATGCTGGCGGCTGTAGCTTGCTCCGGCCATCAACAGGTGCTGACGACCCAGTAGTTCAAACGGGCCGCTGGCAAAGCCATCGATTGAATCCATTTTACGCTTGCCGCGATCCATACTGCCGTAACCGGTAGTGCCTTCACCGCTCTCCTGATCGGGATTGCCCATCACATAGAGCAGCTTATCGCTGAAGGTATTCTCGGCATGCGTGCCGTTAATATGAATATTCCAGCCGTTATCGAAGTTATGGTCGATATCCGCAAAGACTTTGCGCGAATTAGTGTTGTAACGCGCCCAGTTAGCTGACGAATTCAGGCTGCGGTCGTAATGTGTCGTGGCGTTATTACTGTAAAACATCGGCAGGCCACCCCAGGTTGGATTGACGGTGTTGTCATCTTCATAGTCGTAGCCCAGTGACAGCGTCGTCTTGTCGGTAAGGTCCGCATCAATCACGCCGTAGATGAATTTTTTGGTTTTTTGATAGCGATCCAGCCAGCTCTCCTGATCGGTATAACCGGTCACCACGCGGCCGCGCAGGCTGCCATCGCTGTTAAGCGGGGCAGAGAGATCCGCCACGTAGCGCTGCTTGTTCCAGCTGCCATAACTGGCACTCAGCGTGCCGGTCGCGGTTTTGCTGTCAGCATGTTTACGTACCATATTAATCGAGGCCGAAGGGCTGCCCGCTCCGGTCATCAGACCGGTCGCACCGCGCACGATTTCAATACGGTCATAGATTGCCGTGTCTGACGCCGCATCGCCGTAATTCCAGCTATCGTTAACCGAGGTCGGGATGCCATCGAAAGTGAAGTTGCTGACTTTGAAGCCGCGTGAATAGTACTCGGAGCGTTCACTGTCGATAAGATTGGTGGAGATACCGGTGGCGTTGGTCAGCACATCATTAACCGATTGCAGATCCTGATCCTGCATTCGCTGCTGCGTCACCACGCTGAGTGACTGAGGCACATCTCGCGGTGTCAGCATTAATTTGGTGCCCGCGCGGGTGGTCTGCACCGCGTAATTCTGCTCACCGCTGTCACTGGTTTCGCCGGTCGTGGCGCTGACCACCATATCCTGCGATGTCTCCTCTGCCGCCATGGCGGGGTGGAAGAGGGCGTGTATCGCCAGTGTCAGTAGTGAGACGCTAAAACTGTTTCTGAAACCTGATTCCCTGCCACTACGAGCCATAAAATTTTCCATTAAAAATTGGTATTAAGTTAAACCGTTGTGTCTCTGGTTGTTTTTTTTATCTACCCATCTTCTGGAGAAAAAGGTTCAGCCAGTTATGAGAACGCCAATGATAATCATTTGCTTTATATATTCTGCAAAGGATTCAACCGAAAGTGTAACTTTATGTTAATTATTTATAATTCAGTGTGATAGGCAGATATAAAGCCATTTAGTTGCTGGTGTTTACGTGGTTTGAAAGCAGAAAAAGGGCGTTCAGGCGGTAAAAAACGGGGCAGTTAAGCAGTTTAACGCGGGTAAAATGACCGGACAGGCATGGATAGCAGCGTCGTCATTTGATTAGTGGCTGTTAATGCGTATGATTCTCATTCTTTATTCCCTGACGGAGTTCAGCATGAAATCGTTAAGCCCGCGCAAAGCCGCTGTTGCCATGGCAGTTGCCGCTGCCTTTAGCCTGACAGCGTGTCAGGCACCAGCTAAAAAAGCCGATGCGCCTGCCGCTGAAGCCCCAAAACCGGTTAATACCGCAGTGACACAACGCGCTCTGGGTGATGGTCTGTACGAAATGGCTTACTCCCCTGCGTCAAAAGCGTTGTTTGTCGCCAGCGCGCTGGCGTTTAAGGATGTGAACGGCGGCATGATCTATCGTCTCGATCCGGCCACGCTGACGACCAAAGGTGAAACGCATACCGACATGAAAAACTTCGGTACCGCTATCGATGAAAACGGTCAGGTGTTCTACACCACCAACTCACTGGATGGCGCGATCTCCAAAGTGGACGCCCAGAGTGGCAAAGTGCTGCAGCGTCTGGTGTTCCCGGGCAAGATCAGTAAAGAGGGCTATCCGGCTGGTGCGCGTGAAGTCCTGTGGCACGGCAACGAGCTTTATGTCGGTCGCGTAGCCGACCCGGGCTATATCTCCGTCGTGGATACCCGAACCTTTAAGCTGAAAACCGAGATTAAAAACGCCGGGAAATGGGTCACCGGTATCATCTATTCCCCGCTGACTGAGCGCATTTATGCGGCTAACGGCTCGGGTGAAATTCTGGTGATCAATCCACGCAGCCATAAAATTGAGAAGCGCTGGACCGCAGGCGATGGCAAAGAGTATCTGTTCCTGAACATGGCGGAAGATCCTGCCACCGGTCGCCTGTTTGTTACTGACGACTCCAAAGGCAAAGCCACGCTGATCTTTGATGAGCGCACCGGCAAAGTGATCAAGCGCATCGAAGGCGATGCGATGGGCATCAAGTTCAACGCTAAACGCAATGAGCTTTACATCAGCCAGCGCGAATCGAAGAAAGTGCTGCAACTGGATGCCACTACCTACGCGGTGAAAAACAGCTGGTCGTTTGACAAGAATCCAAACAGCCTGCTGATTGGCCCGGACAACAACACGCTCTATGTCACGCTTAAGGCGGAATTTAACAAGGATTCCTCCACCAAAGGCACTGACGAGATTGCCCGTATCGCGCTGCCGTAATCACGCGCTAAAAGCGTCACTCTGCATTGGCAGGGAAGCGATGCGAACAAAGTTAAAGCCCGCTCAGGGAAGCCTGAGCGGGTTTTCTTATTGATAACAATGCCCCACAGCATCTCACCCCATAACCAATCCGGTACAGCTCGCAAAACGATGAAGGTTGTGTGGATTCATCACTGACCCGGCTGAACGCTTCTCTCACTTTGCACTAAAAGCACAGGCATCTGAAATCCCCCTGTATCACACTCGATTATCGCTTTACACCTATATAGTATTTGACCTATATTAATAAGGAGTTCCCGTGTGGATGATTAAAACGACGGAGAGGTTTGATCGCTGGTTTACCTTGCTTAATGAGAGCGATCGCGCCTGCGTACTGGCAGCATTAATGGTGTTGCGCGAAAAAGGGCCGGGGTTGTCCAGGCCATACGCGGATACGCTAAAAGGCTCTGTTTATATCAACATGAAAGAGCTGCGTATTCAGAGTCGCGGCGATCCGATAAGGGCTTTCTTTGCTTTCGACCCAAACCGAACGGCGATTGTGCTTTGTGCCGGAAACAAGGTGGGTAATGAAAAGCGTTTTTATCAGGAGATGCTTCCGGTTGCCGATCGGGAATTCACACACTGGCTGAATAGTTTTAAAGATGAGGAGTAACCAGATGGGCAGAACGCTGGAACAGCTTATTGCGGATGAAAAACCGGAAGTCGTTGCCGACGCACAGGCGATGGCGACGGATATCCTGCTCAACATTCACCTTGCCGAGCTGCGTGAGAAAGTGCAGAAAACACAGGTCGAAATGGCAAAGGCGCTGGGCATTACACAGCCTACCGTGGCAGGCATGGAGAAGCCGGGCCGCGACCTGAAGCTCTCCACCCTCAAGCGCTATATCGATGCGGCAGGGGGTAAGCTGCGGCTGGTGGTGGAACTGCCGGACGGCTCGCACTACGGGTTTGAGGTGTAAGCCATTCAGGCGGGGATATCATGGCGCCATGACCAAAAACGTAAAAGCAAAAAGCCCGCTCAGGTTTCCCTGAGCGGGCTTTTCTAATTCTGGCTCCTCTGACTGGACTCGAACCAGTGACATACGGATTAACAGTCCGCCGTTCTACCGACTGAACTACAGAGGAATCGCTTGAACGGGGCGAATATTAGCGGCGCAGATCCCGCTTGTCAAAGCCCTGTTTACTGAATTGCGTTCAGATGCTCGTAAAAGCAGCGGATTGGCGATTTTTACCCGATTCTGCTGGATTTTCAAACTGCCAACAGGATCTCACTTTGCGGGCATTTCTCCGCAGATGTTAGAGGCATGTCAAAGTTTTGTTGTTTGCCGATGTTAAAACAACCGTTTCAGTGCTTTTATGATAAAAATTTCAAAACGTGATTATATGGAATAAATAAACTGCTTATCATCACGGTCGTCATTATCGTCTGAAAGTGAAACGCTATTTTGAAGTTAACTGTTTGCAGATCAAGTGATTGTGAAAAGGAGTGGTCGATCACAAAAATAGTCAGAACCTGAAGTCTTACCTCAAATTTCCCGAAACAGACGCCAGACAGGCTGGGTGAATGTAAAAGATATTTTTCATTCGCGGTCACAGCCGCTGAGCAAGTTAACAAATAAGAAGGGTCCCTATGAACATTAAAAAAACGATTGTCGCCTCACTGTTAGCCTGCATGTTACCTGCCGCGGTTATGGCAAAAGATATCTCGGTTGGCGTCTCCATGGCGCTGTTTGATGACAACTTCCTCACCATTCTGCGTACTTCAATGCAGAAAGAGATGCAGAAAGATGGCGTTAAAGGGCAGGTTGAGGATGCAAAAGGCGACGTTTCACAGCAGCTGCAGCAGGTTCAGAACTTTATCGGTCAGGGTGTTGATGCGCTGATCGTCAACCCGGTCGATACCAATGCGGTTAAACCGATTATGGACCAGGCGAGCAAAGCGGGTATCCCGCTGATCTTTGTCAACCGCCGTCCACAGGCTGAGCTGACCGGCAAAATGGCCTACGTCGGGTCCGATTCGGAACTGGCCGGACGCTTACAGATGGAAGCGCTGGCTAAAGCGATGAACGGCAAAGGCAACGTTGCCATCCTGATGGGTGACCTGGCGAATGAAGCGACCCGTGACCGTACTAAAGGGGTGGAAGAGGTTGCGGCTAAATTCCCTGGCATCAAAATTGTTCAGAAACAGACCGCTAAATTTACCCGTAACGATGCGGTAGACGTAGTCAGTAACTGGATGACCGCCGGTGATGAGATCAATGCCATCGCTTCTAACAACGATGAAATGGCGATCGGTGCGCTGCAGGCACTGGGTAAAAACCCGGACAAAATCCTGATCGCTGGCGTCGATGGCACACCCGATGCGCTGCAGATGCTGAAGCAGGGCAAGATGGTCGCGACCGTATTCCAGGATGCGCAGGGCCAGGGTGAAGGTGCGGTGCAGACCGCAGTCAAACTGGTAAATGGCGAAAAAGTCCAGAAAGTCATCAACATCCCTTACCAGCTGATTACCAAAGACAACATGGAACAGTTTACCAAGCGTAACCTGAAATAGTCGTTCCCGACCCAGCAGTACGGAGGTGATGTATGAACGCGTTTGCGCTTGAAGCCGAAGGCATCAGCAAGTTCTTCCCCGGCGTAAAAGCCCTCGACAACGTTTCGTTGCGGGTGCGTCCGGGAACGGTACATGCCTTGATGGGCGAAAATGGCGCGGGCAAATCCACTTTAATGAAGTGCCTGATCGGGATGTATCGTCCCGATCAGGGCACCATCAAAATTAAAGGGGAGCCGGTGCAGTTTCAGGACACCATGGACGCATTGCGTTCCGGTATTTCCATGATCCACCAGGAACTCAACCTGGTGCCTTACATGACCGTTGCCGAGAATATCTGGCTGGGTCGCGAACCTATGAGATTTGGCTTTGTCGATCACGCCCGACTTAATCAGAAGACGCAGGAATTGCTGAACCGCCTGAATATCCGCCTGAAAGCCGATCGGATGGTGGGTGAGCTGAGCATCGCGTCACAGCAGATGGTTGAGATTGCCAAAGCAGTGTCATGGGATTCAGACATCGTGATTATGGATGAGCCCACCTCCGCGCTGACAGAAACCGAAGTGGCGCATCTGTTTACCATCATTCGTGACCTGCGGGAGCAGGGTAAAGCGATCATCTACATCAGCCACAAGATGGATGAAATCTTCAACATTACCGATGAAATCAGTATTTTCCGCGACGGCACCTGGATCGCCAGCGATCAGACGTCGAAATATACCCGCCAGTCGCTGATCACTCAGATGGTGGGGCGCGAACTGACCCAGCTTTTCCCGAAATTTAACAGCGCCATCGGGGAAGAGGTGCTGACGGTGCGCAATCTCACCTGCAAAGATCGTTTTACCGACGTCAGTTTCAGTGTACGACGGGGTGAAATCCTCGGTGTCGCCGGACTGGTGGGTGCGGGCCGGAGCGAGGTGATGGAGAGCCTGTTCGGCATGGAGAGCTTCGACAGCGGCGAGATCTTAATTGATGGCGTGCCGGTGACGATCGACTCACCCTCAACCGCGATTGAAAAGGGCATGGCGTTCCTCACCGAAGACCGTAAAAAGTCCGGCCTGTTTCTGGTGCTATCGGTGATGGAGAACATGAGCATCGTTAACATGCCGGAGTACAGCGGTAAAAGCGGATTTGTCAGCCATGTGAAGATGGCGCAGGACTGCATGGATCAAATCCGTCGTCTCAACATTAAAACGCCGACCATGGATCAAATCATCAATAACCTTAGCGGCGGTAATCAGCAGAAAGTCCTGATTGCCCGCTGGCTGCTGGCGCAACCGAAGATTCTGATTCTGGACGAACCGACGCGCGGCATTGACGTCGGCGCAAAAGCGGAGATTTACCGCTTAATCAGTGAACTTGCCAACCGTGGCGTGGCTATCATCATGGTCTCCTCTGAACTGCCGGAAATTCTTGGCATGAGCGACCGGGTGATGGTTATGCACGGCGGGCGTATAACCGGCATCCTCGATAAAGAAGAAGCCGATCAGGAAACCATTCTGTCGTTGGCATCCGAGTGAGGCGCGAGACCACTATGAGCAATATGAAAGCTACTGTCACCCCGGCAGCCCCACAGCAACCCTCTTTTTTTGCCAGCCTGCGTCATAAATTGCCGAAAGATACCGGCATTTTCGTGGTGATGGTGGGGATTGCGTTAATTTTTGAAATGTTCGGCTGGTACGTGCGTGACCAGTCTTTCCTGCTTAACACCAACCGTCTGATCCTGATTATATTGCAGGTGGCGATTATCGGAATTATCGCCGTTGGCGTGACTCAGGTCATCATCACCACCGGTATCGATCTCTCCTCCGGGTCCGTTATCGCCCTGGCGGCGGTGGTGGCCGCGAGCCTGGCGCAGACCTCTGACAGTCTGTCGCCAATGTATCCATCGCTGGTGAATATGCCTGCGGCAATCCCTATCGCGGCCGGTATCGGCGTCGGTTTGCTGGCGGGCGTGGTCAATGGTGTCCTGATTACCCGCACCGGCATTCCACCCTTCATTGCCACGCTGGGCATGATGGTGTCGGCACGCGGTCTGGCGCAGTATTACACGCAGGGCAATCCAATCAGCTTCCTGTCCGACGGCTTTACCTCAATCGGGCAGGGTGCCATGCCGGTGGTCATTTTCCTGGTGGTGGCATTTCTGTTCCACATCGCCCTGAAACATACCCGCTACGGTAAATATGTTTACGCCATCGGCGGTAACATGACCTCGGCGAAAGTCTCCGGTATCAACGTTAATAAGTATTTGATCATTGTTTATTCCATAGCCGGCGGACTCTCTGGTCTGGCGGGCGTGGTACTGGCGGCACGCGTCAGCAGTGGTCAGTCGAGCATGGGGATGTCGTACGAGCTGGATGCGATTGCCGCAGCCGTTATCGGTGGCAGCAGCCTGATGGGGGGTGTGGGCCGTATCACCGGTACCTTAATTGGCGCAGTGATCCTTGGCCTGATTAAAAGCGGATTCACCTTCGTTGGTGTCGATGCGTACATTCAGGACATCATCAAAGGGATGATTATTGTGGCTGCGGTCTCTATCGATATGCACCGTAACCGCAAAAAACGCTAACTGGTAGCCGTTGCCTTCCTCCGGATGCGGGAGAGGGCAATGGTTGCTTTTTATCATCCGGCATCCGCCAGTGATAAGAAATCCCGCTGATAACGGTTACATTAACTCCCTGTTTTTCACGCCTCTGTTCAGGCGCAGCAAGCCTTCATCAGGTGCAATGCGTTTCCACTGCACTCAAACTGTACAGCCTGTCATCACTTTTCTGCACGTCTGACTCGCAGCGTCTGCACTGTCACAGTGCGCCTGACTGTTTTACTTTCTCTTCTCAGCTATTCCTGATCCTTATTAACCCATAAGAGGTAATCAGAAACGCTTATTTTCCGGGCCGTTAGGAAAAATCTGGCTGCTTGATAGCCTGAATTTTTTAAACCTGGCCTGCATCTTGCAAAATCTCTTTTATCAGGGCGATGGGATCAGACCCATTTCGCTATTCGGGGTGAGTGACGGAGGCAAGATGAATTTAAGACGACTGAAGTACTTTGTGAAAATCGTCGATATCGGCAGTCTGACGCAGGCAGCAGAAGTGTTGCACATCGCCCAGCCTGCACTCAGTCAGCAGGTCGCGACGCTGGAAAATGAACTGGATCAGCAGTTGCTGATTCGCACCAAGCGCGGCGTTACGCCAACTGAGGCTGGTAAGATTCTCTATGGTCATGCGCGCACCATTCTGCGCCAGTGTGAGCAGGCCCAGACTGCGGTAATTAACGCTGGTCAGGTACTGAGTGGACAGGTGTCGATTGGGCTGGCCCCAGGGACGGCGGCTTCATCGCTTACCATGCCACTGTTGCAGACCGTTCGCGATCAATTTCCGGAAGTGCTGGTTTATCTGCACGAAAATAGCGGCAGCGTGCTGAATGAGAAAGTGATGAACGGTCAGCTGGATATGGCGGTGCTGTACGATCGCGCACCCACTGCCGGGATCACCAGCATGCCGCTGATGAAAGAGGATCTCTTTCTGGTAGGCGCCACCGATTACCCGGGTGCCAGCGTCGATCTGGCCGATGTGGCGCAGATGAGTCTGTTCTTACCACGCGATTACAGCGCAGTGCGCAAGCGGGTCGATGAGGCCTTTTCGCTGCGTCGGCTGAGTGCACGCATCATCGGTGAGATCGAATCGATTTCAACCCTGACCGCAGCCATTTCCAGCGGCATGGGCGTGACCGTATTACCTGAGTCCGCCGCCCGTTCGCTGGTGGGATCCACCGATGCCTGGATGTCACGCATCAACAGTCCGTCATTGAGTCTGCCGCTGTCACTGAACGTCTCCGCCCGGTTGCCGCTGTCGCCTTCAGCGCAGGCAGTGAAGAACATTCTGCTGTCGCTGCTGAATAAGCCGCTGAGTGAGGAGCGGGAGTTGATGTTAGTGAGTTAAGAGGGCGCTTGTAGCGGGCTGGCAACCAGCCGGTTTCGCTTTGCAGTGAGTTTCGCTTTGCAGCGGGCTGCATTGCGCGGGTTTCGCCCGCCAGGCGTATGGGAGTTTCAGGTCACTTAGCCGCGCGTTAGTACTGAGCGGTTTACGCCCGCCATGCGATGGGGAGTTTCATGTCACTTAGCCGCGCGTTAGCACTGAGCGGGTTTCGCCCGCCAGGCGATGAGGAGTTTCAGG
>NZ_SBFD01000003.1:83892-84142 GCF_014156615.1 Pantoea pleuroti | reverse complement strand
GTCACGCCCTGCGGCCGACGGACCGTCCGGACTCGCCATCCCTGGCTCGTACCGTCCTTTCGCAGACGTCCTGTCGGCTCATCCTTGCCTCCGGTTGTTCCTCAGCGCTTCGGACGCCTCTCCCAAACCCCCGCCTGTAATTATCTTTTCATTTCGCTGTTGCCGTGCTGTCTGATGGTCTGATAGCGAAGACAATCCCGGAAACTCACAGCGACAGCGAACCTGCCATAAAAAAGCAGAGATAACAGCA
>NZ_SBFD01000003.1:17630-83749 GCF_014156615.1 Pantoea pleuroti | reverse complement strand
GCAGGCCGGAGCCCGGGGTCAAGGGGGCGCGGCGACTGGCGCCCCCTTGTCGGTCGCCTGCAGCGGCGAATCTGAAACTGCCCGACTAATCAGGCGAACGAAACCTTCTCATAGCCCGTTCGCGCAGCGAACAAAACCTCCTTAGCGCCAGCCCGCCCCCTAAAACCCACCCCGTTATTCCCTAAAGTCATAAATCTGAATTTTTTAGTATTTCCGGTTATCAATAATAGTTCTTACCATCAGATAATCAGATTATGTAAAGGGAGGTAAATACCGTGAATTTCCAGCAGCTTAAAATCATCCGCGAGGCGGCCCGCTGTGAGTTTAACTTAACGGAAGTCGCTAATACGCTATTTACGTCCCAGTCGGGAGTAAGTCGGCACATCCGTGACCTGGAAGATGAACTCGGGGTTGAGATCTTTATCCGTCGCGGCAAGCGCCTGCTGGGGATGACCGAGCCGGGCAAAGCGCTGCTGACCATCGCTGAGCGTATCCTGGATGAAGCGGGCAAAGTGCGACGTCTGGCCGATGTCTTTACCAATGAAACCAGCGGCATCCTGACCATAGCCACTACCCATACTCAGGCGCGCTACAGCCTGCCGAAAGTCATCAAAGCGTTTCGTCAGCTCTATCCTAACGTCCGGCTTGAACTTAATCAGGGGTCGCCGCAGGAAATTGTCACCATGCTGCTGGCGGGTGAGGCGGACATTGGCATCGCCAGTGAATTACTGGTCAACAACAGCAGCCTGGCAGCGTTCCCCTGGTTCAGCTGGCATCACGCCTTACTGGTGCCGAAAGGGCATGAACTGGTGCAGAATCAGCCGGTTTCACTGAGCACGCTCAGCCGCTATCCATTGATCACCTACCGGCAGGGTATCACCGGACGTTCGCGGGTTGACCGTGCATTCCAGACGGCCGGTTTAAAACCAGATATCGTGCTCAGTGCTCAGGACTCCGATGTGGTGAAAACCTACGTCAAACTCGGTTTAGGCGTGGGGATACTGGCCGATCAGGCGTGTGAAACTGAAGAGAGTGAAGAGCTGGTGCGCCTCGATGCCACGCATCTGTTCGATGCCAGCACCGTATGGCTCGGCCTCAAGCGCGGCCAGCTGCAACGCAACTACGTCTGGCAGTTCCTGGAACTTTGCAACGCCAACCTGTCGCTGGAAGAGATCAAGCGTCAGGCGCTCTCTTACAGCAATGACGACGAACCGGTTATCGACTACCAGATTTAAGTACACGGCGCATCCACCCGGATGCGCGCCTGTTTACGCACGGCATAAAATTTCAAATCACCGCGAAAATTTCTCTCATCGACCTTTCTCACCCCGCACAACAACATCCTGCGCTGACCCGGCACGATAAAGTGGAATCAGCTGACCACAAGGGGATGATATGTCGCGACTACAACTTAACGATAGCGATCTGCTGCGCCAGCAGGCGCTGTTTAATGGACGCTGGCAGGATGCGCATCAGGGCGCCACGCTGCCGGTTACCGATCCCGCCACGGGCGAAACCCTGGCGACCATTCCGGCACTGGGTCGGGCAGAAACCGGGCAGGCGATAGCTTATGCGGAAACGGTGCGCATCAGCTGGGGCAAAACCACCAATGCCAGCCGCGCCGCGCTGCTGGAAAAGTGGCATCAACTGATTATTGAACACGCAGACGACCTGGCGATTATCATGACCGCCGAGCAGGGCAAACCGCTGGCGGAAGCCAGAGGCGAAGTACTCTATGGAGCCAGCTTTGTGAAATGGTTCGCGGAAGAGGCACGCCGCATCTATGGCGACACCATTCCCGCGCCCAGCGAGGACCGGCGCATCCTGGTGCTGAAACAGCCGGTTGGCGTTGCCGCCGCAATCACGCCGTGGAACTTCCCGATTGCGATGATCACCCGCAAGGTGGCGCCCGCTCTGGCCGCCGGATGCCCGATTATTGTTAAACCTTCTGAGTTGACGCCGCTGTCGGCGCTGGCACTGGCGGTGCTGGCAGAGCGCGCCGGCTTCCCTGCCGGCGTGTTGCAGGTGCTGACCGGCCTGCCCACGGAGATTGGCGCGGCGCTGACCGAAAGCCGCACGGTACGTAAAATCTCCTTTACCGGTTCAACCCGCATCGGACAGTTGCTGATGCAACAGAGCGCCGACAGCATCAAGCGCCTGAGTCTGGAGCTGGGTGGCAACGCGCCGCTGATCGTGTTTGATGATGCGGATATTGAGATTGCCGTCGCGGGGGTCATGCTCAGCAAGTTCCGCAACGCCGGGCAGACCTGCGTCTGCGCTAACCGCATCCTGGTGCAGCGAAGTATCTATCCGCGTTTCACCGCCCGGTTGCTGGAGGCGGTCGCCACCCTGAAAGTGGGGGATGGTTTTGCGCCCGACAGCACTATTGGCCCTTTGATCAACAGCCGCGCGGTGGAGAAAGTGAACGGTCATATCGATGATGCGCTCAGTCAGGGTGCAACGCTGCTGACCGGCGGCATCAGCCAGGGCAACGGCACTTTTGTGCAGCCGACGGTGCTCGGTGAGGTCACCGCCGCCATGCGCATCGCCCATGAAGAGACGTTTGGTCCGGTCGCGCCGCTGTTTATCTTTGATGATGAAGAGGAGGCGATCGCGATGGCGAATGACACGCCTTACGGCCTGGGTGCCTATTTCTTTACCGAGAACATCCGGCGCGCATGGCGGGTAGCGGAGGCACTGGAGTTTGGCATGGTCGGCTTTAACACCGGCGCCATTTCCCTGGAGGTCGCGCCGTTTGGCGGCGTGAAACTCTCCGGTATTGGCCGGGAAGGATCCCGCTACGGAATTGATGAATATCTGGAACAAAAAACATTTCACATTGGCAGTCTGTAACTAAAAATTGAAAAAAGGCCAGCCGGGTAATCCGGCTGGCCTTTTTTTTGCCTGAGGCTCAATAAAAACTTACCGGCGTCAAATAATTGTTCTGAAAAATTAAAAAATTTATCAGGGATGTGAAGCGGGTCGTTAAATCGGCGGGTCATGCGTACCGGAATGAGCAGCCTTATCAGCAATATCCGCTTTGGTGCAATTTCCGTGCAGGTTGCACCAGCAGGGCGCATAAATTTTGTGAAGTAAATCATCTGTTTAATTGTTCGGCAATTCCGCAAAAAATCCCCCGGCAATACGGCAGAAAATTTTTTTGCGCTGTTTTAAACGCATTTTTATTTTTTGCCCGGCTGGCATACTTTCTGCATTAGCTTATTAACAGCGCAGAAACCGGCAGTTTTAAATGCTAATAAACCAGCAACTGATGGGTGTAACAAATAAGGAATTCTTCCATGTTAAGTTTCGACCCGGAAAAAGTTTCTCTTCCAGCTGGCCATTATATTGGCGGCCAGCACTGCCAGAGCCAGGGCGCATCCTTTGAGGTTAAGCGTCCCTCGGATGGCAGGGTCTATGCCACGCTGCAGGACGCCACGCCGCAGGATGTCGATCGTGCCGTGACCGTGGCGCATCAGGCGCTGAAAAGCAGCGGCTGGTCCGGTTGTCCGCCGCGCGAACGCGGACGGGTACTGCGCCGCTGGGCCGATCTGATTGAGCAGGACGCGCTGCTGGCACAGCTGGAAGCGCTGGGCTCGACCCGGCCGATCAATGACGTGGTGTTGCACGAAATTCCTTTTACCGCCGAAGCGATTCGCTTCTATGCCGAATGCGCTGATAAATACAGCGGGGATCTCTTTCCTACCCGCGACAGCAGCCTCGGTATGCTGATTGCCGAACCTTATGGCGTTATCGCCGCGATTACCCCGTGGAATTTCCCATTGTCGATGGCGTCGTGGAAATGCGGACCGGCGCTGGCGGCGGGTAATGCGGTGGTGCTTAAACCCTCTGAACTGACCCCGTTTTCAACCGTGCGCATGGCCGAACTGGCCATTCAGGCAGGCTTACCGGCCGGCGTGCTGAACATTGTCCAGGGCAGTGGCGCGGTGACCGGCAGCGCGCTGGTAAAACATCCGCTGGTGCGCAAAGTCTCATTTACCGGCTCGACGCTGACTGGTCAACGCATCATGAGCGATGCCGCCCAGCACGGCATGAAACCGGTTACGCTGGAACTGGGCGGCAAAAGTCCGCAACTGGTGTTTGATGACGCGGGTGACCTTGAGGTGCTGGCCCAGCGTATTCTGCGCGGCTTCACCGCCAACGGCGGTCAGGCCTGCGTGGCGGGCACCCGTCTTATTGTGCAGCGCAACATTGCCGATCCGCTGGTTGAGCGGCTGGCTCAACTCTGCCGGGAGGTTAAACCGGGCGTCACCTGGCAGGAGGACAGCCGCTACGCGCCGCTGATCGACGAACGACAGGGCAACAAAGTCTGCTCGGTTATTGAAGCGGCAAAAGCGCAGGGCGCAGAAGTGCTGGTGGGCGGTGAGCGTTTTGCCGACACCGACGACGGCTGGTTCTGGCAGCCCACGCTGCTGAGTCACGTGGCGCAGGATAACCCGGCGGTCCAGCAGGAGATTTTTGGTCCGGTGCTGACGGTGCAGACGTTTGATGATGAAGAGCAGGGACTGGCGATGGCCGCCCATGACACCTATGGCCTCTGCGCCGGTGTTCACACCCTGAGTCTGCCGCGCGCGCTGAGGGCAATGCGCGCCATTGACGCGGGCACCGTCTGGATCAACCGCTATGGCCGCTCCGGCGACTTCATCATTCCGACCGGCGGCTTTCTTGGCTCCGGCATTGGTAAAGATTTAGGCCGCCAGGCGTTTCAGGCCTGCCAGCGCCAGAAGAGTGTACTCATCGATTTCTAAGCGCAACTGACAATGACGAGGGTGTTACATGGCACTGTTTAAACCGAAATTCATCACGTTTGACTGTTACGGCACGCTGATTCGCTTCGATATGGCGGGTGCCGCGCAGCGCTGTTTCAGCGACCGCGTCGACCCTGACGCAATGCTCGCCTTTACCACCGACTTTTCCAGCTACCGGCTGGATGAGGTGCTCGGCGCGTGGAAACCCTATTACGACGTGGTGAGTAATGCCCTGCAGCGCACCTGCAAAAAGTGGGGCGTCCGCTGGGACAAAGCCGACAGCGACTTTATCTACACCGACTGCGCCAGCTGGGGTCCGCATCCCGACGTGCCCGCCGGGCTGGCAAAGGTTGCTAAGGAGTTTCCGCTGGTGCTGCTGACCAACTCGATGAAAGACCTGATCCCGCATCACGAACCGCGTCTGGGCGCACCAATCTATATGGCTATCACGGCAGAAGAGACGGGAGCCTACAAACCACAGATGAAGGGCTTCGAGTACATGCTGGATAAGCTCGGCTGCGGCCCTGAGGAGATCCTGCACGTCTCCTCCAGCTTCCGCTATGACCTGATGACTGCCCACGATCTCGGCATCAAAAACAAAGTCTGGGTTAATCGCGGTCATGAACCGGCGAATCCGTACTACCAGTACACCGAAATCAACGATATTGGCGGCCTGCCTGGCGTCGTCGGACTCTGAGGAACACCCCATGAAACTGGAATCGTTCTGGCAGGCTACCGCTCCGGCCTTTACCGGTGCCGCACGCGAACCGCTGCCCGCACAGGCGGACGTGGTGGTGATTGGCGGTGGCTTCACCGGCATCTCAGCGGCCCTGAACCTGGCGCGCAGCGGCATCAGCGTGGTGCTGCTGGAGAGTGGCGATGTGATGAGCCAGGCCTCGGCGCGCAACGGCGGCCACTGCAACACCGGTGTGGCGCAGAACTTCGCCTCGCTGGTGGCGAGCCAGGGTCTGGAGCAGGCCAGCCGCTTCTACCGGGCATTTGATGAGGCGGTGAGCTATGTCCAGCAACTGATCCAGGATGAAGCGATCGACTGCGATTTCCGGCTGTGCGGCAAACTTAAGCTCGCCAGCAAAGCGTCGCATGTGGCCGGGCTGCAGGAAGCGTATGAACTGATGCGCCGCACCGTTGACCCGGAAATTGAACTGCTCGACAAAACGGCGGTACGCAACGAGATCGCCAGCGATGACTTCCACGGCGGCCTTCTGCAGAAACGGGGCGGTCAGATGCACATGGGCAAGTTCGGCGTCGGGCTGGCTGAGGCCGCCGCCCGCAGCGGCGCGAAGATTTTCCCGCACCACGCCGTGACGAAGTTAGAACGCCTGAAGGGTTATCAGCATCGGGTAGAGACCGCGCAGGGCACTATTCTGGCGGACAAAGTGCTGATGGCGACCGGCTGCTCCAACGTCGGCCCTTTTCCCTGGTTTCAGCGCCGCATTGTGCCGGTCGGCAGCTTTATCGTGGTGACTGAGGCGCTCGACCCGGCGCTGCTGCGCCAGGTGCTGCCAAACGATCGCACCTATGTCACCTCACTGAATATCGGCAACTACTTCCGTACCACGGCCGATCGCCGTTTGGTGTTTGGCGGGCGGGCGCGGTTTGCCGTCAGCAACCCGACGTCGGATTCGCGTAGCGGCGAAATCCTGCGCAGGGCAATGACGCAGATGCTGCCACAGCTTGGCCAGTCGCAGGTGGATTACTGCTGGGGCGGTATGGTCGACATGACCGCCGATCGTCTGCCGCACGCGGGGGAACAGGATGGCCTCTTCTATTCGCTGGGCTACAGCGGTCACGGCACCCAGATGTCGGTGTGGATGGGACGCGTCATGGCCAGTCTGCTGGCTGAAAAGCGCACTGAAAATCCCTGGCAGCGCGATACATGGCCTGCGCTGCCCGGTTATCACGGCAAGCCATGGTTTTTACCGCTCGCAGGACTCTACTACAAAGCAAAGGATCGCCTTTCATAACGTCCCGTCGGGTGCTGACCGCCAGGTTATCAGCACCGCCAGAACATGATCCCCGGTTCGCCTGACTATTGAGGGTACAGAGATGAGTAAATTTGATAATAACGACGCTGATGCGGTAAATCCGGCACTGACGCGCATGATCACCGAAGGCTCACTTTCACGCCGCAGCCTGATGAAAATGCTCTCAGCCGGTGCGGTGATGAGCAGCGGCCTGATCACTTTTTCAGGGGCGGCACTGGCGGATGACAAGCCGGTCAGGGGCGGTAAACTGCGGGCGGCGATGTCGAATGCCTCGGCCACCGATACACTTGATCCGGCCAAAAGTAACAACAGTGCGGATTACACCCGCCAGTTTATGTTCTACAGCGGCCTGACCGAGCTGGATAAAAACCTGATGGCGCAACCGGCGCTGGCTGAATCGCTGGAATCCAGCGACGGCATTACCTGGCATATCAAACTGCGTAAGGGGGTCACTTTCCATGATGGCAAACCGCTGACTGCCAAAGATGTCATCTACTCACTCAGCCGTCACAAAGATCCGGCCATCGCCTCTATCGCCTTTAAGCTCGCCGATCAGTTCAAAACCTTCAGCGCGGTCAATGATAACGAGGTGCAGCTGGAGCTGAGCAGCGCTAACTTCGACGTCCCTTATATGCTGGCGACACCGCCGTTTCTGATCGTGCCGGACGGCACCAAAGATTTCAGCAAAGGCATCGGCACCGGTCCGTTTATCTGCAAAGCCTTTATGCCGGGTGTGCGCACCATCGGCACCAAAAATCCCAACTACTACAAGCCTGGTCTGCCGCATCTGGATGAGGTAGAGCTGATTGGCGTCACCGACGGCGCAGCGCGCGTTAATGCCCTGATGTCGGGCGATCTGCAGATGGTCTCCACGCTGACCGCTGCGGACTGCAAGCGCATCAAAGCCAGCAGCGAATTTGGCGTGCTTGAGAGTAAATCGGGCATGTACACCAACCTGATTATCCGCACCGATGTGAAGCCGGGTAACAACGAAGATTTCGTGCTGGCGATGAAATATCTGCAGCCACGTGAAATGCTGGTGAAAACGGTGCTGCAGGGTTACGGCGACGTCAGTAATGACACCCCGGTGCCGCCGTGGCATCCGCTCTATAACGCCGATCTCAAACCGCGTGCGCTGGACATTGAAAAAGCGAAGTTCCACATCAAAAAAGCTGGCATGGCCGGCTCCACGGTGGAGATTATCACCACGCCGAATATCGAAGGGGCAAATGAAGGCGGTCAGATGATTCAGCAGATGGCGCGCGGGGCAGGGCTGAACATCAAAGTGCGACGTGTGCCGTATGACGGTTACTGGTCTTCGCACTGGATGAAAGATCCGGTGGGATATGGCTCGATAAACCCGCGTCCGACGCTCGACATGCTCTTCTCACAGTTTTATCTCTCTACCGCACCGAATAACGAATCGGGCTGGAAAAACCCTCAGTTTGATCAGCTGGTGGTCGCGGCACGCGGTGAGCGCGATCAGGCGAAACGCAAGCAGATGTATGGTGACATGCAGAAGTTGATTTATGACCACTGCGGCACCCTTATCCCGACCTTTATCAGCTCCACAGATGGCTACAACAAAAAGGTCAAAGGGGTGGAGGCCTGGCCGTCAGGCATGATGATGGGCTATCGCTTCCATGAGTTTGCGTGGCTGAGTGCCTGATACGTTATTTGAGGAAGGAGTGCGCCGATGAACCGATACATGCTGTTCCTGATTGCCCGGCGAATTGGCGCCGGCATCCTGACTTTGCTTATCGTCTCGGCGGTGGTGTTTTTCATCACCAGCCTGCTGCCGGGCGACGCAGCGCAGATGATCCTCGGCCAGAACGCCACGCCGGAAACGGTTGCGGCGTTACGGCAGCAGCTGGGTCTCGATCAGCCTTTGCTGATGCGCTACTTCCACTGGCTGACAGGCATGGTGCAGGGCGACTTTGGCACCTCGTTTGCCAGCCATTTGCCGGTCTCGCAGCTGGTGGCGCAGCGCATTCCCGCCACCTTTGAACTGGCGGGTATCACCACGCTGATCTGCGTGCCGCTGGCGCTGATTATCGGCATTATTGCGGCGATGAATCGCGGTTCACGGCTCGATCGGGCGCTGGTCATCGGCACCATGGCGACAGTTGCCGTGCCGGAGTTTCTGGTGGCGACGGTGGCGGTGCTGATTTTTGCCGTCAAGCTGCACTGGGTGTCAGCGATGTCGTTCGGCAGCCCGGATAGCGACCTGCTGAGTTACCTCAAAGCCTACGCGCTGCCGGTGCTGACCCTCTGCTGCGTGCTGGTGGCGCAGATGGCGCGTATGACGCGGGCAGCCATTATCAACCAGCTCGACAGCCCTTATCTGGAGATGGCGCTGCTGAAAGGGGTTTCACCGCTGAGAGCGGTACTGCGTCACGCACTGCCTAACGCGGTCGGCCCCATCGCCAATGCCATTTCACTCAGCCTCTCCTATCTGTTTGGCGGGGTGATCATCATCGAAACTATCTTCAGCTATCCCGGTCTGGCCAGCCAGCTGGTGGATGCGGTCAGTAACCGCGACCTGCCGGTGGTGCAGCTCTGCGTGATGCTGTTCGCCGCCTGCTATCTGGTCCTGCTGCTGGCGGCAGACATTCTGACTATCGCCTTTAACCCGAAATGGAGAAGCGCATGAATATTCTCTCGTTGCCCTGGCGTTTCTTACAGTCGCTCTCCTGGTCGGGACGGCTGGGTCTGATAATGTCGCTGTTCTGGCTGCTGATGGCGGTATTCGGCACCCCGCTGGCCCCGCACAGCATTGATGACATCGGCGGCGGCCCGCTGATGGGCGGCCTGACGTCCGATAACCTGCTTGGCACCGACTACCTTGGGCGCGACATGCTGAGCCGGATTCTCTATGGCGCGAAGTTCTCTATCGGTCTGGCGCTGAGTGCGGCGCTGCTGGCCAGCCTGATCGGCACGCTGCTGGCGCTGCTGGCAGCGGTGGCGGGGCGCTGGCTGGAGGAGTTACTGGGCCGCGTCAACGACGCGCTGCTGGTACTGCCGGGTAAAGTGCTGTCCCTGATGATAGTCGCGGTATTTGGCTCCTCACTGCCAATGCTGATCCTCACGGCGGTCTTCACCTACTGGCCGGGCGCATTCCGTATCGCGTTTGCCATGGCCAGCTCGCTGCGCAGCATGGACTACGTCCGGGCGTCACGGCTGCGGGGCGAAAGCCGCTGGTATATCGCCATTCACGATATCCTGCCCAACATGGTGCACCCGATGCTGACTGACTTTGGTCTGCGCTTTGTCTACATCGTTCTGCTGCTGAGCGGCCTGAGCTTCCTCGGTCTGGGTGTTCAGCCGCCCTACGCCGACTGGGGCACGCTGGTGCGTGAAAATATGCAGGGGCTGTTTGACGGCTCGCCTGCGGTGCTGATGCCCGCGCTGGCGATTGCCAGCCTGACAATTGGCGCCAACCTGTTTATTGACAGCCTGCAGGCGATGCGTCCGATGACGCTGGCGAAGGAGGGAGCATGAACGTGACACCACATACCGCCATGCCGGTGATTTCGGTGGATAAACTGCGCGTCACTGCGCAGACCGATCGCGGCGAAGAGATCGACCTGGTTTCCGATATTCACTTTACCGTGCAGAAGGGCGAGGTGCTGGCGCTGATTGGCGAATCCGGCTCAGGTAAAACCACTATCGCGATGGCGCTGATGGGTTACGCCCGCAGCGGCTGCCGCATCGCCGACGGCAACATTCACGTTGCCGGCACCGACGTTAACAGCCTGACGCCGGGGCAGCTGCGCGCCTTTCGCGGCAACAAAGTCGCTTATATCGCCCAGAGCGCGGCAGCGTCGTTTAATCCGGGCATGAAGATCCTCGACCAGGTGATTGAGCCGGTGGTTATCCACGGCACCCTGACCCGCAAAGCGGCAAAAGCCAAAGCGATTGAGCTGTTCCGCGAACTGGCGCTGCCCAACCCCGAGACTATTGGCGACCGCTTCCCGCACCAGGTGTCGGGCGGTCAGTTACAGCGTCTGATGACGGCGATGGCGCTGATTGGCGATCCTGACGTGGTCATCCTTGATGAACCTACTACCGCGCTGGATGTGACCACGCAGGTGGAAGTGCTGAAGGCGTTTCGCCGCGTGGTGGTGCAGCGCGGCGTCACGGCGATTTACGTCAGTCACGATTTAGCCGTGGTGGCGCAGATGGCAGACCGGATACTGGTGCTGCTGCGCGGCAAAATGGCGGAGTATGGCAGCACCGCGCATCTGATCGGCGCACCGCAGGCGGAGTACACCCGCTTACTGATGGAGGCGGCGCGGCAGAAAGAGCGGCCCAGCAACTGGTGCCCGGTTGCCGCCGATATTCAGCCGCTGCTAGAGGTGCGCGACCTCAGCGCAGGTTATGGTCCGCGCGGCAGCGATGGCTACCCGAAAGTACGCATTCTGGAGGATATCAATCTCAGGCTGTGGAAAGGGCAGGCGATTGGCATTATCGGTGAGTCAGGATCAGGTAAAACCACTCTGGCGCACGCCATTGCCGGACTCAACGCTCCCAGCCACGGCCATATTCTGTTCAACGGCCACTACATCTCAGGCGATATGCAAAAACGGCCTGACAACGAGCTGCGCCGCATTCAGTATGTATTCCAGATGGCAGACACCGCGCTGAACCCGGCTCACAGCGTTGAACGCATCCTGTCGCGTCCGCTAACGCTGTTTCACGGTCTGAACGGTGCGCCCCGACAGCAGCGGCTTTATCAGCTGCTGGATCTGGTGCAGCTTCCGCGCAGCGTGCTGTGGCGCCGTCCCTGGGCGCTCTCCGGCGGGCAGAAGCAGCGCGTCAATCTGGCGCGCGCGCTGGCGGCTGAGCCGGATCTGATTCTGTGTGATGAAGTGACCTCGGCGCTGGATACGGTGGTTGCCGCCGCCGTCCTCGACTTAATCAGCGAACTGCGCCGCGAACTGGGACTCTCGGTGATCTTCATCAGCCACGACATGCATGCGGTACGCGCGGTGTGTGATGAAATCGTGGTGATGAAGAGCGGTCGTATCGTCACCCAGCTGGCGCGCAGCGACTACGACAAGCCGACCAGCGAGTTGTATTTCGAGCGGCTGAAACGCGCGGTGCCGGAGCTGCGTCAGGGCTGGCTGGATGAGCATGAAGAGATTTTAAAAGCAGAGTGAGTTGCCTGAAGCAACTGGCACCCTGATTAATCCGCCGGCACAGCACTAATGTAATGCGCGGGCGGCACGGGTCAGCACACAGCGGTGATATCGCTCTGCGCTGATCAGATACTGACAACAGAGGTAGTCTTGTTATGCCTGCACCGATTCGTTATGTACAGGACAGTGCGAATTTTCCCGATTCCGCCGATGTAGTGGTTATTGGCGCCGGTATCGCCGGAGCCGCCGCCACCTGGGAGCTGGCGAAGCAGGGACTGAAGGTCGTGCTAATCGAAAAAGGCCTGGTAGGAGCGGAGCAGTCGAGCCGTAACTGGGGCTGGTGTCGCCAGCAGAACCGCGATGAACGTGAATTGCCGCTGATTATTTATGCGCTGCAACGCTGGGGTGAGCTTAACGATGAAACCGGCGAAGAGCTGGGTTTCCGCCGCAGCGGCCTGGTTTACGCCACGCAGGAAGAGTCGGACATCGCGGCCTGGGATAAGTGGATCCAGATGGCAAAAGGCTATGGCGTGCGCAGTTCGATTCTCACAGCGGAGCAGGCCAAAGCGATGACGCCCGGCAGCACCACAAGCTGGCGGGGCGGTCTCTCAGCACCTACCGACGGTCACGCCGAACCTCGTCTGGCTGCGCCCGGGCTGGTGGCGGGCGCGCTGAAAAAAGGGGCGCTGCTGTTTCAGCAGTGCGCGGTGCGCGGGCTGGATATCGCCGCCGGACGGGTCAGCGGCGTCTGGACCGAGCGTGGCCTGATCAAAACCAGCCGGGTAATCTGTGCCGCCGGGGCCTGGACCTCCATGTTCTGCCGTCGTCACGGTATTGATCTGCCGCTGGGCAACGTGATTGGCACCGCCTTCCGCACGCAGCCCATTGAGCAGGCGATTGCGATGCCGCTTTACACGCCAGGCTTTGCCTGTCGGCCACAGATGGACGGCAGCTACACCGTATCCGTCTCGGGTCGCGGTCGGCTGGAGCCGGGGGCGCAGGGGCTGCGCTATGCCCGCCAGTTCTATCCGACGTTTAAAAGTCGCCGCAAGAATCTCACCCTGAATCTTGGCCTTTCGCCGTTCTTCAATGGCCCGGAAGCGATGGGTGGCTGGGCATTTGACCGCGAGTCGCCGTTTGAGCGCATGCGCATTCTCGATCCGGCAGCCGATGCAACGATCGTAGAAGAGGGACTGGCGGCGATGCGGCGTGAATATCCGGCGCTGGCGAACCTGCGGCTGGCGCAGTCGTGGGGCGGCATGATTGACAGCACCCCGGACGCGATTCCGGTGATCTCCACCGTGGCGAAATTGCCGGGGCTGGTGCTCTCGGCGGGCTACAGCGCCCACGGCTTTGGTATCGGACCGGGTGCCGGACGACTGGCTGCCGATCTGGCGACCGAAGCCACGCCAGTTGTTGATCCCACCCCTTATCGCTACAGCCGTCTGGTTGACGGCAGCGGACTTGAAACGCCAGGCATGATGTAAGGAGACCTGCAATGAGCCCGAAAATACGCGCAATGACGCCGGACGATCTCGACCACTGTTTCACCTTAACTCAGGCACTGAAATGGCCCCACCGACGCGAAGACTGGGCGCTGGCGCTGCAGCTGGGCGAGGGCACAGTGATTGAAGAGCAGGGCAAGCTGATTGGCAGCGCCGTGCTCTGGCGCTGGGGCGACAGTGCCGCCACGCTGGGACTGATCATTGTCGATAACCAGCAGCAGGGGCGCGGCCTGGGCAAACAGCTGATGCTGGCGCAACTGGAAAAATTGCCTGATTGTAACGTGCGTCTGCACGCCACCGAAATGGGCAAAGGTTTGTATGAGAAGCTCGGGTTTGTCAGTTGCGGTGAGATTCGCCAGCACCAGACCCGCGCCGTGACCACGCTGCCAGAACCCGTGATCCCGGCTGGGCTGCTGCTGCGTCCGGCAACACTGGCCGACCACGCCACCCTGGTGACGCTGGATCAGCAGGCGCACGGTATGCATCGTCCGGCACTGTTCGACCACCTGCTGCGCGACTGCCAGACGGTGCTGTTGCAGGATGACCAACAGCAAATTCAGGGCTTCGCCAGCCTGCGCCGCTTTGGTCACGGCTGGGCGATTGGCCCGATCATCGCGGGAGACTTCGCGGTAGCGAAGGCGCTGGTCGCCTCGCTGATGCAGTCGCTGCAGGGGGAATTTCTGCGCATCGACACCGATGCCGCGCTGCCGATGGCCGCCTGGCTACAGAGCCTCGGCATCCCTCAGGTCGATGCGCCTGCGACTATGGTGCGCGGTACGCCCTGGACGCCGCAGGGTATGCAGGCGTTTGGACTGATGACGCAGGCGATGGCCTGATGCATATCGTCTATAAATCGGAGCCGGAACGTGGCCGCATCTGGCAGCGCTGGCTGGCAGCGCAAGCGCCTGACATTCAGCTGCATATCTGGCCTGAGACCGGCGATCCAGAGCAGGCTGAGGCGCTGGTTGCCTGGCAGCCACCGGCTGACATCACTGCGCTTTTCCCCCGGCTGAAACTGCTGTTCTCCGTGGGTGCCGGGGCCGATCAGTTTGACCTTGGCGCGCTACCAACCGAGCTGCCGGTGATAAGAATGATCGAACCAGGCCTGACCCAGGGCATGGTGGAGTATGTCACCTTCGCGGTGCTCGGCCTGCATCGCGACATGCCGCGCTATTTTCATCAGCAACGCCAGCAGCAGTGGCTGGCACACGCGGCATTACCTGCCGCGCAGCGTCGGGTGGGCGTCATGGGACTGGGCGAACTGGGCCAGGCCGCACTGCAACAGCTGGTGGAGCTGGGCTTTGACTGCGCCGGCTGGAGCCGCACACCGCGCCAGATTCCCGGCGTCCGCTGCTGGCACGGTGACGATCAGCTCGGGGCGTTTCTGGCGCACAGCGAGATTCTGGTCTGCCTGCTGCCATTGACTGACACCACACAGGGTCTGCTTAACCGCACCCTGTTTAATCAATTACCACAGGGCGCGGCGCTGGTGCAGGCCGGGCGCGGCCCCCAGCTGAATCAGGACGATCTGCTGCAGGCGCTGGAGAGCGGACAGCTCCGTGCCGCCGTGATCGATGTGACCGACCCGGAGCCGTTACCGTCGGGCCATCCCTTCTGGCACCATCCCGCCATCTGGCTCACACCCCACGTTGCCAGTCAGACGCAGAATGAGAGCGCCATTGCGGCACTGCTGGAAAACCTGCGGCGCTATCAGCGTGGCGAGCCGCTGCGCGGTGAGATTGACCGTTCACGAGGATATTAAGATGGAACATCTGGTGGCACTCCGCCGCGACCTGCATGCGCATCCGGAACTGGGCTTTCAGGAGCAGCGCACCAGCGACATCGTGGCGAACTTTCTGCAACAGCTGGGCATAGAGGTGCATCGCGGCATCGGTAAAACCGGCGTGGTCGGGATACTGAAAAAGGGCAGCAGTGAACGCATGATCGGCCTGCGGGCTGATATGGATGCGCTGCCGATGCAGGATCAGAGCGGCACCGACTGGCATAGCCGCGTGGAGCAGGTGAGCCACGCCTGCGGCCACGACGGTCACACCGTGATGCTGCTGGGAGCCGCAGAAAAACTGGCGCGCGACGTCAGCTTTGATGGCAGCGTCTGCTTTATCTTCCAGCCCGCCGAAGAGGGGCTGGCGGGTGCAAAGGCGATGATTAACGATGGCCTGTTCAGCCGGTTTCCCTGCGAGGCGGTCTACGCCATTCACAACTGGCCGGAACTGCCGCTCGGCCAGGTACAGACCCGTCCTGGCGCGATCATGGCGGCGGCTGACCGCTTTGATATCCGGGTACTGGGCGGAGGTGGTCATGCCGCACAGCCACATCTGACGCGCGATACTCTGCTGGCGACCAGCGAACTGGTGGTGCAGCTGAATACCCTGGTGTCACGCGCGCTGGAACCGTGCGAAACGGCGCTGCTCACCGTCACCCGGATGCAGGGCGGCTTTTCGCACAACATGATCCCGGCGGAGGCGAACATCACCGGCACGGTGCGCACTTTCAGCCCGGCAGCGCAGGCGACGATTGAAGCGCGGCTGCGTCAGATGGCGGAGCACATCACCGCCGCTCACGGCCTGCACGCAGAGGTCAGCTATCTGCGCTACTACCCGGCGACCCTGAATAGCACTGCTGAAGCGCAGTTTTGCCTGCAGGCGCTGACGCAGGCGGGCATCACGGCTGAGGCCGCGCCCCAGCCCGCACTTACCTCAGAAGATTTCGCTTTTATGCTGCAGGCGCGGCCCGGTGCCTATCTGTGGCTGGGATCGGCACCCTGCAAGCCGCTGCATCATGCCGCTTACGACTTCAACGATGCGCTGATCCCGCATGGCGTTAACGTTTTTGTCACGCTGATTCGTCAGGCGCTGGCAGAGAAATTTCCCTGCTGAATGCCGCAGGATTTTGACAGGAAATGCCGCTGTCTGAGGAATTACGGCAGCGTGACAAACCAGCGGGTTGCGATACTTGAGCCAACCGAACGTTACGTGGATGAGGGTTTAAAATGCAGAATGTCATGGCAGAGCAGCAAGCATACTCCGATAACAGCCTGTTACTGGATGCACGCGAGCAGAATGTGCCGCGCGGCGTAGTTACCGCCCATCCGCTGGTGATCGAACGCGCCAGAGGCAGTGAAGTGTGGGACGTGGAGGGCAATCGCTATCTCGACTTTGTCGGCGGCATCGGGGTGCTGAATGTCGGCCACAATCACCCGGCAGTGGTCAATGCGGTGACCCGCCAGCTCGGTCTGGTGTCTCACGCCTGTTTTCAGGTGGTGGCCTATCCGGGCTACATCGAGCTGGCGCAGCGGCTGAACAAACTGGTGGGCGGCGATGAGGCGTACAAAAGCGTCTTCTTTACCAGCGGCGCCGAAGCGGTGGAAAATGCGGTGAAGATTGCCCGCTCACACACCCAGCGCTCTGGCATCATCGCTTTTGATGGTGCGTTTCATGGCCGCACCCTGCTGGGTATCACCCTGACCGGCATGTCCGCGCCTTACAAACAGAATTTTGGCCCGTTCCCCGGCGATATTTACCGTCTTCCCTTCCCGAATCCGCTGCACGGCATTACTGAAGCGGACTGTCTGAAAGCGCTGGATCAGCTGTTTGCGGTGCAGATCCTGCCAGAGCGGGTCGCGGCAATTATCATTGAGCCGGTTCAGGGCGACGGCGGCTTCCTGCCCGCTGGCCCGGCATTTATGCAGGCGCTGCGTCGTATCACCAGCCAGCACGGTATTCTGCTGATTTGCGATGAAATCCAGTCCGGCTTCGGGCGTACCGGCACGATGTTCGCCTTCCAGCAACTGGGTATTAAACCCGATTTAGTCACGCTGGCGAAAAGCCTTGGCGGCGGTTTGCCGATTTCCGGCGTGGTGGGGCGTGCAGAGATCATGGATGCACCCACACCCGGCGGCTTAGGCGGTACTTATGGCGGCAATGCACTGGCCTGTGCGGCGGCGCTGGCGGTACTGGATCTGTTTGAGCAGGAAAACCTGTTGCAGCGCTCCTGCCAGCTTGGTGAGCAACTCAATGCACGACTGCGGCAGCTGGCGGATAAATATGCCTGCATCGGTGACGTTCGCGGCGTGGGTTTTATGCAGGCGGTGGAGATCCTCGATTTCGAAACCGGTCGCCCGGATGCGGCCTTAACCCAGAAGATCCTCGACAGCGCCTGCCAGGAAGGATTGCTGCTGATTAAATGCGGCCTGCATCGCAACACTATCCGTTTCCTGGCGCCGCTGGTCACTACCGACTCACAGCTGGAAGAGGCGCTGCATATCTTCGATATTGCGCTGGCCCGCGCCACAGGCCGGTTGGGATAAAGTGCGATTCCTCATTGATATTGTTAAAGTAATTTGAAAATCTCCCGCTGGTATAACCACTGCGAAGCGCTGGCGCGTTTACGGTAAAGCGTGATATACCTTCGGGAGGTTCTGCACATTTAATTAAGCGTCTATCCCATCAGGCTATTTCATTTGTCAGTCTGAACCTGGTCAGTGCTTACAATCCTCACGTACGTCATGTACGCGCCGGTTGTTGCGCGCTGTCCGTCTCCAGACTGCCTGCAACAATGACGCCTGGCGGGACAGGCTCTGACAATGAGGGGGGTGCTATGAACGGCTTAATGAAACTCGACCGCATCGACATCAACATCCTGGTGCAACTCCAGAAAGATGGCCGTATCAGCAACGTTAACCTCGCCGACGCCGTAGGTCTTTCGCCCAGTCCCTGTCTGCAACGGGTCAAACGTCTGGAACAGGCCGGTTTTATCACCGGTTATGAAGCGCACATTAATCTCACCCGCATTACCGATTCGGTGACCGTCTTTACCGAAGTCACCCTGTCAGGCCATCGCCGCGAAGACTTTATGAAATTTGAAAGTGCGATGCGCGACGTCGATGAGCTGATGGAGTGCCATCTGATTACCGGCGGCTATGACTATTTGCTGCGCTTTATTACCCGCAGCATTGAACATTACCAGGAAGTGATTGAGAAGATGCTCGACGCTCAGATCGGCATCGATAAGTACTTCAGCTATATCGTGATCAAATCCCCGATCATGAAAAGCAGCGTGCCGTTGCGATCGCTGATCGGCAAGCACAATTCGGTGGAGTTCGGCGTGTAGCGGGCGGTCAGGCGTCGCCCTCGCCATGTTTACCGGTGGAGAGAGGGCCGTCACCTGCCTTGTATCTGTCTGCTCTTTCGCGATTCACACCAGCCGCACTTATGTTCGCCCATCCGCTTCACTTCTCCCATTAATCTGCAAGATGCCCCCTCAGCATAAAATTTCTTCATGACGCAAAATTCAGTCGCAACAGCCGGTTCTGTAGCGCGCTACAGCCTCAACCGTTGGGCGAACCCTTTTACACTGTTTTCAACCGATACAAGGAGTTGTCATGGACTCATTACAGATTGCTGACCAGCAGTGGCAGCGCGAGGCGTTCACTGTCTCCACCAGCCGCCAGCAGCTCGACCTGGCGTGGATCCACATCCAGCTGGCGGAGAAGTCCTACTGGGCCAAAGGCCAGCCGCTGGCCAAAACCGTGCGGGCGATTGCCGGTTCGCTGCCGTTTGGCCTCTATCACCAGCAGAGACAGATTGGTTTTGCCCGCCTCATCACCGACTACACCCGGTTTGGCTGGCTGTGTGACGTAATGATTGATGAAAACTGGCGCGGTCACGGGCTGGGCAGCTGGCTGGCAACCTGCGTCCGTGAACACCCGGAGCTGCAAACGGTGCATCGCTGGATGCTCTCAACCCAGGATGCCCATCAGGTCTATCAGCGGCTCGGCTGGCGTGTGGTGCAGCATCCCGAGGCACTGATGGAATTTCCCCCTTCCTGACACTGGAGTTACCCCGATATGCGATACCGCGTTGGCGTGGATATTGGCGGATCCTTTACCGATTTCGCCGTGCTCGATCAGCAAACGAACCAGATTCACACCCTGAAAGTCCTGTCACGACCGGATCAGCCAGGCAGCGAAATCGTTACCGGGCTGGCGCAGTTTCAGCAGCATCAGGGTATTGACCCCGCTGAGATTGGCTACTTCACCCACGGCACCACGGTAGGTATTAACGCGGTGATCCAGCGACGCGGCGTGCGGCTGGCACTGTTCGCCACGGAGGGCTTCTGCGATGTTTTGGAGCTGGCCCGGCTTAAAATTCCGCATATCCACGATCTTTTCTCCCGGCGTCCTGCTCCGCTGATCACTCGCGATCGGGTGTTTGCCATCCGTGAACGCAGCGACGCGCACGGCAACGTGCTGCAACCGGTGGATCGCCAGAGCGTGCTCGACGCAATCGCTCAGGCACGCGCCGCAGGCTGTCAGGGCATTGTGGTGTCGCTGCTGCACAGCTATCGCAACCGGCACAATGAAGCGGCGGTGAAGGCGATTATCGACGAGGTGGCACCCGAGCTGCTGACCTCCTGTTCCGCTGACATCTGGCCGATCATCCGTGAATATGAACGCACCATTACCGCCACCATTAATGCCTACGTGCAGCCGATGGTGATCCACTACCTGGAATCCTTTGAGCAGGCGATGCACCGGCTGGGCGTCAAGCCGCCGCCGCGCATCACCAAATCCAACGGCGGGGTGATGGGCGTCGATCAGGCGAAACGCGAATGCGTGCAGATGGTGCTGTCCGGCACCGCATCCGGCGTGATTGGCGCCAGCTATCTCGCCAGCGCCTGCGGTTTTGACAAAATCCTCAGCCTGGATATCGGTGGCACCAGCGCCGACGTGGCGGTGATCATCGACGGCAAAGTGGCGCAGGGCAATGGTGAAATCATCGGGGATTTCCCGATCTTTATTCCTTCTGTCGCCGTCACCTCGGTGGGTCAGGGCGGCGGCTCGCTGGCGTGGATCGATGGTCAGGGCGTGCTGCAGATGGGCCCGGACAGTGCGGGATCGCTGCCTGGCCCGGTCTGCTTCCGGCGCGGCGGCACGCAGCCCACCGCCACCGATGCGTTTGCCGCCTGCGGCATGATGGGCCATGGCGCGCTGGGTTATAACGCCGTCACTGTGGATGTGGACGCCGCCTGTGCGGCCTGGCAGCCGCTGGCCGATGCGCTTGGCGTCACGGTGCAGGAAACGGCGGAGACCGCCATCCAGCTGGCGATCTCCAGCATGTACAGCGACACGAGCGGCCTGCTGTCGCGCTTTGGTCTCGATCCGCGAGAATTCTGGTTCCTGGCCTTTGGCGGTGCCGGGCCGATGATGGGCTGTTTTCTGGCCCGCGAACTGAATATGAAAGGGGTGATTGTGCCGCCGACGCCGGGCGTGCTGTCCGCGCTGGGCGGGCTGGTGGCGGACATTCGTAACGACTTTATCCGCACACTCTACGGCGATTTGACGCCCGCCCTGGCCGACACCCTGGCCAGTGAAGCCGAAGCATTACAGCAGCGCGCCTGTGGCTGGCTGGCACAGGAGCACGGCAGCGACATGCCTTACAGCCTGCAGTTCAGCGCGGATATGCGCTATCGCGGGCAGTCGTTTGAGATCGATGTGCCGCTGGAGGCGAACTGGCTGGCGCAGGCGGATTTCACTGCCCTGCATGACGCCTTTGATCGTCAGCACCAGCAGCTGTTTGGTCACTGTGACCCGCAGGCTCCGGTGCAGTTGATCAACCTGCGGCTGGTGATTGCCTCACCGACGCCGAAACCGGTAATTAACCCACTGGCTCCGGCCACGGAACCGGTGCCGGTACTGAAACAGACCAGGGCGTGGATCGACGGCGGCTGGCATCAGGTTGATTTAGTGCTGCGTTCGGCGCTGCGCGCCGGCCATCAGCTCAGTGGCCCGGTCATCATCGCCCAGGATGACTGCACCACCTGCGTGCCGCCCGGCATGGGTGTCACGGTCGATTCATTCGGTAATCTGCTGATCACGGCGAACGAGGCATAATATGGCGATTGATGGACGTAACTTACAGATCCTGGCGAACTACTGCGCCGCCGCTGCCGATGCGATGGCCTTTACCCTGATGCGCACGGCGCACTCCACCTTTGTGAAAGAGACGGAAGATTTCTCCTGTCAGATTGTCAGCCGCAGCGGCCTGGCGTTTGCCTCGCCGCGCAGCTTTGGCGCGCCCTGGTACAGCGGCATCGACTATGCGCCGGTGCTGGCACTGATTGAAGAGTACGCTGACGGCGACATCTGCATTACCAACGACGCTTACGCCGGGAACGTGGCGACCCACTCGCCCGATATCCACATCTGGAAACCGGTGTTCCACCAGGGTGAAATTGTCTGCTTCGTGGTGGGTCACATTCATAACACCGACGTCGGCGGCGCGGTGCCTGCCTCGCTGTCGCGCTCGCTGACCGATATCGTGCAGGAGGGGATTCGCATCCCGCCGCTGAAGATCATGCGGCAGGGTCAACTCAACGAAGAGGTCGCCAGCATCATGCGGCTCAATGTGCGGGTGCCGGATCAGAACTGGGGCGATTTCAAAGCCCAGCTGGCGTCGGTGAACGTCGGCGAGCGTAAAATCCACGACATTATTGCCCGCTTTGGCATCGCCGATTTTTTGCAGGGCATTGAGGGCATACTTGATTACGCCGAAGCGCAGGCGCGCAGCATTATCAAAACCATTCCCGACGGGGAATACTTCTATGCCGACTACGCCGATGAAGATGGCGAGGGCGGTTATCCCTGCCGGATCGCCATTACTCTGCGGGTGCAGGGCGATCAGCTGGAGCTGGACTACACCGGCAGCGACCCGCAGCTGGCCTCGTCACTGAATATGCCGACTGGCGGACGTGAGCGGCATCCGCTGGCGCTGGTGGGTGTTACCTATGTGCTCTCTACGCTGGACCGTTCACTGCTGCTTAACGCCGGTACGCTGCGACCCACCCGTGCAATCCTGCCGCCTGGCACGGTCATGAACTGTGAAGCACCCGCAGCGGTGGGGATGCGCTCCCTGACCTGTGCACTGTCGCAGATTGCCACTATCGGCGTCTTCTCGCTGGCGATGCCGGAGCGTTTGCCCGCGAATTCACCGGGCGGCAACTCAATCATGAACATCCGTACCCAGACGCAGAATCGCAGCGTGGTTGCCTCGCTGGGTCCGGTGGGCGGCGGCGCGGGTGGCACGCCGCGTCACGATGGGCCTGACGGCTCCGGCGGTCTTTCAGCCTTTCTGAAAAACACCCCGATTGAGATCAACGAAGCGGAAGTGCCAATCCGCTTTCATCGCTACGGACTGGCCCAGGACAGCGCCGGAGCCGGTCGCTATCGCGGCGGTTTAGCCACCGAAATGGCATTTGAGATTTTCTCGCCCAATACCACCATTACCGCGCGCAACCGTAACCGATCGGTGTTTGCCTCGGCGGGCGTCGTCGGCGGCCAGAGTGGGGCGCTCTCTTACTTCCGTACCCGGCGCGACGGTGAGGTCATCAATCACGGTAACACTGATGTGATCCACTGCCTGCCGGGTGACGTGGTCGAAGTGCGCGGACCCGGCGCGGGCGGTTATGGCCTGCCGACACAGCGCGATGCCGATGCGGTGATGCAGGATGTGCGCTGCGGTTATCTCAGCGTCGCGGCAGCCAGGACGCAGTATGGCGTGGTAGTGGTTGATCACCACGTGGATCGGGCAGCAACGGAGCACCTGCGCACCACGATGCCGCAGCAGGCTGCGCACCATTTTGAGCACGGCGAAGCACGGAGTCGCTTCGAAATGCTCTGGACGCCACAGCGTTATCAGTTACTTACCGCCTTCCTGGCAAGCGCGCCGGTGAGCTGGCGTCACTTCCTGAAAACCCAGGTATTCCGGGCGGTGGCAGAGATAGGCGAAACGGCGGATATGGCACAAATATTCAGTGATTTGCGTCAGCGATACCCGGCAATGGCGAACAATTAACGGCGATTGCGCATCGTCTACTACGCTTTAAGTCTGCATGGACTACAAGGGGAAACGCGACGATGAGCATGAAAACCAGTGATTTTTTTGTCCAGCGCCTGAAAGAGTGGGGCGTCACACGCATCTACGGCTATCCGGGAGATGGCATCAATGGGGTGCTGGGCGCCATTCAGCGTGCTAACGCCAAAGGCGACGGCATCGAATTTATTCAGGTACGCCACGAAGAGATGGCGGCTTTTATGGCGGCCGGACACGCCAAATTCACCGGTGAGCTGGGCGTCTGCCTCTCTACCGGCGGGCCGGGCGCGACCCATCTGCTGACCGGACTCTATGACGCCAAAATGGATCATGCCCCGGTGCTGGCGATTGCCGGACAGGCGGAAGCGACCGCGCGCGGCTCCAGTTATCAACAGGAGATGAACCTGGATCGCATCTTCTCAGACGTTGCCAACTTCGTTCAGGAAGCTTCGACTTCAACCCAGGTTCGCCATCTGCTCGACCGGGGCGTGCGCATCGCCAAAGCGCAAAACGGCGTGGCGGTGATCATCATCCCTAAAGATATTCAGGATGAAGAGTGGCAGCCGCCGCAGCATCTGCACGGTTTTACCCATTCCGGCAGCGGCTATCAGCGTCCTAAAGTGATCCCTTATGAAGCGGATCTGCAACGCGCCGCTGAGGTGCTTAACGCCGGTAAAAAAGTGGCGATTCTGATTGGCGCAGGCGCACGTAACGCCGCCGTCGAGGTGGTACAGGTCGCGAACGTGCTGGGTGCGGGCGTGGCAAAAGCGCTGCTGGGCAAAGATGTGCTGCCGGACGATGCACCCTTTGTGACCGGTTCGATTGGCCTGCTGGGCACGAAGCCCTCATCCGATTTAATGCAGAACTGCGACACCCTGTTGATGATCGGCAGCGGCTTCCCGTGGACGGAATTCCTGCCGGAAGAGGGCAAGGCGCGTGCGGTGCAGATCGACATCGATCCCGCCATGCTCGGCCTGCGCTATCCCAGCGAAGTGAACCTGCATGGCGATGCGGCTGAAACCCTGCGCGCCTTACTGCCGCTGCTGGAGCACAAAGAGGATCGCAGCTGGCAGGAAGATATTGCGCTTCAGGTGCGCGACTGGTGGACGCTGATGGAAGAGCGCGCCATGGCACCGGCTAATCCGGTCAACCCGCAGCGGGTGGTGTGGGAGATGTCGCCACAACTGCCGGATAACGCCATTGTCACCTCGGACTCCGGTTCCTGTGCTAACTGGTTCGCCCGCGACTATCGGGTAAAACAGGGTCAGCGCGCCTCGCTCTCCGGCGGTCTGGCCTGTATGGGCGCGGCGGTGCCTTATGCGATTGCCGCAAAATTTGCCCATCCCGACAAACCGGTGGTGGCGCTGGTGGGTGACGGTGCGATGCAGATGAACAATATGGCAGAGCTGATCACCATCCAGAAATACTGGCAGCAGTGGGCCGATCCACGCCTGATCGTCTGCGTGTTCAACAACCAGGATCTCAATCAGGTCACCTGGGAGCAGCGGGTCATGGAAGGGAATCCCCGCTTTGACGCCTCGCAGCAACTGCCGGATGTGAAGTATGCTGAGTTTGCGCAGTCGCTGGGGATGGTCGGTATTTTTGTCGATAATCCTGACGATCTGGCGGCGGCCTGGCAGCGTGCGCTCAGCGCCGATCGCCCGGTATTGCTGGAGGTGAAAACCGATCCGGAAGTTGCCCCGTTACCGCCTCACATCACCTTTAAACAGGCGAAAGCCTTTATGGCGTCGATGGTGAAAGGCGATCGCGGCGCGGCACAGATCATCAGCGACACCGCCAGCCAGCTGTTCAATAAAAAGCATTAAGGGCTAAGTGGGGCAGCCGCGCCTCGCTAACCTTAAATCCCGGATGCACTCGCGTCCGGGTCTCCAGTCACTTCATCATCAACGGGAGTCTTACCATGACTGCTCACTCCAGCCCTGTCTGGTTAATATCGGGATGTTCGACCGGATTTGGTCGTGAACTGGCGCAGCAGACCATCGCGCGTGGTTTTAAGGTCGTCGTGACGGCACGTGATACCTCTTCCATTGCCGATCTGGTTGAGGGACACGACAACGCGCTGGCAGTAGCGCTGGATGTCACCCACCAGGCGAGCATCGACCAGGCCGTCAAAGCGGCGCTGGACACGTTCGGCACCATTGATGTGCTGGTAAACAACGCCGGTTACGGCTATCAGAGCTCGGTGGAAGAGGGTGTGGAAAGCGAAATCCGCGCGCAGTTTGATGCCAACGTTTTTGGCCTGTTTGCCCTGACCCGCGCCGTGCTGCCCGCGATGAGAAAGGCGCGTAGCGGCCACGTCATCAACATTACCTCGGTGGCAGGCTTAATTGGTTTTGCCAGCTCAGGCTACTACTCTGCCAGCAAACATGCGGTGGAAGGCTGGTCAGATTCGCTGGCGCTGGAAGCGGGACCGCTGGGCATTCGCGTTACCTGTGTCGAGCCAGGTCCGTTCCGCACCGACTGGGCAGGACGCTCCCTGCATCAGACGCCGAGCACGCTGCCAGACTATGCAGAGACTGCAGCCGCACGGATGAAAGCCACCGCCGAATACAGCGGCACTCAGAAGGGCGATCCGGCGCGAGCCGCCACGGCAATGATCGCCATCACTGAGCATGACAACCCGCCACGCCATCTGGTGATGGGCGCCTGGGGCCATGATGCCGTGACCAGTAAGCTTAAAGAGCGGCTGGCTGAGATCGAAGCGTGGAAACAGACGTCAGTGGAGACAGATTTTCCGGAGTAACAGGTGAGTTGCGGGTGGCAGAAAGCCGCCCGCGTGTGAGCCAGAAGCTGATAAAAAATACGAAAGGCCCGTTATCGGGCCTTTAAGCGTTAAGCGCTGATCTTAGCTTTTTGCATTTCGCGCGCATTCAGCTCTTTCAGCTTGCGGCGTAACAGGGCAGACGACGAGCGTTTTTTCCTCTGAGCTAACTGGGCTTTAATGGCGGGCAGATCGGGTCTGGCCAGCCATTCAGCAATCAATAGTGCCCTTAACTCTTTATACCTGGTTTCGACCGGAGCCAAAGGGGTTGTTTCATCGTGTTTATTGTAAAACGACATAGCAAGCTCTCCCTGTAGTCACTACTTTATAAGCCCGGAAACAGTCCGGGATTAAAGGTTGCGGCGCTTTCTTTGGCAACCCTGTCCGGCGATTGTAGCGTAGTTCATTTTTTAACCCAAGCAAAGCATCGTAGATCTCCTCAAGGGGTGTCGGGCGATTGCGGTCAACGATCTCTCCTGATGCAGCCTGGAAAACAAAACCGCCTATAAAGAAGCTTTCATGGTGTGCCATTAACGCCAGGAGTACGCTTTTGAAAACGACAGCACTGCCTAATCCTGCAAAGCTGATATGACGGAAATCGCCCAGGCACTCCAGACCATCGAACACGTCAAAACAGACTTCAGCCAGCCCGCAAACCATTCAGCTATTACGCCCCCTTATCGCGCAGGCCTGCGCCATCATCGTGCTGGAAAAATAAACAGCCGCCTGCACCTGGCATCATAAGAATTCGATCTTGTATCCCAGCCCGTATTCCATCTGGCATCCCCGGGTCAGACCGGATGATTCACCGCTAACTGGCACGCTTCATGCACTAGCCGAGAGGTACACTTTTGGCGAGGTAACCCATGTTTGACTCCTTATTAGACGAAGATGCCACCACGATGGCCGCTCTGATTCGCAGCGGGGACGTGTCGGCTTGTGAGCTGACCGGGGCGGTGCTGGCACGGATGGAACAGCGGGAACCGGCGATACAGGCTTTTTGTACCCCGACGCCTGAACTGGCGATGGCACAGGCCAGAGCCGTGGATGCCCGACGGGCACGCGGAGAAACACCTGGCGCGCTGGCGGGCGTACCGCTGGCGGTGAAGGACTTAATCTGCACCGCAAACGTCAGAACCACCTCCGGTTCGGCGGCGTACAAAGATTTCGTGCCGGAAGATGACGACATCACGGTGGAGCGGTTGCTGGCCGCCGACGCCATTCTGGTTGGCAAAACCACCGCACCGGAGTTTGGTTACAGCGGGGTCGGGCACAATCCACTGTTTCCGTCGCCACGAAATCCCTGGGATTTGAGCATGACGCCAGGAGGGTCCAGCGCCGGTTCGGGTGCGGCGGTGGCGGCGCGGCTCTGCCCGATTGCACTGGGCAGCGACGGCGGCGGGTCGGTACGCATTCCGGCGGCGCACTGCGGTATTTTCGGCTTCAAGGCGTCGATGGGCCGGGTGCCGCTCTGGCCCGGCTGTCGTGATGAACGCTACCCCGGCGTGTCGAGCTGGGAGTCACTGGAGCACATCGGTCCGATGACGCGCAGCGTGCGCGATGCCGCGCTGATGATGTCGCTGATGGCCGGACCGGATATGCGCGATCGCCACTCGATTCCCTGCAGCGATGTGGACTGGCTGGGCGCGCCACATCATCTGCCAGGCAAACTGCGCATCGCCTTCAGCGTGGATTTTGGCTATGTGGCCGTTGATCCGGAAGTGCGGGCAGTGGTCAGCGCGGCGGTGCAGCGTTTTGCCGCTGAAATCGGTGCTGAACTGGAACTGGCCGATCCGGGCTTCCCTGATCCATCGGCGGCTTTTGGCGCGCTGGTGGCGATGGAGAGCGATCTTACCGGCATGCGCCAGATGATGGCGGAGCAGGGCAGCGAGATGTCGCCGCATCTGGTCGCCATGCTGCAGCGCGACTGGCGGGCGGAAAACTTTACCGATGCTATCACCACCCGCAAAGCGGTCAGCAACAGCCTGTGGCGCTTTATGCAGCGCTTTGACCTGCTGATTACCCCGACGCTGGCGGTGCCGCCGTTTCCACTGGGGATGCAGGGACCGGAGATCATTGATGGCCGCATGGTCCGTAGCGATCACTGGCTCTCGTTCTGCTACCCCTTCAACTTCACCGGTCAGCCTGCCGCGTCCGTACCCGCTGGCTTTACCGCCAGCGGCTTGCCCGTCGGTCTGCAGATTGTCGGACGTCATCTTGATGATGCCTTAGTGCTGGCTGCCAGTGCCGCTTTCGAGCGCATTCAGCCGTGGAATCACCTTCAACCCGGAATCGCCCAATGAAAACGTCTACTACGCCTGCGCTGGAGCAGGAGTTTGAACATGAGCCGGTACCGCTGTCGCACCGTCATTCTACCCGCTCCGTCTCGGCCGTCTGGTTTGGCTTTCCGATGATCCTCACCAATGCGCTGTTTGGCGGCATCATTACCTGGCATCTGGGATTCTGGCCTGCGCTGATCGCCATTCTGCTGGGAAACCTGGTGCTGTTCGCCTATGTCGGCGCGCTGAGCTGGTACGCCGGTAACAGCGGAATGAATTTCGCCCTGCAGACCAGACGCACCTTTGGCAGCAAAGGCTACATCCTGGTCTCGGGTTTTCTCTCGACAGTGGTGATCGGCTGGTATGCCTTTCAGACCGGCCTTACCGGCACGGTCATTAATCAAACCTTTGGCTGGAATGCGCTGGCGGTGACGGCCTTTGCCATGATCCTCTATACCGGGATTACGTTTCTGGGCGTGCGGGCGTTGTCGGTGCTGGGGATGATCGCCGCGCCGCTGTTTGTGGTGCTGGGAATGGTGGCGCTGTGGCTGATTAGCAAACAGCACGACTTCTCCGTGGTGACGCAGTGGAAGGGCAGCGCCAGCGCAGCCGGTGCAATGAGTATGGGCACCGCCGTCACCATGGTGGTAGCCGGTTTTGCTGACTCCGGCACCATGACCGCTGACTTTACCCGCTGGTCGAAGAATGGCCGTTCGGCGGTGATCGCCGCGTTCTCTGCCTTCCCGGTCGCTAACGTCATCTCCTACCTGTTCGGTGTGGTGATTGTGGCCGTAGGCGCAGCGGTTGATCCGCTGACCAATGGCGGTAACTTCCTGCCGATGCTGATGGGGCACAGCGCTTTTTTGTCGGTAGTGGCCTGCCTGTTTGTCTTTATCAATCTCGGATCGGTCTGCACGCACTGCCTCTACAACGGAGCGGTGGGCTTCAGTCATCTGTTCAGCAGCAAAATGCGGCTCTGGACGCTGATCCTGGGTGCCATTGGCGGCGTGCTGGCGCTGGCGGGCGTCTGGTCTTACTTCCTGGAGTGGCTCAGCCTGCTCGGCATTGTGGTGCCACCGTTTGGTGCGGTGATGATCGTGGATTTAATTTTTATGGCGCGTATCAGCGAGCAGCGTCCGGCACAGCGTTTTCGTGGTACTGCGTTTGCCGCCTGGGCGATTGGCAGCCTGTGTGCGGTGATCGCCCACGTCGCTTTCCCCGAGTTCGGTGAAGCGGTTATTGGTCTGGTAACCGCCGCCATCAGCTACAGCCTGATCAGCAGAATGCGCATCCCGCGCCCGGTAATGGAGAACAGCAATGTCCGACTATAGCGTTAATTCAACCCCCTACGCCTGGCCGTTTGACGGCACTTTTACGCCGGCTGATACCGCGCTGATCGTGATTGATATGCAGACCGACTTCTGTGGCGTGGGCGGCTATGTCGACAGCATGGGCTATGACGTGAGTCTGACCCGGGCGCCCATCGCGCCGTTGCAGCAGGTGCTGGCAGCGATGCGCGCCCGGCAGTTTCCGGTTATTCATACCCGCGAAGGGCACCGGCCCGATCTCAGTGATTTGCCCGCCAACAAACGCTGGCGCTCGCGACGGATGAACGCCGGGATCGGGGATGAGGGACCGTGCGGCCGTATTCTGGTGCGCGGTGAACCGGGCTGGGAGATAATCCCGGAGCTGGCACCGCTGCCGGGTGAAGTAGTGATCGATAAGCCGGGTAAGGGATCGTTTTATGCCACCGATCTGGAGCTGATATTGCGCAGTCGCGGCATCCGTAATCTGATCCTCACCGGCATTACCACGGACGTCTGCGTCCACACCACGCTGCGCGAAGCTAACGATCGCGGCTTTGAGTGCCTGGTGCTGTCCGATTGCTGTGCTGCGACCGAGCAGCGTCATCATGAAGCGGCGCTGAGCATGATCCATATGCAGGGCGGCATCTTTGGTGCGGTCGCCCATTCTGCCGCGCTGCTGGATAGCATGGGGGTTTAACGTCTCTGGCCGGGAAAAAAGGCGATGGCCGACTCAGGCTGTCTGGCGCATCGCGCTGTCAGACAGCCTGAGTGCACAAAGCCGCGCTCCGGCCATCCACTCAGGGGATTACCCCTGTTGTACTTCGTCTGGCGCGGATAAGGTCATCAGTGCTGCGAGCTGATCGGCGGGCACCGCCTGACTGAACAGATAGCCCTGCAACTGATTACAGCCCGCATCTGCCAGCGCAGACATCTGCCCTGGCGTCTCGACGCCTTCTGCTGTCACCATCAGACCCATGGCATGACCCAGTTTCACCACCGATTCAACAATTGCCACTGAATTTTCCGCCACGCCCAGCGACTGGGTGAATGAGCGATCGATTTTGATTTTATCCACCGGAAAGTTGCTGAGATAGTTAAGGCTTGAATAACCGGTGCCAAAGTCATCCAGCGCAATCCGGAAGCCCGCTTCACGCAGCGCCACAATAATGGCGCGTGCTTCACGTTCATCTTCGATTAACACCCCTTCGGTGATCTCCAGTTCCAGGCGCTTCGGATCGCCGCCGCTCTGGCTGACAATTGCCATCACCCGCTCAACAAAGCCGGTAGAGCGGAACTGCACCGGCGAGACGTTGACCGCCACCAGCAGCTCGGGAAAACGCTGCTGAGTGACGCAGGCTTCAGCCAGCACCCATTCGCCCAGCGGAATAATCAGGCCGGTCTCTTCGGCAATCGCGATAAATTCAGCGGGCGCGATCAGGCCGCGCGTCGGATGGTGCCAGCGCAGCAGCGCTTCGATGCCCACCATCTGCTGACCGCCAATATCCATCAGCGGCTGATACCACACCTCCAGCCCCTGATGGGTATGCAGCGCCGTACGCAGGTCGGCAGCGATGGTCTGTCGGGTCCGCACCGACTCATCCATCGCCCTTTCAAACTGACGATACGTGCCGCGCCCGCCGCTTTTGGCTTCATACAGCGCAATATCCGCTTTGCGCATCAACTCCAGCCGATCGACCCCATCTTTGGGTGCCAGCGCCAGTCCGATGCTGGCGCCACTCCAGACATCGCTGCCAAACAGTGTAAAAGGCTCACTCAGTTCATCGATAATGCGCTGCGCCAGGCTCTGCACCTGGCCGATATTATCGACGTCCGGCATTACCACAATAAATTCATCGCCGCCGATGCGTCCTACCGTATCGCTGGCCCGCACGATATTGCTCAGTCGCTGTGCGACCGCGATGATCAGTTCATCTCCGGCGTGATGGCCGTGGGTATCGTTGATGGTTTTAAAGCGGTCGAGGTCGATCAGCAGCAGCGCCACCCGCTGATCGTGGCGCGTCGCCAGGGCCAGCGCCTGGGTTAAGCGGTCTTCGACCAGTGCGCGGTTCGGCAGGCCGGTCAGCACATCATGAAACGCCAGATGCTGGGCCTGAGCCTCCGACGCGCCGAGCCTGAGCATGGATTGCGAGAGGTTCACCGACGAGTTCCAGAGTCGCCGCACCATATACAGGCAGAGCAGGGAGATCGCCAGTACCGCCAGCCCGGTAGATGGCCCGATGGTGCGCAGCATCTGCGCACCGGGACGGGAGGGGATCCAGTTCAGATAGCCAACCGCCTCGCCTGCCTGCGCGATCAGCAGATAGCGCGCGCCGGTTCCCGGCTGTGGCGTGCCGTCGGAGAAGTGCAGCCCCTGCAGCTGATTGCGTTCCGCCAGGCCCGCCAGATAGCCGTCATCAAGAAATTTCAGGCTCACCAGCCGGAAACGCGGCAGGGCATTATCATCCCGCTGGATATTACCTACAGCCAGCGCGGCGGCACGATTTGTTATACGGGCATAATCGGCGTTATCCTGGCGCGCCGGATCGTTGACCAGCGGGCTTTGCAGCACCTCACCAATCAGCGGATCATCTGCAGGCGCGGAGACCGGCTGGCCTTCGCGCCAGACTCTGACGATCTGATTTTGCTGGTCCAGCACCAGAATCAGCTGATGGCCGAACATCTCATACAGCCACAGCCCAATGTTCTCATCCAGCCACCTGCTGCTGTTGCCCTCCGCCAGATGCTGCTCAAAGGGTCCCCAGCGCGACAGGCTATGCAGCTGGCGCAGATGCTCATTCAGACTCTGTGAAAATGAGGCTTCAATCATCCGTTGCTGCTGATGCCGGGCCTCAGTATTGGTGAGTGAGGTGCCGATAAACAGCGCAGCCCCTGCACCCACAAACGTCAGCAGTAAGATAGCCACCAGCGGCACCAGGACTTCACGCAGGAAACTGCGACGAAAATCAGAGGAAAGTTTAAGGGTGTTAATCATATTGTTGTTTTTCTCAGCAGCAGGGGAACAGCTTAAAAATTAGCAGATTGCAAAAAAACGTCCACGCAAAGCACTGCGCCTGGTGAGTTTGGCCATGTTTTTGCTGCCGGATGGCCAGGGCAGGCTAAAAAATGGAGAGCGGAAAAGTGGCTGTGTTGTATCAGATATTTTAATGATGTTGGGCTGGCCGGACAGTGACATAAAGGCCGCATTCTGCTTCCGTATCAGTAGCCGTAAGGCTGGCGCGCGACAGCCTCTCTGGCCGCATCACCGCGCATTTCCTGTTAACTTCGCCGCTATGGTTCATACTCATGTGCGCTGATTGTGTTACGAACGGATAGCCGTGAAGACAACGGTTACTGAGTTTGTCACTTATCTGACAGCCTGAGGTTGTCAGCTTACTATAAGGGAAAATAATGCCATTGTTATTCGGTGAGTTATCTGGTTTCCCGTCATGGGTGCCTGTTGTATTACTCGTCTCGCTCTCTTTTGTGCTGGGATTTCTGGCCCGCCTTATCCTGCTCCGGTTCATCCGCTACTGGCAGATTCGTGACAGAAAGCTCTTCAAATCCCTTGAGAAGCATCTTAGCGGCTCGATGTTCTTTTTTATTCCGTTATTAATGATTAATGTCGGCGTTAATTACATCGACTTCCACCCGGAATCTCTCTCTTTAATCACCAATATCATCAATGTCTTTATTATTATGTCATTTTGCTCGGTCTTAATCCGGCTGACCAACGTGGCGCAGGATATGCTTTATATCCGCTATGACATTAATATTTCCAATAACCTTCGTGCGCGCAAAATTCGCACGCAGATTATCTATGTCAAAAAAGTAGTTATTGTTATCCTGGTTCTGTTCTGTGTTTCGCTGATTCTGCTCAGCTTCCCTGGCGTCCGGAAATTCGGCACCACCATTCTGGCCGGTGCGGGTGTTGCCGGTATCATTATTGGTTTTGCGCTGCAGAAGTCGCTGGTTAATCTGTTCGCCGGTATTCAGATCGCCTTTACCCAGCCTATTAAAATTGATGATGCGGTAGTGGTAGAAAAAGAGTGGGGCTGGATTGAGGAGATCAACCTGACCTATGTAGTCGTGCGCATCTGGGATTTGCGTCGGCTGGTGTTGCCGATCACCTACTTTACCGAAAATCCGTTTCAGAACTGGACGCGCAATAACGCCCAGATCTTAGGCTCGGTGTTTCTTTACGTGGATTACTCCATGCCGCTGGAGCCGCTGCGCAAGCACTTTGAAAAGGTGCTGAGCGAAACCAAGCTCTGGGATCAGGAAACCTCTGTGCTTCAGGTGACCGACACCACCGAGAAAACCATGACCATCAGGATGCTGATGACCGCGCAGAACTCCCCGATCGCCTTTGATTTGCGCTGCTATGTGCGCGAGAAGATGATTGAGTTTATTCAGCAGAATTATCCGGAAAGCCTGCCGCAGGTGAGAGCATCACTGACGGATAGCGGGGGTGAGAAGTCAGGAAGGGCAATGGCTGAATAGAGGGTGTTGGGGGAGGGAGCGGTAGTTTGAGCGGGAGTTAAAGCCCCTGCAAAATTATTGCTCCGTTCTTCATTCAGAGGAAAGGGGCGCCAAAGATAAATGCAACCTGATCTGGCGCTTTCATGTCGCTCAGGCAGAATGCAGCGACACGCTGCGCACTTCCCTCCTGTCTGGCTCACTCGATTCATCGTAACTGGCGCCGCTTGCGGATGCTTTCTGCTGGCTATTCCTTAAACAGCCGTCAAAACACTGTCAGCCGTCCCCGTCTCAGCTGAGCTGTTTACCGTTACAAACAGCTGTAAAGGCGCGATACCAGGACAAAAAAAGAGGAGCCAGGCTCCTCTTTGGTAATGCATAAGTGTATTAACGCACGATATGCAGGAAGTGCAGATGCTTCTCATACTGGTCGAGAATATCGTTGATAATCTGCTCCTGATTCCAGCCCATCACATCATAATCCTGACCACCTTCCTTGAGGTAGACAACAGCACGGTAATATTTCTGCTCTTCAGCTTTCTCGCCGTCAGACATCCCTGCCAGTGCAAAGGTGGGCTGCAGATAGGCGCGAGCACGAACTTCATAAACAAAGTTGAGTTCATTACCCAAATCCACCTCAAAGCGAACGCGGTCTTCAACATCATCCCGGGTATGAGACACGGTATTCTGTTTCGCCAGTTCCTGCTCCACCATCTCCATCGCCGGGTAGATGACCTCCGTCATGAAGCGTTTAACCTGTGAGCGTTTCGGGAAGTAGGCAATGTTACGCAACCGTCGCTGCCACGGAATCGGGTTACGTGCAGCCGTGGGTGCAATGGTCGCAATCTGCTTACTGTCGCGCTTCCAGGCGTCAACGCGTAACGCCTTGAGCAGGCCATATATCGACATTAACAGAATAACCGCGAAGGGCAGCGCGCTGGCAATAGTTACCGTTTGCAGCGCCTTCATACCGCCCGCCAGCAGCAGCGTGACGGCCACCACCCCCATCATGGCAGCCCAGAATATGCGCTGCCAGACCGGAGTCTTGTCGGTGCCACCCGATGCCAGCGTATCGACCACCATAGCGCCTGAGTCCGCTGAGGTGACAAAGAACACCACGACCATTGCCATAGCAATAAAGGAGAGCACCGAGCTGAACGGGAAGTGCTCAAGAAAGTTGAACAGTGCCAGCGTCTGATCGCTCATAACTGTCTGCGCCAGGTCAGTGGCACCCTTCTGCATAATCAGCCATATTGCGCTATTACCGAAAAAGGTCATCCAGAGCAGCGTAAAACCTGCGGGCACAAACAGTACGCCAGTGACGAACTCACGGATGGTACGCCCGCGCGAGACGCGGGCGATAAACATACCCACAAATGGCGACCAGGCCAGCCACCAGCCCCAATAGAACAGTGTCCAGCCGCCGAGCCACTTACTTGATTTAGGTTCATAAGCGTAGAGGTTGAAGGTTTTGGTGACCAGTTCGGAGAGATAGCCGCCGGTATTTTCCACAAAGGATTTCAGCAGCAATACAGTTGGACCGAGTGCGCCCACCATAATCAGCAGCAGTACTGCCAGACCCAGGTTAATTTCCGAAAGAATACGGATGCCTTTATCCAGTCCGGAGACCACTGAGAGTGTGGCCAACGCGGTGATGACGACAATCAGAATCACCTGCATGGTCTGATTGACCGGCAGGCCAAACAGGTGATTCAGTCCGGCATTAACCTGCAATACGCCATAACCCAGCGAGGTCGCCACGCCCAGTACCGTACCGATCACGGCAAAAATATCTACGGCATGCCCCATCCAGCCGTAGATGCGGTTACCGATAATAGGATACAGCGCCGATCTTAGCGTCAGGGGTAATCCGTGGCGGTAGCTGAAGAACGCCAGAATCAGCGCCACAATGGCATAAATTGCCCAGGCATGCAGGCCCCAGTGGAAGAAGGTGATACGTAGCGCTTCCCGTGCGGCCTCCACGGTCTCCGGCTGGCCTGTAGGGGGGGCCATGTAGTGCATCACGGGTTCTGCGACGCCGAAGAACATCAGACCAATACCCATGCCGGCCGAAAATAACATGGCAAACCAGGAGTGATAGCTGAAATCGGGTTCTGCGTGGTCGGGGCCGAGTTTGATATCGCCATAACGAGAGAAGCCTAAATAGGCTACCGTCAGCAGGATTAATGCCACTGCGAGAATATAAAACCAGCTGGCGTTCGCAAACAGCGAGCTTTGCAGGGCGCCGAACTGCACATCAGCCTGTTCAGGAAAAAGTGCAGCAAAGGCCACCAGAATAAAAATAAGGGCGGCAGAGGTGAAAAATACCGGCGGATTAATCTGGCTTCTTTTGTGTGGCGTTTCAGTTTCTGATGAAGACATAAGTATCCTGCTCAATGTGAATGAAGACCAAATGTAACAATCAGTGTGGAAGAGTAAAAGCGATGCGGCATCAGGTGGCTAACTATTAAGCAGGCCATCTGAATTATCTGCGTCAATCTGCCAGCGGGAGACACGTTCAACAGCATCTTTGTCTGCTTCACAGGTCATCGCAACATTTGCGCGCGTCAGCGCAAGCTGCGCATGGCGCTTTGCATCAGTGGCATAACGATGAGGAGCAATCATCGCTAACGCATGCAGCGCTTTCTGCAGGCGAAGTTGCACTTCAACCAGAGCGGCACCATCGCGCGCAATGCCGGTGAACATATCGTCGAACATATCGCTAATCTGAGTGGGTCGTATAAAGAGCTGAGAATAATGCGCTGTGGCAGAGTCAGCTGGAGCGGAAAGGCTGAACAACCTGACTGCACGCCCGATAATGTCGATTGCAGTGCCGGGATCGTTAACGGCCGGAGATAAAGCACGAGAAGCAATTTCAGACAGGACACACAGCCCAAAGCGGGGATCCTGCTCAAATGAACGCTGCTCACCCAGCGTAAAGGCGTTACGCAGTATCTGTTGCTCGTCAGCGGAAAGCGGCTGGCTACACCAGAGCAGCGGGGCACCACAGTGAACAAAACTGCCCGGTTGGGCAGCAAGATAAAGATTACAGCCACTCTCTTTTGCGAAGTCGGAGAGATGTTGCAGGTCCAGATGCTGCAGATAGCCCGTCTTCAGCGTGTAGACACTTTGGCTGAAGGCCGTTTCTGGCAGGATACCGTTCCAGTAAGCGCAGCCCATACAGGGTTGCTGGAGGCGATTATGAAGCGCAACCATCGTGGCTTCCTCAACGCGACGCGATGTGTCAGACATACGACCAAACTGTGCCAGATGCTGTATCCAGCGCAGCAGGGTAATAACAATCATCGCAATGACAGCAAGGGTTACAAAAAACAGAACAACGCGGCCCTGTGAGCCATAAGCGCCCATGCCGAGTGCGATAATGCCCACCAGACTGTAAAGAAAAGAGCCGATAAAGGTTGCCAGGACATTCTGCGTCGTCCCATCCTCAAGTAACAACACAGTAGCGCGAGGCGTAACGCTGCTGCTGGCAGAGTTATAAGCAGAGACCATAATATTGAGCGAAAAGGTGGTAACAGCCAGCATACTTGAGGCGAGGATGGCCAGTATTTTATCCACCGCGTCACTGCCCACGATGCCTGATACAGAGACCGGTATGAAGGGTTTAATCGCAATAGCTACCAGGGCAGTAATAATTGCCAGTACAGCGAATAGTGAACTGCGAAACCAGAGTTGTCGGGTCAGTCGGTGAATAAGCCATTGCGTTTTAGACATCATGTCACCTGTTGTTATGAGCTTTTCATTTGCCGCTCAACATTGTCCTGCATCACCTGGCGCAAAGCAGAGCGCCAGCACGGAGTCCATACAGAGCTTAATGCCCTGAAAAAATGTTATCAGTGATGTGAAGAATAGCAGCACATAACGGCAGAACATCGTCATACAGATTGCTTCCAGTCATCGACCTGGCGCGGGGTAGCGGCCGATCACGTTTTCAGGCTGACCTGGATATAGTTGGCTCCAGAATAAGAATAGCCCTATGATTCAGCATTTACATCTGCACGCCCTCACAAAAATCCTGCCGGACTGGACAGATTCAACGCTCCTCTCACGTATCCAGCGCTGCCTCATAGGGCTTTCTTTTGCCCTTCACCGCGCAGGCCCGTCCGGGCAAAGATTGACCTCACTCCTCTTTCGTTTATAGTTATATGCCTGTTCTGGTCAGTTTTCCGCTGAGATCAGACTTCGCTGCCAGCGTTTATCATCGCAATCCGTTGGTTAATTTCAGTCCTGAAGGCATCCTGTTGCCGTAAAGGAGAAATCAAAAAATCATGCGTCTTACGCCACCCTGAGTCGTCACCCTCCTCTGTCGCACTGAGTAAGCTCAGTCGCGCACTCAAAAACATCCCGTCTGCGGATGCGCTTTTTCGTACCTGAAATTTTGTGCCCTCACGGGCTAACTGCATTCAAAATCTGAGAAACTACTATGCTGCTGTCCTCGACGCGTAAGGACTGGCTGGGTAACGTCCGTGGTGACGTCCTTGCCGGTATTGTTGTCGCGCTCGCACTGATTCCTGAAGCGATCGCCTTTTCCATTATCGCTGGCGTAGATCCGCAGGTCGGACTCTATTCTGCGTTCTGTATCCCCATCGTCATGGCCTTCTTTGGTGGCCGCCCGGCGATGATTTCCTCCTCAACCGGTGCGATGGCGCTGCTGATGGTCACGCTGGTTAAGGACCACGGGCTGCAGTATCTGCTTGCCGCCTCTGTGCTGACCGGCATATTCCAGCTGATTGCCGGATACCTGAAGCTCGGGAGCCTGATGCGCTACGTGTCCCGTTCGGTGGTTACCGGCTTCGTGAACGCGCTGGCGATACTGATATTCATGGCGCAGCTGCCCGAGCTTACAAACGTTACCTGGCACGTTTATGCGCTCACGGCTGCCGGTCTCGGGATCATCTATCTCTTCCCGTACCTGAATAAAACCATTCCCTCTCCCCTGGTCTGCATCATCGTGCTGACCGCTATTTCGATGTGGCTGCACCTGGATGTGCGCACTGTGGGTGACATGGGCAAGCTGCCGGACAGTCTGCCGGTGTTCCTCATTCCGGACATTCCGCTTAACCTCGACACTCTGCTGATTATTCTGCCGTACTCGGCGGGGCTTGCCGTAGTGGGGCTGCTGGAGTCAATGATGACCGCCACCATCGTGGATGACATGACCGACACGCCGAGCGACAAGAACCGCGAGTGTAAGGCGCAGGGCATTGCCAATATCTGCACTTCGTTCATTGGCGGGATGGCGGGCTGCGCCATGATTGGCCAGTCGGTAATTAACGTGAAGTCCGGCGGGCGGGGGCGGCTTTCCACACTTACGGCGGGCGTGGTGCTGTTGTTAATGGTGGTATTCCTTCGCGACTGGGTGTCGCAGATACCCATGGCGGCGCTGGTGGCGGTGATGATTATGGTTTCCATCGGCACCTTCTCATGGCGCTCGATTGCTAACCTGCGCAGTCATCCGGTATCAACCAGCGTGGTGATGCTGGCGACTGTCGCCGTAGTGGTGGCAACCCACAACCTGGCATTTGGCGTATTGACCGGGGTGCTGATTGCGTCACTGAACTTTGCCACGAAGGTGGCCCGCTTTATGGCGGTCTCCTCTGAGCTCAAGGGCGATACACGCACCTATACCGTAACTGGCCAGGTCTTCTTTGCCTCGGCTGACCGGTTTACCAGCCACTTTGACTTCCGCGAGGCGCTGGAGCGTGTGGTGATCGACGTGACGCACGCCCATTTCTGGGACATTACGTCAGTCAGCGCGCTGGACCGCATCGTGATTAAGTTCCGCCGCGAGGGCACCGAAGTTGAAATCAGGGGCATGAACGACGCGACACGCACCATCGTTGACCGCTTTGGGGTGCACGACAAACCCGAAGAAGTTGAAAAGCTGATGGGCGGACATTAATTCACAGGAGATTCATCATGAATAATACCGTTATTGCATGCGTGGACGGTTCGCCGTCAACCCGTCCGGTCTGTGAGTATGCGGCCTGGGCGGCAGGTAAACTGGACGTGCCGCTTGCGCTGATGCACGTGCTGGAAAAAAACGATCCTCCCGCCGTGTCCGACCTGACCGGCGCCATCGGTATTGACAGCAGGGAGCAGCTGACTGAAGAACTCGTGCGCGTCGAGGGCGAACGCAGCCGCCTGCTGATGGCTCAGGGAAAAACTGTGCTGGCGGACTGTGCGGCACTGCTGAAACAGTGCGGGTATCCGGACGCGCAAATGCTGCAGAAGCATGGCGCGCTGGACGAAATACTGGCAGAGCTGGGTGATATCCGCTTGATGGTGCTGGGCCGCAGAGGCTCCCATAATCCTGTCGGCAGCCACCTGGAAAGCGTCATCAGGCTGCAAAAACGGCCGGTGCTGGTCGTACCGGAAACATTTTCACCACCAACACGGGTCATGTTTGCGTATGACGGCAGCGAGGCGAGCCGTGAAAATCTGAATCGTATGACCGTCAGCCCGCTGCTGAGCGGCCTGATCTGTCATCTGGTCATGGTTAACGGCGAAGCGGCGACGTTGCATGATGCGCAGGTGATTCTGCAGAAGGCCGGTATCGTCACGGAATCCCGGCTGCTGAAAGATCACTCCGTCACCGGCGCGCTGTGCCGGTATGCGGATGAAAATAATATTGATCTGACGGTGATGGGAGCTTACGGACACTCACGGCTGCGGCGGTTCTTTATCGGCAGTCATACCACGGAAATGCTGTCAGAAAGTCGTCAGCCACTGCTGATGCTGCGCTAAGCCTTACGGGCCGGCGCTCGCAGGCCCTTTTTATAACCTGGCTCCGGAGCCTGCGGGCAGGCCCCGGAGCGCCTTATTTGTGCGGCACCCTGGCTGAGCGTTGATGTATCAGCACGGCCATCATCTCGCTTTTGGGGCAATACTTGATGTCACGCATTGGACAGATCGGTTTTATATCGCTTTACGGCCCTGAGCGGTGGCAGGCGTTCGCTTCTCGCTTTTAGCGGACGATTCCGTGCATCTACGACGCCTGTTTAGACCCGCGCTCCAGTGGTAAAGCAGACCCGTTTGCACATCTATCTGCACGAAGTTATCCCAATGCATTACAGGTGAATGCCAACATTTGCCAGCGGTGAATATTGATGATTCTGCCCGGCTATTCATCTGGCAGTGCTTCAACATCCGCAGCGATAATTGCAGGCAGGTGTCGGGTAATCTTTTCTACCGGCCAGTCCCACCAGGCCAGCTTCTCTAGTCGGGATATGGTTTCATCGGTAAAGCGCTGCCTGATCACTCTGGCCGGGTTGCCACCCACAATCGAATAGGCCGGGACATCCGACGTCACAACAGAACGAGACGATATTATGGCGCCGTTACCGATTTTAACGCCTGGCATAATCAGCGCCTGATAACCCATCCATACATCATTACCAATCACCGTATCGCCTTTATAGGGAAGATCGCCAGCCTGAGGCTGGGCTGTTTCCCATCCATTTCCGAAGATATAAAATGGCAAAGTGGAGAAACCCGCCATGTTATGGTTTGCCCCGTTCATGATGAACTGAACGCCTCTGGCTATCGCGCAGAATTTACCCATGATCAGTTTGTCACCAATAAAGGGGAAGTGATAAAGGACATTGCGCTCAAAGTTTTCTGAGTCTTCAGGATCATCATAATAAGTAAAATCCCCGATTATGATGTTGGGGTTTTTCACCGTATTTTTGATAAAACAAACCTGTGGGAAACCTTCCATTGGATGGGGATTGGCGGGATCCGGTCCGTACATATTCTATCCTAAGCGCAACGTTAGTTCGTTTCAGTGTACACCAACAAGCCCGTCGTTCCTTTCGTGCAAGCCCGGTCTTCATTATCTGCTCATCGCGCGCCGGTCCCGGCAGTATTGCCCGCTCCAGTTTCCTCTTTCCGGGGTGGGCCCGGCAGAGATTCAGCTGATATACAAACGGCTGTTAATTCTCTTTGTGTGCAAAGAAATCTGATTCCTGTAAATTAAATTTTTCTGCATTCTGATAAAGAGTTTTACATGCTGACCGGACTCAATCACCTCACCCTCGCAGTTAGCAACCTGGCCAGTAGCCTGGATTTTTATACGCAAACCCTGGGATTCATCCCCAAAGCGGCATGGGATCATGGCGCTTATCTTTCGCTGGGGAACTCTGGCTCTGTCTCTCTGTGGATACCGTCTCTGCTGGAAATGATTACACACACTATGCATTCACTATTGCTGGTGAAGAATTTGATGCGTTCGTTGAGCGATTGAGAACAGCGGGTGTGACAGAGTGGAAGCGCAACAAAAGCGAGGGGAACTCCTTCTACTTTCTGGACCCCGATGGCCACAGGCTTGAAATCCACGATGGCGATCTTGAGAGCCGTATCAAAGCCTGCCTTGCTCAGCCTTATCAGGGAATGACGTTCTTCTGATTGATTGACTCCCGGCCCGGCAGAGGAAATGATCGCTTAAGCGGGGGCTATCACCCCATACCCGACGGTTTCCTGCCAGTCACTCACCCTGACAAGCACTCCTCATTTTCCGGTCACCACATTCACCTCTCCTTCACCCCTGCGTCACGGTTTTGTCATCTGAGCACCTCAAGCTAACACCATCCCGCAGCGTCTTTTCACTGCGTTCCCACTCTGTAACCCGTGAGGATTTCATCGTGATGGAGTTATCCAGACATCCGACCACTGTCTATCAGGCTGTTGCCGCACAACTGGAGCAGGCGCTGAAAGAGCGCTACCGCTGCGGCGACTATCTTCCTTCCGAGCAACAGCTGGCCGATCACTATGAGGTGAATCGCCACACGCTGCGTCGGGCGGTGGATGAGCTGGTGCACAAAGGGCTGCTGCAGCGCCGTCACGGCGTCGGCATCCTGGTTTTGATGCGCCCTTATGACTATCCGCTGCATGCCCAGGCGCGGTTCAGCCAGAACCTGCTGGAGCAGGGCAGTCACCCGACCAGCGAACGGCTGCTGGCGGTGCTGCGCCCTGCCAGCAATGACGTTGCTAATGCGCTGGGCGCCAAAGAGGGCGAAAACGTCATTCATCTGCGCACCCTGCGTCGCGCCAACGGCGTGCCGCTCTGCCTGATTAACCATTTCCTCGCCGACCTCAGCTGGTGGCCACAGCTTCAGCAATTTAACAGCGGGTCGCTGCACGACTTCTTAGTGGAGCACACCGGCAAGCAACTGGTACGCACCCAGACCCGCATCAGCACCCGCCGGGCGCAGGCCAAAGAGTGTCGGCAGCTCGACATCGCGTTGCATTCGCCGCTGCTCTGCGTGCGGACCCTGAACAAAACCAGTGATGGCGCGGTGGCGGAATACTCCGTCAGCCTGACGCGCGGCGACATGATTGAACTGACTCTGGAGCACTAATGGAACAGCAAACGGATCGTCAGCGCTGGCTGTCGGTGCTGGCGCACAGCAGCGCCGCCTTGCTTGAGACGCACTGGCAGGCGCTTAACCTCCAGCCCGCTTTTACCCTGATCCGTCCGGCAGAGATCGGGCTGACGCGGTTGCAGGCGCGGATGGGTGCCACCGGCAAACGCTTTGTGATGGGTGATGCCACGGTGACGCGCGCGGTGGTGCAGCTCAGCGACGGCACTCTGGGTTACAGCTACCTGTTAGGGCGTGACAAAGCCCATGCCGAGCGCTGCGCCCTGCTGGATGCGCTGTTGCAGCAGCCGGAAACCCGGCAACTGCTGGAAGAGAAGATTATTACCCCGCTGGCAGCGTGGCGCGATGAGCAGCGACAGCTGCGCGCGCGCGAAATCGCCAGCAGCAAAGTGGATTTCTTTACGCTGGTTCGCGGAGATAACTGATGACTTTACTGGCAAGTTTTAACCATCCGGTGGCGGATGCGCAGCGCGCGTTTCGCCGCATTCTGAAAGCGATGAGCGAACCGGGCGTGATGGTCTCGCTGCCGCTGCAACAGGGCTGGGGCGCACTGTCACCGGCGGCCACGGCGCTGCTGCTGACGCTGGTTGATCAGGAAAGCCCGGTCTGGCTGGATGCGGAAATTGACAACGAACAGCTGCGCAACAATCTGCGCTTCCATACCGGTGCGCCGATCACCACGCAGCAGGATGCGCCTTTTGCCCTGAGCCATGCGGCGGCGCAGCCCGACCCGACGCAGTTCGCGGCCGGTGACAATATGTCACCGGAAAAAAGCACCACGCTGATTATCGAAGTGCCGTCACTGAATGGCGGCCTGACTCTGCGTCTCTCCGGCCCTGGCCTGCGCGAAACCCGGGCCATCGCGCCACAGCTGCCCGAAAGCGTGCTGGAATATCTGCGCACCCGTCCGCATCCGTTTCCACAGGGTGTGGATCTTATCTTCACCTGTGGCGAAGCGATCATGGCCGTGCCGCGCACCACCGTTGTGGAGGTGTGCTGATGTATGTCGCGGTAAAAGGGGGCGAAAAAGCCATTGCGAACGCCCATCAGTTGCAGGCCGATCTGCGGCGCGGCGATCGGGCGGTAGCCGAGCTCGGCTGCGATCAGGTGGCGCAGCAGCTGGGACTGGCGGTGGATCGGGTGATGACCGAAGGCGGGATTTACGATCCTGAACTGGCGGCGCTGGCGATTAAGCAGGCCAGCGGCGATCTGGTGGAGGCGATCTTTCTGCTGCGCGCCTATCGCACCACGCTGCCACGCATGGCGGAGAGCACGCCGCTGGCGACCGGTGCGATGCGCATCGAACGCCGCATCTCGGCGGTCTATAAAGATCTGCCGGGCGGCCAGGTATTGGGGCCAACTTACGACTATAGCCACCGTCTGCTCGACTTCACCCTGCTGGCCAATGGCGAAACGCCCGCCGCGCCGCGTGACGATCGTTCGGTGCCTGACCAGTGCCCGCACATGTTCAGCATGATGAGCGATGAAGGGCTGGCTGCCGCTGAGATGGATGACGGCAGTGAGCCTGTCGATATCACCCGCGAGCCGATGAGCTTTCCCGCCTCACGCGCCGCGCGCCTGCAACAGCTGGTGCGTGGCGACGAAGGCTTTCTGCTGGCGCTCGGCTATTCAACCCAGCGCGGCTATGGCCGCACCCATCCTTTTGCCGGCGAGATCCGCACCGGCACTCTCAGCGTCAGTATCTGTCCCGAAGAGCTGGGTTTTGAGCTGGAGATCGGTGAACTGCTACTGACGGAGTGTGAAATGGTCAACGGCGTTGCCCACAGCGACGACACGGCGCCGCACTTTACCCGGGGTTATGGGCTGGTGTTTGGCCGCGCCGAACGTAAAGCGATGGCGATGGCGCTGGTGGACAGGGCGCTGCAAAGCCGCGAACAGCATGAGCGGGTTACCAGCCCGGCGCAGGATGAGGAGTTTGTGCTGTCGCACGCCGACAACGTGGAAGCCGCAGGCTTTGTCTCGCATCTCAAGCTGCCGCACTACGTCGATTTCCAGGCGGAACTGGAACTGCTGAAACAGCTGCAGCACGATTATCAGGAGCGCAACCATGGCTGAACTCACCGGCTATAACAACGGCTATCTCGATGAGCAGACCAAACGCACCATCCGCCGCGCCATCCTGAAAGCGGTGGCGATCCCCGGCTATCAGGTGCCGTTCGCCGGACGTGAGATGCCGATGCCCTACGGCTGGGGCACCGGCGGCATCCAGATCACCGCCAGCGTGATTGGCGATCAGGATGTGCTGAAAGTGATCGATCAGGGCGCAGATGACACCACCAATGCGGTGTCGATCCGTCAGTTCTTTAAGCGGGTCAGCAATGCTGCCACCACCGAGCGCACCGCCGATGCCACCCTGATCCAGACCCGGCACCGCATCCCGGAAACGCCGCTGGAAGAGGATCAGATCCTGATTTTCCAAGTGCCGATCCCGGAGCCGCTGCGCTTTATCGAGCCGCGTGAAACCGAAACCCGCACCATGCATGCGCTGGAGGAGTACGGCATCATGCAGGTGAAGCTGTATGAAGATATTGCCCGCTACGGCCACATCGCGACGACTTACGCCTATCCGGTCCGGGTCAACGATCGCTATGTGATGGATCCATCGCCCATTCCCAAATTCGACAACCCGAAGATGAACATGATGCCCGCGCTGCAGCTGTTTGGTGCCGGGCGTGAAAAACGCATCTACGCCTTGCCGCCTTACACCCGCGTGGAAAGCCTGGACTTCGACGATCATCCGTTCACCGTGCAGCAGTGGGATGAACCCTGCGCGCTGTGCGGCTCGCGCCATAGCTATCTCGATGAGGTGGTAATGGACGATCAGGGAACGCGGATGTTTGTCTGCTCCGACACCGACTTTTGCCATCAGCAGCAGGAACAGCAATATGCACAGTGAACAGCCGCTGCTTGCGGTGAACCAGCTCACCCACCTTTATGCGCCGGGCAAAGGGTTTGAGCAGGTCAGTTTTGATCTCTGGCCCGGCGAAGTGCTGGGCATTGTCGGCGAGTCCGGCTCCGGTAAAACCACGCTGCTGCAGAGCCTGTCGGCGCGTCTGACGCCGCAACAGGGCAGCATCCTCTATCAGAATCGCGACCTCTATCAGATGAGTGAAAGCGATCGCCGTCGCCTGCTGCGCACCGAATGGGGCGTGGTGCATCAGCATCCCATGGACGGTCTGCGTTCGCAGGTCAGCGCAGGCGGCAATATCGGCGAACGGCTGATGGCGACCGGACAGCGCCACTATGGCGATATCCGCGCCGAGGCGAGCCGCTGGCTGCAGGCGGTGGAGATTGACGCCGGTCGTATCGACGATCTGCCCACCACCTTTTCCGGCGGTATGCAGCAGCGGCTGCAGATCGCCCGGAACCTGGTGACGCAGCCGCAGCTGATGTTTATGGATGAGCCGACCGGCGGGCTGGATGTGTCGGTGCAGGCGCGGCTGCTGGATCTGCTGCGGACGCTGGTGCGCGAACTGAATCTGGCGGTAGTGATTGTCACCCACGATCTCGGCGTGGCGCGACTGCTGGCGCATCGCCTGCTGGTGATGAAGCAGGGGCGGGTGGTGGAGAGCGGTCTGACTGACCGCGTGCTGGACGATCCTCATCATCCTTACACTCAACTGCTGGTCTCTTCGGTGCTCAATTAAATGACAACTATCACTCCGCGCCTGCGGGTCGAGAATTTGTGTAAAACCTTTGTGCTGCATAACCAGAACGGCGCGGCGCTGCCGGTGCTGCATAACGCCAGCCTGACGGCAGGCGAGGGCGAATGCGTCGTGCTGCACGGCCACTCCGGCAGCGGTAAATCCACACTGCTGCGCGCGCTTTACGGCAACTATCAGCCCGACAGCGGCCATATCCGGGTCGCGCATCAGGGCGAGTGGATCGACATGGCGCAGGCGTCGGCGCGCCAGATTATCGCCCTGCGCCGCGACACGCTGGGTTGGGTCAGCCAGTTTCTGCGGGTGATCCCGCGCGTGCCGACGCTGGAGATTGTGATGCAGCCGCTGCTGGAGCGCGGCGTCGAGCGCGCCTTCTGTGAAGCGCGTGCTGCCGAACTGCTGACCCGGCTCAACGTGCCGCAGCGTCTCTGGTCGCTGGCCCCGTCCACTTTCTCTGGCGGAGAGCAGCAGCGCGTCAATATCGCCCGCGGCTTTATCGCCGACTATCCGGTGCTGCTGCTGGATGAACCCACCGCCTCGCTCGACAGTGTCAACAGCGAGGCGGTAGTGAGCTTAATTGAACAGGCGCGCGCCCGTGGTGCCGCCATCGTCGGTATTTTTCACGATCGGGCGGTGCGCGAGCGGGTAGCTGACCGGCTGCACCTGATGCACCCGATCGAGACAGGAGCGCAGGCATGATCATCAATAACGTCAGACTGGTGCTGGAAAACGAAGTGGTAACCGGATCGCTGGAGTTTCGCGACGAGCGCATCAGCAGCTTCAGCGAAACCACCAGCCAGCAGCCGGGCGCGCTGGATGGCGAGGGCGCCTGGCTGATGCCGGGTCTGGTGGAGCTGCACACCGATAATCTCGATAAGTTTTTCACGCCGCGTCCGAAAGTGGACTGGCCGGCCCACTCGGCGATGAGCAGCCACGATGCGCTGATGGTTTCCAGCGGCATTACCACAGTGCTGGATGCGATTGGCGTAGGGGATGTGCGCGACGGCGGGCACCGGCTGGATAACCTCAGCAAGATGATCGACGCCATCCGCGACAGCAACCGCAAAGGACTGAACCGGGCCGAGCATCTGCTGCATCTGCGCTGTGAACTGCCGCATCCCACCACTGCGCCGCTGTTTGAAGCGCTGATGGGCACGCCGGAGCTGGCGCTGGTATCGCTGATGGACCATTCACCGGGCCAGCGTCAGTACGCGTCACTGACAAAGTATCGCGAATATTATCAGGGCAAATATCAGCTCAACGACGCGGAAATGGATCAGTTCGAGCATGACCAGCTCACCCTGGCAGCAGCGTGGTCACAGCCCAATCGTCAGGCGATTGCCGGACTCTGCCGGGAACATGGCATCGCCATTGCCAGTCACGATGATGCCACCGCGGCGCACGTTGAAGAGTCTCACGCCGCGGGCAGCCGCATTGCAGAGTTTCCTACCACGCTGGAGGCGGCACGCGCCTCGCGTTATCGCAATATGCAGGTGCTGATGGGCGCGCCTAACATCGTGCGCGGCGGCTCGCACTCCGGCAACGTCGCCGCCTGGGAGCTGGCGTCACACGGCCTGCTGAATATTCTCTCTTCCGATTACTACCCGGCGAGCCTGCTGGATGCGGCGTTCCGGCTGGCAGATGATGAGCGCAACAGCCTCGGCATGGCGCAGGCGATTGCACTGGTCACCTGTAACCCGGCGCGCGCCTTAGGGCTCGAAGATCGCGGGGTGATCGCCGAAGGCTGCCGCGCCGATCTGGTGCTGGCGCACACCGCACACGGCTACCCGCACGTGCGGCACGTCTGGAGCAAAGGCCGGCAGGTGTACTGATGGCGCGGCTGATCTGGCTCACCGGTCCTTCGGGTTCGGGTAAAGACAGCCTGCTGGACGCGCTGCGGGCAGCACCCCCGCCACGGCTACTGATCGCCCATCGCTACATTACCCGCGCCGCCGATGCGGGCGGTGAAAACCATGTGGCGCTCACCGAGGCGGAGTTTGCCCGTCGCGCCGCGCTGGGACTGTTCGCGGTGAGCTGGCAGGCGCACGGTTTCAGCTATGGCATTGGCTGTGAGACGGAACAGTGGCTGCTGCGCGGGCAGAATGTGGTGGTGAATGGTTCGCGGCTGCATCTGGCGCAGGCGCAGGCCCGTTTCGGCTCGCAGCTGCTGCCGGTCTGTCTGCAGGTCACGCCCGCCGTGCTGGCCACGCGGCTGCGCCAGCGCGGACGGGAAGATGAGGCGGAGATCGCCCGGCGGCTGGCGCGCGCCGCACAGCCGCAGCCCGATGGCTGCCTTATCCTCAACAACGACGGCGCGCTGGCGGATACCGTGTGCCTGCTGCGTCAGATACTGGAGGCGCATCAATGAAACTCTCTTATCCTGGCACCGGCGGAGACAGTCCGGCATCGACATCCGCCACCGAAGGCGCATCAATGAAACTCACTTTTCTGGGTACTGGCGGGGTCACTGCCGCACCGCTGCCGGGCTGCGCCTGTCGCGCCTGTCAGCGGGCGCAGCTTAACAGCGGCTACGCGCGTGCGCCCTGCAGCGCGCTGATTGATTTTGGCCGCGAGCGCATCCTGCTGGATGCCGGCCTGCCGCTGCTGGCGTCGCGCTTCCCGCCCGGCACGCTGACGCGCATTCTGCTGACCCACTACCACATGGATCATGTGCAGGGGCTGTTTGCGCTGCGCTGGGGAGTGGGCGCGCCGGTTCCGGTCTGGGGTCCACCCGACCCGCGAGGCTGTGACGATCTCTACAAACACCCTGGCCTGCTCGATTTCCGTCCCGCCTTAACCCCGTTTGTGGCGCACGCCTTTGGAGAACTGCAGGTCACACCGCTGCCGTTGCAACACTCGAAGCTGACGCATGGCTATCTGTTCGACTGGCACGGCACCCGGCTCGCCTGGCTGTGTGACACCTGCGGTCTGCCGCCTGACACCGCCGACTTCCTGCGCGGCCAGCCGCTGGATCAGCTGGTGATTGACTGCAACGATCCGCCGCAAGCAGAACCGCGTAACCATAATGATGTGACCCAGGCGCTGGCGATAGCAGAGATGCTCCAGCCGCGTCAGACCTGGCTCACCCATCTCAGTCATGAGATGGATAACTGGTTAGCTGAGAACCCGTTACCGGACGGCGTGCTGGCTGCCCGTGACGGCCAGACATTGCTGTGCGGCGCGCACTGGCCTGTCACGGTTTGATCATCTGACTGTCATCTCGTGTTCATCGCGTCACGCCTTAATAACCCGCAGAACGCAATCAGCGATGACGGAGAACACCATGGCACAGGCACTTCTGAAAACGGTGGTCGACAACGACCTGCCACCGGCCAGCCTTAGCGGACAAAAAGTGTTGTCGGTGCAGAAACTGAGCAAAGCCTACGGCGACACTCAGGTGCTGGATCAGGTCAGTTTCGACCTGCACGCCGGTGAGCTGGTGGCGGTGATTGGCCGCTCTGGCGCGGGTAAATCGACCCTGCTGCACATGCTCAACGGCACGATCGAGGCGACTTCCGGCGCGATTATCAGTCTGCATCATGGCGAAGCGGATCGTAACGTGGTTACGCTCAACAGCCGCCAGCTGCGCGAATGGCGCAGCCAGTGCGGCATGATCTTTCAGGATTTCTGTCTGGTGCCACGCCTCGACGTGCTGACCAACGTGCTGCTGGGCCGCCTGAGCCAGACCGGCACGCTGAAATCCTTCTTTAAAATTTTCTCCGACAACGACCGGGCACACGCCATCGAACTGCTGCAGTGGATGAACATGCTGCCGCAGGCGCTGCAGCGGGCGGAAAATCTCTCTGGCGGGCAGATGCAGCGTGTGGCGATCTGCCGCGCCCTGATGCAGAACCCCAAAATCCTGCTGGCCGATGAGCCGGTGGCGTCACTCGATCCCAAAAATACCAAGCGCATCATGGATGTTCTGCGTCAGGTCAGCGAGCAGGGCATCAGCGTGATGGTCAACCTGCACTCGATTGAGCTGGTGAAAAGCTACTGCACCCGGGTGATTGGCATTCAGCGCGGCGTGGTGCTGTTTGACGGCCATCCTTCAGGACTGACCGACAGCCTGCTGCACCAGCTGTACGGCGATGAACTTAACCAAATCCATTAACTTCCACAGCAAGAGAACAACCCCGAATGAAACTGACTTCTTTAGCACTCCTGACCAGTGTAATGGCGTTTGGTGTCAGCGCAGCGGATGCGCCGAAACAGCTTAATCTGGGGATTCTGGGCGGTCAGAACGCCACCCAGCAGATTGGCGATAATCAGTGTGTGAAGACCTTCTTTGATAAAGAGCTGGGTGTGGATACCCAGATGCGCAACGCCTCCGACTACTCTGGCGTGATTCAGGGTCTGCTGGGTGGCAAGATCGATATGGTGCTGAGCATGTCGCCAGCCTCGTTTGCGTCGGTCTACATTCAGGACCCGAAAGCGGTCGATGTGGTTGGCATTGTGGTGGATGACAAAGATCAGTCACGCGGCTACCACTCGGTGGTGATTGTCAAAGCGGACAGCCCGTACAAAAAGCTGGAAGACCTGAAAGGGAAATCTTTCGGTATGGCCGATCCCGACTCGACGTCCGGCTTCCTGATGCCGAACCAGGCGTTCAAGAAAATGTTCGGCGGCTCAGTGGATGACAAATATAACAACACCTTCTCCAGCGTCACCTTCTCCGGCGGCCATGAGCAGGACATTCTGGGCGTGCTGAACAACCAGTTTGATGGCGCAGTGACCTGGACCTCACTGGTCGGTGACTACAACAGCGGCTATACCTCTGGCGCGTTTGGCCGTCTGATCCGCATGGACCATCCTGATCTGATGAAGCAGATCCGCATTATCTGGCAGTCACCGCTGATCCCCAACGGTCCGGTGCTGGTCAGCAACAAGCTGCCCGCTGACTTTAAAGCGAAAGTGGTGTCGGCGATTAAAAAGCTGGATAAGGAAGATCACGCCTGCTTCGTGAAAGCGGTGGGCGGCGAGCAGCACATCGGTCAGGCGACGGTTGCCGATTATCAGAACATCATCGATATGAAGCGCGACCTGATGAAAGGCAGCCGCGGCTAAATCCAGCTACTTCTTCTCTTCTCCGCTCAGGCGGGGAAAGCGGGACGCAGCAAACTCGCCTGCGTCCCGCTGCTTTAGCGCCGGAGATCCCCTTTGACCGAATTCGAACACTACTACCAACGCATCCGTCGCCAGCAGAAACGAGACACGCTGCTCTGGTCACTGCTGCTGGTGGCACTCTACCTGGCGGCGGGCAGGGTGGCAGAATTTAATCTGCTCACCGTCTGGCAGTCACTGCCGCACTTCTTTGACTACCTGCACGAAATCCTGCCGGTGCTGCATCTGCCGCTGCTGTTTGCCGACGGCAAGACCGAAGGCTCGCTGGCCTGGTGGGGCTATCGCCTGCCGATCCAGCTGCCGCTAATCTGGGAAACACTGCAACTGGCGCTGGCTTCGACGCTGGTGGCGGTGGCACTGGCCGCGATGCTGGCCTTTTTCGCCGCCGACAACACTCAGACGCCGGTCAGCGTGCGGATGACGATCCGCGCCTTTGTCGCCTTCCTGCGCACCATGCCGGAGCTGGCGTGGGCGGTGATGTTTGTGATGGCGTTTGGCATCGGGGCGATCCCCGGTTTTCTGGCGCTGGCGCTGCACACCGTGGGCAGCCTGACCAAGCTGTTTTACGAGGCGATTGAGTCGGCGTCAGATAAGCCGGTGCGCGGCCTGGCCGCCTGCGGAGCCAGCAAGCTGCAGCGGATGCGCTTCGCTTTCTGGCCACAGGTTAAGCCGGTCTTTCTCTCCTACAGCTTTATGCGACTGGAAATTAACTTCCGCTCCTCAACCATCCTTGGGCTGGTCGGCGCAGGCGGCATCGGCCAGGAGCTGATGACCAACATCAAACTGGACCGCTACGATCAGGTCAGTATTACGCTGCTGCTGATCCTGATTGTGGTGTCGCTGCTGGATACGCTCTCCGGCCAGCTTCGTCGCCGTGTGACAGGAGACAGGACATGATAAGCACCGTTCCCGATATCGCGCTAATGAAGCAGCAGCATCGTGAACTCTTCGCCGCACAGCCGCGCTATCTGCGTCGCCTGGCGCTGATCACACTGGCGGTGCTGCTCTATTACCTCTTTTTCTTTTCGGTATTTGGTCTGGAGTGGTCGCGCCTGCTGATGGGCTGTCAGCAGCTGGGGCGCTATTTCCTGCGGATGTTTGTCTGGCACGATTTCGTGAACTGGCCGTTTGGCTACTATCTGTCGCAGGTCGGCATCACCTTAGGGATTGTCTTTGCCGGCACGCTGACTGCCTCGCTGCTGGCGATGCCCCTGTCGTTTCTGGCGGCGCGCAACGTGATGCACAGCCGAACCGCGAAACCGCTGGCGTTTCTGATGCGCCGTCTGTTTGACGTGTTGCGCGGCATCGACATGGCGATTTGGGGGCTGATCTTCGTCCGGGCGGTCGGCATGGGGCCGCTGGCCGGGGTGCTGGCGATTATCCTGCAGGATGTCGGTCTGCTCGGCAAACTCTACGCCGAAGGGCACGAAGCGGTGGAGCGTTCACCGGGTCGCGGACTGGGCGCCGTCGGTGCCAACAGCCTGCAGAAACACCGCTTCGGCATTTTCACCCAGTCCTTCCCGCAGTTTCTGGCGCTGAGCCTTTACCAGATAGAGTCCAATACCCGCTCAGCGGCGGTGCTGGGCTTTGTCGGCGCCGGGGGCGTCGGTCTGGTTTACGCTGAGAATATGCGCCTGTGGAACTGGGATGTGGTGATGTTCCTGACGCTGATTCTGGTGGTGGTAGTGATGGTGATGGATGTGATCTCCAGCCGCCTGCGCAAGCGCTACATCAGTGGGAAGCCGGTGCCGTTGTGGCAGCCTGCTGCGCGCGATTAAGCCGTTCGCTGCGCTGCCAGGCCCGCTGTAACGCCTGCACCAGCTGTGCCTGCTGCCAGGGCTTCGCCAGCCGTTCGCACAGCGGCAGCGTCACCGGCTGGTGGCGCAGGTCCTGACCGCTGATGAGCAGCGTCGCCAGCTGCGGCCAGTTCTGCTGCGCCTGGCGGATCACCTCCGCGCCGTTAATCTCGCCGGGCAGCATCAGGTCGCTGATCAGCAGGTCGATATCGGGGGTCTGGCGCAGCAGCGCCAGCGCCTCTTCACCGTCTCCGCACTCCAGCGTCAGATAACCCAGCTGATGCAGATGCTCACAGAGTGTCTGGCGCACCGCCGGTTCATCATCCAGCACCAGTACCAGCCGGTTACTGGCCGCCTCAATCTCCGCCGATATGTCCGCCTCAATGGGTGATGGCGGGGCGATCACTGCGGCGGCGGCTTCCGGCGCACGCGGCAACAGCAGCCGCACCGTGGTGCCCTGGCCTGGCGCGGTTTCCAGTTCAATCTGGCCGCCTGACTGCCGTACAAAACCATAAACCATCGACAGGCCCAGCCCGCTGCCGCTGCCGGTAGCCTTGGTAGTGAAAAAAGGCTCAAACACCTGCTCACGAACCCCGGCCGACATGCCGCAGCCGTGGTCTATCACCTCGATTGTGACCCTGTCACGCTTTTCATCGCCCTCCAGACGACGCTGATTCCAGATGCGCAGCCGGATTTCGCCGCTTTGCTGATGCATCGCATCGCGGGCATTTACCACCAGATTCATCAGCGCATTCTCCAGCTGGCTGGCATCAATCCAGGCGGGCCAGCCGGGACGCTGCGCATCAATAATCAGCTGCTGGCCGGGCAGCAGCGAGTGCTGCAGCAGCCCCTGCAGGTTATCCACCAGCGTCACCACCGACACCGCACGGGGATAGAGAGCCTGCTTGCGCGAGAACGCCAGCAGCCGCTGGGTCAGCTGTGCAGCGCGGTCGGCCGCCTGCCGCGCCCGCTCAATCCGGCTGGCCAGCGGGCCGGGCGTCAGCTGGCCTTCGGTCAGCGCCAGACTGCCGATAATCACCGCCAGCAGATTGTTAAAGTCGTGCGCCAGTCCGCCGGTCAGCTGGCCGACCGCCTTCATCTTCTGGCTGTGCTGCAGCGCCTCCTCCAGCGTTTTACGCGAAGTCCGGTCCAGCACGGTATTGACCATGCCGCGCCGCGGGATTGGGCTGAAGCGCAGCTCCAGCGTACGACCATCGTCCAGCCGGATCTCCTGCGGCTCACCGGGATCGTGCAGATCCACCGCCAGCGGCGCCAGCAGTTGCTGCCAGGGAACGCCGCGATGCAGTTCATGCGGCGCGATGCCGAGCAGTTCCGCATACTGGGCGTTCCACACCACCAGCTGCCCGTTGTTATCAAACAGCGCAAAGCCGTCGCGCATCGCCAGAAAGGTGGATTCCAGCTGGTTGCTCTTCTCTTTCAGCAGTCGTGAGGTGTGAGCCAGAGAGGCGGTATTACGCGCAAAGACGTTAAACGCCCGCGCCAGCTCACCCAGCTCGTCGCGGCGTTGCAGCCCTGGCACGCTGACGTTCTGCTCACCCTGCGCCAGCCGCGTCATGGCCCCGGCAATCGCCGTCAGGCTCGACCCGAGATTGCGATAGATGTAGATACCGGCATAGCCGGTAATTGCCAGCGCCAGCAGCGCAAACAGCGCGATAAAGCCGATGATGGAATCCAGCTCACGGTGGGTCGCCAGGGTGCGCGCTTCACTCTGTAACGCCACCTGCTGCACCGAGGCACTAATATCTTCATTCAGCATCGCCACCAGCGCTTTAATCCGGTAGGTGGCATAGGCGATCGCCAGGTCGCTCTGTTCCAGCGCCTCCGCCAGCGGCAGCAGGCGCTGCTGGGTGGCCAGCAGTCGCTGCACGTTTTCGCCGGTCACGCCCGTCAGCGGCACGTTGCGCCACTGCGCCATCACCTGCTGGAGCTGTTCGATGACGGCGATGGGCGAGGGTGTGCGGATCGCGATGGTAATCAGCCGTTCGGTTTGCTCCCGCAGTGCGGCATCCGGCAGCGTCCGCTGTTCCCGCTGCACCAGCTGGTCGATATGGCTGAGCAGAATCTGCGTCTGCCACAGGTCGCTCAGCATGTTGTTGCGCTGCAGATGACGCTGGTGGCCGGTCAGCAGCAGGCTGTTAATCGTCTGTTCCAGCATCAGGCTGCGGGCGCGGATCCGGGCGATGCGCTCCGGCTGACGTGCCGCCAGCGGCGCACTGGCCAGCAGGCTCAGCGACTGCTGCAACGCCTGCTGATTCTGCTGCAGCCGCTGTGATTCGCTCTGATACTCCAGCGCGCCCACCACCTGTGACAGCCGCACTGCCGCTGTCGCCACGTTGGCGGTATCCCGCGCCAGCGCCAGGCTGCCGTTCATGTCGGCCAGGGTCTGTGCCTGCGCCTGCTCCTGAATCGCCCCGGCATGACGAAAGCCGAAGATCGCCACCACGCTGACCATCAGCGTGACCGACACCACCAGCAGATTGAACAGCAACAGGCGGCCACGCGCCCCGGCCTGCCACGGATAAGTGCGCTGCATCCCACGACCTCTTATTCACTGCAACGATGGGCCGAGTATAGGAGCGTGCAGGCGGGCGTTTATGACAAATATGAATGGGCGCTGACATTTTCCGTTTATCTGGCGTTGCTTTACTGACGGCTATCCACAGTCCGCAGGAGCGAGGCGATGACAGCCACACCGATACTGGAAATGCGGGGAATTACCCGGCGCTTCGGCAGCTTTTATGCCCTGAAGGGCGTCGATCTCACGGTTTACCCCGGTGAGGTCCACGCGCTGATGGGGGAAAACGGCGCAGGTAAAAGCACACTGATGAAGATTCTGGCCGGTGCCTATACCGCCAGCAGCGGGGAAATTTTAATTGAAGGCAAGCCCTGGGCGCTGAAAGGGCCGAAAGAGGCACTGGCCGCCGGGATCACCCTGATTTATCAGGAGATCAACCTGGCACCCAACCTGACGGTGGCGGAGAACATTTTTCTCGGCAGCGAAATCGCGCCCGGCGGGCTGGTGAAGCGGCGGCAGATGGCCGAAGAGGCGCAGCGGGTCATTGACCGGCTCGGCGCGCAGTTCAGCGCCTGGGATCTGGTCAGCCGTCTGAGCATCGCCGAGCAGCAGCAGGTGGAGATCGCCCGCGCGCTGCAGCGCAACAGCCGCATTCTGGTGATGGATGAGCCGACCGCCGCGCTCTCCAACCGCGAAACCGAACAGCTGTTCGCGCTGATCAAACGGCTGCGCAGCGAAGGCATGGCGATCATCTATATCAGCCACCGCATGGCGGAGGTGTATGAGCTGTCCGACCGCGTCAGCGTGCTGCGTGACGGGGAGTATGTGGGCAGCCTGACCCGTGACCAGCTCAACGCCAGCGAACTGGTGCGGATGATGGTCGGACGGCCGCTCAGCGACCTGTTTAACAAAGACCGTGCTATCCCGCTGGGCGATATCCGGCTGGCGGTCAATCACCTTACCGACGGCGGCAAAGTGCATCCCAGCAGTCTTGAAGTGCGTGCCGGAGAGATTGTCGGCCTGGCCGGGCTGGTAGGCGCAGGCCGCAGCGAGCTGGCACAGCTGATTTTTGGCGTGCACAAGCCGAAAGAGGGCGATATCTGGATCGATGGCGAAAAGGTCACCATCCATTCACCGCGCGATGCAATTGCACGCGGCATCGGTTTCCTCACCGAAAACCGCAAAGAGCAGGGACTGTTTCTGGAGATGGCGGCGCAGGAGAACATCGTGATGGCGACGCTGGAACGTGACGCCAGTTACGGGATGCTGAACCGCCGCAAAGGGCAGACCATCGCCAGTGAGGCGATCGCTTCACTCAATATTCGCGTTCCTCACGCTCAGGTCCGGGCGGGCGGTCTGTCGGGCGGTAACCAGCAGAAGCTGCTGATTTCGCGCTGGGTGGCGATTGGCCCGCGCATCCTGATCCTCGATGAGCCGACGCGCGGCGTCGATGTCGGGGCGAAAAGTGAGATCTACCGGATGATGCAGGAGATGGCGCGGCAGGGCGTGGCGATTCTGATGATATCCAGCGAACTGCCGGAAGTGGTCGGGATGAGCGACCGCGTTTACGTGATGCACGAAGGCACCATCGTCGGTGAGCTGGAGGGCAGCCACATCAGTCAGGAAAATATTATGACGCTGGCAACCGGTGCGCACAGCGCGTCAGCAGGCGAAAACTAAGGAGACCACCATGACACAACTGGCCCGCACCAAAGCACCGACGCTGAAACGCGCCCTGATGGGCGATCTGCTGCAAACGGTGGGTATCCTGCCGATTCTGATCCTGATCGTGGCGGTATTTGGTTTCGTCACGCCGAACTTCTTTACCGAAGCAAACCTGCTCAACATCACCCGTCAGGCGTCGATTAACATCGTGCTGGCGGCGGGCATGACCTTTGTGATCCTCACCGGCGGGATCGACCTGTCGGTGGGGTCAATGCTGGGGACCACCGCGGTGGTAGCGCTGGTAGCGTCGCTGGATCCGATGCTGGCTTCCATGACCATTCCAATGGCGCTGGGCGCAGGCCTGGTGATGGGGCTGTTCAACGGCATCCTGGTCGCCTGGGCCGGGTTGCCGCCCTTTATCGTCACGCTTGGCACCTACACCGCGCTGCGCGGAGCCGCTTACCTGCTGGCGGATGGCACCACGGTAATCAACTCCGATATTAACTTTGAGTGGATCGGCAACGGCTATCTGGGGCCGGTGCCGTGGCTGATTGTGATTGCCTTTGCGGTGATCGCCATCTGCTGGTTCATCCTGCGCCGCACCACGCTGGGCGTCCATATCTACGCAGTCGGCGGCAATATCCAGGCGGCGCGTCTCACCGGGATCAAGGTCGGAATGGTGCTGCTGTTTGTCTACGGCATGAGCGGGCTGCTGTCGGGGCTGGGCGGACTGATGAGTGCCTCGCGGCTTTACAGCGCCAACGGCAACCTCGGGGTGGGCTATGAGCTGGATGCTATTGCGGCGGTGATCCTCGGCGGCACCAGCTTTGTCGGCGGCATCGGCACTATCACCGGCACTCTGATTGGCGCACTGATTATCGCCACGCTGAATAACGGCATGACGCTGATGGGGGTCTCCTACTTCTGGCAGCTGGTGATTAAGGGCGCGGTCATCATCATCGCGGTCCTGATCGACAAATACCGTACCCGTCATCATGTGAGTTGAGTCTTAAAAGGGCGGATGTGCCATTACACCTCCGCCACTTAAAAAACGCCATTAAGTGGTTGGCACCTTGAAAACAGCAGGAGAAGGTCTATGCGTTTTAATCCGATTGTAACCGGGCTGCTGGCGGCGACGCTGTTCAGTACCGGCCTGGCTCAGGCAAAAGAACTCAAATCTATCGGCGTAACGGTCGGTGATCTGGCAAACCCCTTCTTCGTGCAGATCACCAAAGGCGCAGAGATGAAGGCGCGTCAGCTGGCGGGCGATAAGGTGAATGTGACGCTGGTCTCCAGCGGTTACGATCTCGGTCAGCAGGTGGGCCAGATTGATAACTTTATTGCGGCCAAAGTCGACATGATTATCCTCAACGCCGCGGACTCCAAAGGGATCGCCCCGGCGGTGAAGCGGGCGCGTGATGCCGGTATTGTAGTGGTGGCGGTCGACGTGGCGGCCGATGGCGCGAATGCGACCATCACCTCCGATAACACCGAGGCGGGCGCGATGGCCTGTAAATATATTGCTGACCGCCTGAAGAACAAAGGCAACGTGGTGATCATCAACGGACCACCGGTCTCTGCAGTGCAGAACCGCGTTGAAGGCTGCATGACCGAGCTGAAAACCCATCCTGACATCAAGCTGCTCTCTTACAACCAGAACGCCAAAGGCAGTCGTGAAGGCGGCCTGGAAGTCATGACCGGTCTGCTCTCTGCTAATCCAAAAATTGATGCGGTGTTTGCCATCAACGACCCGACAGCGATTGGTGCAGACTTAGCGGCGAAACAGGCGCAGCGCAGTGAGTTCTTTATCGTTGGCGTCGATGGCTCACCGGACGGTGAAGAGGCGCTGAAGCGCAAGAATTCACTGTTCGTCGCGACGCCTGCGCAGGACCCGCAGGTCATGGCCGCCAAAGCGGTCGAGATTGGTTATGACATTCTGCAGGGCAAACCGGCACCCGATAAGCCCGTGCTGATCCCGGTGAAACTGATCGATCGTAATAATATCGGCAGCTATCAGGGCTGGACGGTGAAATAAGCTTTAGTGCGGCACCTTTAGGGTGCCGCTCTCAGGAGGCCGCTATGCAACGTTCAGAGGTTAATTATTACCTGCAACATACGCGCGAGTTTTTCCGGCAGCAGGATGTGCATCTGCCGCCGTGGGCCGATTTCGATATGAGCCAGTGGCGGGCTCAGGATCGTGAGGTCGCGCAGGAGATTCTGGCGTTGCGGCTGGGCTGGGATCTCACCAGTTTTGGCGCGGCTGATTTTCTGCAGACCGGGCTGACACTGTTTACCCTGCGCAACGGTTCGCCGGGTGGGCAGCCGTGGCATAAACCTTACGCCGAGAAAATAATGCACGTACGGGAAGGGCAGCAGACGCCGATGCACTACCATCCGCGCAAGATGGAAGACATCATTAATCGCGGCGGCGGGAATCTGATTGTCGAACTGCATAACCGCGATGGTGACGGGCTGGCTGACTCGCTGGTGGCGGTGTCGCTGGATGGCCTGCGCCAGACCCACGCCGCCGGTTCACAGCTGCGGCTCTCACCGGGTGAAAGCGTGACGCTGGAGGCGGGCATCTGGCACAGTTTCTGGGGGGAAAGTGGCTTCGGCGACGTGCTGGTGGGCGAGGTGTCGATGCCCAACGATGACGAAAACGACAATGTGTTTCTGACGCCGCTGGCTCGTTTCAACCCGCTGGAGGAGGATGAAGCGCCGCGCTGGCTGCTGTGCAACGATTACGCGCACTGGCTATCCTGCGCGCGGCAGGCGTAATCAGGCAATCTGACTGGCACGCGTTGTTGAATCGCGTTTCACCACATCGGCCGAAAAGACATAGCCCAGTCCGCGGATAGTGCGGATCAGGTCGGGCTGGTGCGGATTAGTTTCGATTTTACGGCGCAGCCGCATGATCAGCACGTCGATGGTACGGTCAAACACGTCGAGACTTTCGCTGTGGGTCAGCTCCAGCAACTGATCGCGGGTCAGTACCTTGCGGGCATGGCGTACCAGCGCGCGTAACAGGCTATATTCCCCCTGGGTCAGCGGCACCAGCTCACGCTGCGGATTAAACAGCTGGCAGCGGCCATCATCCAGTTGCCAGCCGCCAAAACGCCAGCCCTCCTGTTCAGGGTCGGCCTGGGCAATGCGTCCGCTGCGGCGCAGGGCCGCCCGGGTTCGCGCCACCACCACGCGTGGATTAAAAGGTTTGGCGATGTAGTCATCTGCGCCCATCTCAAGGCCCACTACCATCTCCGCTTCAGAACCCATACCGGTCAGCATAATCACCAGCACTTCGGGTCGCTGACGCTGAAGCTGCTGCAACACCAGTAGCCCGTTGGTATCGGGCAGCATCATATCCAGCATAACCAGCGAGATCTCAGGGTGCTCGCTGAGCATCGATAGCGCCTCGCGTCCCTGATGACAGCGGTAGACCGTTAACAAATGTTCACTTAACGCATCCTGCAAGACGTCGCAGACTGCAGGATCATCATCCACCACCAAAATTGCTGGCTTCATTGCGCGGCCTCTAATGTTACGAAAGAGTTAATTCAGGAGTCTACACAGGCCAGAAAAGGTTGCTGAGGCAGCGTGCTGAAACGTGACCAGCTTCGCCTGTGAGAGTGCGGAAGCGTGCGCTGGCGCAGAGTTTTCCGGGGTTGCCTGTTTGCCGCAGGAAAACGATTGCGCGGCATCGGTGCATTGCACCATAATCGCGCCTCGTTTTGGTTCGGAATTCTCTTAGGCGTACCCGGCTCCGCCAGGTAATCGATTGCGTCGGGAGATGGCATGGCAATTGCTTTGGGCAGTGGGTAAGTCAGGGATTTCAGGCGATTCTGGCACGCAAGTATGCAGCGGCCAGCATCAGTGTCCCGGAAACAGAATAATCAGCATGCAAACCCCTTTGGCAAGTGAGACTGATGTCTCCTGTATCGAGAGATGATGATGTTAGAAAAACTATTCAAACTCAAAGCGCATAACACGACGGTTCGTACTGAGATTATCGCCGGGATCACCACCTTCCTGGCGATGGCTTATATTCTGTTTGTGAACCCAAGCATTCTGGGCGCAACCGGCATGGACAAGGGCGCGGTATTTGTCGCCACCTGTCTGGCGGCGGCGATTGGCTGCGTGCTGATGGGGCTGATTGCCAACTATCCGATTGCGCTGGCGCCGGGTATGGGACTGAACGCCTTTTTCACCTACACCGTTGTGCTGCACATGGGCTACACGTGGCAGATTGCGCTGGGCGCGGTGTTTCTCTCGGCGGTGATTTTCTTCGCGATGTCGCTATTTAAGATTCGTGAATGGATTATTGCCAGTATTCCGCTGCCGCTGCGCGCCGGGATTGGTGCCGGTATCGGGCTTTTTCTGGCGCTGATTGCGCTGGAAGGAGCGGGCATCGTGGTCGATAACCCGGCGACGCTGGTGGGCATTGGCGACCTGACTAAACCGGGTCCGCTGCTGGCGATGCTCGGCTTTGTAGTTATCGTGGTACTGGAAGCGCGTCGGGTGACGGGCGCAGTGCTGATCGGTATTCTGCTGGTGACCTTTATCTCCATGGGCATTGGTCTGTCGCCCTTTGCCGGGGTCTTCTCTGCACCGCCGTCGATTGCACCGACCTTTATGCAGCTGGATATTGCCGGCGCGTTTAACGTCGGCCTGATCAGCGTGATTTTTGCCTTCCTGTTTGTTGACGTGTTTGATAACACGGGCACGCTGCTGGGTGTGACCAAACGCGCCGGTCTGGCGGATGAGCAGGGTAACGTGCCGAAGATGGGCCGTGCGCTGATTGCCGACAGTGCGGCTGCGCTGTTTGGTTCGCTGCTCGGCACCTCGACCACTACCAGTTATGTGGAATCGGCGGCGGGCGTGAGTGCCGGTGGCCGTACCGGCCTGACCGCGATTGTGGTCGCCGTGCTGTTCCTGCTGGCCCTGTTTTTCTCGCCGCTGGCCTCCAGTGTTCCGGTTTATGCCACCGCGCCTGCGTTGCTGTTTGTCGCGGTGCTGATGGCCTCGGGCCTGGCAGAGATTGACTGGAAAGATATCACCACCGCCGCGCCGGTCACCGTGACCGCGCTGACCATGCCGCTGACCTATTCGATCGCTAACGGCATCGCGTTTGGTTTTATTACATGGACGCTGGTGAAGCTGCTGAGCGGACGCGCGAAAGAGGTGAATGCGGCGCTGGTGATCCTGTCGATTCTGTTTGTGATTAAGCTGGGATGGTTGAGTGCTTAGTTGTTGCCTGGCGGCAAGGAAGGTCGCTTAGCAGCGGGCTGGCTATGAGCAGGTTACGCCCGCCAGTCGATGGGGAGTTTCAGGTTGCCTGTGCAGGCGGACGCGTTAAGGGTCGGACGCCCGCCCCTTAACAATCCCGGCGTCCGGCTGCCTGCGCGCCCCGCTGTGCGGGGTGCCTTCGTCACGCCCTGCGGCCGACGGACCGTCCGGACTCGCCATCCCTGGCTCGTACCGTCCTTTCGCCGACGTCCTGTCGGCTCCCGGCTTCCGGTTGTTCCTCAGCGCTTCGGACGCCTCTGGTAAACCCCCCGCTGGTGGGTTTGTTACCCGGACGGGCAGGGCAATTCTGTCGGCTATCTGGTGAAAAATCTGGATCCAGCACATCAGGTAATCAGTACATGCCCTGTGTTCAGGAAAAAAGGCGGGATGTAGTTATCCCACCCCTGCTGAATACAATGCTGCTTCAGGGCAGCATTGCTGGTTGCACCTGATTTGTCGTAGCAGCGAATGAGCCGGTTACGAAGTGCTGGAGAGCTTATACCAAGAATTCCCGGCATGACGTTCTGCTTTACCCCACAAAGTAATAACAGAACCACTTCCCACTCTTTGTCGGTGAAAATATCCGCCGGCCGGGTAAATACAAACGGTCTCCTGTCGCGTGGCATGAGGAATGTTGAGAAATAAACATTGGTTATTTCCAGGTAGGTACAAATAATGCCATCCGTTCCGTCACTGAACGCCCAGGGACGTTTTTCAACCATAAACGATCTTAACCTGCTCTCTCTTCCGTATTTGAACGTTTTAAGAGCAATGCTCATTTCTTTAGTTTTCAGGATTTTATTGTCATCATGCAAAATGTGGTGGTAATAGTCGCTGATGTCCGGCGTCAGGTCTGTGTCGAACAAACCGGTTAATGTGCCATACGGAACATTAAAGTAGCTGCATGCAAGCTTATTTGCATAAACATAGCGTGATACACTGTTCTTGATGACCCAGCCAAACAGCGAGTTTTCAAAGTAATATTCGACAGGATTTACTTTTTTAGTCATCAGTTTAGCCTCTTATTATAATATGTCCTTTTTTAAGAAAAAATGGCGGAATATAGTGATCGAACTTGCTCTCGCGACAGTATCCGATCAGCGCGGAGAGAGAGTTAAGGCTGGTCTTTCTGTAACAGCTTCTCAGTCTGCCATTCACTGCGTCGGTTGAAAGCGTCAATATGCTACTTATTTCTTTTATATTCATGCCACAGACCAGCAAATAAACGACTTCCCACTCTTTTTCCGTGAAAACTGATGAGGGCGATTCAAAAGTGGCATGCTGGATTATTTTGCCGTCCAGCAATGCACCTGGCGTGATGATCCTGACATGTCTGACGCTAACGAGTGTCCCGATACAGTTATGCGCGTCATCATACAGTGGCTCCTGAACGCTATAAGCGGGCTGCATAATTTTTTCTTTGCCCTGAATATGCGTAGTGATCGCTCTCACCGCCTGACCTGTTCGTTCTATTTCTCTTTCCTGCTGGCTGAACAGGTCAGCAAACTCTGCCACCGGAACAGGCATGTCTCTGATGTGGCGGCCTTCATAATCAAATCGGGTTGATAACGTCTGCCAGCTTTTAAACGTGTTATTGACATAAACAAAGCGGGACAGCTTGTCTTTCACTCCCCAACCGACATGGGGATCGCTTTCAAACATATCGATAAGTCTATCAGGTAACGTAATTTCTTTCATAAATGTATCCTTACATTTTAACGGCTCTACATTAAATTGACCTTGAAAATTAATAACCCTACAAAGAAATAACACTTCTTATTAATCGCTGTACTTCATTTATACCTTTGTGATGAACCATAAAAATTATAAAAGTAATATCACAAGCCAATGCTCAGGGAAAGTTGTCTCAATAATAAAAAAGAAGTGCGCCCATAGCCGGAGGGTTATGGGCTTTTTTATTTTAATAAATCGATTAATGACAGAATCTGATTATGTTCAGCAATAAGGCGTTAAGGTCTGCAGGGGTTTCGCCTGGCGTCAGGTTTGCACTGAGTAAGCTTCGCCTGCCAGGCGATGGGGATTTTCAGGTCATTTAGCCGCACGTAAGCACTGAGCAGGTTACGCCCGCCAGACGTATGGGAGTTTCAGGTTGCCTGTGCAGCAGGCGCGTCAAGGGGCGGACGCCCGCCCCTTAACAATCCCGGCGTCCGGTTGCCTGCGCGCCCCGCTGTGCGGGGTGCCTTCGTCATTCGCTGCGGCCGACGGACCGTCCGGACTCGCCATCCCAGGCTCGTGCCGTCCTTTCGCTGACGTCCTGTCGGCTCATCCTTGCCTTCGGTTGTTCCTCAGGGCTTCGGACGCCTCGCACAAACCCCCGCCTGTAATTATCTTTTCATTTCGCTGTTGCCGTGCTGTCTGATGGTCTGATCGCAAAGACAATCCCAAAACCCACAGCGATAAACTACCCGACATAAAAAGCAGAGATAACAGCGAGGGGTTGGGGAGGCCGTCAGAG
>NZ_SBFD01000003.1:0-17484 GCF_014156615.1 Pantoea pleuroti | reverse complement strand
TCGCCTGCAGAGGCGAATCTGAAACTGCCCGGCTTACCAGGCGAACGAAACCTTCTCATAGCCCGTTCGCGCAGCGAACAATCCTAGCTTTAGCGCAGCACCCAGGCCCATTCGCGCAGCGAACATCCCCCGCTTCAGGCGGCTAACGCTTACCTGAAAGGCGGCTCATTAAAGGTACGCAACTTACGCGAATGCAGCTTGTCGCCCTCGGCGCGCAGCAACTCAACAGCATGAATACCAATCTGCAGATGCTCCGAAATCGCCCCTTCATAGAAACGATTCGCCTGACCGGGCAGCTTAATCTCACCGTGCAGCGGCTTGTCTGAAACGCACAGCAGCGTGCCGTACGGCACCCGGAAACGATAACCCTGTGCGGCAATGGTGGCGCTTTCCATATCGACTGCCACCGCACGGCTCAGGTTAAAGCGCAGTGCCGAAGCGGAGTAGCGCAGTTCCCAGTTGCGATCGTCGGTGGTTACCACGGTGCCGGTACGCAACCGCTGCTTCACCTCTTCGCCTGGCATGCCGCTCACCGATTTGGTGGCGTCATACAGCGCGCGCTGCACTTCGGCAATGCTGGGTACCGGGATATCAGGCGGCAGCACGCTGTCCAGCACGTGATCGTCGCGCAGATAGGCGTGGGCCAGCACATAATCACCGATCCGCTGGCTCTCGCGCAGCCCGCCACAGTGACCAATCATCAGCCACGCATGTGGACGCATCACCGCCAGATGATCGCAGATGGTTTTGGCATTTGACGGGCCGACACCAATGTTAATCAGCGTAATACCACGACGATTTGGGGAGGTGAGATGCCAGGCGGGCATCTGGTGCTTCTTCCACGCCAGATCCGAGAGCATCGACTCACTGTCAGCGGTGTCGGCGGTCAGCACCACATCGCCCGCGCAGGCCAGGCTGTCGTAAGGGGTACTGGGATCGCGCACCTGCTCGATCGCCCAGCGCACAAACTCATCAACATAACGGGTGTAGTTGGTGAATAGCACAAACGGCTGGAAGTGCTCTACGCTGGTGCCGGTGTAGTGACGCAGGCGGGCCAGCGAGAAGTCGGTTCGCAGCGCGTCGAAGTGCGACAGAGGGGATTTTGCATCGGCATGGAACAGACCATCGGCGGTCTCATCACCAATCTGTGACAGCTCGGTGGTCGGGAAGTGGCGCGCAATACCGGCACTCATGGTGCGATCCAGTGACAGGTCGGAACCGTCGATCACGTAAGGATAGGGGATCTCCTGGCTGGAGGGCCCCACGTCGATCTCCAGCTGATACTCCTTCTCCAGCATCTGAAGCTGTTCCGAAATATAGTGGCGCAGCAATGCCGGGCGGGTGATGGTGGTGCTGTAACTGCCGGTGTGGGTGAAACGTCCCCAGGCACGCGTGCGGTTCTGCTGCGGACCGTCGCCGCGCCAGGTGATGCGCAGCTCCGGATAAACAAATAGTCCCTGCGCCCGAGCGGCGGCATCGGGCAGCGTGCCGTTTTCGGTAAAGGCTTTAATCGCCTCACGTAGCGCATCGACGGCGCCATCGTACAGGCGTTCAAGTTCATCCAGCGCCTGCTGGCTGGTCAGGTTTTTCCGTAGTGTCGGCATGGTTTCTCCTTCCATTTTTTTCCGCAATTTGCCCCAAGCTTAGCGGGTTTGTTGCGGAGATTGGTGAAGAATCTGTGATCGCCGTTTTTTTGCGCCAGCGAAGCGCGAATTCTGAGCAGGGCTGTTTTAAGTGAAGATCCGCTGCACTGAAATCCAGTAAGAAAATCTTTACTATCAGAAGCGGTGATTCGCCACTTTTAAATGCGTTACCGATGAGGAGAGGGCGGAAAAACCGCCAGCAGCAAAGCATGCCCAATCCATCATAACATCAGGGAAATATTCAGGTTTGCTACAGCGGGCGGGGCAGTGAGGCAGATTGTGCCGTGGCGGCATTAAAAAGTTTGTAACCATGATTAATTTGCACCGGAAAGACTTTGCATATTTCTCTGCCCACTATCATCATTAGAACTCCTGTCCAGTCTCTTCTGATTTGGTAATCCTTTGCAAAATCCCGGCGTAGCAGTGATGCAGGCGATCAAGCGCACGGCGTGGTACCCGAAACGCCGTTCGTATCGCACGCTCTACTGGCGTGAGATATCGCCATTAGCAGTGCCTATCTTTTTCGAGAACGCCTGTGTGCTATTGATGGGCGTACTGAGCACCTTCCTGGTCAGCTGGCTGGGTAAAGAGGCGATGGCGGGTGTGGGCCTGGCCGACAGCTTCAACATGGTGATCATCTCGTTCTTTGCTGCCATCGATCTCGGTACCACGGTGGTGGTGGCGTTCAGTCTGGCAAAACGCAACGGCAAGCGCGCCCGTGCCGCCACGCGTCAGTCGCTGGCCATGATGACGATACTCGCCTTTGTACTGGTGATCGCCATTGAGTTCTGGGGCCATCTGATCGTCGATGCGATTGCCGGTGCCGCCGATCCGAAAGTCAAAGCCCTGGCGCTGAGCTATCTGCAGACTTCCGCCTGGAGCTATCCGGCTGCCGCCATCACCCTGATTGGCAGCGGGGCACTGCGCGGTGCAGGTAATACCAAAATTCCGATGCTGATTAACGGCGGTATGAACATCCTCAACATCATCATCAGTAGCGTGCTGATTTATGGCTGCTTCTCGTGGGACGGTTTAGGGTTTATCGGTGCCGGGCTCGGACTGACCATCACCCGCTATATCGGGGCGATCGCGGTGATTTACGTGCTGATGATCGGCTTTAACGCATCACTGAAAATCACGCTGTCGAGCTATTTCCGGCGCTGGAACAGCAGCATTCTGATGGAAGTTTTAGGTATAGGCGTGCCTGCCAGTATCGAGTCGGTGCTGTTCAACGGCGGTAAACTGCTGACACAGGTGTTTGTTGCCGGAATGGGCACCAGCGAGATTGCCGGGAATTTTATCGCCTTTTCTATCGCCTCACTGATCAACCTGCCAGGCAATGCGCTGGGTTCGGCTTCAACGATTATCACCGGTACCCGTCTGGGCAGGAATCAGGTGTTCCAGGCGGAACGCCAGGTGCGGCACGTCTTCTGGCTGGCGACGGTCTGCCTGACCGCGATGGCCCTGCTGACGGTGCCGCTGGCCGGGTTGCTGGCGCGGTTTTATACCAGCGATCCGGAAGTGATTAACGTGACGAAGCAGCTGATCTGGCTTAACGCGCTGTTTATGCCGTTATGGGCCGCTTCCTGGGTGCTGCCTGCCGGACTCAAGGGCGCACGCGATGCGCGTTACACCATGTATGTGTCGATGTTCAGCATGTGGGGCGCCCGCGTGGTAGTCGGATACCTGCTCGGTATTGAGCTGGGGATGGGCGTGACCGGCGTCTGGCTGGGGATGTTCCTCGACTGGACGGTGCGTGGCATCTTCTTCTGGTGGCGACTTAACAGCGGCAAGTGGCTCAACCGCTATCGAAAAATGATCGCGAAAACCGGTTAGCGCACTGTTTACGCCTTTCCCCCGCCGCGGGGAAAGGCGTTACACCTCTTTCAGCACCATTAAAAAATAACATCTCCGTCACATCTCCAGACTTTCGAACCTAATTTCAGACAGTTGCACAAAGCCAGCCTTCTCAGACAGGGTTAGCGTAATGCCTGCTGCGCACCGACGCAGACACTACTTATCAAGGTGACCCTATGATCCGTCTGAAAACGGCGCTGGCACTCCTGCCGCTGCTGTGTAGCGCCCCGTTATGGGCGACAACCTTTGTCTATGTGTCGAATGCTGACTCCGGCACCGTTTCCCGCTATCAGCTCAATGAGGTGAATGGCAGCCTGCAATGGCGTGGCGATACGCCTGCCGGTAAAAAGATTATGCCGCTGGCGGCCAGCCCGGATGGTAAACGGCTCTATGGTGCGCTGCGTAGCCCGCCTTATTCGATCATCAGCTGGCGCGTCTCTGGTCCGCACGGTGATTTGCAGAAACTAGCGGTGACGCCGGTTGCAGCCAGCTTTCCGTGGATCACCACCGACAGAAGTGGGCGCTATCTGCTGGCTGCCTCCTATGACAGCGATATCGTCACCAGCAACCGGATTGATGACAAAGGAGTTGTGACACCACAGGTCACAGGCGAGGTGAAAACCGGGCCGCATGCCCACTCGGTGATCACCGACGTCAGCAATCATTCACTTTACGTCGGCAACCTTGGCGCGGATCGCGTGCTGCAATATGCCTTTGCGGATAACGGCGCGATAACGCCGCTGGGAACCGGATTTGTTCAGGGCGAGAAGAACAGCGGTGCACGGCATTCGGTGATATCGCCCGACAATCGCTTCCTCTATAACCTCGCGGAGATGAGCGGCACCATTACGCAGTTCCGGCGCGCGACGGATGGATCGCTGACGGAGCTGAAAACCTGGCCGAATGCGGTGGCGAAGAAATATAACCTGCAGCATGGCGAGCAGCGCCCGGCGGGCTACAGCGATCCCACGCCGCGCATCTGGGCGGCAGACATCAAAATCACCCCGGACGGACAATTTATCTATGTCACCGAGCGCACCTCCAGCACCGTCAGCGGCTACCGGGTTGATAAACAGTCGGGTGAGTTAACACTTATCGGCAGCTGGCCGGTTGAAAAACAGCCCCGCAGTATTGCGACTGATGCGCAGGGTAAATGGCTGATCGCCAGCGGGGAGAAGAGCGCGGTGATTGGCAGTTACGCTATCGATCCCGCCAGCGGCGAACTCAAACGGGTTGCTGAAGCCCCGGCCGGTAAAGGCGCGAACTGGGTGACGCTGATAACGCAGTAACCGTTTTGAGCAGCCGGTGTATGGCACTGGCTAAACAGATGGGGGACTGCTTATGCCATTTCCGGCATAAGCAGCGCAGAAATTTTTGCTTCAGATTGGGCGTGTAAGCGGGTTTACTCAGGGCATCAACTGATGTGGAGAGACTGAAATGAAACAGAAACTGATAGACTGGTTTGAACAGCTGCTGAGCGGCCCTGTGGCGAGTGAACGTGTGCATGATATTAACGTGGAACTGCTGCTGCCGCTGAGCCAGCTGTATGGACTGGAATATTATCCGGCAGTGCATCGCTACCATGAAAAATAATGGTTGTTGTATATTGTCTGGTTAAAGGCCCGCTACGTTGCGGGCCTTTTTGCATCTGTAGTGCCCGAGTCATTTCAGCCAGCAGGCTTCACCACGAAAAACAGCAACATCATTATTTTTTATCCCACTTAATATCCCAGCGCCGTTATATGAATGAGTAATCCGGCACGGATATATATTCATCAATGCACGTCTTAACATCCATTCCCTTAACACTCGTAAATGAGCTCTGCACAAAGAAAGTAGCTAAGTATTTGCAAATTTGGCTTATAAAACGTTTTATCACCGCTAATTTTACTTTTTGTAAAACCACGTCATTATTTTAAGTCAATAAGGAACTTCCGATTGTTAAGGTGGTAATCTGCACGCCTGTGCTTACACAAAACTTACAATAAGCGTTGTTAATCCTTCGATGAAAATGCCTGAAACAGGGAAGTGGCTGGTTTTCGGAGCCAGTTTGTTTATCAGCAATGTCATGGCTGCACCAGTCACGCCGGGCGATCTTGACGTTATTCAAAATCAGCAGCAGCAGCGGTTGCAGCAGGATCAGCAGCAGCGTGACGCATTAACACAGGCGCATCAGGTTGAGCTGCAAAAAACCGAGTCGGCGCCAGCCAGCGGCCCCTGTTTTGAAATCAACCAGATTTCACTGCAACAGGCGAGCTTAATCACGCCTGATACACAGAAGAGACTTGTCGCTCCCTATATCAATCAGTGCCTGAGTCTGGACCGTATTAATCAGCTGGTACGCGCTATTTCAGAGTGGTATGTCCAGCGCGGCTATATCACCAGCCGGGCCTTCCTGACAGAACAGAACCTTTCCCACGGGACGTTAAATATCACCGTACTGGAAGGAAAGCTTGAGGCGATTCATTTGCAGGGTGCCAGTGCACGTCAGTTGAACATGGCGTTTCCGACCCGTGCAGGACGTATTTTAAATTTACGTGACATTGAACAGGGTATGGAGCAGATAAACCGGCTTCGTACTACGCCGGTTCAGATTGAAATCATCCCATCGACTCAGCCAGGCTATTCCATTGTCAACCTGACCAGCACACCCGAGTTTCCTCTGACGCTGGGGCTGAATATGGACAATAGCGGCCAGCGAAGCACCGGCGTCGGTCAGCTTTCCGGCTCGCTGGTGGGTAACGACCTGCTGGGTGTTGCCGATCGCTGGTTTGTCAGCGGTGGTCGCAGTAGCGCTTTCAGCGACTGGCGCGATGCGCAAAATTTCCAGGCGGGCGTCAGCGTGCCTTATGGCTATGGGCTGCTGGATTACAGCTATAGCTGGAGCAACTATCACAGCCGCTTTAACGCCAATAGTTTCGACTGGTATAGCAACGGCGACAACATCTCTAACCGCCTCAGCGGCTCGTGGGTGCTGTTCCGCAACGGGGAAATCAAAACCGGTGTTCAGCTTGGGCTGAACCATTATGTCAGCCATAACTGGCTCAATGAGACGCTGCTTCAAAGCAGTAGCCGCAAACTGACCAGCCTGCAGATCGGTTTTAACCATACGCAAAAAATTGCAGGTGGGGTGGCCACCCTCAACCCGATGCTGAGCCGAGGGATGCCGTGGTTTGATGCGGAAAGCGACAAGGGTAAAAGCGACGATTTTCCTAAAGCTGAATTCCGTAAATGGAGCGTCAGCAGCAGCTATCAGCGGCCTGTCACTCAGAAAATGTGGTGGCTCAGCAGTTTTTACGCTCAGTGGTCGCCGGATCGCCTCTATGGCAGCGAACGTCTGACGATTGGTGGCGAGAACTCGGTTCGCGGCTACAAGGAGCAATACCTTTCCGGCGATGTTGGCGGCTATCTGCGTAACGAACTGAATTACTCGCTGTTTACCCTGCCTGCAATCGGCGAGGTCAGCACCACCCTGGCGCTGGACGGCGGGTGGCTCCAGAGCGATAAACAGGATCGCTACGCAGCAGGCACGCTGTGGGGCAGTTCGCTGGGACTTGGCACCCGTAACGCGCATGTCTCCACTCAGCTGTCGCTGGGTATCCCTGTCAGCTATCCCAATTATCTTGCGCCCGATCGCCTCAGCGTTTACGCGCGTGTTGGACTCGTTTTTTAAAAAAAGGCCCCGATTATGGATGATCATTTAAAGCTTTCACTGCCGCGTCGTCTGCTGAGCTATCTCATCTGCTCGCTGATCGCGTTTCAGCCACTGCTGCCCGCCTTTTCTGCGGCGATAGCGCCCGTCACACCAGGAACCAAAGTCGATGCTGCCGGGAATGGTGTTCCGGTCATTAATATCGCGACGCCGAATGCGGCGGGCCTGTCGCATAACCAGTATCAGAATTACAACGTGGGTCAGGAAGGGCTGATCCTGAACAACGCAACCGGCCGGTTGACGCAGACCCAGCTGGGTGGACTTGTCCAGAACAACCCGAATCTCAAAGCAGGGCAGGAAGCCCGGGCCATTATCAATGAGGTGGTGGGTGCTAACCGTTCACAGCTGCAGGGCTATACCGAGGTAGCGGGCAAAGCGGCCAACGTGATGGTCGCTAACCCTTATGGCATTACCTGTAACGGTTGCGGCTTTATCAATACGCCCAACGTTACGCTGACCACCGGTAAACCGCAGCTTGATGCGCAGGGCAATCTGCAATCGCTGGAGGTGACGAAAGGCGCAATCAGCATTGAGGGTAAAGGACTGGATGGCAGCCAGGCAGATGCTGTCTCGATCATTGCGCGCGCAACCGAAATTAACGCGGGCATCCATGCCAAAGATCTTAATGTGACGCTGGGCGCAAACCGGGTCGGTGCTGATGGCAGCGTGACACCCATTGCGGGCGAAGGTGCTGCGCCATCGGTCGCCGTGGATACCGGCGCGCTGGGCGGCATGTACGCAAACCGCATCCATCTGGTTTCCAGCGAAAACGGCGTTGGCGTCAATCTCGGCAATCTTAATGCCCGTCAGGGCGATATGGTGCTGGATGCGCAGGGTCGGTTAAGCATCAACAATAGCCTGACCAGCGGCACCCTGACTGCAAAAGGCAGCAGCATTGCCCTGCAGGGTGAACATAAAGCCGGGGGCAACGTCGCGCTGACAGCGCAGCAGGATATCACCTTAAACGCGGCCTCACTGGGCAGTGACGCCTCGCTGGACCTCAACAGTCAGGGCAATATCACGCTTAAAGGCAGCAGCGTTAAAGCAGGCCAGAATGTGCGTCTCAGCGGTGCCAACCTGAGTGTTGATAACAGCAGCATCGGTAGTGCGGTAGACGCGCTGCAGCTCTCTGCCACCTCTCAGCTGGACAATGCCGGTCAGCTGGCCGCCGCAAAAACACTCGATATCCAGGCCGCGCAGATCGCTAACCGTGGCAGCCTGACCAGTAATGGTGACGTACAGGTTCGCACTAACATTCTGCAACAGAACGGTAAGCTGCTGGCTCAGGGTAAAAACACTTTGGCTGTTAGCGGACAGCTGACTAACCGCGATGAAATCAGCGGCAGCAGCCTGAACATTCAAAGCGGCACTCTTGATAACAGCGGCAAACTGATCAGTACGGGTGATGCTACGATCACGGCTAATCGACTGAATCAGGACGGGATCTTCTCCGCACAGGGCAACGCACTGTTCAGTGTTGCGGATACCTTCAGCAACAGCGGCAATCTGGTCAGTCATGGCGATGCCGTGATTAACAGCGATACGCTGCAACAAAACGGCTCCATCACTGCACGCGGTGACGTGCAACTGACCGCTCGTGGCAGGCTGGAAAATCAGGGGGCTATCAGCAGTGAGAACGCACTCATCCTGAACAGTGCACAACTGCGTAACATGGGCTCGTTAACCGCACCGAATCTGACGCTGACCGCCGGGCAAATCAGTAACGGCGGCCTGCTTCAGGGCTCTAATCAGCTCTCTTTACATGCCGGACAGCTGGATAACCTGGCTGCGGGTACGATCAGCTCCGACAACGATTTTGCGCTCGATTTGCCACAGCTTAATAACAGCGGATTGATCACCAGCGGCAAAACACTGGTTGTCAGCGGCGACCAGCTGAACAACAGCGGGGAAATCAACGCTGCCAGCCTCAGCGCCCGGTACGGGCATCTGGATAATCAGCTGGGTGGCAAACTGCTGGCCAGTGATCCACTCCAGCTGCACGGCGATGTACTGACTAATCAGGGCATCATCGCCGCCGCAACGCTGAATAGCGATGTCAGCCAGGTCAATAACAGCGGAACACTCCAGGGCGACAAGGCAGTATCGTTGCAGGGCAGCGGGTTAACCAACAGCGGCACGCTGCTCAGCGCAGGCCAGCTGAATGTGCAACAGCAGACGCTGGACAACAGCGGACTGATGCAGGGCAAACAGCTGACACTGAATGCTGACCGCTGGCAGAACAGCGGCAATGCCCTCAGTGAAGCCGACGCCGACCTGCAAAGCGACACGCTGGTCAATAGCGGCAAGATTCTGGGACAACAGGGCATCGCGCTGAAAGCGAATCACACTGACAACAGCGGCTGGCTGATTGCTCAGGCGCTGACGCTGCGTGGCGACCTGATTAACAGTGGCCTGATTCAGGGTAATCAGCAGATTACGCTGGCAGGCGACCAGCTGGATAATCAGCAGGGCGGACAGTTGCTGAGTGACGGCATCCTGAACGGCAACATCACTTCACTGAATAACCGCGGCGCAATGCAGGCCGATCAGATGGCGTTAAACGCGAAGGCGTTGCAGAACAGTGGCACTGTTCGCGCCGGAAAGGCACTGACAGCCCAGGTCGGGGGTGTGCTGGATAACAGCGGAAGTCTGATCAGCCAGCAGCAGATGAATTTACAGGCTGGGGAGATCGATAACAAAGGCACACTGGCGGCAGATAACCTCAGCCTGCATGCGCCAGTGCTCAGTAACGCCGGTCTGCTGCAGGGCAACAGCACCTTAACGCTGGATCATCAGCAACTCCACAACCTCCAGGGCGGCCAGTTAATCGCCGGAGGACCGCTGACGCTGACGTTAGATCAACTGGATAACGACGGGCTGCTGCAGGTTAACGGTAAGCTTTCAGTCAACGGCAACCGTCTCAACAACAGCGGACGCCTGCTAAGCGATGACCTCGATCTTCAGATTGCCGATACGCTGAATAACAGCAGTACGGGACAGATCGTGACCGGCCAGCAGGCCGACCTGCATGCCCAAACGCTCAGTAACAGCGGCCAGATTGCGGCACAGCAACTCAGCGCCAGCGGTAATACGCTGGAAAACAGCGGGCTGCTTCAGGGCGACAACCTGCTGGATCTCGGATTTGCTCAGACCCTCAACCACAACAATGGGCAACTGCTGAGCGGCGATCGACTGATCGTCAAGGGCGGTAGCGCGATCAATGATGGCAGCTGGCAGGGCCAGCAACTCGACGTCACGCTGGATACTCTCGACAATCGCGGCAGCATCAATGGCATCAGCGCCTTGCGCGGTAATATCGCCAGCGATCTGATCAACAGCGGCACGCTGGTCAGCCAGGACAATAGCGACCTGAATGCCACCACGCTGCGCAACAGCGGCAAAATAATGGCGGACCGCCTGGGGTTGCAGGGCACCAGCCTGAACAACGACGGTCTGTTACAGGGCAACACGGCGCTGACTGCTCAGGCCGATAACATCACGCAATCTGCCGGTGGCAAAACGCTGAGCGGCGGAACACTGACGCTGACCGCAGGTCAGCTCAACACCCAGGGAACGCTGCAGGGCGAGCAGGCAACGGTTAACGCTGATAACTGGCTGCATCAGGGATCGCTGCTGGGAAGCAAAGATCTGAACGCCAGCATCAGCAATGAACTGCATAACAGCGGCTCGTTGATGAGTCAGAACACCGCACAGGTTACGGCGAACACGCTGAACAACAGCGGCTCACTGCTTAGCGAAGGGGCGATGGTGCTGAACGGTGCCGCGCTGAATAACAGCGGATCGGTGCAGGGCAAAACCCTGACCATTTCACCCGCCAGCGTCATTAATCAGGGCAGCCTGATTGGTCTGCAGGCATTGACGTTTGCCGCTGCGCCACAGGTGGCCGGGCGAATGCTGCTCAGAGCGCTGGCCGCACCATCACGTCAGCTGATCAATAATCAGGGCGGATCGCTGCTGACGCAGGGCACGCTGAACATCAACGGCGGGGACGTTGTGAATAACGGCAGCTGGCAGGGACAGCAGATCCTGCTGAATGCCCGGCAACTGACCAATAATGGCGCGATCCAGAGTGCGGATGCGCTGCAACTGATTCTGGCGGATCGCCTTGATGCGGGCGCTGGCAGTAAGATTTCAGCGAATGGCACTGCGGCACTGCAGGCACTGACGCTGACCAATCAGGGTGAATGGATTGCCAGAAACCTGACGCTACGGGGCGACACGTTAAACAATAACGGCACCGTCACCGGTGTCGACGCGCTGACGGTTGGCCTTAACGGTGCACTGACTCAGCAGCAGGATAAAACGCTGCTCAGTGCGGGCAGACTGACGCTTCAGTCATCTTCGCTTAATAATGCCGGACGCGTGCAGGGCGGCGATCTGCAGATCACCACGGGCGCGGTTGATAACAACGGGCGCTTACAGGGTGACAACAGCCTGCTGGTCAATGCTGGTGGACGCATCACCAACGGCGGCAATGGCGCCATGATCACGCAAAACGCCCTGACGCTGAACGGACCTGAACTGTTCAACTATGGCCTGATTCAGGGCAATGGCAACGGTGTCGCGACAATAACCGGTTTAACGCAAAACGATGGCCGGTGGCTCTCGGGTGGCGCGCAGACACTGAATACGCCGCAGCTGAATAACAACGGCTGGTTACAGGCGTCGCAGCTGATTCTCAATGCCACCAATGCCAGCAATTACGGTACGCTGCTGGCCGACGGTCAGGGCACGCTGACCGGCAATGGCTTCAGCAACCAGGGCACGGCCCAGGGCGGCAACCTTGAGGTTAATTATCAGCAGGTAAATAACAGCGGCACGCTGCTGGGTAACAACCGGCTGAGCGTAATGGGCGCTCAGGTTAATCAGCAAAGCAGCGGTCGCCTGTTCAGTGGCGGCAGTTTACTGGTTCACAGCAATGGCTTTGATCAGACCGGTCAGGTTGTGGCGCTGGGTGATGCCACGCTGGAAATCGCGAATGGATTTACCGGTCGCGATGTGCTGGCTGCGGGCGGGCGACTCACCGTCAGCAGTAATGGCGCGATAGACAACCAGGGCACGATGCAGGGTGGGGCGCTGACGCTGAGTGCAGGCGGCGATCTCACTAATAATGGTCAGCTCACTACCGGTTCGGGTGACAGTGCGTTCAGCGGCAACCGTATCACCATGAACGGGAATGGCAGTCTGCAGGGCGGCGGTAACATCAACTTAGCCAGCCGCAGCGATATTGTCCTGGACGGCTTTACCGGTACCCGCGGCAACCTGGTGCTCAGTGCGCCTGGCAGCATCGTCAATAACGCGCTGCTCTATGCGGCCGGCAATCTCTCTCTTTTTGCCAACAGTATTCGCAACCAGCGTGCCGATATGCTGGCAGGCGGCAGTATGTGGCTGCAGGGCGATGCGGCGGGGAACGCCAACGGCGAAGTGATTAATAACTCCGGCACCATCGAAACGCAGAACGGCGATATCACGATTAATACGGGGCATTTGCTGAATACGCGGGATGGACTGCATGTAACCCAGACCAGCACATCCTCACCGACACGTGCTGGTGTTGGTGACCCAACGATGAAGATCACCATCTGGCAGTTAGCAGTGGGGGACTATGGTTACTACAACGTGACGATCACTACGCCAAGTACAGGTGGCGGTGGCAATCACTCTGGTTGTGGTTGTTCTGGAGGCTCGACTGTTTCCAAAGATTATTATGCCCCTACTAAAGAGGCTGCTACCCAAAAGTTCGCACTTTCAAGTACTACTGTAGATGTTGTCAGTAATGGCGGTGCAGCGAGAATTGCGTCAGGTAGCAACCTCAATATTAACGCAGGTTCACTGGATAACCAGGCCAGCAACATACTCGCTAATGGTAATGTCTCTCTTTCTGGCGGCCAGCTTAATAATCAGAGCTGGCAGGCGGGCACGCAAAATGACAATCTTGTTTACGAATATAAAGGAGCATTAGCGACAGGAAAAATTGGGGCTGAAAGAACCAGGAATGCCACAAAGGGGAGTGAGTTCACTTATACGCTTACCGGTCACGAAACCACCTTTACGCCTGGCCAGCTCTACCGCGCTGTTATTCAGGCCGGAGGCAATGTCTCAGCTAACTTCAGCGGCGATATCAGCAACACTAACACCACAGCGAATGCCGGCTGGAGCGGTAATACCCTTTCGGCCCCCGCTTTACGCGGCTTAACCGCTGCAGGCACCGCTGGCGCGCAGTCTCATCAGCAACTGGTAACTACTGATAAAGCCGCAATCAATACGCCGCAATGGCGCGATCAGCTCCAGAATGCGCTGCAGCAGGTCAATGGCGCAGGTGCGCTGGAGTCCGCATCACAGGGCAGCGCATCGCTGACACAATATGCAACTGCGGGTAAAAACAACGCAGCGCTGGGTAAAGCCGTCAACCTGACGAATGCTGCTCAGGGTCCTGCGTCGCTGCATAACTATAAGGCCGCTGAGGTTGATATCAGCGCCTATCCATTACCTTCTGGCGTAAACGGCTACTTTGTTGCGTCGAACACCAATAGCCGCTATCTGATTACCGTCAACCCCAAACTCAATGGCCTGGGTCAGCTGGATCAGAGCTTGTTCGGCGAGCTGAATGCAAAACTGGGCAAACAGCCTGCCACCACGCCTTTACAGGAAACGCGGCCTCAATACACAGACGAGAACGCCTTCCTCGGCTCCTCATACATGCTTGATCGCCTTAACCTGAAGCCAGATTATGATTATCGTTTTCTCGGCGATGCGGCGTTTGATACCCGCTACGTCAGTAATGCGGTACTAAATCAGACCGGTAATCGCTACATCAATGGACTGGGATCCGATCTCGCCCAGATGCGCTATCTGATGGACAACGCTGCGGCGGCGCAAAAGTCGCTGGGACTGGAGTTTGGTGTCTCACTCTCTGCCGGGCAACTCGCCTCTTTAGATAAGAGTATGGTCTGGTGGGAAGCCACCACCATCAACGGTGAAACGGTGATGGTGCCGAAGCTCTATCTGTCTACAAAAGATGTGGAGATGCGCGATGGCAGCGTAATTGCCGGTAACAACGTGACGCTGAAAGGCGGGAACGTCATCAACACCGGTAGTAGCGTGATGGCTAAAAACGATCTGACCATCGACAGTCAGAACACGCTCAGTAACCTCAACGCCGGTCTGCTCCATGCAGGGGGCAATCTGCAGCTTAGCGCACTGAATGATATCAACAACGTCAGCGCGACTATCAGCGGTAAAAAGGTGGCACTGGAGAGTGTTAACGGTGACATCAACAACCTGACCACATCACAGCTCTGGCATCTGGATGCAGACAACGGTAAGGGTGCGAAGAAATCCTTTACCGAAACTCTGAGCGGGCCAACGGCGAGCATCACGTCACTGGATTCTCTGAGCCTTAAGGCGGGCAACGATATTACCGTCACCGGCGCTAACCTCAAAGCGGGTGGCGATCTGCTGCTGAACGCCTGGAATGATATTGCTATCACCGGGAACCAGAACGTCACTGGCAGCGCGCAATCCGGCTTCGGAAACCGCTGGCAAAAAGTTGACCCAACCAGCACAACCACCGTCACCACGGTCGGCAGCCAGATCGCCGCAGGCGGCAATATGGCGATGCAGGCGGGCCACGATCTGACTGTTACCGCCAGCAACATCAGCGCCGGTAAAAACGCGGCGCTGGCAGCCGGTAACGATCTTAATCTCAACAGTGCGACCACCAGCCAGAATGATGTGAAGGGCAAACGTGAAACCCATTCAACCGGGCTGGATCGCACGACGCTGACCAGCGGAGGCGATTTAGCACTTCAGGCCGGACGCGATCTCAATAGCCAGGCGGCAGGCATCGCCGCAGACAAAGACGTGACCTTACAGGCGGGGCGTGATGTCAATCTGCTGGCGGCTGAAACCGGTTCTGGCAATAGCTACAAATCCGGCAAGAAGGTTGAGATTAATGAGTCGGTACGCCAGCAGGGCACTGAAATTGCCAGTGGTGGGAGTACGACGGTTAAAGCTGGACGGGACATGGTCGCGGAAGCGGCGAGAGTAGATGCGCGAGGCGATCTTGCTATCCAGGCAGGACGAGACGTGGCTATCACAACGGCGACCGAAAGCGATTATCACTACGACGAAGATACAAAAGTTAAGAAAAAGCTGTTCTCTAAAAAAACCACGCACACGGTTCACGAGAACTCAGCCACGACTGAACAGTCTTCGGCGTTGAGTGGAAACAATATTGCTATCGTCGCCGGACGGGATCTGGGCGTAACGGGTTCCAGCGTGGTGGGCGATAACAACGTTGCACTGAAGGCCGGGCGTGATCTTGCTATCACTGCGGCCACTGAAGAGCAGCATAGCTACAGCCTGAAAGAAACCAAAAAGAGCGGCATGATGAGTGGCGGAAGTATTGGCGTGACCTTCGGTAGCGCTTCCACTCGCCAGCAACTTAATCGCGACGGCACCACCCAAAGCCAGAGCGCTAGCGCCGTAGGCAGCACCGGCGGTAGCGTCACGCTGATTGCCGGTAATAATGCCCATATCGGCGGCTCTGATGTCATCGCTAAAAAAGACATCAGCGTGGTCGGTGGCTCCGTGGATATCGATCCTGGCAACGATCTTATCAGCCGTCGTCAGGTATATGAGCAGAAGAAAAGCGGCTTAACTCTGCAGCTTACCAGCCCGATTACCGATGCCCTATTAAGCCTTGGGGAACAGGCAAAATCCGCCAGCGAGGCGGGCGACGATCGCCTCAAAGCACTGGGTGCGGTAAAAGCTCTGGAAAGTGGCTGGGCGATGTCGGGCGCAAAAACCATGCAGTCTGGCCAGGCGCTGGCCAACGGCAACATGAACCAAGCGGGGATTAAAATTGAGCTCAGTGTCGGCGCGAGTAAAAGTAAATCCTCATCGGAATATAACGCCAATGCCGTTAAAGGTAGTTCACTCAACGGCGGCGGCAACATTGCCGTGGTGGCGACCGGTGCCAACGGCAGCAGCGGTGATATTACGCTCGCTGGCAGCGGCATTACCGGCAAAAATGTCACGCTTGCTGCGGCGCACGATCTCAACCTCACGGCGGCAACCAACAACACCGAACAGAAGAGCAGCAATAAAGCTTCCGGCTGGAGTGGCGGCGTTCATATCGCGATAGGTAATGAAACAGGTATTGGCATACAGGCCAGTGGCTTTATGGCCAGCGGCAAGGAGAATGGCAAAACCACCGATTACGTCAACAGCCGGGTGAACGCCAGCAATGACCTCACCCTGAGCAGCGGCAACGACACCGTGCTGTCTGGCGCGCAGGCTCTGGGTAACCGGATTGTTGCCGATGTAGGCCACGATCTGACGATGACCAGCCTGCAGGATACCGATGATTATCAAAGCAAGCAGCAGAGCGCCAGCGGCGGCTTCAGCTTCACGTTCGGCAGCATGACCGGCTCCGCTGGCCTCAGTCTGAGCCAGAGTAAAGTGAACAGTGAGTATGCCAGCGTCGGCGATCAGAGCGGCCTGTTTGCAGGGAATGGTGGCTATGACATCTATGTTGGCAACCACACCCAGCTGAATGGCGCGGTGATCGCCTCAACGGCGCAGTCCGCGGACAATGCGCTCTCCACCGGTACGCTGGGCTGGTCTGACATCGACAACCACGCTTCTTACAAAGCCAGTAGCTCATCCATCAGCATGGGTGGGGGTAACGAAGATAATAAAATGTCAGGCGGTGCGATACCAACCTCTGCTAATACCCATGGCAGTGCCTCTGGCACCACCCGTTCAGCCGTGGCGGACGGTACCATCACGGTACGTAACGGTCAGGCTCAGACACAGAACGTCGCAGATCTGAGCAGAGATACCGACAACGCCAACGGCCATATCGACAAGATATTCGACAAGGATAAGGTCGCACGCAAGCTTGAGTTTGCACAGGGAATGCAGGAGCTGGGTCAGCGTGTAGCAGGCGATGTCAGCAGCTACAAAATGCAGGCTGCTGAAGATGAAACCAGAGAAAGGTTGCTGAAAGCAAACCCGCAATATGCTGGTTATTCAACCGATGCATTAAACACTTTAATCGTAAATGATCCCGGCTATAAGGCCGTTGCAGAAAAGTGGGGCACAGGCGGCAGCTATTCCATGGCAGCAGCAGCAGTTACAGGCGTTCTTGGAGGCCTTGGCGCAGGTAACCTGGGTGCAGCCGCAGCAGGTGGAATGGCGCCTTACATCGCCAATAAAATTAAGCAAGCTACCAGCAAAGTTGTC
>NZ_SBFD01000028.1:0-720 GCF_014156615.1 Pantoea pleuroti | reverse complement strand
CCGGGCTGCGGACAGTGTCTGGTGGGTAGTTTGACTGGGGCGGTCTCCTCCTAAAGAGTAACGGAGGAGCACGAAGGTCAGCTAATCACGGTCGGACATCGTGAGGTTAGTGCAATGGCATAAGCTGGCTTGACTGCGAGAGTGACGGCTCGAGCAGGTGCGAAAGCAGGTCATAGTGATCCGGTGGTTCTGAATGGAAGGGCCATCGCTCAACGGATAAAAGGTACTCCGGGGATAACAGGCTGATACCGCCCAAGAGTTCATATCGACGGCGGTGTTTGGCACCTCGATGTCGGCTCATCACATCCTGGGGCTGAAGTAGGTCCCAAGGGTACGGCTGTTCGCCGTTTAAAGTGGTACGCGAGCTGGGTTTAGAACGTCGTGAGACAGTTCGGTCCCTATCTGCCGTGGGCGCTGGAGAATTGAGGGGGGTTGCTCCTAGTACGAGAGGACCGGAGTGAACGCACCACTGGTGTTCGGGTTGTCATGCCAATGGCATTGCCCGGTAGCTAAGTGCGGAAAAGATAAGTGCTGAAAGCATCTAAGCACGAAACTTGCCCCGAGATGAGTTCTCCCTGACTCCTTGAGAGTCCTGAAGGGACGTTGAAGACTACGACGTTGATAGGCCGGGTGTGTAAGCGCAGCGATGCGTTGAGCTAACCGGTACTAATGACCCGTGAGGCTTAACCTTACAACGCCAGAGGCGTTTTTGAGAGACAC
>NZ_SBFD01000027.1:0-769 GCF_014156615.1 Pantoea pleuroti | reverse complement strand
CTCCAAGAAATAACTTTGAGAGCGGTTCAAAAAAAACATCCATTCTTTTGTCTATTTCAGATGCATTATCGGCATGATTTTTAATGTAAATACCTGAGCAAGCTACACTACTATGATCTAATGCTTTAGCAATTGTGTGAATTGAAGCTCCTTTCCTTGCTAATTCACTTCCTAATGTATATCTAAAACGGGCAGGATTAACTTTTATTGGTTTGTCTGTCCTTGCAGAAAAAACCGGGTTAATTCTGAAAAGATTATCTATTCTCTTTGTGATACCTCTGTTCTTTGAGTGGAGAAAGTCAGATTCGATTTTAGCGATTAACATTCCTTCTTCTGAGCAAAATGCTAGTTCTTTTTTGTTAATAAACAATGGCAGTTCTCTACCTATGTTTTCATTAACTTTCGCCCCAATCTGTTTTTCAACAATACTTAATACTGATTGTGAAAGTTCAGTGAGCTTCTCATACAAAAAATCACTTATCTCAACAGATGAAAACTCACTTCTGAAATTTTGTCTCTGCTTAACCTTCGGAATATTTATAAATACATTATCTTCAACTTTAACTATATCTTTAATTCGAATGGAAGAAATTTGTTGTGTCCTTCTTCCTGTATAAATCAACAGCAAAAGAAAGCAGTAGGTATCTTCACTTATCTTCCCCTCATCATTAAGAGCATGTATCTTTTTCAAGATGCTTTCCATTTCTCTCTGATCAAAGGGACCACAGTCGGGATTCCTTCGTTTTACTGCATCTCCACAAATTGCACT
>NZ_SBFD01000026.1:0-829 GCF_014156615.1 Pantoea pleuroti | reverse complement strand
TTTATTTATTGATGAAGGAGATAAATTAGTGAAGCCCAGCACACTGCAAACTTGTTCTGCTGATAACAAATAGTCATTATTTATCTCATTGCTTAGAGAGTTCCTGTAGATCTCAGATGTCTCTAAATATTGAGCCAGTTCTCTTCCGCTTTGTGATAACAGTTTTAATCTTGCTATAGCTTTTTTGGCAACAGGAACCATAGATGATGCAATCCACTTCACATCCCCCTCGTATCCTTTTGCTGAAAAAAACCTAATACCATACCTCTCTATACCATTACTGTTTTGTTCCCACACTTCACAGTCGGCTGGCAATGAGAGAATTTCACTTATTCTACTCGGTGCACACATCAGTAAAGTCAGGACTGAAGCAGTGAACATATCCCTTTTAGAGAGAGAGTTATCATCCTTTGCAAAGAATTTTGCGAGTTCAACTATGTATGAAATATCAGGCAATTTGTCATGTCCTGCAAGATTGTGATCATAGCTTTTAACTTCATAGATTGGCATTTTAAGAGGATTAAACCATTCCACATATCCTAAATCAGCTAAATTGTATTCCCTTAAGAACTTTTCAATTTCTTTGAGTTCTTTTCCTGCATTATATGCGGTTGTCTCAGAGTAAATATTAGTAAAAATCTCCACACATCTTTCGAAGATAAAGTTACTACAGTTATATATTTTAGCTGACTGAAATTCATTCAATAAAACTCCTTCCAATATTTTTAGCACATTCATTCTCTGGTTATAATCATTTCTTCTTCCATAAGAATGTAAGTGTTTAATATATGCTTTTGAAAATAACATAAAACCCGAATCCAGAGGCGAT
>NZ_SBFD01000025.1:246-1112 GCF_014156615.1 Pantoea pleuroti | reverse complement strand
ATTATGTTTTATCGCCGTCATGGCGCTGAGATACAGTTTAGCCCGTAAATCGGCCGGACCCGTTTTGGTCAGGCGTGAACGGCCGTTCACTGAACTGCCTGACCGTTTCTCCCGCGGAACCAGACCCAGCCATGCCGCCGCCTGTTCCGGGCTGCTGAAGGCGTTTCCACGCAGCACTGCCAGCATATTCGAGCCCACCTGCTTACCAATGCCTTTCACCGACGTCAGGTACTTCATGTCCTGCTTCAGGTCCGGATGGTTATCAATATGGTCGTCGATCTGCTGCTGGACCGAAAGCAGCTCTGCATCCAGCGCCGCTATCATTTTTGTTACTGAAGCTTCAACGCGTGTGGAAAAGCGGGTGACGTGCAGTTTTTCCAGCCGGTTCTGCTCACGCTGCAAATCTTCCCGCAGCGCATCGCGCCTTTTCAGCAGCGCTTTCAGTTCCCGGATGGCCGGTGGCGGGGGCACCCATGCTTCCGGCTGGCGCAGTGCGCCATAGAGCGCCAGAACATGGGCATCTACGTGGTCGTTTTTCGTCAGAATGCCCATGCCTGTAGCAAAAGACCGCACACGGACCGGACTGGCAACCACCACGCGAAGTCCTTTTTCATGCAGACCATAAGCAAGATGCTCATGATAGGTTCCCGTCGGCTCCAGGATGACCTGTAGCTCAGAAAGAGCGACTTTTCTGACCGCCAGCCACTCAAGCAACTGCCGGGCCACGTCCGGTCCGTTAGAAAGCACTTTGGTTTTTTTCCTGCCCCCGGGGCCTTCCGGAAGCAGGCAGACATCAATTTTACTTTTCCCGACATCAACACCGAGCTGAATCATTTTGCGTCTCCTTTCACCTGATACCATCACGC
>NZ_SBFD01000025.1:0-236 GCF_014156615.1 Pantoea pleuroti | reverse complement strand
CGTTTCCCTTGTGCATGCGGAGTCGCTGCTCCTGGCAACCGTTCAAAGTTAATGCTGGCGTGAAAGGGGAAGCAGGAGATCTAGGCTGACACACAGGATCGAATCCTGATGGATGACACAGATTCATCCTGCTTCCTGTAGTGGGAGCTAACCACTACAGAAAACAAGATACAATGGATGACGGCTTTTGCGTCTTTCCGATCTGACCCTGTTTCCTGCGCAGGCGCTAACTGACA
>NZ_SBFD01000024.1:896-1142 GCF_014156615.1 Pantoea pleuroti | reverse complement strand
TATAATAGCCATATCCTTGTGAATCGCCACGGATAATCTAGACACTTCCGAGCCGTTGATAATACTGGTTTTCATATTCTGTCGGTGGCATCTGATCGCTAGAACCATGCCGACGCTTACTGTTATAAAACATTTCGATGTAATCAAAAATATCGCTGCGGGCTTCTTCCCGCGTTCCGTAGATCTTTTTCTTTATCCGTTCGCGTTTCAACAACTGGAAAAAGCTTTCTGCAACCGCATTATCAT
>NZ_SBFD01000024.1:242-886 GCF_014156615.1 Pantoea pleuroti | reverse complement strand
AGTTACCGCGACGGCTCATGCTGCCCTCCAGGCCGTGTGATTTCAGGAACGACTGCCACTCATGGCTTGTGTACTGACTGCCCTGATCCGAATGAACCAACACCTGTTTTTGGGGATTACGCCGCCATACAGCCATCAGCAGTGCGTTCAGGACAATGTCCTTTGTCATCCGGGATTGCATGGACCAGCCGATAATTTTGCGTGAGAACAGATCAACAACCACGGCAAGATACAGCCAGCCTTCGTGGGTCCTGATGTAGGTTATGTCCGTTACCCAACGCTCATCCGGAGCATCCGGATTGAACTGTCGCTGGAGCCTGTTGGGCGACACGATACTGGCCTCGCCTTTACGTGCCCGCGGGCTCCGGTATCCGACCTGAGCCTTTATCCCGACACGTTTCATCAGTCGCCAGACTCTGTTCACTCCGCACTGTTGCCCGCTGTCCCGCAGATCCAAATGGATTTTGCGATAACCATAGACGCATCCCGATTCCAGCCAGAACTGTTTAATCTGTCCTGTCAGTCTTAGGTCTGCCTGATGGCGTTGTGAATGCGGCTGCTGAAGCCAGGCGTAAAAACCACTGGGATGAACATCCAGCACCCGACAGAGCAGGCGAACAGGCCAGCAACAGATGTTGTCACGG
>NZ_SBFD01000024.1:0-232 GCF_014156615.1 Pantoea pleuroti | reverse complement strand
AAAGGCGTACCTCAGTCGGACAGCTTTGCGAAGTACGCCGCGGCTTTTTTTAATATGTCCCGTTCGTCGGTAACCCGCTTCAGCTCTTTCTGGAGACGGCGGATCTCGGCCTGAGCATCTGACTCTTCTTTATTAGTGGAAGAATCTGGACCGTACTTCTTTATCCAGGCGTAAAGGCTGTGGGTGGTGATATCGAGACGTGTTGCAACGCTGGCAACAGAATAACCGCGAT
>NZ_SBFD01000022.1:0-2108 GCF_014156615.1 Pantoea pleuroti | reverse complement strand
TGATCATATTTTCAACTTGTCCAGGAGAGCTTACAAAATGTCCGCTGCTGGCACAGAGCGGACTTACATGTTGGCCCATGTCCGCTATGAGCGAATACCGGACGTTACTGCCCTAAAGTGGATGTCTGCGCTTCCACTCAGCAACCAAATCACCCGGATTTTTTGGTTCGTCATTTCGTATCCAGGCCATAAACTCGCGATCAAACCGGAAATCTGGACCGCACTCATCCACCATGAAACGGCGGACGTTTTGTGTATTTTTGTAGTTTTTATCCACGATTGTTGAACGTGTTAATGAAGAACTATGCCAGTCAATGTTCACTTGTTGACTCCTGTTTTAAACAAATCAAAGCGGCGTTTAAATTTAACACGCTGACTTTGAGATACCCGCTTTTGGCACAAAGGTGTCTGGCGTGGGAGCAATATACAACCTCATAGCCTCGTATCCTGCCCATACCCGCCATCGATAGCGCCTTCAGACAGTATCCCACAACGACCGGCATCTTTACGTTAAGGCTATTCATTATCCCTGACGCGGCGTATGCTCAAAACGGCAAAAATGTTAAAGGGACGGAACTTTTTTCGCTTATTTTTTCGGTTACAAATGACATGGATTCTAACTTATCCACAAAAGTGGTGGATAAGTTCTGTACAAGTCCTGTGAGCGGCATCAGACCTGACTGCGCACATTATCCGTACGAAGTGTGCTGCCCGCAGCGGGAGAGGCCGGCCGCCAACAGAATTATTACTGCACCCGATTCTCGATCCCTTCTCGCGCCACTGCCTATACAGGCCCCTTCAGAATGCGGAAAAGGCTTCAGCCATTTTCAGTGCCGCCCGGTTCTGCTGCAGGCGAATCATCGACTGGCAGTCGGGCTGTCCATAGCGGGGTCGTTAATACAGCTGTATTTTGTTCGTAGCGTATAAATGCAGAATCAGAACTCTTCAGACACGATTGCTGCAATCATTTCAGGGGTAATGAGGAAGATTTTCAGATAGTGGCTGTAGGCAGGTCTAGCGTGGGTCGTTAAAATCAGCTTTTTACAGGAGTATTCGCTATGAAAAACGTGGTACTGAGCATGCTGACCAAAATTTCACATATCGATGCAGATATGAAACAGCTGACAGCACGCGTTGAGGCACAATCGCTGCTGATTAGCGCGCTTGTACTGGCTGTGAGCAGGCAGGGTGGCGTAACGGAAATGATTGAAAGTGCTAATAAGGCCATCAATACTGTGATTGACTCTGCTGAATCCAATGAAGTTCTTAAATCTGATGCCGCTATTCTGTTAAGCGAGCTACAGAGTCTGTTGAGTATTTCCGCGGCGGTCGACGGTGCGGAGAATGAAATCAATCATGAAGGTCTTGATAAACTGGCCGACGAGACCTCCCCAAGCGGGCAATAAAATTCAAGGTGTCAGTGGCCCGGATTTAAATCTGTTTCTGAGCAGAGTTGTGGGCACCCTGTTCATCTTATTCGGGGCCTGGCAGTTTAGGCCACGATACCGCTATAACAATTGAATGCCCCGATGACTTTCTCATGGAGTTCAACTGAGCGAGAGAAGCAAATCATTCTACGTGCCAGCCGCTTAATGAGGGTACGAAGGGGCAAGTTATTACGCCCGATGCGTTGCGTGAAGATCTTGCCGAACAGGTGTTTCTCCTTCGGCACTTATCTGGCATAGCTGCTCCAGCTGTAGCTGGTAATCATATCGATGCTTAACGGCGTTAACAGAGCCTCATTTGGTGATAATGCCGCAGAGGGGATCGCCTTCCTCACCGCTAAAAGTCCGCTGGGGCGTATCGGAGAGCCGGAAGAAATTGCCTCTGTTTTTTCTTTCCTGTCCAGTGATGCCTCAAGTTATGTGAATGGTATAGAGCTTTTCGCTAAGGGGGGCGCCTCTCAGACCTGACAGGGGATAGGTACGTTCATTTAACAAAATATTACTCTCGCTCACCCGTTGTGTTTGCCCAGAACGCAGATGTCCGCTTATGGCACAAAGCAGACGGTTTTATGACCGGTAGTCCGCTATGAGCGAGGAGCAGACCGTCAGGCTTGCAGCAAGACGGCCAGTTAACTGGCAATAATAATTGAAATTATGCCCATG
>NZ_SBFD01000021.1:0-2112 GCF_014156615.1 Pantoea pleuroti | reverse complement strand
CGTCCTGGCTAACACCATGGCGCACGCGGTTGCGGGTGCCGTACTGGCGCAGCTGGCGGGCAACAACGCAACAGCGGGTGCAGCCGGTGCTGCGGGTGGCGAGCTGATGGCCAGAGCTATCCTCAGCTCAATGTATCCCGGCAAGCAGGCCAGCGAACTGACGCAGGATGAGAAGCAGGTTGTCAGCGCACTCGGCCAGCTGGCTGCGCAATTGTCGGCGGGAGTGGCTTCTGGTTCTGTTGAAGGTGGCATTCAGGGCGCGGTGGCTGGAAAGAATGCTGTTGAGAATAACTTCCTGGGCGCGACCTCTTCGGAAAAACTCGATAAAGCCGTAGAGAAAATAAAACAGGGTGATAAGTCACTGGCGGCGGCAAATGAGCTGATAAAGCTGGAAAATGCCGATAGACGCAGTGATGCACTGGTCTCGAAATTCACCAAAGACCCGTCGCAGATGAACAGCACCGAGCGGGCGGAACTGGCAGGTTATCTGCGCGTTTACGCCTCTGAAATGGAGCAAGAATACGGTTCCGTCGTCTCGCAGGAACTGGTTAAAGGATTGCTGTCAGGGCAGGACTACATTAAACGCGCTCCTGACTCTGAAGCGATGTCTAAAGCTCAGAGCATTATGAATACTTGGGGCTACCATAAATCAAATGCTAGCATTGGTGATGCTCCTATGTTATTTGGGGGAAGTGTGTTGGGTCTTACCGTGAAAGGTATGGCGGCTAATGCAGCAATCGGTGTGGGAGTTAATGCTGGCGTTCAGCTTGCCGGAAAAGATCCGTTCAGTTACGTCGATGTCATTATGGCGGGAGTCACAGCAGCCGCGACAACCGGGAAGGGCATTATAGTTTCAACCCCTGTCAATGTGGGCGGCGCAGTGGTTGGGAGCGTGATAAAAGGGGAAGATCCTACAAGTTCAGCCATTGCCGCTGGAGCTGGCTCCATAATTGGCGGAGTGGCCGGAAAGGTTGCTACAGAACAGTTGAAACCTGTGATCAAAGAAGGAAGTGCAGAAATTATAGGGACAGTTACAGGTGGAACTGTGAGCGAGATTACAGGAAAAAATGTACAAGATGCTCTGAATAATGCAGGTGGCAAAAATGGAAAAAATTAATATCAAGGATCTATAATGGAAAAAATTAATATCAAGGATCTATTTATATTGATTTTTTATTGTATGTGCATTCTTTGTTGCGCTGTAATGCTCGGATATTTAATAGCGCCTACGATAATCTATTTTAAAGTAGGTATATTCAATATCGACTGGGGAATAGTTCTGCCTAATACTTTTAAAAAAGGCTGTGTCGGAGGAACAATACTCGGTGTCGGTATTTGGCTCAAAGGCAAGTTAAGAGAACGGCAGGGCAACAAAGAATAGACTAAATGAAAAAATCCCAGCCATCGTAAAATGCACCCCAAAAGCTGGATGTCCAGCTTAGTAAGGTGTGATCCTCCGAGCCGAGCCGGGATTTTGTACCTGTCATTCAGCCACTGGCCGAATCACAAGCTGCCCGTGCTCTACCGCCACGGTCACCGGGGTATCAGTCGCAAACCCCGCCTCTTCCAGCCAGTTGCCCTTTAGATTAAGGCTGGGGCAGCGGCTGTAATAGGTGGTCATATCATTACGATCAGCGTGACGGATACTGGTATATCCCACCTTCAGCCGCCGTAACGCTTTGGAAATACTCACTTCTGGCTTAATATCTTGCGCAGCCATGATCAACTCCTCGTTAGTTGCTTGTGGTCAGCGGCTGAAATGGGGGCCAACCCGCTTCAGCCGCGCTAAAAATCGCTCGTTACGCTCTTCCTGTTCCGTTTTTAACCTGTTTAAATATACACCTTCTGCTGCATAAACTCGCTGAAAGCCAGGGAATTAACTGCGAGTCATCTCTGTAAAACGAATTATTTTTTCCGAGCAGTATTACACTTATCCCTTCTTCCTGAAATGCTTCAGCGCGAGGAAAAAAATCAGGCCTGATCGGCAGCTATTCTATCGCAGCCGTGACGGGCGTGCTGGGTGGCCTTGGCGCAGGTAACATCGGTGCAGCAGCAGGTGGAATGGCGCCTTACATCGCCAATAAAATTAAGCAAGCTACCAGCAAAGTTGTC
>NZ_SBFD01000020.1:1057-2254 GCF_014156615.1 Pantoea pleuroti | reverse complement strand
AAAACGCCTGTGGGTTGTGAGGTTAAGCGACTAAGCGTACACGGTGGATGCCCAGGCAGTCAGAGGCGATGAAGGACGTGCTAATCTGCGTAAAGCGACGGTAAGGTGATATGAACCGCTACAGCCGTCGATGTCCGAATGGGGAAACCCGGTGCACTCTGTGCATCATTGCAGCATGAATACATAGTGCTGCAAGGCGAACCGGGGGAACTGAAACATCTAAGTACCCCGAGGAAAAGAAATCAACCGAGATTCCCCCAGTAGCGGCGAGCGAACGGGGAGCAGCCCAGAGCCTGAATCAGTTTGTGTGTTAGTGGAAGCGTCTGGAAAGTCGCAGGGTACAGGGTGATACTCCCGTACACAAAAGCACACATGCTGTGAGCTCGATGAGTAAGGCGGGACACGTGGTATCCTGTCTGAATATGGGGGGACCATCCTCCAAGGCTAAATACTCCTGACTGACCGATAGTGAACCAGTACCGTGAGGGAAAGGCGAAAAGAACCCCGGCGAGGGGAGTGAAACAGAACCTGAAACCGTGTACGTACAAGCAGTGGGAGCCTTCTTTATGGGGGTGACTGCGTACCTTTTGTATAATGGGTCAGCGACTTATATTCTGTAGCAAGGTTAACCGTATAGGGGAGCCGCAGGGAAACCGAGTCTTAACTGGGCGTTAAGTTGCAGGGTATAGACCCGAAACCCGGTGATCTAGCCATGGGCAGGTTGAAGGTTGGGTAACACTAACTGGAGGACCGAACCGACTAATGTTGAAAAATTAGCGGATGACCTGTGGCTGGGGGTGAAAGGCCAATCAAACCGGGAGATAGCTGGTTCTCCCCGAAAGCTATTTAGGTAGCGCCTCGTGAACTCATCTTCGGGGGTAGAGCACTGTTTCGGCTAGGGGGCCATCCCGGCTTACCAACCCGATGCAAACTGCGAATACCGAAGAATGTTATCACGGGAGACACACGGCGGGTGCTAACGTCCGTCGTGAAGAGGGAAACAACCCAGACCGCCAGCTAAGGTCCCAAAGTCATGGTTAAGTGGGAAACGATGTGGGAAGGCACAGACAGCCAGGATGTTGGCTTAGAAGCAGCCATCATTTAAAGAAAGCGTAATAGCTCACTGGTCGAGTCGGCCTGCGCGGAAGATGTAACGGGGCTAAACCATGCACCGAAGCTGCGGCAGCGACACTATGT
>NZ_SBFD01000020.1:0-1047 GCF_014156615.1 Pantoea pleuroti | reverse complement strand
TCGAGTCGGCCTGCGCGGAAGATGTAACGGGGCTAAACCATGCACCGAAGCTGCGGCAGCGACGCTTATGCGTTGTTGGGTAGGGGAGCGTTCTGTAAGCCGTCGAAGGTGTGCTGTGAGGCATGCTGGAGGTATCAGAAGTGCGAATGCTGACATAAGTAACGATAAAGCGGGTGAAAAGCCCGCTCGCCGGAAGACCAAGGGTTCCTGTTCAACGTTAATCGGAGCAGGGTGAGTCGACCCCTAAGGCGAGGCCGAAAGGCGTAGTCGATGGGAAACAGGTTAATATTCCTGTACTCGGTGTTACTGCGAAGGGGGGACGGAGAAGGCTATATCAGCCGGGCGACGGTTGTCCCGGTTTAAGCGTGTAGGCGGAGTGTCCAGGTAAATCCGGACGCTTGTTAACGCTGAGGCGTGACGACGAGGCACTACGGTGCTGAAGTGATAAATGCCCAGCTTCCAGGAAAAGCCTCTAAGCATCAGGTAACACAGAATCGTACCCCAAACCGACACAGGTGGTCAGGTAGAGAATACCAAGGCGCTTGAGAGAACTCGGGTGAAGGAACTAGGCAAAATGGTGCCGTAACTTCGGGAGAAGGCACGCTGGCGCGTAGGTGGAGGGACTTGCTCCCCGAGCCGAAGCCAGTCGAAGATACCAGCTGGCTGCAACTGTTTATTAAAAACACAGCACTGTGCAAACACGAAAGTGGACGTATACGGTGTGACGCCTGCCCGGTGCCGGAAGGTTAATTGATGGGGTTATCCGCAAGGAGAAGCTCTTGATCGAAGCCCCGGTAAACGGCGGCCGTAACTATAACGGTCCTAAGGTAGCGAAATTCCTTGTCGGGTAAGTTCCGACCTGCACGAATGGCGTAATGATGGCCAGGCTGTCTCCACCCGAGACTCAGTGAAATTGAACTCGCTGTGAAGATGCAGTGTACCCGCGGCAAGACGGAAAGACCCCGTGAACCTTTACTACAGCTTGACACTGAACATTGAGCCTTGATGTGTAGGATAGGTGGGAGGCTTTGAAGCGCGGACGCCAGT